>NZ_OY763421.1:1976170-2634893 GCF_963667555.1 uncultured Methanolobus sp.
CTGGGTGATGTAATAGTGCATATTGTTATCTATGCGGGAAGCTTTGCCTGCCAGGATCGAAAGAGGATAGGACATTGCGAATATAATGCATATAACAGGTATCAGGTAAGGTATGAACTTGGCACTGCCAACAAACATTGTCGGCAGCAAAGCAAGAAGAAGAATGGAAAATAAAAATCCGAATGCTATGATAGGTAAAGCAAACTTCTTGAAATATACCTTGGGTTCCATGCCAAGGTTCTTGAATGCTTTCTCATAGCTCACAAACTCACCTCAGACCGAAAATGGAAGACCATCTAAACCATGCTTGTAGAAGTTCACAATTATCTCAAGCACGTCAAAATAATCTTCAATACCCCTTGATTTCATCTCTTCCAGAATCTTTGCCCGAAGGAAGAGATCCTGGTATATCGCCCTTTTATCCTCGTAACCAAGCTTTGTAGCTATTTTATCCTCAAGGATGTAACTGTTGTTCAGGCCACGGAACTTGTGCCTGTCGGTATCAGGTTCCCACTGGAAAACTGCCCTTGTTGCAACACCGCCTATTTCCTCATAGTAACCTTCTATTTCCTCGATTGCAAGAGCCCTACGCAGGAACTTCCCTTTACGGTAGACAGCCGAAAGGATCATTGCAATATTCAGGTTATCAATGAAAGTCACAGGTACATTGATAGGGTCTGCCGTAAGACGCTGGATCATTTTTGATACCGCAGATGCGTGGAAAGTCGCAAGTACAGGGTGACCTGTCTGCATACCCTGGAAAGCTACGTTACCTTCGGCTCCTCGAATCTCACCTACGATGATGTAGTTTGGTCTTGAACGAAGAGCGGCCTTTAGCAGGGCAAACGTATCTACCCTCGATTCAGGTGGACCTTCCTCACGAGTGATCAGTTGCTGCCACACAGGCTGAGGAGGCTGAACCTCGGCAGTATCTTCTGCAGAGAAGATCTTGGCCTTAGGATTTACAAAAGCAAGACATGCATTGAGCATTGTGGTTTTTCCACTTGCGGTCTCACCACTGAAGAAGATACTCATACCATTCTCAAGGCACATCCACATGTAGGCAGCCATTTCAGCGCTCAGTGCACCCCAGCCGATGAGCTGGATGATGCTTACAGGCACTTCACTGAACTTACGCATGGTGAAACTGCTACCACGCTTACTGACATCTATAGGGTAAATAATATTGATACGGGAACCATCCGGAAGTGCACCGTCAGCAATTGGCCTGGCATCACTTACAGGACGACCGATACGCTCACTCATACTGCGAAGCCAGTTATCCAGACCCTGTTCATCACCAAAAGTAAGGTCGGTTTTGATCGTGTCAAATATCTTGTGGACAATAAACACATTGTCCACGCCTATACTGCTGATATCTTCAAGATATGGGTCTCTGATAATTGGTTCGATGGGGCCTGAGCCGATAATGTCCCTTTCAAGATGATAGAGGATCCTGTTGTACTCAGACTGGGTCATAGGGACTTTTTTCTGGACGGGCATGAGTTTCTGGAGAATATCGAATTTTCCTTTGCCTTTTTCCTCATCATCGATATTGCCACCTGCACCTATGTCTATGGATTCATTGAACAGTTTTGTGATAAGATCCTTAAGTTCTGCTTCGGTGTTAGGAACAGGTTCGTTGGCGGATTTTTCAAGGATAACATCCAGAACAGTACGATATTTCTTTTTTTCAGTATCGTTAAGCTCCGGCTCTATTCCGAAATAGTTGATCTCTCCCTGCTCATCACCGCCATAAAGATGGATGAACACAGGATCTCCAACCGGAAGAATGATGCTTACTTTGGACTTGTCGATATCCTTTCCAAGACTTACCATGAAAGTTGGTTCATCCTCTCCTGTCTCACGCATGAATTTCTTTACATACTCACCCAGATGAGGGTTCCTCTGTACTGCTTTCTGAAATTCTGCATCCATATTAACACTACCTTTAAGATTATGATACTGAAGCGATCTCGACTACAAGACCGACCTTTGGCTCTATTCTGAAACCGATCATCTGTCCAACCGGACCCTTGGCACCGGTGAACTTGTTAACAACAATGGTCCTCTTGACTTCACTTCCAAGAGGCTTTGATTTGAGAGTAATGTAAATATCACATGAAGAGCGGAACATTGAAGCAATGTCCTCTGTGAGCTGGTTTGGCTCAATTGTAAGAATAATGACCTTGCCCATACCATTCAGTTTTTTGAAGAATGATATCAGGTCAAGTGTTTTCTCAGTGTTCGCACTGTATTTGATAAGTGAAGAAAGAGTGTCGATAATTATGACATTCTTCTCAAAAAGCTCTTCGGCAGCCATTAGCCGCTCTATAAAATCAAATCTCGATTTTGCCGCCTGCACCAGCGGAATTACAGGAATGTATAAGAGCAGGCCATTCAAAAGGAACGGGGCAATGGGATAGTCCATTGAATACATCTGGTTTATAAAGCCCTTTGTGGTCAGTTGTGTAGAGACAAAAGTTACACTGACATCGTTTTCGTTCAATCCGAATGAAAGTCGCTGGGAAATCGTGCTTTTTCCTCCGCCACTGCCACCTTCGATTACTACAAGTGAGCCGGCAGGAAAGCCTCCTCCCAATTTATCATTCAGGTCATCCCTGGGAATTGCAAATGCATTGATCTTTGCCATTATTTGCCTCTTATTACGTTTTGAAACTCATTGCACCGGATTTTCCATTATCAGCCGCAACAAGCACTCTGTGATCGCCTACTTCCAGTGGAGAAGGGTTAGTGGTAACATTCAAAGTGAGAATCTCTCCCGGCCTCCATACGATATCACCATCTGTCAATGCAGTATTGACATCCACAGGTTCTATGAATATACCGTCCACAAGAACGGTCACATATTCAGGAGCCAGCTCGGTCTTTCCGGTATTCTTGGCATAAAAAGTGTATTTGCCGGAACCGCTGTCATATGGAACTATCTCA
Organism: uncultured Methanolobus sp.; assembly: GCF_963667555.1. NCBI lineage: Archaea > Methanobacteriati > Methanobacteriota > Methanomicrobia > Methanosarcinales > Methanosarcinaceae > Methanolobus > uncultured Methanolobus sp. The sequence goes on from NZ_OY763421.1 coordinate 1,979,123, forward strand.
GGATCGTTCACAATGGTTATGTCAGTCCGCATCTGTTCGGACAACATTTTACTGCTTGCACTGGATGAAGCGATCATGGACTGGACATTGCCGGAGATAAGAACAACTACACTGATAGCCAGAACCATTGCGGCTATGAAGAAGATCATGTGCGTAACCGCGGTTTCTGCACCTGTATCTTTCAGTAAGGTCTTTCTCTCTGATCTTAGCATGCTTTTCATGTTTTTTGCCAGTCCGATGCAAATAGAATTAGAATAATAATATATAATTAATAGTATATAAGATTGCTATTCAGTTCAGACGATATATGAACTGTAAGCAGAAACACCATTACGAGTTACAACTTTTACACGATGGACCCCTGTGCCGGAAAGGTAGGGAACGGTCATACTTCGTGTCTCAGCAGGTGTCCAGGTTGCTGCAACATCACTATATTTATAGGATTCCAGGTTTCCGTCAACAAGAACATTGAGCTCATCAAAACGGACTGTCTCACTACCAATATTTGAAAGTGTCACTGTCAGGTTGTAGGTACCTGAATAATTCCCGGCAATTGCACTTTCTACCTCTATATTCGTCTTGAGCTTTGAGTTCTGCATCTGGTAATGTTCTTCCGTAGCATCACTGACAACTTCATTTGAAGTGTTGAGCATGGAATATGACAATGAACCAACTACAAGTGCAGTGATGAAAAATATCACTGCCACAACGGAGATCTCAAATCCCATACAGTTCCTCCAGACCGTGCTTTACCTTTGCCATCTCCCTGTCTATGGAACTGAGCATGTTCCTGTCGATCTTGCGGCCTGAGAGCCTCTCAATGAAGAGCAGGGACTTAGTGTGGTCTTCCGGCAAAAGGCGCCATGTGGGCTTTTCCACATAATAGTCGATTCCACGGGCATACGCCATGATCTCTGACATGACATCCTCGCTTATCCAGCCGATGTCAACATAATAATCAAGTGCGTCCATCAGGTTGTTCCTTCCAACCCTTTCCATGAGGAACTCTATCCAGTTGAGCAGGACAACAACGCTGGTAGGATCTGCTTTTATGAACTCAAGCCTTACAAGAGGTAGTGATTTCTTTGCAGCCGGAGCGTTCTCGGATTCAATTTCCGTCTCTTCTGCTTCTTCACGATCGTGCTTACTCTTTGTGGCTGGCGCTTTTTCATCGCCTTTGGAAACGGCATTAGTACTGACTGATGCAGCGGGAACTGGACGACTTTCAAGATCGTCAAGTCTGGTAGTTATAGCGGATGTAGTTTCTGCAAGGTCAAGCAAATTCTGATTAATGGAATCGGTACGTGTGAATAATTCATCTGTCTTTGAGGTTAATTGTTCGATGCTTTCATGCATCATTACCATGGCATCGGCAAACGCATCCATCTTGGATTCAAAATCCTGCATCCTGGAGGCTGCTTCTTCAGAGATGCCTTTTGGCATACTTAATTTCTGAGCAGTTGCATCAAACTCATTTTTCAGAAGAACTATCATGTCTCCCATTTCAGTGAGACGCTTCTCTGTTTTCTCAAACCTCTCAATGGTATCTCTGGAACCTGCACCATCGCCGACAAAAGGGTTGACCTGATTGGATACTATCTCATAAAGGGATAATAGTTCAAGGACACTCTGGTCTATCTTATCAACGGTTTTTCTGATCTCTTCATTGTCCCTCTGGACCATGTTTAGAGTTACATCTGCCTTTGATACTTTAGACTCGACTTCCTTTATCTTTTTTCGATTCTCCTCAAGCATCTCATTATCTATTGGAGCTGCCTGTGGAGCGGCTTGCGGGGCCATTCCCGGTGGACCGCCTGCTCCCGGAGGAGCCATACCCGGAGGGAAAGCAGAATCGCCAGGTGCGCCTGGAGCCATGCCTGGAGGAACACCTGGCATAGGAGGCATACCGGCAGCCAGATCAGGAACTGAACCAAGGTCTGGCCCGCCCTGCATGAAAGGAGGAGCATCGCCTCCAAATGGAGAGTCACCTCCACCGCTCTTGTTCTTTTTCGAAAGAACAGAGGTCACTTTTTTGATCTTATCGCTAAATCCGGCCATATTTCCACTGGTTTTATTTAATTTATGAGAGATATATCTATACGTTTGACAATATACCATCTATAATATATATAAATTTTGAATAAAACATGCGTTGAACATAATGGCAAATCAGATGATTTTAAATCATTTACCTGACTTGTAGGAGTGACCTATGGCACGTAAAAAGCAATTCAAAACAGAAATGATATCAGACAAAGATGGCATCAGATTCGCAACTCCGGAACCGGTGGCTGAATACAGGGCAAAGAGACTGCAATGTAAGACAATAGCTGACATCAGTTGTGGAATCGGAGGACAGGCGCTCTTTTTTGCCAGATACTGCGATTTTGTCTATGCTATCGAGATAGATCCTAAAAAGATAGCATTTGCAAAAAAGAATGCCAGGATAATGGGTGTAGATAACATCGAATTCATTGCAGGTGACGCACTGTCTCCTGAAGTCATTGAAAAATTACCAAAACTTGATGTTGTCTTTTCAGATCCTGCAAGACCTCCTGCTGAAAAAGAGAGGAGTATCGACAATCTTAGTCCGTCCATCCCTGAAGTGATGAAAGCCTATGCAAAGGTTTCCTCAAACTTTGCTTTTGAAGCGCCTCCACAATTGTCACCGGATAAAATTCCGTTTGACTGTGAAAGAGAGTACATGTCACTGGAAGGAAAGCTCAACAGGCTTAACCTCTATTTTGGAGAGCTGAAAAAAGCGGATATTTCTGCTGTTGCGCTTCCGGGAAGTAATGCGATAAGGTCATCAGGAACTGTCGAACCTGCCGGCAAAGCAGATGAACCGGCATTGTACGCATATGAGCCAGAGGAATGTGTAATAAAGGCAGGTCTGCTTGAGCAGCTTGTTGCAGAGCTTAAAGGAGAATCAGAAAACATTGCCATTTATGATATTGATGAAAAAAGGACACTCCTTACTTCAGAATCCGAAATAAAGAACAGCCTTTTTAAGAATAGATACAGGAAACTTCTGGTCGCTGAAGCGGACTTTTCGCAGATAAATTCCTATCTTAGGAAGAACTCGTTCGGAACAGTTATTGTCCGGGCAGCCATTGACCCTGAAAGTTACTGGGATGTGCGCAACGAACTGGAAAACGGCCTCAATGGTGAGAGAAAGGCACATCTTTTCGTAAAGGATGAAAAAGCGATATTGTTTGAAGTGCTATGAAGTGCTGGATCACTGAAGCTTCATTTCCAGCAATTCTTTTGTCCTCTGGATAAGCTCTTTTCTGCTGAAAGGCTTTGTAATATAGTCGTCTGCTTTAAGGACATGCAGACCGAGCATCTTGTCAAATTCCTGACTCTTTACCGTGAGCATAGCAACGGGTAAAGTGGGCTCTTTTTCCTTTATCTTATGGAAAGTTTCCCATCCATTCATATCAGGCATCATGATATCAAGAAGAATTGCATCAGGATGTTCCTCCTCAATCGATTCAAGACACTCAAAACCGCTTTTTGCTCCGACGACTTCTATGTCCTCGGATTCAAGGATCAATTTTACGAGGTCAATGGTATCGGGTTCATCATCCACAACCATGATTTTGGGACACATTAATGATACAACTCCTAAGACGTTTTTACCAAAATTATATAGTATTCAAATATTCATTTGAATATATAATTATTCCTCTTCCACCCATCCAAGACGGCGCATTACCATCTTGATCCTGGCCTTGACCTCTCTCTTGTCAAACGGTTTGGAAATATAGTCATCTATTCCAAGTTCCATACCCTTGACCTTATCCTCAATAGCAGTCTTGGCCGATATCATGATCACAGGAATATCGCTTGCAGCTTTGCTCTTCTTAAGATTCTCCACTACTTCATAACCATCCATGTCGGGCATCATGATGTCAAGGAGAATAAGATCAGGAAGCTCTTTTAGTGTAAGATCTATGGCAGCTTCGCCATTATGGGCCACTATGAAGTCATAGGGCTCACTTATGAGAGAAAGTTTCAGAAGCTCTGGAATGTCTGGTTCATCATCGACTATAAGGATCTTCAGGCGCTCCCTTTTGATCTTCTTCTGCATAGGTTCGAACTCAATAGAGCCGCCCTCAACAGAATACCTGAAATCGAAATCCTTCATGCCGATCTCAGCATGGATCTCGCCCACATTGGTGATATCGATAACCACGTCAAAGAATGAAGTTATAAGAACCTCGGTCTCTGATGAAAGGATGTTCCTTGAAAGCATGGAGACAATGCTGCCATCGTTCTCTGCCACTTTCTTTTCGATGAACTGGATGAAGTTTTCCACAACCTGCATTGTGTCGCTTGCAAGCACATTCATGTTGTCTATGAGCAGCACAGAATTCTGATGGTCCTGGAAAATATTGGATATATGGGATGCCATCTTGGTATAATCTGCAACGGAACTGCAGTAGAAAGTGTCATCGTGGCGCTCTTTGCCTGGCGCATCAATGTCGATGAAGAATATTCTTCCTTCGTAATTGATGTCAAATCCAAAATCTTCGAATCTTGACAATATCTTGTCCCTGGAAGAATTCAGGCATAGCCACACTATAGTCCTTTCCGATTCTTCTTTCAGTATGTCCGATACAAAAAAATAGACAAGCCTCTCAATAAAACTATCCACCGGAGCAAGGAACAATGTATTTTTCCGGGATAGCTCTGTTCTGAGGGTTGAAAGGATTTCCTGCGTTTGAGCATTCATTGCCAAGTACCTTTTAATTTTGTTTAGTAAATAATATTAGATTTATTTTCTTATTAATGTTTGGGAAGAAAATGTACTTACGGCGTATAAATTATTTATTTCATAGGAATGAGGCTAACCTGTGGATAACCTGACACGAACTCCATCTGAACAGCAAATATGCCGGTTTTTGGCACCACACCATACATAACAAGGGTCTTGTCAACGTTTTCAAATTTCCAGTGAGTCGTTGCCATATGCGCCACTGACTCAGTAATCCTCTGGCCATATTTTGTGACAGCAAGGACAACATTATCAGTTGTCTTTGTAATGGATGCCATCTGCCCTATGATAGAGCCTATGTTCTCCCATCCATAATTGTATTCCATACTGTCAAGGCCGATATAATCAAGAACCGGTGAACCATAACTGCGCAATATCTCGTTCTTGGACTTGTAGAAGACATCCATGTCCTTATACACGTTACCTGAGAACGGTTCGATGTATGCGGGAATTCTGCCTTTCAGGTCACGGATCTCAAATCCAACGAAATGCCCATGAAAATGGTCATCTCCTGTGAAAGGAGATATCATGCGCTTTTCAGTCTCAACACTTGTACCTTCAGTAGGCATACTGAGAAGGCCGCGGCCAAGATTGAGATGATTTATGAATGTGGGCAGCAGCAAACTGTAGAATGAGTCACCCACGCCGCTTGTGATCTCAAAGAGATTGAAGCTTCCTTTCTGATATCCTCCGGCAAGTATCTCGTCAAAATCATGTATCCCGGTTGAGATCTTGTTTTCCTCCGGGTCGGCAAGAGAACGTGGGACTTGCGTTTGTTCCGGATAAGAAACCGTGAATGGTTCAAAACTCCTGAACCTGCCGCCATCAAGTGTGAATGGATACTTTGATTGTGAAAGTTCTACACCGCGTATCTTTAACAGGTTTATTTTCCTGATGTCGCGACCGGATATCTCAGATATCTCAAGGAAGACCACGCCATCAACAAGGTAATCAAGGGATGTAACATCAGCCTGCTCGGTGATCATTATAAGGTCAGCATTGACCTTGCGTGAAAAATCAAAGAGCAAACGCTCAAGCTCGAATTTATTGCTTTCCCAATCAGCGGAACGTGTTGTAGCAATGCTCAGGGAATCTATAGAATCAACAACAATAATTGGTTTAGTGTCACTGGATTCCCATATGACTTTTATGCGGGATGCCAGCATGCGCAGGAAATCCTCGTTGTTATTGAAATCACCTTCGATCCAGGGATAATTTCCATAATCAGAAGACTTATCGATGCGTGGAGAAATGTAAACACAGTTGCCTTTGGGACATATCTCATCTAATATTCCAAAGACAAAAGTGGTTTTCCCAGTACCAGGCTGCCCCTTTACAAGAAGGGACTTCCCATACTGGGATGAAAAGAACTCTTTGACCTCACCAGGTATCATACTGGTGAGTTACAATTTACAGATATATATACATATCTAATTATTTAATTGTTCTTCAAGGAGACTCTGTCCTGCGGCAAGTGCTTCGTCGATCTTGCCGGCATCAACACCGCCACCACGAGCCATGGCAGGCTTTCCGCCACCGCCGCCGCCAACTATCTGGGACATGATCCTGACGATCTTTCCGGCATCTGCTCCTGCTTTAAGTGCATCTTCACCTGCGGCACCAACTATCTTGACACCACCGGCTTCACTTGCAAGAAGTACAACCATGTCCGTGCTGGTTGTCAGTTCTCCGGCGATCTTTACAAGCTCATCGATATCTGCGGTAGGGATGCATGCTGCCACAAGGCGCATACCTGCGACATTGACAGCCTCGTTGGCCATCTGGATCACATGAACATGCGCAAGGTCTTCCTTGAGCCTCTGGTTCTCCTTCTTGAACTCCTTCCATTCGTTGAAGAAACGGTCAATTGTAGATGGAAGATGTTCAGGTCTGACACGGAGTGCGTCTGCTGCCTGGCTGAGATAGGATTCCATTTCCTGCATTGACCTGACGGCTGCAAGACCTGCGGCATACTCGATACGCTCTACACCATCCTGAACACGTTCAGTCTTGAGAATCTTGATAGGACCGACAAGTCCGGTACTGGTACAGTGGGTACCTGCACATGCTTCTATGTCATCGGCAACCTTGAGCACACGGATGATCTTTCCAGGAGGGACACCTCCCTGATACAGTCCGAAACCATATTTCTTCTCAGCTTCGATCCTGTCCATCCATTCTGCGGAAACACGCTGGTTGTCCATAACAGTACGGTTAGCTATCAGCTCAATCTGGTTGAGCTCTTCCTGTGAGATACGTTTGTAATGTGAAATGTCAAGACGTGCGCGGTCCACGAATTTCTGGGCACCGGCCTGCCATACATGATCACCAAGAACTTTACGTGCGGCATCATTGACAATATGGGTTGCAGTGTGGTGACATGCGTGAGCCATACGGCGTTCTTCATTCACACGTCCCTGTACCATGTCGCCCTTCTTAATGTGGAACTCGTCCTCTGAATCCTCGATAATGTGCACAACAACACCATCGATACCCTGGACATCAATGACGTTGTGCAATACATCCTCAATGATCATTGTACCATGGTCAGCAGGCTGTCCACCGCCTTCCGGATAGAAAAGTGTGCTGTCAAGTACTACATGATTGTCAAATACATCAAGGACTACAGCCTCAAAGTTCATTCTTGTAGGTTCATCATAGAACAACTTCTTGGTCTTTGGAAGCTTGGCTACTCTATCTGCATATGGGAAAACTTTTTCCTCTTTTGCCTCGGCCTTGCTGTGCCCTTCGGCAACAAGTGAATAGAAGTTATCAGGCAGATCCACAGCCACGCCAACCTCTAATGCTGCTTCTTTGGAGATCTCAGGCGGAATTCCGTGACTGTCATACATCTCGATAATACTTTCAAGAGGCATGTTCTGACCGGATTCCTTGTAGTGCTTCGCAGATTTCTGGATCATGCGCTTTCCACGTTCAAGGGTCTCGCCGAACTTGCGCTCTTCGTGTTCAAGGATGTCCTGTATAACATCGAACTTCTCCTCAAACTCAGGATACTCCGGAAGGTTGTTTATGTGCATCCTTACAATATCGGACAGTGGAGCTCTAATGCCCATGTCCTTCATCATCCTGAGTGTCCTGCGCAGTACGAGTCTTGCAAGGTATCCTGCCTTTACATTGGAAGGAATGACACCATCTGCAAGCATGAAAGTAAGACAGCGTGTGTGATCAGTGATAGCGTATACGGTCTCAACAGGCTCCATGATGGATGAAAGCTTCTCAACGGTCGTACCTATGCTGGAAGCAACCTGTTTTCTCAGTTCAAAGAGATTGGCCTTCTCGCTTACGTCCATAAGACCTGCAAGACGGGCGTTCTGGGCAAGGATATTGGCATACTCGGAATTGTCAAGTTCGTGGTTAACTCCCGCAAGGTCCATGAGCTCGTTGACAATGTTCGGGAAAACTGCATCATATATAGTAGGGGAACCCTTGGATGCCCATACGAACCTTTCAAGGCCATAACCTGTGTCCACGATGTAGTTGTCCATCTTCTTGTAGTTCTCGCCCTTAATGGCAATATCGCCATCCTTTGACTGCTTGAGGTCCATGAACACAAGGGTTGCGACTTCAAGACCGCCAATGAGCGCTTCTACACAAGGTCCGGCGTTTCCTCCGCCTGCCCATGGCTCCTCTTTATATGTAACAGCCATTGGGTCTACGCCAAGGGAGTTGAAAAGTTCATCACATAGTTCTACTGTATGGTCTTTCCAGTAAATTTCCTCACCTTTTTTATTGAAGGCGTGGTGAGCCATCATTTCAAATGTGGTAAGGTGGCGGCCACTTCTGCCTACTGCATCCAGGTCAGAAAGACGGATGCATGGCTGGGAAATTGTCAATGGGTTTGCGGGTGGTGGCACCTGTCCGGAAGTCACAAATGGCTGGAAATCCGCAATTGACGCAATGGTCAGATATATATCATCTCTCCATCTTGCGATAACAGGATATCTTTCAAGCCTTGTGTGGCCTCTTTCTTCAAAGAAGTTCAAGTAATACTCACGCATTTCCGCGAGGTCGAACTGTTTCTTAAATACAGGATTACCGATAAATGAGTATGGATCGCATGGTGCATCGCCACATGTGACTCTTTCAAGGTCACGGGTCCAGAAATGTTTTCCACATTTAGAGCACTGTTTGCGAACGAATCCATTCTCTGAAAAATAATCAAGCTGATATTCGTCTTCAAGCATAAATATTCCAACTGGATGATTGTTTTATTTAAGTAATATAGTCAGATTTATTCTTCCAACTATCGCCCCAATGATTAAAAACGTTTCTTATCTAAGACCGAACACCCGGGTGCTACTCATTGCAGTATATAAATGATTATATAAATATACATGCCGAATAAATTCTATTGTTGCTTTTTATCGACAAATCACGAACACGAAATTTTGCAATTTGTGAACATAAGTTGAAGATTGTCTGTACATACTGCAAAAAAACAGTACATTAGGTTTAAGTGCATGACCATGAAAATGTGTTATTGGTGATGACCGATGGAATCAATGCGTTATATGTCATTAGTATTCAGAGGGCTTGTAGAAGAATATAATAATACAGGTGTCAGACCATCCGTATTTATGGATGCAAGTGGCAGCCTGCAAGTATACCTGTGTGATCCTATAATCGAGGAAATGGACGAGGATTATGGAATCGATATCGAACGGGAATATGATGTGAATGGCGGACAGTTCTCAGATGCATACCTTAACAGAGTAATGCCTGTTGAAACGATCAGACACAATCTTGGGAATGAGGCAACGATCCAGTAAATAATCTTTGCAATCAAAAACGCAGGACCTTACGTGGCGAAATTAGCACGGGATGAGGGAAAAGGGACCTGCATCCAGCCCCAGGGTGAAAAACATGGACTACAAAAAACTTCTGAAAGTACTGAAAAACTCAAAACAGGTCTACAGAGAAGACTATGTTAAGAAAATATTCAGAAGCGCACACTACGATATTGGATTGTTTGAGGAACAGCTCACAGAATTCAATTCAACCCTGTCAGGCGGCGATTCTGAAGCCGCTAAATCTTACATGGACCGGACGATCCTGGCCCAGGTGATCGATGACGCTTCAATATTACTGGAAATCGTAAAGGGAAGTCCCTGTCTGAATACAGAAGAGAACAAAACCATTGAAGAAATGATCTTCGCCCTCGATGCGATGAGCGATAAAATAGAAGTTCTGGACGAGGTAAAGACACTTGCCGACATGTCCGAACAGGAAGGATTTGCCGCTACATCACAACGAAAAGATAGAATTTACGCAAACGTGTGAATTCACATAACTTCATATCACCTCCAATTTTACTTTTTTTGATACATTTTCATCCATAGAGGACATTCTGATCACCACTTTTTGAACAAAAATCAGATTTAGATTTATTTTAGATTTATTTTGATCGATAATAGACTGCATCAGGGCATTAGTTTTAAGGCATCGTCAGGTAATTGATACAGACATGCCAAAAAAGATACTTGTTACCAACGATGATGGTGTTTATTCAACAGGCATACATGCAGCCTGGAAAAGTGTTTCAGACCTTGGGGATGTGACAGTATCCGCACCTATGACGCAGCAAAGTGGTGTTGGAAGATCGATCTCTATTTTTGAACCACTGAGAATTACACAGGCAACGATAAACGGGATAGATGTTAATGCGGTGGCAGGCACACCTACTGATTCTGTGATTCTGGGAATTTTTGCAGTCATGAAGGAAATGCCCAACCTGATTCTTTCAGGATTTAACATAGGAGAAAATATCAGCACCGACACAATCACAACATCCGGAACGATCGGTGCGGCACTGGAAGGTGCGAGCTATGGAATACCTGCCATTGCTGCTTCCATACAGGTCATGGAAGAAGGAGACAAATTCGACGATAACAGGAACTTCCAGCACGATTATGATGTTGCCATTAAGGTTGTCAACCGAATTGCAAAGAAAGTGCTTGAACACGGACTGCCCGAGAATGTTGACCTGCTTAATGTGAACATACCACACCATGCAGATAATGAACCTGAAATTGAGATTACGCGCCTTGCAAGGAAATTCTTCAAGACAGATGTTGAAGAACGACATGACCCCAGAGGCAGACCATATTACTGGATCGCAGGTGAACTGATAGTGGATGAAGAAGAGGGAACCGATGTTAATGCCATCATGAACAACGGAAATGTGTCTGTAACACCCATATCCCTTGATGCTACTTCCCCAATTGACTTCTCAGAGATAGAGCACCTGCTGTAAGACTATTGAAATCAGAATAAAAATTACAAAGGAAAATTGAAAACAAAAATAGTTCCTGACACAAATATCAGACTATTTTCAGGAACTACTGTTTTATTTTGATAATGACTTCTTTGCAGTCATCCTCAACACCATGTAGTGTTGTGACAGCTCCGATCACAGTGCTGCCAAGTATGGACTGCACGAAATGATTTATCTCAATATCCTTTCCATCTACAGTAAGTACGACTTCCATTTTTTATCACTCCTTCAACTTTGGCAGAACGGTACACGCTTGCTGACAGCAAGCCTGAAGAGATCAGGTAGCTCTTCAATACTGGCCTCTGAGACATCAACCATATTATTACTTATCAGAAGGCATGGCTTTAGTTTTCCGTCTGCTGTGACCCTTATACGATTACAGTTCGCACAGAACTCCGTATTATCAACCGGTCTGACAAATTCGACTTCTGCACCATTGATAATATATTTTTTCCTTTTATGAAGCTCACGCACCCGCACATCCGAAGAGACAGATAATAGTGAGCGTTCAACTTCATTGGCATCTATCCGGTACTGCGGAAGATCCCTGAAGTCCATCAGTTCGATCAATTGTAAGATCACGTCCCCGCCATATCCGCGCGTAAATTCCAGCATATCCTTGATCTCATTATCATTAAGATCTTTAAGGAGAACCATGTTAAGTTTGACCGGAGTCAGACCAACATCTACCGCTTCATGTATCCCATCAAGCACCCTGTCAAAAATTCCCTTTCCGCAGTTGGTGATAGTGTGGTACTTGCCCGGATCAAGAGAATCGAGGCTTATGTTTACGCGGTCAAGACCTGCATCTTTCAGGGAAGATGCCCTGTCTTTCAGCAAGACGGCATTGGTGGTCATGGAAATATCTTTCATTTCAGGCAGACGCACAAGTGCTTCCTCTAAGTCTTTTCTGAGAAGAGGCTCGCCACCGGAGATCTTCAGTCTGTTAATTCCAAAATGAGATCCTACTTCCACTATATTGACAATAGTATCCACTGACATCTCTTTGCTATGACCAATATGGCCTTCATTATGACAGTAGATGCAATTCAGATTGCAGCGGTCAGTTACAGACATTCTCAGACTTCTAACTGTACGTCCATAAGAATCAGTAAGAAGTTCTGTCGCTTCCGGGAGAGACATAGTACTTAGATATACGCTCTTTATTTAATCGTTTTGAATCGTCGCCTGAGGGAATAATACATATATCCGAACTATACACAATAAACTCCATGACAAATGCGGTGTTGCTTGCAGGTACCAACAGCGGAGTTGGAAAAACTACGGTTTCCATGGGCATTATGGCTGCCCTGAAAAAAAGAGAGATGGAAGTTCAGCCTTTTAAGGTCGGACCTGATTATATAGACCCAACTTACCATACCGCTATTTGCGGCAAGCCATCAAGGAACCTCGATACTTTTATGATGCAGGTAGATGGCGTAAAGAACACTTTTTCCATGCATTCTGAAAATGCTGATATCAACATTGTAGAAGGAGTTATGGGACTCTTTGACGGAATGGGAGCTACTGAGATAGCAAGTTCCGCACATGTTGCCAAGTCACTGGGATTACCTGTGATACTTATTGTGAACGTACATGGAATGTCAAGAAGTGCCGCAGCTATTGTCAAGGGATTTTCCCAGTTTGACCCGGATGTAAAGATCGCCGGTGTTATCCTGAACAAAGTTGGAAGTCCAAGACATGCGCAAATGATCATAGATTCAATACCTGACATCCCCGTTGTTGGAACACTGCCACGTAACAAGGATGTTACTGTACCTTCCAGACATCTGGGATTATACATGGCAAATGAACTGGATTTCGATACTGAAAGCCTGGCTGCCTTCATCGAAGAGAATATTGACCTTGATGCAATAATCGAACTCTCAAAAACAGCGCCTGATTACGAAGCTCCTGGAAAGGAAAAGGAAATAGGAGCAGACCTGAAAATAGGAATTGCTTATGACAGCGCATTCTGTTTTTACTACCAGGAAATGTTTGAGGCTTTCAAAAAAGCAGGTGCAGAGATTGAGTTTTTCAGCCCGATGAAAGGAGAGCTTCCGGATGTGGATGGGTTCTACTTTGGCGGTGGCTATCCTGAGCTTTACATTTCAGAGCTTGAGAAGTCTAAGACAACAAAAGCCCTCAAAGATCTGTCGGCAGAAGGTATGCCAATGTACGGAGAATGCGGCGGATTGCAATATATGTCTTCATCCTATGAGATAGAAGGAACTGTTTACAAGATGGCAGATGTACTCCCTGCAGAAACTGTCCAGACCAAAAAACTTCAGGCACTCGGTTACACTGAAGGAGTTGCAAACGGAGACTTCATCAAAGGAACTATCCGGGGACATGAGTTCCACTATTCTGCAACCTATTGCGACAACGATGCTAAGCTTGCATATGAGATGAGGAGAGGAAAAGGAATTATCGATGGTAAGGACGGACTTACCGAGTACAATTCACTTGCAAGCTATACCCACGCACATCCGGCAACATTCCCTGTGAAGAGTTTTGTTGAGAAATGCAGGGAATACAAGCGCAGTTAAAGATAGTAATTATAGCTTACAACAGATAGCAGGAAACTGTTATCGCTCTTTTTCAATAACATGCACATTTGAACAGATTACATTCTCTTTTTATTTGATCAGACGCACAAGAGATACTGTTGCCAATAAGCTGCACACGACTTAATACTCTGGCAGACTCTGGTTTTATCATATTTGTATCTAAAACGAAGATTTGGATTAAATATGCACAATTACGACAAATATATATACAAATATTTCCTAATAACGAATACACAGTATAAATTTATAATAAAAGTATATTATCTTATTAATAAATTTGTATTAATTAATATTACCTGAAAAAACGTAAATACTGGTGGTACAATGAAAAAGATGACAAAATTATCTACAATAGCCTTTGTGCTATTACTTATGTTAACTGCAGTTCAACCTGCAATTGCAACAGAAACATGCCAGCCTGCACCTACTTACACAATACCAGATGGATGCTACTGCGTAAATCTTGATGGTGAATATAGTGTTGATGCAAGCAATCTGAACATGAATCAGATTGACTTAAACATCATAGTCAGTGCATTTTTTGCTGAATATCCACTTCCTTTTGACTACATAGTACCTGTAGATTTTCCACTTCTCGCCCCTTACACATTAACTGAAGACTATAAAACTACCGTTACTATAGTATTGACTACTCCAATTGAAATCAATGGATATCTATTTTCAGTAATTCCAGCAGGAACAATAATACCAGCAGGAACAGTAATTCCAGCAGGAACAATAATACCAGCAGGAACAGTAATTCCTGAAGGCTCCACACTCCCAGTAGGATATATAATTCCTTCATCCGTTACAATACCAATGGAGTATGAAGCTACTGCAGATCTTAAAGTCTGCAAGAGCGGAGAAAATGTAGCTGTTACAATCGTATCCAGTACACCTAGTGTACCTGAAGGATTCCCTAACAATTTTGCAATTCAGATCACTGATGTACAAATTACAGCCATAGGTCAGAAATTGCAATTTATAGCAACCATGAGTCCGGTCAATGCCAACGTAGCATTTGGGGACTATACTTTCACCGGTGAAATGGACTTAGATATCCAGGAAAATGGAAAACTTATATATTCAACTGCAGAAGGACTTATCAATGGTATAATTCCTGTCGATGCAAGCCTTACAATGACTGTTAAGAACTGCTCACAGGAAGAAATCCCTGAATTCCCAACAATTGCAATCCCTGTTGCAGCAATCATCGGACTTGCATTCTTCATGCAGCGCAGAAAGGACTAATTCAAAAACAATTAATGGGACAATAATGTCCCAGACATTCTTTTTTAAACAAGATCAAATACCTTTTCACTCTTCTGAGCCTTCACCAGAAGAATCATTTCCAGCAAACTTTTGAGCATCCCTTTTCCTGAACCAGACCTTGCGACTGTAATAATTAAGAGGATGGCTTATCTTCTTGCACATCTCATCAGGAGCATAGCAGTTACCGTAAGTCTGCATTGTTGAACACGAGGGTGGTTTGTAGTGGGTACCTGAAGAACCTGCAATATGCTCAACCTGATATCTTGCTTTTTCAACATCAAAATCAGGCGATGCAGTGAAAAGATTCATAATATCATCCACATTCATGCCAATCGTTAGCAGGAATGCAGTCATGGCAAATCTCATTGAATGAGCAAGGTTCACACCCGCCTGAGTATTAGCTATGGCTTGTGTAATGCATGGAGGGAAAAGGTCAGTTTCAACGGATTCAAATTCAGAATCCCCGAAAGTGCTCTTTCTTTCCTCAAGCGATTCCCTTATCTCTACAAGATATGACTCACAGGACTGTGCAAGTTCTTCATTCACGGGCATTGGAAGGTTGTGTTCAACACGTTCCTTGATAAGTTCCTGTAAAAGACGAGAGAACTCTTCTTTGGAAACATTCACATTTCCACGGTGAAGCTTTCGGTTAACAAGTTTCCATTCAATTGCTTTTAGGGAGCTTGCCATCCTGATATAAGAAGTAAAATGAAGCTTAAACCCGGAATCACTTCTATCGGGATAGACTGAAAAATCAGATGCAAACTCATCCAGAAAATCAAGGTCCATGGTCTTCAGGAGCTTGTATGAAGCAACAGCCTCTGCAAGACAATACCTGCGGGTAAGGAAAGGATCATCGACACATGAAACAAGTATTCTGGAAAAAGGATAAGAAAGCAGTTCAAGCAATATCTTCTGCTCATCTGAAGCAGAAAGTGAAGGCTTGAGCAGCTCGCCCCCTATTGCCTGCATGACACGTTCCTTGCCACGGATGCGTGCAGATTCCATGGCTCTGGAAGCAACCAGGCGGTCAAGGGACATTCCGAGGCTCTTTACGTGTGCTGATGCCCCGGAAATGTAAGGATATAATGCGAAGTCTTTTTCATCCATAGATCAGTCTGATTCGATCCTTGGAGCCAGGAGATAACCTACTTTTCCTGCACCGTTTGCAATGGTGAAACTTATCTTCACAGGGAAGTCCTTTCCAAGTTCGACGGTAACTTCATTGGAGCGTGAAGCAGGTTTGACAATGTCTGACAGGTAATCCAGTGAGAAGAGTGAACGTGCCTCACCTGATTTCAGGTCAATAAGACTGTCACGGGTCATATCAAGACGGACACGGTCAGTGTCACCCTCAGCTTCCATGTAGAAAACATCCTCATCAATGCCCAGTAGCATGTGGTCACTTATCTTCTCGGCAGCTTTCACAGCTCTCTGGAGATCCTTTCCATTAAGGACAACCTCAGCAGGCAACTCTAGCTGTGGTATCCTTGGTTCTGCCCTGATGGTTGAAGGATCAAGTAAGGCAAGAGTGTATGAAAGACCGCCAAGGTGAAGTGACATTTTCTGAGACATCTCATCAAGTTCCATAATAACTTTCTCATCCCTGCCTGCAACACTGAAAATGTCATTGATCTTTGACAGGTCCATGCCTATCTCGGAATCATCTGCGTTGAACTCATCAAAAGCACTTGAGCTAAGCTCAAAACTTACCATGGCCACATTTGCAGGGTCTACTGCCCTTACAACCAGGCCTTCAGGAGATATCCTGAAACGTGCTTCATCAACAAGAACCGAAAGAGTTTCAATTGCAGTCTTTAAAATATCTGCATCAATAGTTGCCTTGAACATCTGGATTCGCCACCAATAAATTGAATTTTTAGGTCATTATATCTAATAAGTAATATAACTTTTCTTTTAAATATCCAAAACTAAGAAAAAGTATCAGATATCTTTAGTCGTATTCACGCCAGGTACAGCCACACTTTGTACATTTGAAGAAACGGGTCTCTGATTCATCAGCAGATCTAAGCTGGCGCAACCACCAGTATGCAACGTTATGTCCACATTCCTCACATCTTACAGTGGTTGTAGGAAGACCCTGATCCACATTACCTTCAAGCACAGTGACATCCCTCTTTTCCCTGGATTCTTTTGACACCAGTGCCTCAGAACCTTGCTTTCCCTTTACAAAACCACATTTTCTACACTTGAATGAATCACCTGAAGGGAACATCATACTTTTACATTCGGGACAAAATTCCATCAATATCACTTCTCGCATTATCTATTATTAAGTTATGATCAAAAGCCATTTGCGGGATATCCGAAACATCGAACAAATGTACCGCCTTAGCATCTGAATCCGCTCTGGGTTCACCTTCCCCTAGAGTCAGGTAAACTACGCTCACCGTGTGCCCGCGGGGATCGCGCGAAGGTTCAGAATATACTCCAAGTAACTTAACTATTTCTATTGTAAGGCCTGTTTCTTCAAGAACCTCACGGACAACAGCTTCTTCTGTTGTCTCACCAATGTCTACAAAACCTCCGGGGAGCGCAAATTTTCCCTGAAAAGGAGGATTTTTTCGCTGGATAAGAACTATTTTTCGGTCCAAGATGATTACGGCATCTACTGTAAGCTTAGGAGTATTGGGCGGCATAAGGAACAAAAACTTAATAGGCTACATCAAATATATAGGAGCCATACCTATTAAAGGTGTGCTTAGATGATCGAGAATGTTCTATGGATAGCAGTGGCTTTTATGCTGCTTGGATCAATAATCCCTAAAACCGTAAAAGCCCGCAGAATGTTGTCTGCGGCAGGATGGGTATTCTTTTCCATACACTGGTTCTACCAGCCAATACATTTTATGGAGATAAAGGATTACTTCAACGTAGCTCTGGTAATAGTCGTAGGAATTGTCTGCCTGATCATAGCACACACCATGTTCAAAGAATACAGAGAAGATAATGTCCCTTCGCCGGACATCACAACAATGGCAACAAGTGCAACAGCTCTTGGTTCTTTATTCTATTTCCCATTTGCACAAATGGAATTTTTGAACATATGGATCATATCACAGGTAACTGACACTGTTTTCCTGACCCTGCAACATATGAATGTACCAGCTGAACTTGTAACATGGAACAAGATAGCACTTAACGGATACACGGTAGAGATAATTCTTGCCTGTACTGCCATTGAAAGCATCGCACTGTTCATGGGTCTGATCGCATCAGTGAATGCACCATTGAAAAGATTGGTGGCTGCATTTATAGCATCTGTACCCATTATATATATATTAAATATAATGAGAGATGTTTTTGTTATCATCGCCTATGGATACCAGTGGTTCGGTCCTGAAAGCTTTGAAATAGCACACAACACTATTGCAAAGATAGGCTCAGGAATTGCATTATTTGTAGTCGCTTACATTGTCATGCGCATATTGCCGGAACTGGTAGACCTGATAGAAGGAATCTGGTTTTTGGTTACCGGATTTTTTCAGAAGTTATTCTATAAAGTAGTAGGAAACCAATAAATGCTTGCAAAAGGTTCTTTTCCCTGGATATTAACATCCATCGCTGTAAGTGTGGTAAGCTTCTTTGCATACCTGCTATACAAAATTCCATACTCCGGAATGATCGCTGTACTTGCACTGTCAGTGACAATTTTCTTTTTCTTCTTTTTCAGGGATCCCGAAAGAGAAATAAAGGAACACGACAGCCATATGCTCTCACCTGCTGACGGCAGAGTGGTAGATATAAGAGACAGGAAGATCTGCATTTTCATGAACTTCCAGAATGTCCACGTGAACAGGGCACCAATTACCGGAAAAATACACACGATCGAACACAAAAAAGGCGGATATATCCCTGCGTTCTGTAAAGATTCACATCGTAATGAACGAAGCCATACACTCATAGAAACAGAACATGGCATTGTTGAAGTTATACAGATAGCAGGAACGGTCACGCGCAGAATTGTCTCTTATGTTCAGGAAGGAGAATACATGAAACAGGGCCAGCGTTTCGGAATGATACGCTTTGGTTCAAGGGTTGATGTTACAATTCCTGAAAGCTTTGACATATTGATCAAGAAAGGAGACCGCGTATTTGCCGGTGAAACGATAATTGCAAGAATAAAATAAAGGAAGTGAACCAGATACTCCATACATTAAAACTACCTGATCTTGTCACTTTACTGAATGCATTGTGTGGAGTAATCGCCATTATACTTGTGCTTGATGGTTTTACATATCTTGCACCACTACTGATACTAATTGCCGCAGTTGCCGACGGTGCCGACGGACATCTTGCCCGCAAATTCTCATCCAGTGAAATAGGAGGAAATCTGGACTCGCTTGCAGATGTTATTTCATTCGGGGTTGCACCCGTAATACTCACATATTCATCTGCCGCCGGAACACAGGCACAGTATATTCTGCTTCCTGCAATGTTATTCTATTTCATATGTGGCATTCTGAGACTGGCCAGGTTCAATACAATGCACATGGGAATGAATGCATTCAGCGGCTTACCAATAACAGCAGGAGGAATAGCCGTATCCTCATATTTACTAATGGGCGATGGGTTCTTTGATGTTTATATCATGACTGTGCTGGCTATTGTATTAGGATTCCTCATGATCGGCAATGTGACATACCTCAAAGCAAGGAACAAGAACATGCTTATTCCACTCACACTGATATTTGTTGCAACTATTGTTTCATACTTCGTGAATATCGAATATACACACATCATGGCATCAGTACTTTCAGGACTTATGGCAATTTACATAATCTCACCTATCATCAAGAAGAACAAAGAGGCACATTATGCAGGAAAACGAAGCAATAACTGACAGGGATAACGTACTTTTTGAAGCAGGCATCAAACTCGGTGCTCTTTACCACCAGTTCACAGGCTCACCGGTAAACCGGGATACAGTAGATAGTCTGGAAAAGGGAATACAGGAGAGTATTTCAGTCCAGCCCTGCGTTGAGAAGATCAGTGTCTCCATCAACAGGGACATGATTAACTCCAAACTTAATGGTAAGTACGGCTACTGCGAACTTGAAGGTCGTATGCTGGATGTTAGGATCACAGCGGTATTTAAAAGTGCAAAAGTGGATGTCAGTCTGGCATTTGACACAGAACTTGACTATCCGCTTATGAAAATAGAAAAGATATATTAATTATTGCTAATTGAATTCATTTCGAACCGGCCTTTGCTTCTTCAAAGGCTGATACTACTTTTTCATTCTGTTCTCTGGTTCCCACTGTAACACGTATCAGTGATTCACCTGCATTCCTGAATGACCTGCAATCCCTGACAATGATACCTTTTTTCATAAGAGATTCTGAAACATCTTTTGCGATAAGTGGTGAAACATCCACAAGAATGAAATTAGCCTGCGAATCATACACCTTGAATGGAATATTCTCAGTCAGGAACTTGCGACCCTCTACAGTCATTGAGATGCTCTTCTCCAGATAATCTGAATCTGAAAGTGCAGCCACTCCTGCCATTACAGCAGGCAGGCTTACATTGAAAGGAGTTGCGATCTTCATATACTGGACTTTGAGCCATTCCGGCATCAGACCATATCCTATCCTAAGACCTGCAAGTCCGAATGCCTTTGAAAAGGTTCTGCCGATTATGAGGTTATCGTACTCAAGCACCAGTTTTGAGAGATCACTGCTTGCAAATTCAACATATGCCTCATCCACAAACACAAGTCCCTTAGTAGATTCAAGAAGTGAACGGACATCCCCCTCTGATGTAAGCATACCGGTAGGGTTGTTTGGAGAACAGAGGAATACAACCTTTGTACTCTCAGTAATAGCTCCCCTTATGGCAGCTACATCAAATTTAAGTCCGTCTCCCGGAGCGATATGAATCGCAGTTGCTCCGTTTGCCCTTGCAGCAATCTCATAGTAAGAGAATGTAGGACTTGGAATTACAACCTCATCCCCGGGATCAATAAGCACACGCATGAGGTTGTCAAGCAAACCGTCCATACCCGGACCGGAAGCACATATATTCTCTACCGGAAGACCTGTGTAGACTGAGAGAGCCTCCACAAGTTCGGAAGCATCGGCTGAAGGATATAGATTAACTTTTGAAGCAGTGGATACAAGAGCTTCAATTGCTTTAGGAGAAGGTCCGAGAACATTCTCATTGGAACCCAGCTTTATGATATCTTTTGGGTCGATGCCGTATTTCTTTGCGATTTCCTCTATGGACTTACCCGGAACATATTCTGAAATTGAGTTTACAACGTCCTTGATTAGCTCAGGCCTGCTCAAGTACGCCCACCACCCTGTCGATCTGCTCTTTTGTGATCACCAATGGAGGAGCGATACGCAGTACTGTTTCTGAGGTGCAGTTAAGAAGAACACCATTCTTGCGGCCGTGGTCCACAAGGTCAGCGCACTTGCGGTCAAACTGAACACCGATCATGAGACCTTTTCCACGAACTTCTACAAGACCATCAGTGGAAAGCTTGCTCAACTGACTGCGGAAGTATTCTCCCATTTCCTTTGAGCGCTGGAGGAGATTCTCTTCACGAATTACGTTAATTGATGCCAGTGCGGCTGCGCATGCGATAGGACCGCCTCCGAATGTTGCAGCGTGTTCACCACGACCAAATGTGATGCCGTTGCGGGCAGCTATTGCACCCATTGGGAAACCGCCACCAATAGCTTTAGCCATTGTCATGATATCAGGTTCCACACCGAAGTGCTCTTTGCAGAACCAGGTTCCTGTCCTTCCAAAACCAGTCTGGACCTCATCAAAGATAAGAAGAACTTCATTCTCATCACATATCTTGCGTACCTCTTTCAGGTAGCCTTCATCTGGCATGTTGATTCCGCCTTCTCCCTGTATCGGCTCAACTATAACAGCCGCTGTCTTTGGTGTGATGGCATCTGCCACTGCCTGAGCATCATTGAAAGGAACGAACATCTCTTCCTGCACAAGAGGCTTGAAAGGAGCGCGGTACATGTCCTTGTATGTAAGGCTCAGCGCACCCATTGTACGTCCGTGGAAAGAGTGCTCAACTGCGATGAAGTCGGTCTTTTTGGTTGTGACCCTGGCAAGCTTCATTGCAGCTTCAACTGCCTCTGTACCGGAATTACAGAAGAACACACGCTCCATACCGGTCACATCGACCAGTTGCTCGGCAAGCTCTGCCTGAGGCTGCGTGTAATAGAGATTGGAAACATGAATGAGTTTCTCAGCCTGCTTTTGTATCGCTTCTGTAAGATGTGGGTGGCAGTGGCCAATATTGTTCACCGCGATTCCGGCAACACAGTCCACATATTCCCGGCCTTCGATGTCGTAGACCAGAGAACCTTTGCCGCTTTCAAGGACTACCGGCTGGCGACCATAGGTCTGCATTACATATTTTGAGTCCTTCTCGATTATTGATTTAGACTCGGATGATGATGAAGTATAATCCTGTTGCAAATTAACACCTTTTCACTATAATTATTAGAACCGTTCTTAAATCTGACTATCGCTACAAGAAAAAACAAATAGAAAAATAGAAGTGACCCTGGCAAGCCAACAGCCAGCCAACCGGCACTTATCAAAGAATGCGTCTGTCAGGCACCTTTATCGCCACATAGAGATGATAAAGGAAAACCAGCATTGATACCTGGAAAACAAGCAGCATCAAACCTTTAAGGTTATCAAACCGGGTGCTTTCGGGCACTGAATTTATCGTTACAAGTACCTCAAAAAGATATAGTACAAAACCTACTGTCAGAAAGACAAAATACTTTTTCAGATTGTTAAATGATACATAGATTCGCGAGCGTATGACATCGGGATCGATCTTCATCAGGAGATAAGATGTCAATAGCGCCAGAATCACTATACAAAGACGTATTGAAAGATCCAGAAAATGGAACGTTGAACTTAGACTCATAGCCTTCCCCTCATAATTTTGTGTAACCCTATACCAAAAGTCACTCAGATATCCAGCTGCATCAGTTCATTGTCACTTAAAGCATCATCTTCCTCACGCTCAAAGATGATACCACCCGGTGCACGCATCACACCGTCTACACGGGCACTCTCATGTATCTTTATTGACTGTGAGTTGATCTCTCCCAGAATATGCGTTCCGGCAGCAACGTAAACATTGCCCCTGGAAATGATATTTCCGTGGATCACATTGTCTTTTCCGAGCTTTACATCCTGAATGGTACGTATGCTTCCATAGAGAGTTGTCTCATTTGCCATATCAAGGGATGTTGCACGTATGTTCCCTACAAGTCTGCACTTGCTTCCGACAATGGCATGTGATGGAACCCTTATGGAGTCCATGGATATCTTGGAACCGTTAGGAATGATCATTGAATTGAGTCCAATAGACTCCTCGTCATCCTCAAACAGATCCTCTAACGCCTTTTCAACTTCCTCGTCCTTTCCAAGCCTCAGAAGCTCGCTGATATAAAGGAAAAGATAAACTATGACCGGCACTGGATTTCTTACAACTATCCAGCCTTTGGCTTCAAAACCACCGTTGATCTTCACATCATTACCAATATCGAGATCACCTTTTACCACCAGTTTTCCATCGATGGTAACGAATTCCCCGATATAGGCATTCTCGTCCGTCTTGACGTTACCGCCTATCTGAGACCAGATATCGATCCTTGTATCTCCGGTGGTGACCAGATCACCTGTAACGTTGACCCTTTCACCAAGTATTGCTGAATGTGCAATGATACCGTACTTTATTTCAGAGTGATTGCCTGCAATAACATCCCCATCTATGACTATTGTACGCTCTTCCATCCTTGTATTGTCTGGAATTACAAATGTCTTGAATATCTCCTCTTCTATGCTTTCACTCTCCGGTCAGGGATTTACTGTATCAAAGGCACTAATGACTTTATTTTCATCGTATTTAATAGAGATAGATTTATAAATAGTTATTCTAGGATTGTGCTATCCCTCGCCTTACATCAACTGCAGGCCCACGCTCCATGCGAATTGCTTCAACAGGTGACAGTAATAATTGCCCTGTTGCAAGTATCTCATCCTTTCCATCCACAAGAATAACCTCATCTCCTGCCCTAAGTTCCGGGTCTACTGCAACTACATGTTTTGCAAAAGCGGTTTTGCCTGCTGAGACAAATGGAACTGCATCGTCACAAATCACAACTCTTGATGCCGGCTTTTCAAGACCCTTATGCAAAGCAACTGCCCCGTCTATACTGAGAGTGAGCATTCCGTCCCTTGCACGAACCGTTGCCATGTGCCTTCCGTTGTACTGGACCTGTCTTACGCGTTTTGTCCTTGAAAGCAGGAATGTTACACCATCCGGGAAAAGAATATCTCCACAACCCTTACCGAACTGAATGTCGGCCATTGTCCTGACTCTAATGAGGTTTTTATCTGCATTGCTCATAGTTGCTAAATAAAGTATAAGTTTTAAAATGATAGCGGTTAAATTGATATGTAATTATCTCTTATTTAAGGAAGTGAACATCGTTTGCTATATAAATAATGTCAAACAGATTTATATATAATAATGACCAATTATAAGTTGAGGAAACGGGAACTACTGCTTGTAACTGTATTCAAAGGTATAGTAACTGTAACCAAGCAAAACCATTCATCCCCTCAAACATGTCTCCGTTTCCTCGTTGCTCAATTACAGAGCAAGACTTTTCTTATGTTGTTTAATTGAGTAGTGTGAACTCTGATTCTCTTTCCTTTAATGCTATATAAAAGTAAAATGAATGAAACTTTCTTCAGTACAATAGTGAATAGTGCTTGTTATCAGCTTGCAACCTGATATATCGCCTCTTATGAATAACTAAAGCAATCCCGAAGGGTCCGGCGAAGCCGGCGTTTTCCCATCAGATAATAAAAAAACAATCAGTATAAATCCAGAATACTTTTTTTGAGAAGTCATGAAGAATCTGCAGCATGAATGCAATGATTTTCTGCATATTACCATTGGAATATGCCGCCTTCGGCGGATGGTTGCTGTGCTTTTAGGCCTACAGGTTGTTTTTGTGGAAATGAAAAAGAGCAAAAAAAGAGAAATTAAGCCAAAGGTCATCAACCTTTGACAACTCCCATTGGAAGCAAGCGTGCGACCTTTGTGGCAATTCCAAGGTTGTGTACTACATCCACAACATCACTGCTGGATTTGTAGACCTCGGGCGCTTCCTCGGCTATGAGTGATGGTTGTGTCGCTCTTACAATGATTCCCTGAGACTTCAGTTCCTTCTGGATCTCTTCGCCACGCAGCTCTTTCTTTGCACTGCTTCGGCTCATAACTCTTCCAGCACCATGACATGCACTGCCGAAGGTAAGTTCCATTGCAGCAGGACAGCCTTTGAGCACATAGGATGCGGTTCCCATACTTCCTGGAATAATGACTGGCTGCCCTATGTCCTTGTAATCTTCCGGAATCTCCGGATGACCTGCAGGGAATGCTCTTGTCGCACCTTTTCTGTGGACGTAGACTTCCTTTTCCTCGCCGTCGATCATGTGTTTCTCAAGCTTTGCAACGTTGTGAGCAACATCATACACAAGATCAAGTCCCAGGTCACCGTGCTGAGCCTTGAAGAACTCATCAAAGACCTCACGTGACCAGTGCATTATCATCTGGCGGTTTACCCATGCATAGTTTGCCGCACATACCATGGCCTTGAAATAATCCTGAGCCTCCTCCGAACTTGCAGGAGCGCATGCAAGCTGCTTGTCAGGTAGAGGAATCTTGTACTTCTTTGAAGCCTGTGTGAGCTTCTGGAGGTGGTCAGTGCATATCTGGTGACCTGCACCACGTGAACCACAGTGAATCATGAAAGTTATCTGTCCTTCCTTAAGACCGAAAGCCTTTGCTGCTTCCTCATCATAGACCTTATCCACATACTGAACTTCAAGGAAATGGTTTCCACTTCCAAGAGTTCCTATCTGAGGTCGCCCTCTTTTACGGGCTTTAATGCTGACCTTTGAAGGATCAGCACCTGGCATCATACCATTGCTTTCGCAATGACTTAAGTCTCCTTTCATGCCATAACCATTCTTTACAGCCCAGTTCACTCCATGGATGAATACATCATCCAGTTCCTCATCAGTAAGTCTCATGCGGCTCTTTGAACCTACACCGGATGGTATCGCCTCAAACAATGCATCAAGAAGCTCAGACAACCTTGGACGGACATCATCTTCCATGAGATTGGAGCGAATTAGACGAACTCCGCAATTGATGTCAAAACCTACGCCACCCGGACTTATCACACCTTCTTCCTTATCAAAAGCTGCAACTCCGCCAATGGAAAATCCGTAACCCAGATGAGCATCCGGCATTGCCATGGAATATTTCTGGATGCCTGGCAGTGAAGCCACGTTTGCAACCTGATCGATGGTTTCAGGTTCCAGAATTTCAAGAAGAGGTTTTGATACGAATATCCTTCCCGGAACATTCATGTTTGGCTTGTAATTACCGGGTACCTCCCATGTATTATCATTTACTTTAGTGAGAATTTCAAAAATTGATGTTGCATTTTCATCTGACATGTTATTTCCTCTTGTCTTCTTCCTTCAATCAGCTATAATGAAGACTATGCGCTCTAATCGTATGAATATATTGATAATAAGAAATTGATTGACCCAATGACCGGCAGAGGTTCACTGAAAATTCAGGTATCTACTGTTGCCTGGATCATCCAGCCATCATCTGAGTTCTCGATCCTCATGTCATTGTAGGTGGCTGCCTTTACCTCGGTATCAAAGACGTGAACTGATAGATCAATGGTTTCTCCGTAGAGTGTTGCTTCAAGAGAGCACTGTTCATCATTTTCATCAACGGTGATCTTATTGACCTCTACACGGCCAAATACTATCTCATCCACTTCGAATACGAAAAGTATCTCGGATAGCCAGTCAAATAGCAGGCTGTCAAGGTCAAAGGATGTAAGTTCGATATTTACTGACAGGCTGTTGTTTACAGACGAGGTTTCAACCATTACGTTAAGCATAGCAAGGGCTGCATTCTCAAATGCCTGCTCAAGGGTTTTACCATAAGCCCGAAACCTTACGTCAGCAGTGTGTTCCAGATACTCGTAGTCGATATCCATCTCAGATGACATGAACCTTAATTGGTGTTGAGCTAATTAAAGTAGCCCCCTGGATCTCTGGTGTTTTTTGCTTAATGCAGTTATTCCAGTTGTTTCCAGACGTGAGCAATGCGCTGGAAAGCTGTGATGTGGCTTCCAACTCCGATAATAAGTATCATCCAGCCAAGTGATGAGAATCCGAGGACTTCGGCCTGGTAGAAATAGTAGATCACGGAAGACAACATGATAAGGACCAGTCTGTCCGCTCTTCCTATGATTCCGCCATAGTAGCGCCCGAGATTGAGTGCCTGTGCCTGTGTGCCGAGGTAACTTGTGAGGAGGACACCGACAATGGTTACAACACCGATCTGCCAGTCAACATAGCCTCCGAAGAAGATACCGCAAATGATGAAGACATCTGAGTAGCGGTCAATTACGTGGTCAAGGAAGTCACCGCGTGCGCTGGAGGCGTTGAGGTAGCGTGCCACAAGTCCGTCCATTGCATCTAAAAATGAGTTCAGTGCCACTAACAAGCCTGCTACAAGTACTAGAAGAGGATCAAAGGCTGACCTGTAGTACAATATGCCTGCAAGTGCTGCAAAGAGAAGGGAGATCATTGAGATCGTGTTTGGGGAAATGCCCATCTTTGCCATTGCAACAGCCATTGGCTCCAGTATTTTTGATGCCACAGGTCTTAGAGCATTGAATGTCATGGATATTGTACCAAATGAGCATTTTTATGATTTAACGTTTTCCGGGAATTATAATATTTTAGACTAATTTGCAGTCAGATTAGCAGGCAAAAAGACAAATTTCCAGCCAAAGTTCAGCTAAAATTCAGTCGGAATTCAGCTAAGATTCAGCCAGGATTCAGCTAAGATTCAGCCAGGATTCAGCCAATACTCCTGGACTATTTCATGCTCTGCTGTTTTTGGCAAGGTCGTACCAGTATTTGATCTTACATGAATGCTCAACCTGTGTGGTAAGTACATAGGCTTCGTCCAGTACTTTTCCTATGGCAAACGTGCCGTGACTGTAAATAATGGCGGTCTTGTTGTGCGCAAGGGCTGAGGCAAGGTTGTCCGCAAGTTCATCAGAGCCGATGCCGCCTTTGACCACGGGCACTTCACCCAGGAAATATTGCCCCTCGCTGTCGGCGGGAGTGATGGTTCCGCCTTCTGCCAGCAGGGAGAGTGTCACGGCAAAAGGACAATGTGCATGAACGATGGCAAGTGCAGGAGTTTTACTATATATGGCACGGTGAACGATAGCTTCTGATGAGGCGATCATGTCAAGAGGAGATGAGCCGTCAATGCGCACCTCTACCACGTTGTCCTCAGTTATCTCATCCAGCGCGCAACCGCTGCGTGTGATGAGCATTCGGTTGCCTATTCTCACACTGATGTTCCCGAAGTGGGATTCTACCAGCCCGTTTGCCACAAGTTTTTTTCCGATCCTCGAAATTTCATGCCACATAGGTATTCTCCTGGTAGTCTGCTACCATAAAATTTATCTGCTATTATGATATGTAAGGGAATGCTTTCCTTAAAAAGATGTGGAATGCGACATCATGTTGCCTCAGTGGCTCAGCCCGGCAGAGCGAGTGATTTGTAATCACTAGGTCGCGTGTTCAAATCACGCCTGAGGCTCCATACTTCTTTTGATATTGTTTTACGATTCATT
Source organism: uncultured Methanolobus sp. (assembly GCF_963667555.1). NCBI lineage: Archaea > Methanobacteriati > Methanobacteriota > Methanomicrobia > Methanosarcinales > Methanosarcinaceae > Methanolobus > uncultured Methanolobus sp. The sequence goes on from NZ_OY763421.1 coordinate 2,007,816, forward strand.
AGTGAAAACTCTTTCACATACCATATTCTCAAAACCGTAAAATAACAAAAGTGTTAATAGAATGGCAGGTGCAGTTCATTGGACGCTAAAGAGATCATTCTGGTAATCGTAGTTATTGTAGCTGCTTTTGCCTTAGTAAAAGCCATTCTCAACCTTGTAGGAGCCTTTTACCATCTTGCATTCAGTTTTGTGTATCTTCTTGTTGTGTTTACCGTGGTTGTTTTGGGAATTATGGCTGTGGTGAAGTTGTTGTTTAAGTAAGCACAACCATTGAAATGTATAATCACATTCTTATCATTTCGTGACAGTCTAATATAATCATAACTGTGTTGGATATAGTTAAATTCTTAATGATAGTGAATATCATTTTAACAGCTAGTTCAAGTAAAATTGTTTAAATAGTAATACATCTCATATCAAATAAACTAACAAATTATATGTAGGAGTTGTATTCCATGAAAGTCCATGCATACGATAAAACAATTAACGACATATTTTCTCCAACAAGTACAAAATACATAGTACCTAGATTTCAACGTGAATATTCATGGAAAAAAGAAGAAGTACTGGAATTATGGAGTGACATATTAGTTAATATCAAAACAATTGATGGGAAATATTCATGGAATGAGTACTTTATTGGATCACTAGTTCTAGTTGGTGATGAAGACAAAGCATCAAACATTAAAGAATTCTTGATTGTTGATGGGCAACAGAGATTAACGACAATAACTGTTATGATGTCTGCTTTAGTCCAATCTTTTAAAGATCTTGGAGAAGAAGGAATTGCACGTGGATTATATGCGTTTATTGAAGGTAGAAATATGGACAATGAACCAATCTACAAACTTATAAACGAAACTCCAAAACCGTTTTTCCAAAAATCGATTCAAAATTATGATCAAGAAAGTGGTAATTCTAAAACAGATGAAGAAAAAAGACTCAAAAGAGCTTATGACATCATAATTGATGAAATTACCGAACTTAAGAAAGAATGCGACGGTGGGGATTTTTTATCTTACCTCAAAGCTATTCGAGATCAAATACTTAATTTGAAAACGATATTTATAACTGTAGATACAGAAGAAGATGCATATACTATTTTTGAAACATTAAATGCAAGGGGAATTAACCTTGATGCAATAGATTTAATTAAAAATCAACTTTTCAAAACATTGAACTACGACCATCCAGATGACGATGCTAGAGAATTATGGAAAAATATAAAAACAAATCTTAAAGACAGAGATTCTAATATAGAATTATCAAAATTTTACCGGCATTTTTGGATTTCAAAATACGAATTTTCAAGAGATAAAAAATTATACTCTTCTTTTAAAAAATTAATTGATCTGAATACATCTAATATTGATAAAAATCAGGATGTTGCAAAACAGTTTTTGCAAGAAATGGTTAATGAATCAATGAACTATGTAATAGTCACAAGTCCTACGGAAAGTGACTGGAAATTACAAGAAGAAAAAAATGCTTACAAATCATTGGTTGCTTTGAGTTTATTTAAAAGCCAGCAAGTAAATACTTTGCTTATAGCACTATACGACCAATATAAACACAAATATATAAAAATAACAGATTTTACAGATGCGCTACAATACTTAGAAAATTTCCATTTCATTTTCTCTTCAATATCTTCCCAGAGAACATCCCGCTTAGAAACAAAATATTCAAAATATGCCAGAAGTTTAAGGCAATCTAAAACAAAGGCACAATCTAAAAAGATAATTGATGAAATGAAAAATGATTTCAATACAAAACTCCCGGATTATAATTCATTTTTGGGCGGTTTCCATGAAAAATGGTTCACAAACAATAAAGACAAAGACAAAAAAGTAATTCAATACATCTTTAAAAAATGGGAAAATTACTTACAACCTACCGAAGAGCTTGATTTATATAAAATTACATTGGAACATATATCCCCACAATCAAGCCAAGAAAATAAAGAAATTGGAAAAATTGGGAACCTTTTACCTATTGCATCTGAAATAAATAATGAAGCTGATATCTCAAAATATCAAGAGAAAATAAAAATCTTTAAAAAATCGCAATTAGAAATTGTAAAAGAGTTCATCATAAAATATGGAACATTATCTGATTGGACAGATGAAGATATAAACAAAAGAACTGAAGATATGGCAAAAATAGCATATTATGATATTTGGAAAATTCAATAATATAATTATATATTTTAATCATGTCCATCAAAGAACTTGGCTGCTGCGGTGCATACTGCAAAACCTGTAAACCTTTCAACACCGGAACCTGCAAAGGATGCAAACTCGGCTATGAAAACGGTGAAAGAAATCTCAGCAAAGCCAGATGCAAAATAAAAGTTTGCTGCATCGGGAAAGGTTACCATAGCTGTGCCGATTGTCCTGAAATTGAAAACTGTTCTGCGATCAATGAATTCTACGGTAAGGACGGGTATAAATATGGAAAATATCGGCAGGCAACAGAGTTTATCAGGGAGAAAGGATATGAGGAGTTTTTGAAGATCGCTGATAACTGGACGAATGCTTATGGAAAATACAGGTAATATTGAAATCGATGTGTACATAGAGCAACTTCATGAGTTGTTGCCGGAACTGGAAAGAAGATTCAACGTTAGAACTCTTGCAGTATTTGGCCCTTATGTCAGAAACGAACAAAACAAAAAAAGTGATATCGACTTGCTTGTAGATTATATTGAAATGCCCGGATTGCTTAGTTTTATGGAACTTGAGGATCATCTTTCTGATACATTGGGAATTAAAGTTGAACTTCTACTCAAACCTGTCCTGAAACAAAAAGTTGGAAAAGACCTATTGAATGAGATAATACCAATATAATCATCGACAAACAATCTTATATAATCTCAAACTCTCCTGTCACCATGAATCCCGGAAGCTCACGAAAGAACATCAAAATCGGACTTTCTGTTGGAATAGTCCTCAAACAGGACCAGAAAAGCGGCAAGATAACCAGAGGTATCGTCAAAAGGATCCTGACAAACTCCTCATCTCATCCACATGGAATAAAAGTTCAACTGGAAGACGGCAATGTTGGAAGAGTAAAAGAGATCCACTCCAGTGAATAACTTCACCGTAATTTAATTAACGTCCCCGTGATCATTCATTCTTAGTATAGCATGCGAACATCTTATTGCAGCTAGTACATCTTGAACTGGATTTATATGCTGCTCCAAAATCATCCGGCTTCCCAGAAGTGACTGAAACACATACAATGCTTTGCCCCAATGGAACACCCGCAATAATATGGGAACCACATACAGGACATAAGACTTTTTCTAACTTCATACCTACATTCCTCTCTAGCTTAGCTTACGGAAAATGACCGTATAAAAAACAAGAATTAAAAAAAAGTTATATTGACAGATACAAGTCACGCCAAATCTATGGCAACATCGCATCTGTCTTAAATATATAATTATGCAGAATAATTAGTATCTCTTAGGAGGTCTGTGGTTCTGGAAACATTCCCTGCAATATACAGGTCTCTCACCTGATGGCTTGAAAGGAACTTCGGTCTCCTGTTTGCAGTCAGAGCAGATTGCCTTGTGCATTTCTCTTGGGCCATCGTTTGATCTGAAACCACCGCTGCCGCCTCTGTTGAAACCACCGCTGCCGCCTCTGCTGTTGTTTCCGCCTCTGTTGAAGCCGCCACTGCCGCCTCTGCTGTTGTTTCCGCCTCTGTTGTTGCTGCCTCTGTTGTTATCGTTAAATCCCATTGTATTTATCTCCTGAATTTTATGTAATATCGTTCGCTCATCAGAACCGAGATTGAAAATTATAGCATGACTAGTTACCCAGTCTTAACCAAATAGTCCATTTCGATACGACTACCTCTAACTGTCAAGCAATTGTAAAAAGAAGCACGCAAAAATAGAGTAATCCTTTGTTAAATCGTTGAGCAATCGAACTAGCCCATAATAGTAGCACATGGTATAAATAACCGGTGCTATCAAGTCAGGAACATGAGAAACTAATCACATGTTCAAGAGAAACACAAGATAAATACAAGAGACAATGCACTAGAAATTCAGCAAGTTCATAATCCCATGACAATTACAGGTTGTCGCAATAAAGAAAACACGATCCTCGGTCGAGCATTGATCCCTATTTAGATTTAGAGATACTGACCTCACGTGCTCCATCAAGGAAAGCATATGTTCCTTGAAATCAACTCCCCTTATCCCGCCAATTCCCGGTTTCATCTGACAGCTTTCAAAGACCCAGCCCTTGTAAGAGGGCAGCAGTTTCCTGGCACAAGCCGTTATTGTTTCCGGCTTTTCCCTCTTGAAATTATAACAATACTCAGCAGGCCCCATGCAGTTATCAGGACATATTTCACCCATCTTAGCGTATGAGAGCATGACCACTCCGTCCTTTATGGAACTGAACACCACAATGTTTTCGGGTAAAAGAGAAAGAATGCCGTTAAAGTATGCTGTCATTTTCTCATCGTTCTCATCAGTTTCATCAATCTGAACTGCTGAAATGAGACTTCCGGATGAAACAGAACCCTGCGAACCCAGCATATCGATAGCCATATTCACAACTGCATGTGTCGGCACGGCAGGAATTATGAACTCCGGGATTCCAGCTTCCAATATCTCAGGAACATTTCGAACATCCATACAATGGAAATAGATGTTACCGGACTTGGCTTTTGACTTGTGGAAATCCTCGATCAGACTGAAAAGTTCTTTCCGGTCAACAGTTACTGAACTGTCAGCGGCGCTGGCTGACCTGTCAACGTCAATGATAACAACAAAAGGGAAAGACTTCTCCTTAGCATATCTGGCAAAGTCACTTCCTATCTTTCCGCCACCAAGCACAAGGTAATAACCTTCTATGATAGGGAGGGATTTGAAATCTGTAATCTTTCTTTCCAGTAATGAAAGGAGTTCTGAATTCACAATAGTAATGCATGACTTAACGTATATTAGCTTTTTCAAATATTACGGATATGAAAATGAACAAAAATAGGCTCTGTAGAAATCCTGCCATTAAAGATTTAAGGAAAACAGGTTGATCTTGTCAGGTGTCTAAAAACTGAAATGAATGCAACAATTCTTTTTACAGAAGCGGATAAACGAGCCATATGCAACGGATAATTACATTGTTATCAGTTTGCAAGCTGATTCATCGTAAGTCGTGAATAACCTGGGTTATCCCGAAGGGTCCGGCGAAGCCGGCGTTTTCCCAACTGACTAATAAATGATAGGTGATATTTATAGAATATTTTTGTAGGAGCTTTGTAGCATTCTCTGCATAAATTAACAAACTATTTGATCAATCTTATGTATTGCAGCATTGGAACATGCCGCCTTTGGCGGATGGTTACCTACATAGCTAAAAATTCATCCAATGTATCTGAAACTAAAAAAATAGAGTGAAAAGAAAAAGAGAGCGAATCACTTCTTCTTTTCCTTTGCCTCATCGATCTTTTTCTTAATATCTTCCTGTGCCTTCTTCATGTGAGGTTTTGCCTTCTCATATCCTTCCTTTGTCTGATGCGCAGCGAACTCAGCACCCTTTGCAGTATATTCCGCCGCCTTCTTTCCGGCTTCCTTTATCGCAGGCATGCCTTTCTCACTGAATTCATGCGAACCCTTTTTGATAAGTTCCTGAGCCTTTGTCTTGTTACCTGTTTTCTTCAGGATCAGCACACCAGCACCGGCAACCACACCAATAATAACAACAATAATAATTATTGGCAGCAGCCACAACAAAGGCAGACCTTTATCATCATCAGAGTCTGCACCTGAGATCTTTACATCAATTTCCGTACCAAGGTCTCCTTCATAAGCATAGGTTGGCTCAGTATCCTTATAGACGACATACTCCATGTCACCGGTGACACCTGTACTTTCAAGGGAGAACTTGTGCTCATCGAAATACTCATCCGGCTCTTCCAGTTTGCTGATAAGTTCCTGATTACTGATGCTATACACATCTTCGGCAGTGTACTCCACTGAATAAGGTTCGATGCTGATCAGGGCAGGAACATCAGAAGGAAGCGGTTGCACATATAGCAGACCATCCCTCAGGTCAACAACGTATTCATAGTCATTACCGTAGCCTGAATCGAGATAGTGCACCTTTACACGATACTGGTTTACCTCATCATCTTTTACTTTCAGGTAAGCACCATCAAGCCTTACAGCAGTGCTCCTGTTCATCCTTTCGTAATTGGCAGCTTTTCCAATGATCATGCCTTTCTTGTACTCGATCTCTGAAGTAGAATTAAAACATCCAAGATCAAAGAAGAACTCTCCAACATCATATCTTCCATTATTGTTGCCATCCCTGAAACCCTCAAAATCGTCCCTTAAGCTATTGCCCTCTGTAGTATCAATAAAGAAACCGTGCTCAATGAACAGTTTATCTATCTCGTCAGCCTTGCTGGGATTAGCCTCTTTGAATGCTACATAATAATCATAGAAATCGTTCCTCTGGACCTTGAGAACTGACCATATGTTCTCAACTGACATGGTTAAAGAGTCACCATTATCATTATTGGAGTCGTACATATCCCAGAGCAGGGAAGCAACTGCAAATTCCTCATCGTAACCCTTGCCGTCCCATGGATGATAATTATTCTCAAGACTTCCAAATGACGCATAGACATCGGACTTTGTCTGCCCGTCTGCCGGATTACTGTCGCCCCATTTATCGGACATCACAAGAGCCATGAATTCGGCAAACCCCTCTTCAAACGAGTCACCGGTGTTAGGATTAAGGAAACCGTCATGGTTTGCGTTTCCTTCCACCTTGCTGCCTTTTGTCCAGTCACCATAGGTCGCAAACATCAGATGATGGGCGAACTCATGATACTCGCGGTTCTTCGGCCTGTTGGAATTTGAATATCCTGCATCGTTGGATGAGATAAATATCACAGACCTTCCAGGAGAATAGAGAGTATCCTCGTCATCGTTACCTACTAGCACTTCCACCGGCAGTTTATAGCTTATGTTGGCTCCAAGGTCGGTAATACAGAAATCCACTGCTTCGGCCGTATGAGAATAGATCACACCAAGGCTTTTCAGATCAGCGAGATCACCGGTACTGCTTTCTCCATCACGTCCCCCTGAACCATCCAGACGGACATGGATCTCAACATCCCCCTTGTCTATGATAGACAATTTCTGGTAGTACCAGACAATTTGATACCCGTTTCTTCCAAGATCATAAACCTCAAAGTAGTTCTTGTCATCCCTTTCATAGGAAAAGGTCACTATGAAGCTAACCTCTACATCATTTTCATCTTCATCCAGCTTAATGGATATGGGCATCTGGAAATCCCCGTGCTCGTCAGTTCTGCCTGTGAAAAACTCCTCCTTTACCTTTGCTTTCAATTTAACGTAAGGCAGTGGATTTCCATCTGCATCACTAACAGAACCGGTTATGTAAATGGTCTCAGGACCAGAGGTAGGCAGATTTGTTTCGAACGTTGAAGGATAAGAACCACCGGCAGAGCCAACGGAAGTATAACGCTGACTGAGGACTATCTTATGGAACTCGTCAAGCGTTTCACCTGCAAATGCATCAGGATCTTCCTGGTCCTGCATTACCTTGCTCAAAGCACCATTGTATAAAAGAAAATCATTGATGACTATCTCATAAGTGTAGGAAGCTGAAACGGTATAGACTTCATAAGGGTCACCATTATCGTTATATTTTGTATGTTCTGACTTTGTAACGGTGTACGTATAGTAACCTTCGGATGTACCCTTTTCCCCGAATGTACCGTAACTATAGCTTGAAACTTCCATGCCTTCCTCGGGGTTTGTAAGGTATTCCTTTGGAATGAACTTACATAGAAGGTAGTCATCGTTTATAGGGCCATAACAGCGTCCCCTGCTGAAAGAGCCTGAATACGACTGGAGAGGAACATAAAAATGATTTGCGTCAGGGTCCATCCTGTATGAGAATGAAGGTGTCCAGCTTAGCTTATCCCAATTCTCTGTTTTAAAATCCCCGTCAGGCACATCAGGAAGTTCGGCATAGAAACTTACAGGTGAAGCATAAACCTGTTTTGATACTTTGCAAATATCACCATAATAGGTACCCCAGTCTGGATATTTTTCATACATCTCGTCCGTGTCGCCATAGAACTGAAAACTTAAAGTAGCAAGCTCATCGTCTTCCCTGACACCGGAGAACATTATGGCATCAAAAACAAGCTCATCCTGGCCTGCGTACTCGATCTCATTGGGTTCATACTGATCATAAGGCCATTTCAGCATGATATTCCCATACGTAGTGAGGTCGATAGTTTTTGTAAGCTCTTTTACCAGAGGATCATCAATTATGAGTTTCACCTGGAATATCTCGCCTGAAACCACATTATCAGGCATCTCTATCCTTACACCTTCGGCTGCAAGCGCCTGAGGACAGAGCATGAGTAATAGCATTATCACTAGAATATATTTTTTCAATTTACCACCCTTTTTAGAGAATATATCCCGGACTGAAACCACAAGTCAAAACTGCACACAAAGCAGCTCAGGTGGCTTTAAAAAATGAACAGAACAAACGGGTCCAGCTATTATCCCGGTTTCTGAAAATAAATCAGGCCAGAACGTTGTTATAAGTTACATTGAACAAAATCAGATTAGGCAGGGATTATTTAACCCTGCTGCCGTATATAGCCTGCAAATGTCCCTTTGGATCAAAATCAGTCTTATACTTCATTTTTCCTGAATCTGACTGGATGATGAACTCCCAGGTTGTGTGACTTATGCCATCGTCGTCAGTACGTGTTTTTTTGTTGACCTTTACTGAACTGATGGTTGAATTGGGGATTGCAAAGTTTGCTTTATCCTCGCCCAGAGCGGTCTGTGCACTCATTCCGGCATACCTTTCAGCATACTTGTTAGCGCCTGATATCTGTGCACCCCACTGACCAAAGAAACCTTTGCCGTCAGCTTTAGCCTGTGCGCGTGAATCTTTTATGACCTGATTCAGCATTGCACGTGTAACCTTGGCAAAAATGGTAGTATCAGGTGTTGCTATCAAACTGAACATATCATAAGACATACCCAGCATCTTACTTTTCTTGACATTAGGAATAATTCCGATAATTTCATCGTCCATAAGAACCCTCCTTGGCATCTATTAATTGAGATCATTGTACCATTCAGTTAACAACCATAGATGACGATAAATTAGAGTATAATTAGATAAATATATAAAGATTGTCTTTTTGACCCGGCTAAAAAAACACAAATACGGAACAGGAAGTCATTCTGCGTCCTGCACATATGGAATTGAGAAATAGAAAGTTGTTCCTACACCGACTTCTGATTCAAAGGTCATGGAGCCTCCCAGAAGTTCTGTGAGAGATTTTGAGATCGACATGCCAAGACCTGTACCTTTGTATTTTCTTGTGGAAGCATCGTGGGCCTGCCTGAATCTTCCAAAAACACATTCGTAATGGTCTTCCTGAATGCCAATACCAGTATCAGAAACGTAGAACATCATGAAACCATCTTTAATATCATAACCAAATTCAACTTTGCCTTTTTCTGTAAACTTCATGGCATTGCCGAGGAGATTATTAAATATCTGTCTAAGGCGGTGTTCATCGCAGTAAAGCATGCTGCTTTCATCATCAATGTTCTTTACAAGAATTAGATCTACAGGCGGCTCTTTGGATTCGAACTGGATTTTGAAAAGTGAGTAAATCTCATCAAGCATAGCATTGATGCTGAACCTTTCTTTGTGTATTACAAGCTGGTCTGCTTCTATTTTTGATGTATCAAGTATATCGTCTATTATGAGGAGTAAGCGCTCTCCACTCTTTTTGATAAGACTGGCATAATGACTGCATTTTTCATCAGGAGAAGAAACGACGATAAGTTGTGAGAATCCCAGTATTCCATTGAGTGGAGTTCTTAGCTCATGACTCATGTTGGATAAAAACTGTGATTTTAAAAGGTCTGCATCTTCTGCTTTTTCTTTTGCAGCTATCAGGTCAGCCTGTGTATTCTTGAGTATTCTGCGATTGACCAGAAGAAGAGAGATGAGAATGAACTGGATGATCAGTGCGATTATGATTATATAAAGTTCTGTCCTGTACTGGTCAAAAAATGAAATACTGCCCTCTGGAGAACTGCTTGCTAAGGCAGATACTGTTAATATCCGGGAGAAAGAGAAAAGAGTGACTGTAACAAATAGAATAAATGCACTTGCAAATCTCTTTTCTGAAAACATGATATCTTCTTCTCTAAATACTGGACATTGTAATTAACACATATTTCCATACATATCGATATTATATAAACAATTCATTTTTAAAATAGATACAGTGTCATTTCCCAGCCACCCGGGATACCACAAAAACATTATACTCCCGGATAAATAAACGGGTTCCATCAAGCAGAAAGGAAACATGTGACCTACAGATGACAGAGCAAGTAAAAAACACAGAGCAAAGCAGTGAAAATATGCCTGAATCCCTTGTTGAAATGGAAAATATAGTTGTCAGGAAAAATGGCAGACTCATCCTTGATTCCATTGATTTCAAGATCAAAAAAGGCGAGAATATAGCTATCATCGGACCAAACGGCTCCGGCAAGTCATCTATCATCAAAACCATTATCGGAGATTACAGACCAATTGCAGACACAAAGGGAATGACATTCAGGATCATGGAGAAGGACAGGTGGGTGATCTCTGACCTGAAGAAACTCCTTGGAATCGTTTCAGGTGACCTTCAGCTTGACTATACAAGAGACATTTCAGTAGTTGAAGTTGTCCTTTCCGGTTTTTTCAGCAGCATTGGCATCTATCCTAACATGAAAATTGAACCTTACATGCTGCAAAGGACAGCAGATATCATTGATTTTCTTGAGATCAGACACCTTGCCAGCAAGAACATATCCCACCTCTCAACCGGCGAAGCAAGAAGAGTCCTCATCGGAAGAGCACTTGTCCACGACCCCATGATTCTTGTTCTGGATGAGCCAACAAACAGCCTTGACCTGAAAAGCAAGCATGTGTTCAGGGAAACTGTGAGTAAGATCGCTTCTGCCGGAAAGAGCATAATCCTTGTAACCCACGACCTTGAGGATATTGTTCCTGAAATCAACCGTGCGGTTCTCCTGAAGGACGGCAGGATATTTGCAGACGGAGATATTGAGGATATACTTACTGCTGAGAAGCTGACGGAGTTATTCGGTATTCCGGTAGAGGTTGGTAAGGATAAGGGATATTATCATGCATGGTGCTGAGTACGGTTTTATTTTCACAAACTTTAAATAAAAAAAATAATGATAAATGATACATTTCATAAAAGTTGCACCAACTGACATGAAAATTAATAAACTATGATATTGCCTGACAAATTTTAATAACTAGTACTACATAATTTTGTTGTTTAAAATAAATATGTAGGCTTTGTAGACATAAATGAAAGAGATAAGATGATGGTGGGGAAGTTATGAGTGAAAAGAGAGAGATTAATCCAGGAACCGCAATGTTAATAGAAATTATTGGTTCTTTATTTTGCCTGTTAGGATTGGGGTGGATATACTCCGGTAAGGGAGTAATTGGACTGTTGCTGCTAGTAGGATATTGGATATTTGTAATTGTTGAAGTCTTTATAATTATTCCTTTATTGGCATTTGTAACTTTAGGGCTTGGAGCTATGCTATATTTTTTACTTCCGATCCAAAATATCATAGTTGGTGCAATTTCAGGTTTGGTTGTAAAAGGAAATCTGGAGTAAATATTCAGTAAAACGGTACTTGCAAGCTTTGCATCCATACAGCCTTGACCTGAAAAGCAAGCATGTTTTCAGGTAAACTGTATGGATTATTTGGTATTCCTGTTGAGGTTGGTAAGGATAAGGGATATTATCATGCTTGGTGTTGAAAGAGCACTGATATTCATTTTTTAATGTATATTTGACTATCATAAAGATGAAGAGTCTGCAACTCATTGTCTTTTATCATAATTCTTTGCTTGAACCAACTTATTTTTTACCCGTAATAAAAGGAACTATATTATATAATTTAAACAAATAATCTAATAAAGCATACTTTTCATATGAGCATATATGATAAAATTAATTTCGGATTTGCCATTCATAATAGCTATGTTGATTTTTATTGCTGCATTTGGCAGAGGTTTTTTCTTACCCTTGTTATTTGCCCGCAATGAAGATGAATATGGCTGGGCAGTCACAATTGGGTTTTTTAATGTTATACTAGTTTTTTTGTTTGCCATGGCAGGTTTGTATGTCAGCACCCTATTAGGCACTAATAATGTCTTTCAGATTATATTTTTGATTTTTGCTATAGCTACATATTTATTTTCTGTAAAAGTGGAGAAAGCCACCTTAGACTATTGCGTAAAAAAAGGAATCCTATTGGCCAAAGAATGATCATTTACGAAAGAAATTCTCCTAATAATTTGCGAAATAGGAAAATACTAGATGTAATAGAATGATAACGGTTTTCATCTCTACATTCACAAAACGTAAACACCACACAATCCTCTTTTAGTATATGCATTCAAATATAATTGGCTCATATGCTAGTCCAAAATGAGATAACTCACTACTAATATATTACTTACAACTTTTACACGGATGATACCATGAGGGAATTTATCGACCAGCTCAGGAAGAACGGGAAACTTGTTGAGATCACAGAACCTGTTTCAAAGGTGTTTGATGCACCGCGTATTGCCAAGAAGACACCCGGACCGGTGCTGTTCCATGATATTGACGGCAACAAGGCCATCATGAACGTGCTCGGTTCAAGGGATGAACTTGCAACAATGTTCGGTGTGGACAAGGACAAGATAATAAAGAGACTCTCGGAAGTATCACCTAATGGTGAGGTCGTTATTGTAAAAGACTCACCAACAATGGAAGTCATCGAGGATGATGTTGACCTCACAAAACTCCCTATAATGACACACTTCGAGAAGGATGCAGGACCATATCTTACAGCCGGAGTTGTTGTAACTGAATACGATGGCGTCATGAACGCAGCTATCCACAGGCTCCTTGTAGTCGATAAAACAAGACTTGCAGCACGTCTTGTAGCTCCAAGACACAGCTACGTCATGCACAAGAAAGCATCCGACAAAGGAGAAAAACTTCCAATTGCAATCGTTATTGGTGCAGACCCTACAGTTACATTCGCATCAACAACCCGTGTCCCTGCAGGAAAGGAATTCAACTACGCTGCTGCACTTCGTGGCAAACCAGTGGAACTCTTTGAATGCAGCAACGGAATAAAAGTACCTCATGCAGAGATGGTCCTTGAAGGCTACATCGACCCGGTTGAAAGAGTCGATGAAGGACCATTCGTTGACATCACAGGCACCTACGACCTTGTGAGAAAGGAACCTGTCATACACATCACAAGAATACTGCACCGCAAAGACCCGATCTACCACGGAATCCTCCCTGCAGGTCCTGAACACCTGCTCATGATGGGAGTTCCATACGAACCAAGGATATTCAAAGCTGTCAGCGAGGTCACAACAGTCAAGAACGTGGTACTCACAGAAGGAGGATGTTGTTACCTGCACGCAGTGGTGCAAATAGAGAAACAGACTGAGGGTGACGGGAAGAACGCTATCATGGCCGCCTTTGCAGCTCACACAAGCCTGAAGCATGTGGTTGTGGTTGATGATGACATCGACATCTTTGACCTGCATGATGTTGAATTTGCCATTGCCACCAGAGTGAAGGGTGACATGGACGTTATGATAATACCAAATGTGAGAGGAAGCTCACTTGACCCGCGTGGTGCACCTGACGGAACCACGACCAAAATGGGAATTGATGCAACCAAGGTTCTGAAAGAAGCACAGAACTTCGAACGTGCAAAGATGCCAGAGTGAAATGTGAAAATTACGACACGGTGAAAAAGAATGTATCTTACACCTGAAGAAGAAAAAACACTTAACGGCGAATACGGAGAAAGTCTCCAGAAAGCCATCGAGATCCTTGTGGCACTTGGAGATATCTACGGTGCTGACAAACTAATTCCTGTAAAGAGCGCCCAGATAGCCGGAGTATCTTATAAGACAATAGGAGATGCCGGTCTTGAGTGGATATCAGACCTTGAAGGAAAAGTGAAGATCCCTTCAATTCTCAACCCTGCCGGCATGGATATAGTCCGCTGGGATGAAATGGGCATCGACCCTGTTTTTGCAAAGAAGCAGCAGGAAATTATTGAGGCTTACGCAAAACTTGGCATCCAGACAAAGTGTACCTGTACCCCATACTACCTTGAAGGATTCAACGTCACACTGGACGACCATATAGCATGGAGTGAGTCATCCGCTGTATCCTATGCTAATTCCGTCATCGGTGCAAGGACAAACCGTGAAGGCGGACCTTCTGCACTCTCCGCAGCACTTGTAGGCAAGACTGCAAACTACGGATACCACCTTGATGAAATGAGAGAACCTGTAATAGCCGTGGAAGTAGACTGTAAACTTTCAGGCTCTGATTTTGGTGCTCTTGGTTATGTTGTCGGGAAGACTGTCGGAAGCAGGGTCCCAATATTCTACATGAAGAACGAGCCTTCAAAGAACGAGATGAAATCCCTCGGTGCAGCGCTTGCAGCATCCGGGGCTGTGGCACTCTATCATATAGAAGGAGTCACACCAGAAGCCACCAGAAAGAAATTTACAAGACCTGATGAAGTCATCCCTGTGGAGAGAACACAGATAGATGAGGTCTATGAGACTAATAAGGACATACAGTCCACTGAAATAATCACCGTTGGATGCCCTCACTGTTCTGTTGAAGAACTGGAAGAAATAGCAGGACTTGTTGAAGGAAAGAAACTGCAAAAGGAAATGTGGGTCTGCACTGCAAGGGAAGTTGCTGAAAGGAACCAAGACCTTGTTCAAAAGATCGAGAAAAGCGGTGCTAAGGTCGTATGTGACACGTGCATGGTGGTCTCACCTGCCACGAACAAGTACGCTTCTATGACCGTTAACTCAGGAAAGGCTCTTGCCTATGTTCCGAGCATGTGCAAGGTGGCAGCAAAATATGCGAGCATTGAGGACTGCATAAACGAGGCAGGTGTTGTCGATGAAAATTAAATGCAGGACAATCTCCAGAGGTGTTGCAGAAGGCGAAGTGCTCCTGACAAACGATGCGATCTCATTCCTTGGAAATGTTGACCCTGAGACAGGAGAAGTAGTCGAGCCACAGCACGAACTTTACGGACAGTCAATTGCCGGGAAAGTCCTTGTATTCCCTCATGGAAAAGGTTCAACCGTTGGTTCTTATGTCATCTACCAGCTTTTCAAGAATGGTGTTGCCCCTGCGGCAATGATAAATCTGGAATCTGAGCCTATTGTAGCTGTGGGTGCAATAATATCCGAAGTGCCTCTTGTTGACAGGCTTGAACAGAACCCTTACGAAATCCTGAAGAATGGTGACCTGGTCGTCGTCAACAGCACTGAGGGCTTTGTTGAACTAAAGAATAAATAACCAAAGAATAAATAACCGATTTTCACCTGAGATCAATTCATGGACGTCTGCTTTCGCTGGAACAAGAAGAACATGTACAGCCTTGCTGCACTGGCACCTCTTGTGCCGGATGCCTTGAAGGTCAAAAAGCCTCACGATGGAGTAATGATATACAGCTTCGCCAGCCGGCAGAAAGATTCCATTTTTAAAGAGATAAGAAAAGCAGATACCGACTCTATATATATTGCAGGCGGACCACATCCATCAGGTGCACCTGATGAAACTCTTGATCATTTTGATTACGTTGTTATCGGTGAGGGAGAGGAAACTTTACCTGAACTTATCGAGGCAATCAAAACAGGCAGGGATGTTACCACTGTCAAAGGAATAGCCTACAGGGATGATTCCGGAAAAACAGTCATCACTGACAAAAGGGAACCTGTTGACCTCGACAAATATCCCTGCTTTGATCCTGATGTGGTGATGGCACCCCTTGAAATCAGTAGAGGATGCCCGTTCAGGTGCAGGTACTGCCAGACACCGCGTCTTTTCGGGAATAAGATGAGACATAGAAGTATAGATTCTCTTGTCAAATATGCAAAATATTATCGAGACCTGAGGTTCACTTCTTCAAATGCCATGGCATACGGAAGTGATGGTATTCATCCACGTCTGGATAAGGTTGAAAAACTCCTTGCAGCACTGAAAGAAACAGGCGACAGGAATATTTTCTTCGGTACTTTCCCATCCGAAGTTCGTCCTGAATTCGTCACGGATGAGTCGCTGGAGCTCATCACAAAATACTGCACTAACACAAAAGTGAGCCTCGGGGCACAATCCGGAAGTGACCGTATCCTGAGAGAGATCCTCAGAGGACATACTGTTGATGATGTAGTCCGGAGCCTGGATCTCTGTTTTGATCATGGAATAACACCTGTGGTTGATTTCATGGTGGGTTTCCCTGATGAGACAGAAGAGGAACAGGAGATGAGTCTGGAACTCATCAAGTGGATATGCAAAAAGGGTGGCAATGTGCATTCACATTACCTGACACCACTACCTGGAACTCCTTTTGCTGATGTGAAGACATCACCGGTCAGTAAGCATTACAAAAAAGTGATGGGAAAGCTGGCACTTACAGGCCAGGCCACCGGCACCTGGGAATGAACCGGAATACACACATTATTTCATTTTATCCGGTCCTTTGAACTTGTGCTCAATGAACTTACCATTATAATAGACAAATATCGTAATCTCTGCGCCTTTTTTGAATTTGCGCATTTCCCTGTCGTACACACCCTGGACGTGCTTCAGTTTGTTCTTGCTGAAGTGGTCCTCTGCTTTTTTGAAGAACTCGATTATCTGGGAAAGGTAGCCAGTTTCGTATGATTTAATCTGGTCTGCAATCTCAGTGGCTTCATCATCACTTATTTCGGAGTGGTAGCAACCATGCTGGTTAAGGCCGCTTATTTGACGCCATTCGATATTGCCATTCTCATCGGGTTCTCGGTGAAGCATGTAAGGATAAAGACTGCAGATAGCTGGACGCTGATCATAGATATTGCATCGCTTTTCTTCATTAAGGAAGATGCATGAACCGTCTTCTTTTGCTTTCAGCGAATAGCCGGACACATAAAAATTGCCGTGCTGGTCACATAGTTCAAAATATGGCGCAGGTTCCATGCAATCAATATCTATCTGTTTCATCCTGATGGCATCTTCATTCAAAAGGAAAACGTGGTCATTAAATTCCCTTGTACAGCAGCGGGCACAGAAATCACATTCAAAGCCAACTTCCTGTATGATAGAAATGAGCTGTTCATCGGGATAATCATGCACGCCCTGAAGCTCGTCTTTTACTGCTTCGAGCTGTTTCTCGATTGCCGGGATTATTTTTATCAACTCCTGCTAATATGGATTCATAATCTCTGCTGTCTACAAGTAATTTTGCCCGGATTTTCCCGTAACCTTTAATAATGAGCATTACGTCTAGAAGTAAACTCAACGACTAGAATTATATATCTAGGTTAAACTTAAAATAACTTAAAATTAACAATTAATTACAATAATTATTCAAGAGGATTTTATCATGGGTAAAACAGGCAGCATTGAATGGTCAAAAGTAAAGGGACGCAAAGGAAGAACAATCAAGGTACCAAAGTGCAGGGAAGCAAAGGCTCATCCTGGACCAGCACAGAGATACACATCATCTGGTGCTAAGAGGAGATTCCTCAGCAGATCACCAAAATCAATTGTAAGATGAGTTTTCTCACTTACAACAATCTTTTTTTCTTTATTTTCGCTAATCCGGCATCTTTTTTTCAATTGTGAGTAGCTTATTCTTTCTTCGTGAAGAACTTATCCAATCCGATATGCTTATATAGAACTACAAACATTAAAAAACGACTTGAAAGTAAATGTCATTCTAATTTCATAACATAGGAGGATAGACAATTATGGCAGGACAGATGGCTGGACAGCCAATTTTCATATTAAGAGAAGGAAGCCAGAGAACCAGAGGCAGAGAAGCACAGAGCAACAACATCATGGCTGCTAAGGCAGTCGCTGAAGCTGTCAGAACAACACTTGGTCCAAAAGGAATGGACAAGATGCTTGTAGACAGTCTCGGAGATGTAGTAATCACAAACGATGGTGCAACCATCCTTAAAGAGATGGACATCGAGCACCCTGCAGCAAAAATGATCGTTGAAGTTTCCAAGACCCAGGACGATGAGGTAGGAGACGGAACAACAACTGCTGCTGTAATTGCCGGAGAACTCCTCAAGAAGGCAGAAGAGCTTATCGAGCAGGATGTACACCCAACAATCATCGCATCCGGTTACAGAATGGCTTCAGAGAAGGCTGGCGAGATCATCAAGACACTTGCAAAGTCAGTGACCAGAGAGAACAGGGACATACTCCTGAACATTTCCGGAACAGCAATGACCGGAAAGGGTGCAGAGGCAACAAAGGAAGTCCTTGCAAACATCACTGTTGACGCTATCACAAGCATTGTTGATGAAGACAACAAGGTCGACATGGAAAACATCAAGGTCGAGAAGAAGGTCGGCGCACGTATCGAAGAGTCAGAGCTCATCAAGGGCATGATCATCGACAAGGAACGTGTACACACCAACATGCCAAAGAAGGTAGTAAACGCAAAGATCGCACTCATCAACACAGCAATCGAACTTAAGGACACAGAAGTCGATGCTGAGATCTCAATCACATCACCTGAGATGCTCCAGTCCTTCCTTGACCAGGAAGAGAAGATGATCAAAGACCTTGTTGACAAGGTAACCAGCAGTGGTGCAAACGTCGTATTCTGCCAGAAGGGAATCGATGACATGGCACAGCACTACCTTGCAAAGGCAGGAGTCTTCGCAATCAGACGTGTAAAGAAGAGCGACATGCAGAAACTCGCAAGAGCAACCGGCGCAAAGCTCATCACAAACGTTGACGAAATTACCGATGCTGACATGGGTAAGGCAGACCTTGTAGAAGAGAAGAAGATCGGCGGCGACCCAATGACCTTCGTAACAGGCTGTGACAATCCAAAGGCAGTATCAATCCTCCTCCGTGGCGGAACAGAGCACGTTATCGACAACATCGAGAGAGCACTCAACGACTCCCTCAGAGTAGTCGGCGTAGCAATCGAAGACGAGAAGCTCGTAGCTGGCGGCGGATCACCTGAAGTAGAGGTCGCACTCAGACTCCAGGAATACGCAGCAACACTCAGCGGCAGAGAGCAGCTTGCAGTCAAGGCATTCGCAGAGGCTCTTGAAGTAATTCCAAGAACCCTTGCAGAGAACGCAGGTCTTGACCCAATAGACATGCTCATGGAGCTCCGTGCACACCACGAGAAGGGCATAAAGACAGCAGGCCTCAACGTCTACGAAGGAAAGGTTATCGACATGTGGGAAGCTGGCGTAGTAGAGCCACTCAGAGTGAAGACCCAGGCAATCAACGCAGCAGCAGAGTCCGCAGTCATGATCCTCAGGATCGACGACATCATTGCATCCAGACAGGGCCCATCAGGACCTTCTGCAGAAGACATGGTTCCAAACCTCCCACCAGGAATGGGCGGAATGGACATGTAAATATCCTGAGAACAGGAATAAACAAACAAACTCATTTGCGCAGGTTCTTTTGAATTCTGCGCAAAACTGCTTTTTTTAAATATTTAATGCGTTTGTTCTTTATTAGCAGTCAGATTTTGACTCTGTAGAAATCTTGTTGATATGAGTGATGAAAACATTGCTATTTTTCATTCCCACAAAAACAATCTGCAATCTAAAAACAAAGTAACCACCCGCCGAAGGCGGCACGTTCCGATACTTTCATACAGAAGAGTATAACAACGATTATTGTATTTGTGCAGAGAAATCTACAGAATACCTGCGAAGAAAGTACCACGGCAAACTGTACCCATTATTTCATGCAATCTAATGTATGGAAAAACACCGATTCGCCGGACCCTTCGGGATCATTCAAGTTGTTCGCGACTCACAAGAAATCAGAATGATTTTACAGTAATGAGATTACTGTAAACAAAATAGAAATGCATAAATACAGTAATATGATTACTGTAATATGTGAGAGATATAAAAATCAAAGATATCGCAACAGTACAGATGGGATATTCATTCAGATCTAAACTGGAAGCATCTGAAAATGGGAATATTGCAGTTATCCAGATGAAAGATCTGCTTGATGATAACACTGTAGAATGCACGGGTTTAATGAAAATAGATATGCCGAATCCAAAAGAACAGCATTTTGCCCGAATCGGAGATATGGTGTTCAGGTCAAGAGGGCAGGTAAATACTTCTGCAGTCATCCTTGAGGATCCAGAAGATGCCATTATAGCTGCTCCTTTGCTAAGGATCAGAGTTACAGACCCTGAAACTGTTTTGCCGGAATATCTGAACTGGTACATTAGCCAGACCGATGCTCAGCGTTATCTGACTTCCGTGCAGGCAGGAACCTCAGTTAATATGATCAGAAGCAAACAACTGGAACAGATGCCTGTTCACATACCTTCTTTGAGTATCCAGAAAAATATCGTTGAGCTGGCAGCATTGTCTGCCAGGGAACGGACAATATTGAATACACTGGCCGAAAAGAGAGATAAGTACATTTCAACA
Organism: uncultured Methanolobus sp.; assembly: GCF_963667555.1. Lineage (NCBI taxonomy): Archaea > Methanobacteriati > Methanobacteriota > Methanomicrobia > Methanosarcinales > Methanosarcinaceae > Methanolobus > uncultured Methanolobus sp. The sequence continues at coordinate 2,028,440 of NZ_OY763421.1, forward strand.
TTATTACTGCAGCTTGCAAAAGAGGACGAGAATGATGAATAAAATTGACCAGAAGGATGTCAATAATGCAGCATGGGCTGCATGTGACACATTCAGAGGAGTTGTTGACCCGGCACAATACAAGGATTACATCCTTGTTATGTTGTTCCTGAAATACATATCCGATGTGTGGCAGGATCATTATGATTCATACAGGGAACAGTACGGAAATGATGATGCCCGAATCAGACGCAAGCTGGAACGTGAAAGGTTTGTCCTCCCGGTTGTAAGGTTAGTTGAAACCGATGAGAAAACAGGAGAAGAAACCTTACTGGATGAGTTCCCTGCTACATATTACAGCCTTTATGACCGCAGAGCTGCTGCCAACATCGGAGAATTGATCAACATCGTCCTTGACCATATTGAAGAATCAAACAAGAGCAAGCTGGAGGGCGTTTTCCGCAACATTGATTTTAACAGTGAAGCAAACCTCGGAAAAACCAAGGACAGGAACAGGCGTTTGAAGCAGCTTCTGGAAGATTTCCACAAACCGCAGTTGAATATGAAGCCAAGTCTTGTTTCCGAGGATGTTATCGGAAATACCTACATTTACCTGATAGAGAGATTTGCTTCGGATTCCGGTAAAAAGGCAGGGGAATTCTTTACCCCGTCAAAGGTTACGGAACTTGTTGCCATGCTGGCAAAGCCAGAACCGGGTGATCGTATATGTGATCCTGCATGCGGATCCGGTGGTCTTCTGATACAGGCGGGCAGACAGGTAGGTAGCCGTGATTTTGCCCTTTTCGGACAGGAGTCGAATGGCAGTACGTGGGCATTGTGCCGCATGAATATGTTCCTGCACAGTTTTGACAGCGCTCGAATCGAGTGGTGCGATACACTAAACAGCCCGCTTCTGGTTGAGGACGACCGTTTGATGAAGTTCAACTGTGTTGTTGCCAATCCGCCTTTCTCACTGGACAAGTGGGGAGCTGAGAATGCAGAAAGCGACCGATATAACAGATTCTGGCGTGGCGTTCCTCCAAAAAGCAAGGGAGACTGGGCTTTTATCAGCCACATGGTTGAAGTGGCACTGGAAAAAGAAGGACGTGTGGCTGTGGTTGTTCCCCATGGAGTTCTTTTCAGGGGAGCTAAGGAGGGGGAGATCCGCAGGAAGATGATCGAGGAGAATCTGCTTGATGCGGTAATCGGCCTTCCGGGAAACCTGTTCCCGACCACCAATATTCCAGTAGCCATTCTGGTATTTGACCGCTCACGGGAAAAGGATGGAGCCAGAGAGAACTGCAAGGATGTTCTTTTCATCGATGCAAGCGGGGATTTTGTGTCAGGGAAGAACCAGAACACACTTTCGGATGAGCATCTGGCAAGAATCATGGAAGTGTACGATTCCAGAGAGAATGTGGATAAATATGCTCATGTAGCTGACTTTGCTGAGATCAGGGAGAACGATTTTAACCTGAATATCCCCCGCTATGTGGACACATTCGAGGAGGAAGAGGAGATCGATATCGATGCTGTCCAGCAGGAGATCGATGAGCTGGAAAAGGAGCTGGCAGAGGTCAGAGTGAAGATGGCTGAGAAGTTGAGGGTGATCAAGAGATGAGTGAGAGTGGCAAAAAGTTGATCCGCAACAGCACTGCGGAATTTCTCATCTTTACCGGGCAGGCTGGCGAACAGAGCATTGAAGTGAGATACGAAGATGAGACTATCTGGCTATCCCAGAAAATGATGGCAACTTTGTTTGAAGTGCATGTCGCAACAATAAATCAACATTTAAAAAACTGCTACGCACAGTTTGAAATTAATAAAAATGAAACTATTAGGAATTTCCTAATAGTTCAAACTGAGGGTGGGCGGGAAGTCAAAAGATCGGTCGATTTTTACAATCTTGACGCTGTTATTTCTGTAGGATACAGGGTTAATTCAATACGTGCAACACAGTTTCGTCAATGGGCTACCAGAGTTTTACATGATTTTGCAATCCGGGGCTATGTGTTGGATAAAAAGCGAATGGAAAATGGCTCATTCCTTAACGAAGATTATTTTGAGCATCTTCTTGAGGAAATTCGAGAGATCAGGCTCAGTGAGCGCCGGTTTTACCAGAAGATCACAGATATTTACGCCACAAGTGTGGATTACAATAAGAATGCACCTACAACCAAGGTATTTTTTGCAAGAGTACAGAACAAGTTGCATTTTGCCATACATGGACACACAGCAGCCGAACTTATTGTGGAGCGAGCAGACAGTACTAAAACTAACATGGGGCTTAGTACCTGGGAAAATGCACCAGATGGTAAGATCTTGAAGGGTGATGTTTCAGTTGCTAAAAATTATCTTGCAAAAGGTGAACTGGAATCATTAGGACGTATCGTTAACGCCTATCTGGATCTGGCGGAGGAAAGGGCAAGAAGAAGAATACCTATGACAATGGAAGATTGGGCTAAACGTCTGGATAAGTTCCTTGAGTTTGATGATCGGGCTGTTCTTCATGACAGTGGAAAAATTACTGCCGATGCTGCTAAAGAATATGCTGAAAGCGAGTTCCAAAAATACCGAATTGTGCAGGATCGGATGTTTGAATCTGATTTTGACAGAATGATCAAAGATCTGCACAAGAATCCAAAGTCTGAGTAATAACAGGCACAGAGAATATAATGAAATTACCTCAAACAAAATCAGGAAAGCTGGAGTTGGAATCATGAGTCAGAATCAGATTATCGTCCCACTGGCACGACAATTAAACTGGTCGCATTTTCCAACGATAATCTCCCGGAGAAGCAAATCCTCCAGATTAGCCGTTGCACAGTCTAATGGCTCACAGCAAGCCAACAATTTAGTAGAACCATTTTGCTGGCGTCAGCAAAATGGTTTGAGAGTAAATGAAATATTTCCCGACCATTTCGAGGAACTCCTCGATATGGACATAACCGGAACTGGTCGCAAATTGCGACTGGCTCAGGAAGCAGTCCCTTCGATATTATATTCCAGTTAACAGAAGAAGAGTACGAGGTTTTGAGATCACAAATTGTGACCTCAAGTTCAGAACGCGATGGATGGCGCTATTCACCTGTGCCATTACAGAACAATGCATAACGATGTGGGTTGCAGTATTATGAAGCGGGAAGGAAATTTGAATCACAAACCATTTTCGTGATGTCACGAAAATGGTCCGAGGAGAGGGACAAACATGAACGAGAAAGATATTGAAAGTGAGCACTATGGGACATTTGATAGTATAAAGAACATTGATTCTGATGGAAGAGAGTTCTGGACTGCACGAAAACTATCAAAAATCCTGAATTATTCTGAGTACAGGCATTTTTTACCAGTTGTAGAAAAAGCAAAAGAAGCATGCCAAAATAGTGGTTATGAGATTTCCGACCATTTCGAGGAGTTCCTCGATATGGTCAAGATCGGCTCAGGAGCTAAGAGAAAAATTGAAGATATCCGGCTTTCCCGCTATGCCTGCTACCTCATAGTTCAAAATGGGGACCCTTCAAAACAAATCATTGCAACGGGACAAACATATTTTGCGATACAGACACGCAGACAGGAACTTGCAGATGATAAGGAATTTCAGCGTCTGAAAGAAGAAGAGAAACGTTTGTTCCTGCGCAACGAGATGCGTGAACATAATAAGCAACTTGTTGAAACTGCTCAGCAAGCCGGAGTAAAATCTACTCTTGATTTCGCAATATTTCAAAACCACGGATATAAAGGTCTTTATGGAGGACTGGGAGCTAAAGATATTCACCGGCTAAAAGGACTGAAAAGGAATCAGCAGATTCTCGACAATATGGGCAGCACTGAGCTTGCAGCAAATCTGTTCCGTGCAACACAGACAGAAGAAAAACTGCGAAGAGAAAAGATACAAGGCAAAACAAAAGCCAACGATACTCATTTTGAAGTGGGTAAAAAAGTTCGCCAGACTATTGAAGAACTCGGCGGAACCATGCCCGAAAATCTACCAACCCCTGAAGAAGATTTGAAAAAACTGGAACGCCGTGTCAAGTCAGCAGAAACGAAGATGATCAAAGGTAGCGAACTGCCGGAGAGGCAGGGGAGTGGAGAATGAAGTTGCCTGATGGATGGGGAAAAGAACGTTTGAGCAATATATCAATCATTCAGACAGGTATCGCAAAAAATCAAAATACTATCGAAAACTCGATAGAGCTCCCATATCTACGTGTTGCCAATGTGCAGGATGGATTTTTTGATCTTAATGAAATTAAAACTATTAGGATTCCACATGAAAAAGTAAAACGTTATAGACTTGTCAGTGGAGATGTATTGCTAACAGAAGGAGGAGATTTTGACAAATTAGGTAGAGGTGCTGTGTGGTATGAACAAATTAAAGACTGTGTCCATCAAAACCATATTTTCGTAGTTAGACCTAATAAAAAACACATAATTTCTGAGTTTCTTTCAGCACAAACAGGAAGCACTTATGGAAAAAAATACTTCATTAGTTGTTCAAAACAAAGTACAAATCTTGCCAGCATAAATTCAACGCAACTTAAAGCATTTCCTGTTATTCTTCCCCCACTCCCCGAACAAAAAGCCATTGCCGACTTACTCTCCACATGGGATGAGGCCATCGAGAAAACTGAAAGGCTGATTCGGGCGAAGGAGAAGCAGTTTAAGTGGTTGTTAGATTATCTTATTTTCAAACCCTGCCATGAACGAAAATGGAAGGAAGTCAGATTAAATAAGCTTTTTGAGTCAATGACACAAAAAAATGCCGTTGCTGAAACGAATGTACTTACCACTTCTGCCGAACACGGTTTGGTAAGTCAATTAAAATACTACAAGAAAAGCGTATCTGCTAAAGATGTTTCGGGATATTATCTCCTAAAAAAAGGTGATTTTGCATATAATCGGAGCTCATCAAATGGGTATCCCTATGGAGTTATTAAACGGCTTGATGAAAGTGACCAAGGAGTTCTTTCAACTCTGTATATCTCAATGAGACCTATTTCTGGTCAAGAGATGAACTCCGACTTTTATGTTTACCTCTTTGAATCAGGTATCCTCAATCGGAAACTTAGGGGAATTTGTCAGGAAGGCGCAAGAAGCCATGGGCTTCTTAATCTTTCAAAGTCGGATTATTTCGCAATGAAAATTCCATATCCTACAATCGAAACCCAAAATGAGGTTGCAGAGATTCTTAATTTAGCAGGAAACGAAATTGAACTTATTCGCTCTACACTTGAAAAATATAAAACCCAGAAACGCGTCCTGATGCAGAAGATGCTTACAGGCGAGTGGCGGGTTATGTCTGATGTAGTGAAATCCTACGAGGAAAAACACGAAACTCCAAAGTGTCCCAGAGAAGTGGCACTCAGTGAGTGCCGAATTTAATGCACACTGCGAATGAAGGGAGAGGTAACCAACAATATTCAGAGGTATGACAATGGCAAGGAGAAGACTGAACTCACTGGAAAAGGCAGAACTAACCACTCTAGTCAAAAAAATGATGGAACTGTCTGATGATAATAAACTCTTTGTCAGGTCAGTACTTGCAGATAGCGAAGATATTGAAGTTGAGAAGTATAAAAATAAAATATCCCGGGCCCTGAGCTTCAATATAAGAGGGACAAACTTATGGGATATTAAAGAAGCAAAACGAATCCTCCGATATCTTGTAAAGGCTACCGATGATGCAATGATCCTGACTGATGTTCACATGCATACGGTGAAGGAAGCAAAGAAAATTGTCGAAGAAATTGGAGACCTTGAAGAACGTGAATATCTTTCGATGGCAAAGTTCTATGAAGACACCATAAACTGGGTTGTCATTGCAGAAAAGCAGGGCCATGATATTTCTCATCTGAAGGATGAGCTTTACCAGATCAGACTGGATGCCAGGTATATAGGTTGGGGATACGGTGATGAACTAGCATACCTCTGGACGAAGTATTTTGGAGAAACAGACGAAGAATAAGGAAATCATAAAACAGTATTGTGAGGCATGATTATGAGGACTAAAAAGCTGGAGTCACTGGAAAAGGCAGAACTTCTCACTCTTGTCAGGAAAATGATAGAAGCGTCTGATGACAATGAACTCCTTGTCAGATCGATCCTTGCAGGGAAACGAGGTATTGATGTTAAAAAATATAAGGAACAAATATCCCGGGCTCTGAGTTATGATATGAGAAAATCGAAATACTGGGATCTTGAAGAGGCAGCGCGCATTCTCCGGTATGTTGAAAAGGCTACCGATGATGCAATGGTCATTGCAGACATCCATGTTTATGCGGCAGTGGAAGGAGAAAAAATCACCGACATGTTCGGGGATATTGACGAAGACTATTACTGTTCCATGGAAGATATCTATGGAAATGCTGCAAAATGGGTCGTTGCTGCACAAAAACAGGGAAACGACATATCTGACCTGAAGGAAAGCCTGCACCAGATCATGCAGGATACCAGATATATCGGATGGGGACACGGCGATGAGATCTCGTGCCTCTGGTCGGAACATTTCGAAGACACAGACAAAGAATAAGGAGGAAACATCATGGACACATTCGAGACAAACGAAAAGATCCTGTCACAAATTCCGGCAGTACAACTTCTCATTAACATGAGTTATGAATACCTGACTCCCTGCGAGGCGCTGAAGGAAAGGCAGAACCGCACGTCCAATGTGCTCCTTGAGAACATCCTTCGCAGCCAGCTAAAGAAAATAAACCGGATACAGTACAGGGGAAACGAGTACCTGTTCAGTGAAGAGAACATACAGTCTGCCATCGAGAAACTCAAGAACATAAGGTACGACGGACTGCTGAAAACCAACGAATCCGTATATGATCTCCTGACCCTTGGAACAGCAATGGAGCAAACCATCGAAGGCAACTCCAGGAGCTTTAACCTGAACTACATCGACTGGCGAAATCCTGAAAGGAACAGCTTCCATGTAACTGTTGAGTACAGTGTCCAGCGCTCCAGAAGCACCGAAACTGTCCGACCGGATATTGTGTTATTCGTCAACGGAATTCCTTTTTCTGTAATTGAATGCAAAGCACCGCAAATAGACGTTGCCCAAGCAGTATCACAGTCCATCAGGAACCAGAACGACGACCACATTCCAAAACTCTTCACTTACACTCAACTCTTACTTGCCACAAACAAGAACGATGCAAAATATGCAACAACAGGAAGCGCCACAAAGTTCTGGAGTATCTGGAAAGAAAAACAAACAGAAGCAGGCAATCCTGAATTTGAAAAACTTCATGAACTGGTCAACAAGTCTCTGGAAAAAGACATAATTTCAAAAATTGCAGCCACATTTAACATTGAGCCCGAAACACTGGAAAAAGAGCGTCTTGTTACCGAACAGGACAGAACGATATATTCACTATGCCGTCCTGAAAGGTTGCTGGAACTCGCATGGAAGTTTACCGTGTTTGATGCCGGCATCAAGAAAATAGCCAGATACCAGCAGTATTTTGTCATTAGATCAACCCTCAGACGCATAAAACAATTCAAAGAAGACGGAGCCCGCAGAGGAGGAATAATCTGGCACACACAGGGATCAGGCAAATCACTGACAATGGTAATGCTGGCAAGAAACCTTGCCCTTGATCCTGAAATATTTAACCCCCGTATAGTCCTGGTCACAGACAGGGACGACCTTGATAAGCAGCTTGGAAACACATTTGCAGCCTGTGGACTTGAAGCAAACCGCGCCAGCTCCGGACGAAATCTTCTGGAACTTATCAGCAACAAAGAATCAGGCATCATAACCACGTTAATTCATAAATTCGACAAAGCCTATGCCGCAGAAAAATACCAGGATGAATCCCCAGACATTTTCGTTCTTGTCGACGAGAGCCACCGAACACAATTCGGTTCATTCTCTGCACGCATGAGACAGATATTCCCCAATGCATGCTATCTTGGATTCACCGGAACTCCCCTGATGAAAAAGGAAAAGAACAGCTTCACCAAATTCGGAGGACTTCTAGAACCTCATTATTCCATAACACAGGCAGTCGAGGACGGTGCAGTTGTTCCACTTCTCTATGAAGGCAGACATGTGGAAATGACCCAGAACCAGGTAGCTGTTGACCTCTGGTTCGAGCGCCATACCCAGGGACTCACCGACGATCAGAAAGCAGACCTCAAACGCAAATATGCCAGAGCCGAAATGCTCAACAAAGCCGGGCAGGTCATCTACATGCGAGCATTCGACATCAGTGAGCATTACCGTGAGAACTGGCAGGGAACTGGATTCAAGGCTCAGCTTGTAGCTCCAAGTAAACCTGCTGCCCTGAAATATCATGAATACTTAAGCGAAATTGGCACCGTATCATCAGAAGTTGTTATTTCCCCACCGGACATGCGTGAAAGTTTCGATGAGACAGATGATGAAGCAACCGACGATGTTGTCAAATTCTGGCAAAAAATGATGAAACGCTATGGCAATGAAGACGAATACACAAAACAGATCATCAACCAGTTCAAACATGGAAACGACCCCGAAATACTGATAGTAGTAAGCAAACTGCTCACCGGATTTGACGCTCCTAAAAATACCGTCCTGTATCTGTGCAGAGTTTTACGGGAACACACCCTTCTCCAGGCTATTGCAAGAGTAAATCGTATTCATGAAGACAAAGAGTTCGGATTCATCATTGATTACGCAAGCATTCTCGGAGAACTGGACAAAGCCCTGACAATGTACAGCGCATTTGAAGGCTTCGATGAATCTGATCTTGCAGGTACACTCAGTTCGATAAACAGGGAAATTGAAAAACTACCGGAAAGATACTCAAACCTCTGGGATCTCTTCAAAACAGTAAAACACGCCTATGATGAAGAAGAATACGAACTTTTACTGGCAGACGAAGAAATCAGAGACGAGTTCTATGCCCGTCTTTCCGAATATTCCAGAAATCTCTCAATTGCTCTTTCTTCAGACCGCTTTTTATCAGAAACAGACGAGGATATATTATCAAGATACAAAGCCGACCTCCATAAATTCCAATCTCTGAAAAAGTCAGTTAAACTGCGATATGCAGAAGCAATTGATTACAGAGATTACGAACCAAAAATTAAGAAGCTTCTGGATACACACATACAGGCAGATGAAGTAATACAGCTCAACAAACCCGTCAATATTTTCGATAATGAGATGTTCGATCAGGTAAAGGAAGAACATGGCATCTATGTTACGAAAAAGACCACTGCCTCCCGAGCCGATACGATCGCACATGCCACCCGGAAAGTTATCATTGAGAAAATGGACACTGACCCTGCCTTCTACGAAAAATTCTCAAAGCTCATACAACAGGTCATTGAAGATTTCAGAGCAAAGAGGATCTCAGATCTTGACTATTTGATTAAAGTCACAGATATCAGAAACAAAATAGTTGGAAAAGTACATGATAAAGTACCAGATCAACTAATTGATAATGAAGACGCTATAGCTTATTACGGAGTTATCAAGCCCTTTATAAAAAAGAATGAACTGGACGAAAATGAATTAGATCCCATTATCGCAGATACTTCCATAGCTATCCATGGAATCATTCAGAAACACAACAAAGTCAATTTCTGGGACGATGAAGATGCTAAAAACCAAACCGTCAATGAAATTGATGACTATCTGTACGATGAATTGAAAAATGGAAAAGATATCGACCTGTCAACTGAACAGATGGACGGAATCATAGACAAGGTCATGCAGGTTGCAGAACACAGGAGTTACAAATGACCGTGGCAAATTACGAAAAGCGGTCATTAACATATGGTAAAAAAACCATTGAATACCAGCTCTTTTACGCCAGAAGAAAAACACTGGAAATCGCAGTTCATCCTGACAATACAATAATTGTAAAAGCGCCTCTTGATTCTGAAATAACACTGATCGAAAAAAAGATACATAAAAGAGCAAGGTGGATATTAAAACAGCTTGATTATTTCCGGCAATTCATTCCAAAAACACCAGAGAGAGTTTACATTAGTGGGGAGACACATCTGTATCTTGGAAAACAATACCGTTTAAAAGTCACTAAGGGACAGGAAAATAGCGTAAAACTGTCCCGAGGGATTTTTCAGGTTATCTGCCACGATGAACCAAAACCGGAAATCGTAAAAAAACTCATGAAAAAATGGTATCTGGATAAGGCAAAGGTCCAGTTCTCTAAAAGTTTTGAGAGATGCTGGCCAAAGTTTAATTCCATGGGCTTCAGTAAACCTTCTATTTCTGTAAAAACGATGCAAAAAAGATGGGGAAGCCTGTCAGAAAAAGGCACCATAACACTAAATACAGAACTTATCAAAGCTCCTAAAGAATGCATTGATTATGTGATAATCCATGAACTCTGTCATTTAAAGCATCATGACCATAGTTCTGAGTACTACAAAATGCTTGATTCATTCATGCCGGACTGGGAAAAGATTAAACATAAACTTGAACTCAGCATGGCTTAAAACTAAAATATCCATAAAATCACTCAAGACATTTGAGTATATCTTGTGAATCATAAGCAGGTGCTACATACCTGGTTCTTCCACGCATGCCCTTGCCTGAAAAATCTGCATCAATAAGCTTTGAGACATGCATCTTCTCGATGATCTCATAGAAACGGGTGTAACCAAGACCTGTGATCTCATGGAATGATTTGTAAAGCTCGCCGGTTGCAAGACTGCTATCCTTTGCAATTAAACCAAGTAATGTCTTCTCATGATCCGAGAGTGACTTGATATTGCGACACAGGTGCAGGAGCCTTGAAGCTTCATAGGCTTTGTCAACATCTTCAACAGAAACCGTGCGGCTTGCCCTTCGCTCCGCATTAAGACCTGAACGTTTCAGAAGATCGATACCGATCCTTAAGTCTCCCGTCCTGTCCACATAAGTGACAACCTTATCAAGAGCCGCATCGGACACAACATCCTTAAAAAAAGCATGTTTCACACGGTTGGCTATAATATCAGCAATCTCGGACATCTCATATCTTGGAAATGCAATTTCCTCTGGGAGAAATACCGAGCCTACACGCGGATCAAAACTGTAAGGAATACCAACATCACTGATTATGGCGATTACAGAAATCCTTGCCCCGGGATATTGTTCATGCGCTCTTAAAAGTGAGTACATGACCTCATCTGCATGTCCTTCAGGAAAAAGATAATTGATATCATCCAGAGCTACAACAAGAGTCTTGTTTGAATCAAGCAGATACTTAATCACTTTCTCGAAAAGTCTGCGAAAGGAAATTCCAGATGATGGTGGAGTGATGTGAACCAATTGTTCATAAATTCTGGAAACTACAGCAAATCTAGTAGAATCCATCTGACAGTTTACCTTCACAAAAGCAACATTATCAGTATACTCTTTTACCTCATTGAAAATCTTCATCACAGCAGTGGTTTTTCCAGTGCCAGGAGGACCTTTTACAAGACAATTAACCGGACGCATACCCCTAAGAGCAGGTTTCAGGCTAAAACGAAGCGCCTGCATCTGGGAATCCCTGTGTTCAAAATACTCCGGCAGGTAATCAAATTCAAGTACCTCACCGTTGCTGAAAATTGTTTCATCCCACAAAAGCATGTCTTTGCTCAATTGAACTCCCCTCTGCCAGATAATTAGTCCTCATTACTCATAACCATTATTAGTTGCCGTTACTAATTGTCCATCATTATGTCCATAGTTAACTGCCGTATATCATAATAAGATAATAGTATGTGTTTCAGAATACTACTTTCAAGACTAATATAATTATTTGCGCATAATAACTTTTTGCTTTTTTCCTGCCGTAAATCAAATACAGCAAGGAATTAGACCATAGTAGTACAGCTTTTTAGGACATCGTATTAAATTATACAAGTGCAGTTATGTCCGAAACGGTTTTTACAAGAGATTCAAGCTCATCTTCCGTATTGTACAATCCAAAAGATGCCCTCACAGTACCATTGACACCAAGGCTGGAAACTCCCGGCATTGCACAGTGGTAACCGCTCCTGACACATATTCCTTTGGTCTGGTCAAGTATCATTGCAACATCGTGCGCATTCATACCAATAACATTGAATGGTACAACCCCAGCTCTTTTTTCCGGACCATAGACCTCGACACCTTCAATATCAGCAAGACGTGAAGCTGCCTCTCTGGCAAGCTCAAGCTCATGTTTCTGAATGGAATCTACACCCAGTTCTGCAACATATTCCACTGCTCGCCCAAGACCTATAACCCCGGAAATATTAGGAGTCCCCGCCTCAAACTTTGCAGGACTTGGTTCCATCTTGAAGGTTTCCTTTGTTACAGAGCTAACCATTCCGCCACCAAGGAATAATGGTTCGATAACATCCGGCTCTTTTATGTACAGAACACCAGTTCCCTGAGGACCAAGCAAGCCCTTATGCCCCGGACAGACAAAGAAATCAGGATCCAGAGATCTCATATTAATAGACAGATTTCCTGCGGACTGTGAACCGTCCACAAGTATCTTTACACCTGCCTGCTTTGCAATTCTGGTTATCTTTTCAACGTCCTGTATAGAACCGAATACGTTTGAAACATGATTCACAGCTATGAGCCTGGTATTATCTTTTATAGCGCTTCGAATGGCTTCAGGGTCAACAACACCTGTAATGTCAGCATCAACAACCGTTACTTCAACACCTATATCCCTCAGGCGCATCCATGGAAGCAGGTTGGAATGATGCTCTACAAGTGTTACAATAACATGATCTCCTTTTTTCCATTGGAATCCCAGGGAAACGATATTGATGCTTTCTGTAGCATTCTTTGTGAAGATAGTTTTGTCAGCATCAATATTCAGGAAAGATGCCACTGATTCTCTTGCATCCTCATAGTGATTAGTAGTTTCTCTTGCAAGTCTGTGGGCTCCACGGCCATGATTTGCCGCATATTTGAAAAAAAATTCCTGCATTGCATATACAGCCTGGACCGGAGTCTGAGTAGTGGCTGCGTTGTCAAGATAGATAACTTCTTTCAATACGGGAAAATCTTCCCTGACACTGAGAACATCATACATAGCAAGCACTATGCAGAGAAAATAAAAATAGTTTTGCAGGCTATTTCGCCTGCACACCGCCTACCATGAAGCGATAAAGCTCCATTTCCTCAGCGGTGAGTTTGTCTTTTGATATTCCATCCACTACTGCATGGCAGTCTCTGGAGATATCAGCCTTTCTATATTTTTTCGTGTCTCTCATATTTTACCTCCTGTCTCTCATTTAAGTTATGTTTGGTTGGAACTACGGCATATAGCAAATTTATATACACTTCCCAACTATATTTATACACATTTCGCGTGTTAAATAGTTTTGTTGTTGCGCATGTTATATAAATATATCGTTTTTGGATTTTGGAATAAATATTCTATAATTACAATCACCGAACGACAAAAATTACCAACACCACACTGGTGAAATATATTAATTGCACACTGGGAATTTTAGCACACTGTCAGAATACAGGCATTCTGCCCGGAATAACATCATCTTGTCGTAAAAGATATAATACATGCAGAGACTCTCGATAATCATGCCAGAGATAAACATCGACAGATCAGTTCACTTCATGGAAGGCACCCAGCGTGTGCTTGACGAAAACAGCACACTTGAGAAAACAAAAGATAAGCTCAAAAGCATAGGTGTAACCAGAATAGCCAGCATTACTGATCTGGACAGACTTGGCATACCTGTTTTTTCCGCAATAAGACCAAGTGCAGCAGAAGGTGCTATCTCCGTTTATTCCGGCAAAGGAAACACGGAGACACAGGCAAGGATATCATCCATGATGGAAGGTTTTGAGCGCTGCCTTGCTGAGAAAAGTGGCATTAATGAAAATGTGAAGGATGAAATAAAATCAATTCACCTGGTAGATAGTTACGATAATATCACCAAAGAAAATAATGCAGTAAACCCGCCAACTCTGCTCATATCTGAAAACTACAATCCAAAAGCATTAATTGAATGGGTACAGGGATGGGATCTTTTGAAAAATGAAGAGACCTTTGTTCCTGGTAATTCAGTATATCATCCTTACGAAGCACCTGGAAGAACGTTGAAGCTATTCAGAAGCAACACCAATGGACTTGCTGCAGGTAATACCGTTGAAGAAGCAATATTCCACGGATTGCTTGAAGTTATTGAAAGAGATGCACTCAGCATTGCAGAATTTAACAGAAACCCGGGAAAAGAAATTATCCTGACAGAAGAAGACGGAGAAAACTATGAGATTCTCCGCAAGTTCACAGACAATGAAGTTGATGTCAAACTCTGGGCTTTACCACATGACACCGAAATCACAACGGTTGTTGCAACTACAGATGATATAAGACTCAAAGATGCCGCACTTCTTGTAATGGGAGCAGGTGCACACCTTAATCCTGTAATTGCAGTAAGAAGAGCATTGACAGAAGCTGCACAGTCAAGAGTTGTGCAGATTCACGGCGCACGTGAGGACACCGAACGTGAAAAGTTTGTCAGGGAAATAGGATACGACAGGATAAAACGTATGAACATATACTGGTACGAGGACGGGGAAAAGACATCCACGTCCGAACTGAAAGACATGTCAAGAACCTCACCTGCTGAAAGCATTGATGTGATCATCGAACAGCTAAAGAAAGTGACTGATTCAGCAGTTGTCGTAGACCTCTCACGTGAAAGTGTTGCTGTTCCGGTTGTAAGAGTGGTCATTCCAACTTTTGAGATGTATACCCTTGACAGGGAACGTGTTGGAAAAAGAGCAAAGTCCAGTTCCAGAAAGAAAATGGCACCACAGGACAGACCCTGGAGGAAAGGACGAGGAAGATGAATAACAGATCAGAAGTCCTTGTATTTGCAGGTTCAAGTATCAGCCATGAAGATGCATCAAAAATACTTGATGTTACATACTGGCCACCGATATCCAGAGGAGACATTGGTAAAGCTGCCAGTGAAGGATACAAAATTATAGGTATAATAGACGGCATCTTCTTTAGCAGGGCAGCCGCAGCCCACAAAGAGATAATAAACGTAATGAGAGAAGGAGTTACCGTCATAGGTGGCTGCAGTATGGGAGCCCTGCGGGCATCAGAGCTTGACATTCATGGAATGGAAGGCGTGGGGACAATTTACGAGTGGTACAGGGACGGAGTTATCGAGGATGATGACGAGGTTGCTGTTGCCACAAACCCGGACACATTTGAAGCAGTATCAAGCCCGATGGTCAATATCAGGGAAACATTGAAAGCCGCAAGTTCAGCAGACATCATTGACGATGAAGAGTGCAGGCTTATAACTCAACTTGCAAAAAAGACCCATTACACAGAAAGAAGCTATTTTGGAATCTCAAGAACAGCAGAAAAAGAAGGAATAATATCAAAAGAAAAGGCTGAAAGCCTCCTTCAGTTCTGCAGAGAGAATGAACGTGACATCAAAAGAGAAGATGCCATTCTTGTTCTTGAAAAGATAAAAGAGATCATTTCGCAATAATCATTTTTGTGATGCTATTTTTGGCTTAAGGCCGTCATACAGGAAATGAAGTATATATACTGTAGACATTGCCAGAATTATCGTTGCGCCGGAAGGTGCATCGAAAAGATATGACAGATAGAGTCCTGCCAGACTGAAAAGTATCCCGAAAATGATTGAAAGGTACATCATTTTTCCAAGATTATTAGTATAGTGTCTGCTAAGTGATGCCGGCATTGTCAGAAGTGCAATGATCAGAATGATACCAACTACCTTGATCAGAAGTACTACTGTAAGTGCTATAAGGCAAAGAAGAAGCAGGTAAAGTTTCTCTGCGGACAGTCCTGACACCTTTGTGAATTCCTCATCAAAACAAAGTGCCATGAAATGTTTGTAATAAGCATAGACCATGAATATAATTACAACATCAAGTCCCAGCATGAGATATATATCGGACATAGGAACCGTAAGGATATTACCAAACAGATACGTCATAAGATCAGGAGCATAGCCAGGTGTCCAGTAAATAAGAATAATTCCTATAGCCATTCCAAGAGACCACAAAATTCCTATTGCTGTGTCCTCAGCCACTTTTGTACGTTTGCTCACAAGACCCATCACTATTGCAGAAAGCAAACTGAAAGGTATCAAGCCAAACAATGGATTGATACCGAGGAAATATCCGATACCAATACCACCAAATGATGCATGTGTGATGCCACCGCTAATAAATACGATTTTTTTCACAACAACATAGACACCGATAATGCCACAAGCAATACTGGCAAGAATAGCGGCCAGAATTGCATTCCTCATGAAGTCATACTGGAGTATTTCAAGCATATCGTTTTCACCTCAGTGCTCTTTCAGTACCCTGTGTGGCACACCATGTGCGATTAATTCTACAGGACACTGGTATGATACTTCCAGATCATGCGGACTGATTTCTTTATCATCGTGATAATGGAACTTCCTGTTCAAACAGCCTATCTTATCGACATAGATTGAGACTGCGCTGATATCGTGAGTCACCATTACAATAGCAATCTCTGATTTTAGCTTATTGAGAAGCTCATAGAACTCCTTTTGCATTCTGGAATCTATACCAGTGGACGGCTCATCCAGTATTAACAGTTTCGGTTTCGTAACAAGGGAGCGGGCAATGAAAACCCTCTGTTTCTGTCCACCAGAAAGCTCGCCTATTTGCCTGTCCTTAAAATCAAGCATGCCTACTTTTTTAAGAGCTTCAAGAGCTGCATTGCGGTCATCTTCATTATATCGCTGTAAAGGGCGTTTGTGGCTCAGACGACCCATGAGAACAACATCCCAGACCGTAATGGGAAAATCAAGATTGGAAGAATGATATTGAGGGACATAACCCACATCCTTTCTGGTTTTTGTGGGCCTGCCACCCAATAGAGTTACAGAACCTTTATCAGGTTTGATCAATCCAAGAATGACTTTTAGCAGAGTGCTTTTGCCTCCACCGTTTGGGCCGATGATAGCCAGGAAATCTCTGTCCTTTACTGTCAGGTTCACTGACTCAAGAACCTTAACACCATCATAATTTACCCATACATCCTTAAGATCGATCACATTTTCCATTTAAGCCAGTCCTTTTTCAAACGCTTCTGCTACTTTTGCAAGGTTATCTATATAATCCTTTGCCAGCGGATCGACTGCAACAACTTCTCCGCCAATCTCATTTGCTATAGCTTCAGCACTTACTGTACTAAAACCTGACTGCACGAAAATGACTTTGATACCTTTCTCGTTTGCCAGATCAATTACAGACTGCATATCCTTTACACTTGGCTCTTTGCCTTCTATCTCTACGGATACCTCTGTCAATCCATAATGATTGGCAAAATAACCCCATGCAGGATGATAGACCATAAAACTGCTACCTTCCTTACCTTCCAGCGTGTTCTGGATCTGCTCATCGAGTGTATTGAGCTCTGCGAGGTATGCATTTTTGTTTGCAAGATAGATTTCCTGATTATCAGGATCAATCTCCACAAGTCCCTGGTAAATGTTTTCCACCATTACTTCCACATTGTCAGGAGAGGTCCATATGTGAGGATCAGTACCGGCATTGTCATGCTCTTCTTCAGCCCCGTCAGCCTCTTCCTCACCTTCATGCTCATGAGCTTCCATTTCAAGAAGAGTAATGCCTTCAGAACAATCAACAATAAGCATATCAGGGTTCAAGTCTGCAAGCTTGCCCATCATGTTCTCTTCAACTGTGATACCGGAACCAACCATTGCATACATTTTTGCTTTACTGAGAGCTGTAAGCTGACTGGGTGTTGGCTCATAAGAGTGAGGATCTGCACCGGGAGGAACCATGACCACGACTTCTACGCTGTCACCTGCGATCTTTTCAACAAACTCCTGCTGGGGAAGAATGCTGATACCTACAACAACATTTCCAGAATTAGCATCAGAAGTACTTTGTTCATCTACGCACCCGGCTGTCAGAACGACACCAATTAAAACAAATGCAGCTAAGAGCATTTTCATAATTTTCATTTCAATACACCACCTATAAATGTAAATAAACTACAATCTTTGTATTCTATCCAATATGTTTGTATTAGTACCAAATATTTTGCAGATAAACCAACCTGTATAGTACAATAAAGAACTAAAACAGGAGAATTAATGCAAATTACATGAAGAGTGTTTTATCCTACCACAAACGCTTATAGTAGGATGTCCCATCGCACCGCAGATGATATCAATAGCCTCTTTTGAAACGAATGCTTCAAAACGAGATACTTCAGCACATGCATCCTCAGAAGAGAGACCATAATGACTTAGCATCAAACTCAGAATATTGTGCCTGTTCACAAAGAATTCTGCAAATTCCCTACCCATCTCAGTAAGACGCACGCCCCTATAAGGGACATGATCCACATAACCTGATCCTGAAAGGTCATTTATTGTCTTTGTAGTAGTAGAAGGATCAACATTCAGCTCTGTAGAAATATCCGTGGTCTTAACCAGATCCCCCTTCTTAAGAAGGAATTTTAGATACTCCACTTTTTTGGGAGATAACTCCAAACCTGTAATTTCCTGCATGCTATCCCATAATTAACAGGAGATATATATGCTTTTTGAATTTGAGTCAAAAATAGTGCTTATTTTTGGATATATACCAAATATCAATAAATACAAATCCGCAATTAATGCAAATCAACAATTAATGCTAATATCTTTAAAAAGGAAAATACGAAAAATGAATGAGATCTAGTTAAATGGCATGCTTTTGTAAGTGAAGATTTCCCTTATCATGTAGACAAAATCCATGATCTCGTCCATTGATATCAATAGCAGTATGAGAATCAACAGAGCTATGATAAACTCTGAATAATCTGGAAGAGACTGTACTACATGGGCAAAGGAGCCCATAGTTCCGTTTGCAGAGTGGGCCATATTTTCACCTGAATAAATCTTTGTCAATATAGAATAAAAAGATACCGATTATTCATCATGATTTATTATGATAATACATAATCCTACAATTCCTCTGCACAAAGTTACTTTTCATAACCATAAAAGCACAATCCGATATCTATTCCAAAAAAGCTTCTAAAAATAATCATAGCTGTTTTTTTATATAATAAGAAATATATTCACAGTAGACCCAACTTCTTTAATCACGGGTTGGATGTGAAAAAGAATGAGTTGTAGCAAACAATATTTAAAAAGATACAAAAGGATAACAATCCACGTATTTTTATTCGCTGCGATAATGCTGCTGATAAACCCAATAGCATCAGCGACATCTATCCAGAAGTTCAGTATAGATGGAAGAACATACGGAACCGGAGACTCAATGAGTATTACCGGCGAAATAGAAGATGGTAATGATACGGGAGAGGTCAAAATAATAATCTGGCCTACCGGATATGAATTCACAGACCCCGGGAACCAGACATCAAATAAGACCATCACGGCATCGGACGGAGATTTCTCAACTACGATGAATGCACCGGATACTACAGGCGACTATACAGTTGTTGCAGTAGACATAGAAACTGGTGTTGTCTCCCCTTATCTTTATATGACAGTCGTAGGAATTGATGAACCTCAAACAATCGAAGTGATCTTTACTGAGGGCGAGATCATCAGTGTTCCATTGTCTGCCGATCATGGGATAAATGGATCCCTTAACCAGAGCAAGACAGGAGGAACGGCTCTTCTTGGAAGTACCACATATTACTTCCTGGTATCTGATGAAGAAATCGCCTATGTTGATGATGATCCTGATATGAACCTCGGTTCTGACAGCAATGGCATGAATGTCATAGGAAATCTTGTAGAGGGCTCCAAGATCAAACTAAACGGGATCGGATATAAATTTGTAAACATCAACATGGAAAATGGAATTACACTGGCACAGACAGTCACACCAAGCTTCACAGGCGGAGAAAGTGCCAATGTCACAATTCTTGCACTCAATGCCAGCGGAGTACCCATCGAAGGTACGATCACAGTTGAGAATCTGAAAGATGACGGTACATCCATATCCAGCATGGAGCTCATGACAGATTCCATGGGACTTAATACATCTACAATGGATGTTTCAAGCACTGCAGGAACTTACCACCTGGTAGCAGATGATATCGGACACATATCATACGTTGTAAACACAATGAACATGTTCGGTGACATGCTCTCAACAGAGGACATACCAAAACACACATTCGCCCGTGGCGAAACAATAGCACCGGTGGTCTATCTCACAAACCTCAGTACCGGAGAACCAATTTCCACTGCGACAGTAACTGCTGAGATCAGATGTAAGAACAATGCCTCCTATCTCAACGAAATTGAGCTGGAATATGACGAAGAGACCGGTGCATATTCTGAAGAATATGAAATACCCGATAATGAAGAGATAGACACATATTATGTAGAATATGAAGCTGTAACAAACAGCCAGACTCAGAAAGCCTATACCAGTTATAACATAAAAGCATACGAGATATTCCTTAAGGTCATCTCAAAGAATGACGGAGAAAGTGACGGTTTTGCACCAGGTGAAGAGGGATTCCTGGTAATAGCAGGAACGAACCTCAGCGATGGAGATGAAATTGATTTTGAGGAACTCACAGACCTTGATAGCGAAAGGTTCAGGCTTACTATCCTGGATACCAACGGAGACGCATTCAACGCTGAATGGTCGCTTATGAATTCAAGTGAATTCTTTGACTATGCGTCTGTACCTTCTGACATACAGGAAGAAGTTGAGCAGACAATAGGAGACACGTTTGCAGTAATCAATTTCACTGCACCTTCTGACACAGGCATCTATGATGTGATGGTACAGGTGAACATCACACAATGGAACACTGCAGGAAGAAGTATTGTCGTGCAGGATCTTTTTGTACACGGAGAACCAGTCAACAAGCTGGGATGGTTCAGTCCTACTGTAGCCCCTAACGCCACAGCAAGAATAATGATCACTGCGTTTGACCCATCCACAGGATCAGAGATCCCCGCATCTGACATCAATGATGCAGGACTCATAGAAGTGTGGAGTGACAGCGCTGCCGAAGTTGTAACCGACTACATGGAAGGTCCGGTAATAACAAGCATCAACGTACCTTACATGGGTGAGAAGAAAGTCCTGAAGTTCAACGTTACAGATTCATACCTTGGATTCCACCATGTCAGATTCTGGGTAAACGCCACTGTGGACGGAACACCTAAAACAGTTATTGGCGATGCATGGTTCGATGAGAAACTGTATAAGATCAAAGCAAACCCGGTCTTTGATGAAGACTCTAACATGTATGAGATATTCGGCGCAGATGATACCATCGAACTTTCAGTACATGTACAGGACATCAGTGGAAACAACGTGTCATCTGCTTCACTGGAAGTTGAAAATGTAAGATATACAATGACCGGAGAACTTATCTCAATCACTGATTCATCCAGTTCTGTTACTACAGATTCAAATGGAGATGCCACTGTAAGTATTTCAGCATCCGACAGCCTCAAATCAGGATATTACGGCGTAAGGATCAAAATGACAACACAGGAAGGCATTGTTGATTACGGCAACGGATGGTTCGAGGTCAGCAATTTCATATTCTACCCGTATTCATCTTCATGGGAAGCAGGCATCGATCAGCCAATTAACTTTACCCTGAACGCCTTTGACAGTAGTTTCGATCCGAAGACAGTGAGCATCACCCTGACAAAGATCATCTCCAGAGGTGACTGGGACATGATGACACCACCGACAACATACGATGAACCAAATATCGAAATTGGAACCATCAATGGTATCGGATACTACGAATACCCCGGTCTTTCCAGAGGAGGAAACTTTGAATTCATTTTCGAAGCTACCGATGGAAACTCTACGGAAGTCGGAAGTGCATGGGTGCATTCCACGCCATTTGTCGCGTGGGTCGATACAAACGGCAGATCTGAATTCCCGACTAACAGTTTCATCAACATAACAGTAGTAGCATCAGATGACCAGATGTGGGGAAGCAATGCCCATAATATCACAAATGTAACCGTAGAAAAAGTGATGCAGGAAGGAATGTGGACCACCAGCTACAAGACTAAGAGCCAGATGGCTGAGATCACCACTACCGAAGCAGGCGCAAATCCTAACGAGATAAACGTGTCTATCAACACCACCGGATGGGGACAGGGCGCCTACATGATGAGACTAAGTGTCACAGATGATGAAGACGATGATGTTTTCACTGATTACTGGTTCCAGCTTAAGCTTGCCAGTGTTACTGTCACCAATCCAATGAGTGTGAGTGTAAGTGCAGTTCAATACTACACCAATGTTGCATCCATTAATGCCACTGAGGATATACTCATAAAACAGAACTATTTGCGAAGTATTGGTAACGTAAGTGCAGGAAAGGTCGACGGAAGGGTCATTGGCGGAAACGACATATCACCTATCACAAGCAGTTATGCAATAATGGGTGATGATTTGTGGAACCACAGTCTAGTACCATACTATACCATGGTGGTTATCGACACCGCTCATGATACGATATACATCGAATATGAGAATGTAACAGAGAGTTACAACATAATAGGTGATCTTTCAGACGATACAACAACTCAGGTATTCAATGCATCTGAAGGTTCGTCGTTCATCGACCACACCGGAAGGAACTGGACTATCACAGATATCAAGTCAGACGGAACTATTACCCTGGAAGGACAGAATACACTGAAAAATGGTGTTCTACTAAACCAGAGCATTATGGCTATGAGCAAGTCAGGCAGATTCCTGATGAGCAATTTCAATGATGCAGAATGGCTGAATATCGACCTGGACGGGGACGGAGAATACTTCGAAGACAACTACCTCATACTGATGGCAGATTCAACTACATCAGGAATATATGACAAAGTGTTGATAAGTAACTCATACAACTTCTCTGCAGGATATATCGACGCAAGTGCCGGTGAAGCAATTCAGTTCGGTGGCGACCCGATATACCTGCTCAGCAACAAGTACCAGGCATCAACATACAACCTTCAGTTCAGCACTTATTGCGAAGGATGGAATGGAATGAGCCTTGGAACTTTCCGTAATGGCTCCGTCATTAAGGTACCATTCCTTGTGACAACACCAGGAGGAGAACCTCTTGCAAACAAGGAAGTAAAGATCGACTACCTGATAGATGAAAGCAAAGTAGTGTATGAACTGGACAATGTGAACACAACCACAAACTCCGCAGGATTAGCACTTCTTGAGATCGATTCATCCGCATCAAGCGTACCGGTTGGTTCATGGATGATTCACTACAATGTCACCATTGGAAGTGAGTATGCTGTTGCAAATGAAGAAATGTTCTGGGAACTTACACGCTTTAATCTGCGTAATTTTGTTGTTTCAGGTTCAATAGGAACTCCGGGAAATATCGACCTCATTAAACTGAGCGATGATAATGCGGAGGATGGACTGCCAGGAAACAATATGCTTCTTGCATACGGAGATGAGATGAGTTTTGTGAAGGGAATATCCGGCGATGGCTATGGTGGACCAGCTGATGTCTGGAAACTTAACTGGCCTTTCAATGACTGGTATTACAACATAACCGCACACTCATTCAACTATTCTACAGATGGCGGAGTGACATTTGAAGCGGGAGATATTGGTGCTGGCTCATATATCAATTCAAGTGGTGCAATAGTCAATGTCGAGTACAATGTTACTCAGGTAGATGACCCGGGTACTACCATACTTCTGAACCTGAGCGAGAGCACATTACTCTACGATGACTTTTGGAACTTCACCATGACAGAATCATCCGACGGAATAGCAACTCTGGAGATGACATATGCGGAATGGCCATGGACAATTCCCGGATATACTGAAGATTCAGAACCAGAAGTAGAATACTTTGACGTTGGAATGCCATACAACATGGGCGGATTGGAATTCGAAGTCACGAGTGTGACAGACGACAATATGACCATTTCCCTGAGGTATCCAATGATAGTCGTTTCCATGGAAGCAGCGGATACGATTAAAGATGGAGACACTTCAAACGGAGAAACAAGTGATTCTTCCGCAGCTATTTCAAAGGTGAACTTCAACAGCCAGGATTATTACATCATTGGCTACGAAGATGAATCAGGCACCATGTATGATCTGATGCCTGACTACTACATGGACACAAAGGACAGCGTGCTTGTTGTGAATGCAAGTGACTTCAGCGATGCTAACTCATACCACATAGGAGAAAGTATCGATGAATTCAATGGTTACTATGCAGCATCCGTATCCATGTATGGTGCAAAGTTCATACTGTTCAACGGTAGTGTCACACAGGTGTACCCGGTACCTGAATGGGTTGCAGATGACATGATATTCTATACCGGCACATTCAGTGATGCAGACATTGGAATAGATATTGCTTCTGCAGGAAACATCTTTGACGAAGGTGAAGAACCGGAAGGTGTCGGAGAAATAACATCTGATGACAGATACCACATATTACTCATTGATGCCCTGTCAAATGGAATCGACATACCTACCGAGGCAGTCTATGATGATGATGCTGATCTTACAACATTAAGAGACTGGCAGAATTACATGGACCTGGATTCCGTATATGACCTGTACACAACCGAACAGGGATATGGAGACTCAATTCCAGAATTCATGGGAGAGACCATTGTTACTGTGAACATGTCTGAAAGAACAGCTTACGAAATAGGTACAGGCAATATGGAAAGCTGGCCTCTATCGTTCCCTACCCTTCGCATAAATGACAGTGCAGATACTGCAATACTGAAGTCTTTCGCACCTGCTACTGAACTTGAGGTGAATGACACAATTACAATATTTGTAACTGCAAAGGACTTTGACGGAACGCCTATTGAAGGTACTGCCGAACTTGATTCATTGAAGATGACATTTGGAGGAACATTCCAGGAAGGAACAGCCGAAGATCTGCCGATCACATGGGACATGAGCGATGAAATGATCAATGCTACCCTTGTAGATGGTGAAGGTATCCTCCAGATACAGCCTGATGAAATGGAAGATATGGACTATGATTTCGGAGAGTTCATCGCATTTGTCACCGTGAATAAAGAATCCGGCGGAGAAGAGATACTGAAGATAAACTTCTACAGAATGAACTATGATAGAATGTACATGTATGATGAAATGGAAGGAGATGAGATGGGAGGTGAATATTAGTGCTAATTAGACGAATGGCTTTGCTTTTATTAGCCATTTTTATTGCAGTGGGAACTATTTCCACTGCTTCAGCAACTGCTTCCCTTAGCATAGGAACTATCAGTTATGATAGTAGTGTTGTGAAAGATGAAAGCATAACTATTACTTCAACTGTGACTGCTGCAAGTGTGTCCGGCACACTTACCGTGGACCTGACACTTACAGATAACTCAGGACAGTTCACAGTACCAAGTTCAACAAAACAGGTGCAGTTCACAAGTGATGGTACTAAATCCGTATCATGGACCGTAACTGCAGCATCTACCGGTACAAATTCAGCGCCTTTTACAGTATCAGCATCAGGTGACGATGGAAGCAGCAATGCTAAGATCTCATCCACTGCTGTTACCGTAAAGGACAGACCTGTACTGACCATTGATGCCAGCACTGACGTATCATCGGTAACCACAGGAGATGACGTTGTCATAAGTTATGTGGTGTCCAACAGTGCATCATCCGGTGCCGCAGATGCTACGAATGTGAAGGTTGACCTGACAATGCCAACCGGATGGAGCCTCAGCAGCGGAACCGACCCGGCGACCCTTGGAACTATAGCACCTGCAGCATCAAGTTCAGGTTCATGGACTGTAACTGCTGATAGTCCTTCTACAAGCAACACATTCACCCTCACAGTGACATCTACAATACCAGGAGGCACTGTATCAACCACTAAATCTGTCAACGGGACTGCATCCAGCTCCAGCACTGCTACCACATCCAGTGGCGGCGGCGGAGGAGGCGGTGGCGGCGGTGGAGGTTCCACCGGCGAAGAATACGAGAATATCGCCCTGAAAGATGTCAAGAAAGTGTATGTGCAGAAAGATGTGAAGTCACTTTATGAGTTCCCTGATGCAGAGAACCCAATTAAGGGAATTTCATTCATGCCTCTGGTCAATGCAGGGTATACTGATGTTACAATTGAGATACTGCACGACAAATCAACATTTGCAGACACAAAACCAAATGGTGATGTGTACAGATACATGAACATCTGGGTAGGAAAGACCGGATGGGCAAGCTCCAGCACAATCTCTGATCCACAGATCTCCTTTGCAGTCGAGAAGTCATGGCTTAGTGAGAATGGTATTGATGCTGCAAATGTCAGACTGATGAGATATACCACTCAGTGGGATGAGCTTGAGACCGAGGTTACGGACGAGGACGACGATTACGTCTACTTCACCGCATTGACCCCGGGATTCTCACCATTTGCCATTGCAATACCAGGAGATGAAGTTAGCACAAAAGCAGACACAGAGACTATTGTAGGAGACGTTGTTGAGACTGAGACCACAGAGGAAACGACAATGGTAACTGAAGAAGCAGAAGAGGAAACTGCTGAAGAAAGTTCAGGCATTCCAGGATTTGAAGCAATGACACTTGTTTCAATGCTTGGACTGGCATTTGTCATCAGGAGATTGAAAGAGTAAAACAAATAACAGAATTGAATGATTTAAACCGGCGAGCATTTATTTGCTCCCGGATGCTTTTCTTTTTTTATTTGGTTTGGGGATTTAGTTTTGATATTTGGTTTTGTAGTTTTAGGTCTATGATTAACGGCTTTGTAGAAATCGTACCATTATGATTTTTCGCTGATCCCGAATAACTTGAATGATCCCGAAGGTCCGGCAAAGCCGGCGCTTTACCACAAAAAAATGCAAAATAATTGACATGTTGCAGTGGAATACTTTCTTTGCACGCCTTCTGTAGAATTCTCAGGCGTGAATGCAATTTCTCTGTGTAAGGATTGGAACGTGCCGCCTTCGCCGGGTGGTTACTTTAGTTTTAGCTTGTCGGTCGTTTTTGTGGAGATGAAAATCAGTCCTGTTTACTGTACAATTTTAATAAGACCTTCCCTGTCTTTCCGGAAGAGAAGATTCACAAGTTCATTCCAGACTGACCTGATACCTTCTGAGAATTCCCCGTCAGAATATTCAACCACAGATTTCCCGGCAACCATGGCTTCGATAACTACATTGTCGTATGGAAGCATACCAAGAACAGGAATGGATTCCTTTTTGCAATATTCAACAACAGAAGCTGAAAGTCTGTCATTGATATCACATTTGTTGATACAGACCGCAACAGGTATCATGAAATGCTGTGCCACCTGCACAACTCTTTCAAGGTCGTGTACGCCGGATTTTGTAGGTTCTGTGACCACAAGCACCAGATCAGTTCCTGTTATAGCAGCTATGACAGCACACCCGGTCCCTGGAGGACCATCAATGATTATCAAATTCTTTCCATTTTGTTCTGCAATATCTGAGGCACGTCTGCGCACATCAGAGACTAGTTTTCCGCTGGCTTCTTCACCGACACCGAGTTTTGCATGAACTAGCGGACCGAATCTCGTATTGGATGAATAGTACTCACCGGCTTTCTTTGCGACCATACTGACAGCGTCTTCAGGACAGACATGTCCGCACACGCCGCAGCCTTCACATTTAAATGTATCAACCACTTTGTCAGAACCGATTGCATCAAACCTGCAGGAAGAAGCGCAGATACCGCAATCTGTGCATAATTTCTTATCGATGCGGGCAACATCCAGACCGTAGAAATCATGGGTTTCTGATACCTCGGGCTGCAATATCAGATGCATGTCGGCAGCGTCAACATCACAATCAGCAATAACTGCATTTTCTGCAAGGGCGGCGAATGATGAAGTAAAAGTGGTCTTGCCGGTTCCGCCTTTTCCGCTGATAACAGTTAACTGCTTTACCATTGACTGTTTTACCATTAACTGCTCACCCCGGAACTTGATTGTGGTGATCTGTTTTTTGATGAGAGGGAAATGATCTCGTCATATAGTGCCCTGAATTTTTCTTCCCACTGCGGCAGTCGCTGCACAAATGGAATTCCTTCTGAATAGAGAACTGCCATTTCCCTGTCAAATGGGATCTTCATCAGGACAGGAATGTTCTCTGAGAGACAATATTCCTCAACACGATCATCACCGGAACCATGCCGGTTGATGATAACACCGAACGGGACTTCCAGTTGCCTTACAACTTCTACGGCAAGGATGAGGTCGTTAAGCCCGAATGGAGTAGGTTCGGTTACAAGCACACAGTAATCCATTTCTGCGACGGTTGCTATTACGGGACATGCAGTCCCCGGAGGAGAGTCGACGACAGCAACCTTATTTTCATCTATGTGTGCCTGTAACCGCCTGATAACAGGAGTGGCCATTGGTTCACCAATTCCAAGAGTTCCCTGGAAAAGAGTTATTCCTGAACCGGAGTCAACTCCTTTTTCAATTATCCCTATCGGCCTTTTTAGTTCTGAGACCGCATTTTCAGGACAGACTATCTGGCATCCTCCACAGCCATGGCAGAGCTTTGGAAATATCATGACACGCTGTGGAAGTTTTGCTATTGCGTTGTAGCGGCAGAATTCTGCACATTTTCCGCAAAGACTACATTTATCAGCATCTATTTCAGGAACGATAATATTGACATCTTCCTGTTTTTCTAGATCTAAACCTAAAAAAAGATTGCAATTTGGCTCTTCGACATCACAGTCAAAGAGCTGAGCATTGCCTATCGCAAGGGCAAAGTTCACAGCGACTGTGGTTTTTCCAGTACCACCTTTACCGCTTGCGATAGCTATTTTCATTACTTTGCACCCACAGCAGGATTAGTGGCAGTGACCATCGTGGTCATGGTCGTGGTCATGGCCGTGGCCTGCACAGGAGTTGTCACGGGTTGCCTTTGAAAGTTTGCTGGATTCCCATGAAACAACAGCATCCTGAATAGTGCCTGTTGCGCCGATAAATACAGCAATACCATACTGCTCGAACATATCTACAGCCTTTTTCCCAAGTCCGCCACAAAGCATTATGTCAACATTTTCCTTTGCCATGATCTCAGGCGGAAGTCCTGTGCCACCGTTGTGCTCGCTTGTGTTTGAGATAACTGTGGCTTCCTTTGTCTCAGTGTCATACAATGTGTAGTATGGTACTTTTCCAAAGTGCTGACCGACAGTGTCTTCCATTCCGTTCTGTCCCATTGAAGGTATACATAATTTCATCATTCACACCTCTTAATGATAATTGATAATTTGATAGATATTAAATAACAAAAAACAAATTTTAGTTTTTATTTTCCTGATTTCCCAGCGGAATTCGGAGCGCTGATACCCTCCAGAGATCCTGCTTTGTAAGCTTCTATTGCTTCTTTCACAGAACCGCCGGAGACTATCTTCATCTCAATGTTCTCGGATTCCAGCAATGAGAATGCGTTCGGACCTACACTACCTGTTATCAGTACGTTGATTCCGTTGCCGATAACTTGCTGGGCTGCCTGGATACCTGCTCCCCCTGATGCAGAACCCTGATCATTTTCAATGGACTGGAAGTCCATGGTCTCAGAGTCTACTACCAGAAAGCTATTGCATCTGCCAAAATGAGGATCAACAGAGGCATCCAGATCAGAACCTTTTGCTGTAACACATATTTTCATTGATGATCTCCTGAAAACAAATAAATGATTAATACACACATAAGAGACAAAATATAAATACTTTTTGGGTTCAGCTTATATATTTACTCACAATTGAGAGATAAGCTGGAGACACACCGGAATAAAATTAAAAAGAATAACGAATGAAAATACAAAAATAACCACCCCATATATATACAAATAAAGCTAAAATGGCACTGGATGTTAACAGTTTTTGAGGCAATAGTACTTGGAATCGTTCAGGGATTAGCTGAATGGCTTCCGATAAGCAGCGAAGGTATGACCACGCTTGTCATGCTGAACTTTTTTGACAAATCCCTTGCAGATGCACTACCCATAGCTATCTGGCTGCATACGGGAACACTGCTTTCAGCAGTCGTGTTCTTCAGGAAGGACATCAGAGAGATCATCGAAGATATTCCTCAATACGTAAAAGGCAGGGATATGCAGGAGAAAAAAGACAGTCTGATAACATTCTTATTAATAACAACTGCAATAACCGGAATAATCGGACTTCCATTGATTCTCTTTGCAACTGAGATGAATGATTTTTCCGGAAGACTTGCAACTGCAATTATCGGAGGACTACTCATATTCACAGGTCTGCTCCAGATGTCAGCCTCGAAGAATACTATCCATAGGGAAAAAGCAGGAATCAAAGATTCAATAATTGTTGGTATCACCCAGGGATTTGCAGCCCTGCCAGGTGTCAGCAGGTCAGGAATTACTGTTTCCACACTGCTCCTCAGGAATATTGAACCGGCACAGGCACTAAGACTTAGCTTTCTCATGAGCATACCGGCAGTAATGGCAGCAGATGTTGGAATGGGAGCTATGGGTCTTCTGGACATCAGTGCAAATTCATTACTGGCACTTGCCTTTGCTTTTGTTTCAGGGATACTTACAATTGACCTTTTCATCAAGGCAGCCAGAAAGATAGATTTCTCTAAATTCTGTATCGTTCTGGGAATTCTCAGCATCCTGGCATATTTTGTAGTATAAGAGTGAATGCTATTATCGCACAAAAGAGAATAAATATATAAAGCTGTTGGATTACATATAAATAAAACATCACTTATTGAGTTCATAACAATGACTTGCAGAGGAAGACCTAAAGCACCCAGAAGAATAGAGTGCTCCCCGGACGTACTGTATTTTAAACCACGTGGAGTACCGCTAAAAGAACTTGAAACAATATCCCTTGCCATCGAAGAGCTGGAAGCCCTGCGTCTTGCAGACATGGAAGGATTGCAGCAGGAAGAAGCAGCCATAAGCATGGGAATTTCAAGGAGGGCATTCTGGCAGGATCTTCAGAATGCAAGAAGAAAAGTGGCTTCTGCACTTATTGAAGGCAAGGCCATTGAAATAGTTGGCAAAGGTTCCCAGGACATGGAATAATTGCCAGAATATCATTTGTTGCAAGACATCATATCAAAATTATGAAGGAAATCATATGACACAGAATATCCAGAGTACAGAGGACCTTTTAAAGAAGCCTGAAGTCCCAAAGCTTGTCAGGAACATGAGAGCCATTAAAAAGAAGATAATGGTCATGAGCGGTAAAGGCGGAGTAGGAAAAAGTACTGTTGCTGCAAACCTGGCTGCAAGGCTCGCTGAGCGTGGAAACAAGGTAGGACTTCTTGACGCGGACATACACGGACCAAGCATCCCGAAGATGTTCGGTATCGATGATACAAGACCTGAAGTTGATGAGAACGGAATCGTACCTATCAGCGTCACAGAGAACCTTGTTGTAATGTCTGTTGCACTCCTTCTTGATGATAAGGATGCACCGGTCATATGGAGAGGACCGGCAAAGATGTCAGCCATCAAACAGTTCCTTGAGGACGTTTCATGGGGAAATCTCGACTACCTTATCGTTGACCTGCCACCAGGAACCGGTGACGAGCCACTGAGCATTGCACAGCTCATCGAAAAGATAGAAGGTGCAGTTGTTGTAACAACCCCACAGGATGTTGCCCTTATCAGTGTCAGGAAATCAATCAAGTTCGCAGAGATCCTGAAAGTCCCTGTGATCGGCATCGTAGAGAACATGGCTGGAATCATCTGCCCTCACTGTGACGAGAAGATCGAGATATTCGGCAGAGGCGGAGTCGAGAAAGCAGCCAAAGATTTCAACGTAAATGTTCTTGGCGAACTCCCAATGGACCCTAAGATCGCAGAGATCGAGGACAACGGAAAGGTCCACACCGACATCAACGAAGAGATGCTCTGGGGCAAGGAATTCGCTACTATTGTTGATTCTGTAGAGAAATTCAAGAAATAAGGTTGTTTAGGAAGAGTTTACTCTTCCTTTGATTCTCTTTTTTAGGCTCTGTCGAAATTACATTGATTAGAGTGATGAAGATTTAAAAAAATTGCTCATTTTCATTTCCACAAAAACAGCCTGCAAGCTAAAAACAAAATAACCATCCGCCAAAGGCGGCACATTCCCATACTACTGTGCAGAATACCAGTCATTAGAACATTGCATTCATGCCTGAGAATTTCACATAAGTTTTGCGAATAAAGTACTCAGGGTATTATGAAGATTATTTTGTTTTTTCTGGTTGGAAAATGCCGGCTTCGCCGGTCCCTTCGGGATAGCTTTAGTTATTCATGA
Source organism: uncultured Methanolobus sp. (assembly GCF_963667555.1). NCBI lineage: Archaea > Methanobacteriati > Methanobacteriota > Methanomicrobia > Methanosarcinales > Methanosarcinaceae > Methanolobus > uncultured Methanolobus sp. The sequence continues at coordinate 2,060,715 of NZ_OY763421.1, forward strand.
TCTGTGATGAATCGATTTACTGATTACCTTGAAGTTTTAATGCCATGAATTCTACAGAGCCTTTTTTTATTACATTTAAGTCAGAACTGGAGTCCTCATTCACTATTTATACTAAAACCACAGACTTTTCTCTATGGGAACGGGGAGCCATGGGAATATTGACAGGCTTGACTTCATAGACCCGACAGAACTGGTAGAAGATGTCCTGCTGGACAGAAGCTGGCTGCTAAAAGAAAACTCGAACACACGCCTGAGTCCGTCTGTTGTGGACCTGCACATTGCATCCCAGATCAAGAAACAGTACGCATTGGAAAAACTCTACTCACTGGAAAGTGCCCGGGCACACATAGAAGGACTCATCCATATCCATGACCTGCATAGTCCTTTCACACCTTATTGTAACGGAATAGATGCAAGGATATTCCTGAAGGACGGACTGAGATTCCCGGATACGACCAGCCTTCCTGCAAAGAGATTTCAGTCAGCACTCTACCACTTAATGTCCTTTATGCTGCACTCACAACAATTCTTTGCCGGAGCGCAGGCGATAGACATGCTGAACTGGATGCTTGCACCACATCTTCATTACGATGACATCACTGAAGAACAGCTCAGACAGATGATACAGGGATTCATGTTCCAGATGAACCAGTCCAACCGCCCCGGAGCGCAGAGTGCCTTTACCAACATCGGACTGAGGATTACATGCCCTCCGCTCATTGCTGACCAGAAAGCCATCTTCGCCGGAAAGGAACTTGATGAGACTTATTCCTCATTTGAGGAAGAAGCAAGAACAATTTACAGAGCCTTTATGGAGATTGCTGCAGAAGGTGACGGTCAGGGATTCCCGTTTACATTCCCGTTGCTGACAACTGCAATCACCAAAGACCTTGACACAGTTGATCCACTATGGAAACTTACAATGCAGGCAACCGCCTCAACCGGAGCACCATATTTCCTGAACCTGAGAGCAGACTACCTTTCCGATGAAACAGTACATGCAATGTGCTGCCGACTCTTTGCCAGACATACAGGCGGCATCTGGAGTGCGGGAGGAATGGGTAACGGTTCCAATAAAGTAGTTTCAATGAACCTTCCCGGTATTGCTCTCAGAGCTACCGAGCCAGATGACTTTTTTGCAGAACTTGACAGTGCTCTGGAAATAAGCAGACAGGCACTTATTGAAGGTAATGAGATTATCAAAAAGTCCCTATACGAATGGATAATACTTCCGTGGCTTCTGAAATCAACTGATGATGGAATGCCATATTACGAATTTGAAAAGAGACACCTGACATTTGGTGTCGTTGGGCTGAACGAGTGCCTCATGAACCTCACCGGTGAAGGAATCATTGAGAATAAGAAACGGGGCATCGAAATAATACGCTACATGGCAGACAGGATACAGGAATTTGCCGTTGATGACAATATAGAGTACACTCTTGAACAGACACCTGCCGAGAGCACTGCTCATCGTTTTGCGCTGCTGGATAAAGAACGGTTCGGCAGGAGAGCAAATGTACAGGGAAGCGATGAGATTCCATATTACACCAATTCCACTCATGTTCCTTACAAAACTGAGACCACACTTGTCAATCGCATAGCAACGGAAGCGGAGTTTCATCCATATTTCACAGGTGGCACCATTTGTCATATCTGGATGGGGGAAAGTTTCCCTGACCCGGAAGGACTTTCAGATTTCATAGAACAGCTAGCACAGACAAAACTCGCATACTTTTGTTTCTCACCGGATTTTTCTGTATGCAAAAATGGCCACAGCTCCAGAGGAATACAGGAAAAATGTCCGCATTGTCGGGCAGAGATTATTGATCATATATCCAGAGTTACCGGTTACTACGGTCATGTGAATAACTGGAATCCCGGAAAGGTAATGGAATACAGGGAACGCCGCAGGTACAGAATGCACTGCACGCAGAAAGATAGATAAATCCGCAGGCCGTCTGAAACGTTATGAACTTTAAGAGTGAAGCATCGTTTAAGTGGCTTTATTCACAGGAGATTACGAAAGTAAAAGACCTTGCACGTGTTGTGCAGGCAAGTCATCTCTGGAATGAGAAAAACGATTTCAAAGAACAGCTTATCGGCCTGCGTACAGGAGACTGCTGGAATAATGACCTGAGAGATACTTCACGTGCTGCATCAGTTCTTGCACTAAGCGGAACTGTGATCTCTGAAGCTGGAAAGTGGATTCTTGAGCAAATGGATAAGAATGGTTCATGGAATGAGGATGTCTATGACAGCACATACGCTCTTGCTGCACTTGCTGACCTGGAGTTCTTCAATCCTGAGGGATGCAGGTGGCTTATTGATAATTACGGTGAGAAAGGGGATAAATGGGAACACCCCGGAACGACAGCTCTTATAATCACAGCCCTGATAAAACAGGGAAAAACCGGGAACACAGACGAATTTGATGAGTTTATTGAAGAGAAAGCCAGATGGATAATCTCTCGAAAAGAAAAGAACAATTCATGGAAAACACCTGCAACTACCAATCTTGTTATCCAGTCACTGATGCTTGCGGGATATAAGGATGAGGTCAGTGGGTCAGTAGAATGGATACTTAAACTCATGAATGAGAATGGTTCGTGGGGAAAAAACGGCGGAGATATCAATACAACTTCTCTTTCACTGATAACACTGCATGAGTATGCAGAAGTTTGATCCTCACTTTGCCGGCAGGAGAATATGGATAGTCGTGCCAGCATCCTCTTTACTCTCAGCCCAGATTGAGCCATTGTGAGCTTCTATTATCTTTTTACATATGTAAAGACCAAGTCCGTTACCGCCGTATTTGCGAGTAGATGAACCGTCGACCTGATAGAACCTGTTGAAAATATTGGGCAGATTCTCTTCGGAAATACCGATTCCCTCGTCTGCTATTTTTATATGGATCTTATTGTCATCCTGAAGAATACCGGATATTGTAATCTTACCACCATCACGCATGAACTTGATGGAATTATCCAGAATATTAATGAAAACTTCTTCAAGATAATCAAGATCACCGTTTATCAGAGGAATATCACATGGTATCAAGCGTTCTACGACATGCTTCTTACGTTTGATCTCAGGATCCCTGTCATGCAGTGCAGAATCTATGACCTCACATACCCTCAGTGGCAGGAACGTGTATTCTACATTACCGCCTTCGGTAATACTGACGTATAACAGTGAATCAATCAGCCTTCTGAGCCTTTCGGAACTGAACATCATCTTTTCAACCGCATCTTTCTGCTTTTGCGTCAGTTCTCCAAGAGCACCTTCGTACATCAGTTCACTGTAACCCTTGATCGGTATAAGCGGAGTCTTCAACTCGTGCCTGAGGTTGGAAATGAACTCATCTTTCATGCGGTCAAGAGAGGTCAGTTCTTCATTTGCTTTTGCAAGATCTTCAGCATATTGATTCAATTCCCTCTCTGCTGCCTTACGTTCTGTGAAATCCTCTACAACACAGACTCCGCCCATGAATTTGCCTTCATCTGACACTACAGGACTGAATTCTGCTTTGATAGGAATTACCTTGTCAGAGAATGGAGACTTGAAATCGTCCTCATACTTGGCAGGAATTCCTGCAAGAACCTGTTTTATAGCCTTCTTGAGGTTATTATCATCAGTGAATGAATCTATCAGGTTAAATCCGATAAGCTGTGAGATGACCTGCCCTTCGGGAACCCCAAGGATGCGGACAAGTATCTCATTACACTGAGTGATAACTCCTTTCTCATCGAAGTGGAAAATACCAAGAGGAGATTTCTCAAACATCATGCGATACTTGTTCTTTGCAATGCTTGTGAGCCTCTCCTTCATTTTTCTCTGTGAAATATCGTTGATGATAGCTCCGTGGAAAATGTCACCTTTATATCTGGTAGTTGTAATGGCCAGTTCCATAGGGAATTCTGTATCATCCTTACGCAAACCGGTAACTTCAATGATCTTACCGACAATCGGGGATTTTCCGATGGAAATTATTTCCTCCCAGCCTTCGTGTGCCTTACGATAGCGTTTTGGCATTATAGAAGTGATATTTTTCCCGATTATATCATCTTTAGTAAAACCAAAAAGCTGAGTTGCCTTGCGGTTCCAGAACGTAATTCTTCCCCTATAATCTGAAAAGACCAGGGCATACGGAATTGAATCAAGGTGTTTGAATAATTTTTCAATATCGCTTAGCATTTCGTTCTCAAAATCATTCTTACCCTGGATATTCGAACATGAAAGAAGCACTGCTTTTTTGGAAGAATCCTTATCTTTTAAAAGGCTGACATTGACAAGAAAAGTGGATGTTGAACCATCAGGATCTTTGAACAAAAGCTCAGAACATGGCGAAACTGCATCTTCCAGGAAAAAAGAAGAGATAAAAGATGTAGCAAACTCCTTTTCCTGTTCAGGGATGCAAAGTTCGATAAAATCCTCATCTGAAGGATTATTCTCAAAGCCAAAATATTCCTGTGTCTTTTTGTTAGCCATGATAATGCAGTTATCTTCACTGACTATCAGCACGAGCTGGTCAATAAGATCATAAACTGCCTGTGAATGTCCGATGTCTGAAAAAGAGATTTCACTCACCAGTAATGATGTAGATTCCTCTATAGTGGATGAATGACCCTCATTGTCATTCTCAAGATCAAGCGTTTCTTTGTTTATGACCATCTACACACCTTTAGACCTGACAAACAAGATATGAAAATACATCAACAGGTCTCAGACATATGTAATTATATTGAGAATATAATATATAATAGTTAGTATCGTAAATCGAATGTATATAAAGCCTAATAAAATATAGGAACTTCTTTTACATATAATCGTATATATGAAAACACCACCTTAAGGGAAATGAAAAATAAACTATGATCGGAAATGGAGTGAAATGACCTGCCGCCCAGAGTAGCATTTATATAATCAGAAAAAACTATTGAAGTATACATGGTGACCTTAGATGAGTGAAAATCCAATAAAATATCATGAGGACTCTAACACTTACATTACCCGAAAAAACAGCTATTTTGAAAAGGACATCAATATAGACGGGAACCTTATAGTCGGACAGGGTTCCAATTTCTGGAAAGACATCAACGTTAAAGGAGTACTGAAACTTGGAAAAGGTACTTTTGTTAAAGGCAATGTCAGGGCAGATGAAGCTATTATAGGCGCAAGGTCTGAGATCAACGGCGATATTGAGGTTGCCGGAGACCTGAAGATATTTGATTCCGTAAAAATAGACGGATCAGCAATTGCCGGAGATGAGATGCATGTGCGCCCCGGATCAAAGATAGGATTTGCAAAAGCCAGCAGCACAATGGAACTCGTAGGCAAGGTCAGCATTAAAGAAATAGAGTCCGGAACAAAAGTGATCGTGCGTTCTGAGTGAACTCAGAAAGCACAGTTGAAGCCATAGTTTTTACCAATGATTGTCAAAAAGTGTTTGTCAAAACAAGATGTCTTTAATAGTCTAAGTATGGACATATTTTGTATTTTTGTATAAATTAATCTCATCTTAGTCTATAAAGTCAAATACTATTAAACTAAATTTTACATACTAATTTAGTAAATTTTGGGGCGGTCCATGGTTGATAAATTGTTTGACTTAGACAAGATATTAGAATTGATACCAGAAAAAGACAAAACTCTTGCAGCGATATTTGGATTGATTTTATTAGGAGTTATTTTAACTAGTGGTTCTAATGTACAGGTATCATTACTATTAGTAGCATTAGAATCATTTTTACTTGCATTCATTCTATTGAGACATGTGGGTTCAGATGAATTTACAAAAAGGTTAGAAGTAATTGAAAAATATAATAGCGAAGTAATAATTTGTGATTTAAAATTCGGAAACCCTAGTCCATTTATAGAATTAAAAAGGAAAGAATCATTATTATCAGATTATAAAGTACTTCGATTAATGGCTATAAGTCGTGGAAAGATAGACTTCGCTAAAGAAATTGAACAAGAGATTAATGAATTAAAGAGTGATATTGAAAAACTTAAATTATGACTGTTTTCCTCACATTCTGAGTGAACGCATCCTCAATGTCCCTGTTCTTTCAGAAGAGATTTCAATATATGGTCACGGAGCCTGTTTGCTTCGGGGCTTGTTCTGTCCCTTGGTCTTGGAAGATCTACGTTGATTATTTCTTTGATCTTTCCGGGGCGGGCACTCATCATCACAATTTTGTCTGCAAGGAAAACTGCTTCGTCAACACTGTGCGTGACAAAAAGAATAGTGATGTTCTTTTTCTGCCATATTTCAAGCAATTCCTGCTGGAGTATGTTACGTGTCTGGGCATCCAGTGCACCAAAAGGCTCGTCCATTAAAAGCACTCCAGGTTCGTTTGCAAGAGCTCTTGCAATTGCAACCCTCTGCTTCATACCACCTGAAAGTTCGTAGGGATAACTGTCCCTGAATTGCTGAAGGCCAACAAGTTCCAGATATTTTTCGCCTCTGGCAATGGCATCCTTCTTTTTGATGCCACTCATCTGCGGACCAAATATGATGTTATCAATAACTGTTTTCCACGGGAACAATGAGTATTCCTGGAAAACCATTCCCCTGTCAGGTCCGGGAGAATCTATCTTAGAACCATCCAGGTAAACCTCGCCGCTATCAGGCTTATCAAGACCTGATATGATCCTCAAAAGTGTGGTCTTGCCACAACCTGAAGGACCGATAAAGCAGACAAAGTCCTTATCATCAACGTCAAGACTTACGTTATCCAGCGCCAGTGTAGAATTGTCCTCATCCTTTGTGAACTTGCGGGATACATTCGTTACTTTTACACTGCCCATTCAGATCACCACTCCTTTGCGCCATTTTAAGAGCTTGCCATCAATGTAATACCTTAGCAGCCTGTCAATGAAAAGTCCCAGGAAACCAAGGATAAGCATGTACACAAGCACAAACTCCATCCTGTGAAGGTCATAGAAATGCCACATCTGATAACCAAGACCATTCCTGCTGACTCCGAACATCTCAGCAGCAACAAGACACATCCACCCAACACCCATTGCTATTCTGATGCCTGCTGCAATGGAAGGAAGAGCTGAAGGAAGAGCTACATAACGTATGAGTTCGCGATTGGTGTTGCAACCCAGTACTTTTGCCGCTTCCACATACACTCTTGATACACTTTTAAAACCTGTAAAAGTGTTGATCATAATTGGGAAAACTGCACCGATAAATATCAGAAAACCTGCAGCAAACGGGTTCAGACCTATCCATATGATCGCAAAAGGAATCCATGCAAGCGGAGGAATAGGACGGATTATCTCTATGATAGGGTCAACGATACGGTCAATTGTACGGAACCAGCCCATTATCATTCCTATTGGAATTCCTATAACAAGAGCAGCAATAAGACCTATACTGAAATGCATCATGCTGTAAAGGAAATCAACCACTAGCATTGGAAGCTGCAATTTAATGCCCATGATAACCAGACTTGAATCTCTGGATAGAATCTCAACCAATGCACCGGTCACATCCGTGAAGCTTGGCAGATAGAACTTATTCCCTACAACATAAACCGCTATTATCTGCCAGAGAACTATCGCAGAGAATATAGAAACGATCTCCACGCTTTTCTCTTTTATTACCTGGATGTGTTTTTTTACCATGGATCCTCCGTTATTGGGATAATGCGACTCCGAACAAAGATAGAAATGTCTACTTATTATTTAAGTTAGTCTCAAAAAAAGAAAAAAAGATTATTGATCCAGAGCATCATAGAAGCTCAGATCAAATATATCGTCCTGTGTAAGTGGTGTGCTTATATATCCAAGTTCGTACTGAACCTGTGCATAATCCACTGTTGAGTTGACTATAAGGTTTGGATCTGCTACCCAGGAACCATCCCAGTCTGCAAATGATTGCTTTACAAGTTCAACATCCCAGTCCTGATCATCAGCAAATATCTGTGCTGCTTCATCCTGGTTCTCAGCATTGTATTCTGTTGCACGTACATGGGTTGCAACTATCTGCTGGACAATGTCAGGATGATTCCTTATAAGATCCCCACTTACAGCAACCACACAGCATGCATGGTCCTGAAGCATTTCACCTGATGATACAACTGACCTGCCGGTACCTTCACTCTCGATCATTGTTGGTGATGGGTGAGGAAGGAATACTGCATCTACCTGACTTGCTGAGATAGCTGTCATTGCATCTCCCGGACCCATTCCTACTATTTCTACGTCAGTTTCAGGGTCGATACCGTTCTCTTTAAGCCAGTCCCTGATAAGCGTATCCTGTATGGTTCCTGCAGGGAATGTTGCGATCTTAAGACCTCTGAGGTCTTCAGGACTGTCGTAAGGAAGGTCTGTTCTGAGTACAAGGTCAGAACCCTGTATCTGAACCGCAGCTACGATCTTTGCGTCAAGACCGTTTGCAAGAGCAGCGATAACAGGAGCAGCACCTACATATGCCACATCAATCTCACCTGCAAGCATGGACTGCATCTCAGGTGCGCCTGTTGGGAAAAGCTTGTCATCGATCGAGACTATTCCATAAGCTCCAAGGTCTTCAAGCCACCAGCCTTTTTCTCTGGCGGTCATATATGCTATCTGGTGTGTGCTTGGCTGATAACCAAATGTTAATTCAGTAATGGCATCTGCCTGCTCTTCCTGCTGATCACCTGTCTGGTCTGTGCATCCTGATACGAATACAGCAAGGACAAGTGCGATCACAAGAAATAAAGTAGAAGCTAATTTGATTGTCTTTGTGTGATTCACATTACCACCTGTAATAATGTTAGATAATTTGTTTGCACGAGCCTATATATTATATATATTTCTACAATCAGGAATTGATATATCCTAAAATGATTAATTTGAAATACATATTTACCTTAATAGGACATTAATAATAGAGGTGTGTGGAGATGAGCACTGTCGAAAAAATAATTGATGCTGTTTTTGAATCTGATGAAGATTTCAGGAGAATTCTTTCTACTACCATAAAGGAAGACCTGAACATGAATATGGCGGAATTTGCAGAGCAGGCTGGCGTTCCTGCCAGTACGCTTTATAAAATAATGTCTGGAAAAAGAGAACCCAATGTTAAAACACTGAGGCAGATAATTAAAACGGTAAAAAGGCTGGAAGGTTCCGAAAAAGGAGAATTCATTGCCGTGATTGCCGCAAGACCGGTGCTGGATAATATCAGCGAAACTAAAAGAAAGATATGCGGAAACCTTTGTACTATCAGGGAATATTCTGCAACTTCTATGGAAGAAGCAATTATTGCTGCTGTGCGTGCCGAAAGAGACGGAGCAAAAGCGCTTGTATGTGCACCTATCGTCAGCCCTACGGTGGAAAAGATATTAAGAATTCCTGTTGCAACCATTATGCCAAAGAACAGCCTGTTTGAAGCTATCGAACTTGTGGCCAAAAAAATAAGTTGATCTTGAGCCAAATCTGAATTTAAGTGATAAATTAAAGAAAAAAAGATGAAAAAGAGTTATCGGTTATTTCCCGATCAACTCTTTAATTGATGCTACTGCTTCTGCAGCCTTTGCCTGTGCAATCTCCACTGTCCATCCACCTGCAGTGAACAGATATGCGACTCCACCAATTGCTGCAAGACCTACTGCTCCGAGAACATACAGAATAGTTCCTGATTTCTCAAAGACCTCATATGTAGTTTCCTGACCACCCAATTCTACCTGATAAGTACCAGGCTCTTCTTCCTCATGGGTGAATTCGACTGTTGTGGAATTACCAACTGAAAGTGTAATGGTCTTGGAATCTACGATTACATCATTGATCTTGAGCTCAACAGTGGTAGAACCTTCTGCAGTACCAGTGTTGGTCACATCAGCAGTAATTGTTGCCTCCTGTCCCTGTTTGATCTCAAGAGGACTTATCTCCAGATTGCTGAATGCAAACTTTGCAGCAAGCTCATTGACCTTAAGATCAAGTTCAGCATCGTTCATACCGGACTTGGTGGCTTCAATTGAGTGAGTTCCTGCTTCTGTTACTGTATAAGTCACAGTACCAGCACTGCCGGTTGTACCAATGGATTTTCCATCGTAGGTGACAGCTACTCCGGAAATCTCATCTCCACCGATTGCCTGCAGTACATAAATGGTAATAGAACTGCCTTCGTAAACCTCGTCAGGAGATACCTCAATGCTCATTTTCTTGGTTTCGTCATTCTTGTCAATGACCTCTAAGTCATCGGAAGCTGATGTGTAACCATCCTTTGTAGCAGTTATCTCAAAGGTACCTGCTTCATCTGCATCATAATCAATTGTACCTTCATCATCAGTGGTTCCTATGGTCGTACCTTCAACCTTGACGGTAGCGTCTGATATTCGTGAGCCGCGTGAAGTTACGGTAATTGTTACTTCGTCGCCTTCTGTCACAGTAGAGTCACTAAGACTGATGCTCAATGCCTGGGATGCTGCTGTTGTAACTTCAACATACGGATAGTATCTTACATCGCTTGAATCTGCTACCCTTATGCCAACTTCACCCATGAGAGAGATATCCTTGTCCTTTGTGAGAGTGATTGAGTCCTCGTTCTTCATGACAATAGAGTCTTCATCATAACTGGTGATCTCCATCTTGTCATAGGTTTCTCCATCTTCCAATTCAATGTAATCTTCAGATATCTGGAAAACACCCTGCACGAACACAGCATTGGATTCGGTACCCGCAAATACCTCATTGAAGTGGACTATAATGATAGGTACGTCATCTGCATCGCCAAGATCTTTCTCATAGACATAATCATCATTTGCAGAGACAATTTCCGTATCTACTTCATCCCCATCCTGATACAGTTCAATAAGTACACTATCTCCATCGGTATCGACTTCAATGATATCCAGAGTATAACCTTCCTCAAGGATAAGTGAGGAACCGGAGTAGACTGATGATTTGTCGTCGTCATCAAGCAGAACTTCTGAGAGCTGACCGTTTGACATGAGACTTACTTCGTCAACACCATCAATATCTGTGTCATCTGTATAACCTGCGAAATACTTCTGTGCCATAAAGCCGATTACCTGGAACTGTCCCCAGTCAGAGTGTTCGAAATCAACGGATGCAGGAGTACTTGTGTAAACAAGGTTTCCATCGCCGATGGTTCTGCCGGATATAGCTGTGAGTTTAAGAGTTTCGGTCTGTATACCTTCGTCAATGTCGTAGTAGAAACCTTCGAAGTTAAGAGGTGTCCATGTGAGAAGGTCATCATCTTCTGCAACTGTACCACGGAGTTCGTATGTACCTGGATCGGACATGTCGACATATGGAGCGAACCTGAGGTCATCGTTGTCAGCAACTATGAGCTTTATCTTGCCCATAAGAGTAATTGACTTTCCTTTTGAGAGGGAAACTGTTCCGTCATTCTCCATTTCAATGAGTTCATCACTTATGGAAGTGACTTCCATCTCACCATAGGTTTCACCGTCATCAAGTTCAATGTAATTATCTGATATCTGGAAGACACCCTGGATGAAGACTGCATTTGATTCTGTTCCACTGAATACATCATCTATATGGACAATGATCAATGCCACATCATCTGCATCACCAAGGTCTGTCTCGTACACGTAATCATCACCACTGGAGATTACAGCGCTGTCTATTTCGTCGCCGTCCTGTGTGAGAGTTACATAGACACTGTCACCATTTACATCGACTTCAACAACATTCAGTTCATAACCTTCCTCAAGGATAAGTGAGGAACCGGAATAAACAGATTCTTTGTCATCGTCATCAAGAAGGATCTTTGAGAGCTGACCTGCGGACATAAGGCTTACTTCGTTAACACCGTCAATATCTGTGTCATCGGTATATGCTGCGAAGTACTTCTCTGCCATAAATCCTATGATCTGATATGAGCCCCAGTCGGAGTTCTCGAAATCTGTCTCAACGGGTCTTGTCTGATAAACAATGTCACCATCACTGAGTGAACGGTCTATATTAGAGATAGTCATGTTCTCGGAACTAAGACCTGATTCAAGGTCGTAGAAGAATCCTGAGAAAGACTTTGCATCCCAGATATAGTAAGCAGATGACTGGTCTGCATTCTCATCCCAGATCCTGTCACCTGTGTAATATGTCTGCGGGTAGACTGTGATGGTTGTTGCATCAGATGTGTCGTCACCGTCACCGTTTGTAGCTTTTAAAGTTACGTTGTAGGTTCCAGTCGATGTGAATGTGTGTGTTATAGTATCGTTAGCAGTAGTTGTAGTATTTCCATCACCAAATGTCCACAATAAAGAAGTAGGACTGTTGGTTGAAGTGTCAGTGAAAGTGATAGTAAGAGGAACTGCACCGGATGTTGCACTTGTTGTGAATGATGCGACCGGTGGGTTGGATGAAGGTGCAGACACACTTATAGAAGTAGTATCAGTGTCAGTTCCATTTGCATTGGTAGCTGTAAGAGTTACAGTGTAAGTATTTACCCCATAGAATGTATGGGAAGTTGTTACACCAGTTGAGGTATTTCCATCACCAAAATCCCAACCATAAGATGTTGTGTTGGTAGAAGAAGAAGCATCAAAGCTTACAGATAATGGAGTTTCACCTGAAGTAGGCGTAGCTGTAAATGCAGCGGTTGGAAGAATAGTGGCTGCTGCAGAAACATCTATAGTTGTAGTATCAGTGTCAGTTCCATTTGCATTGGTAGCTGTAAGAGTTACAGTGTAAGTATTTACTCCATAGAATGTATGAGAAGTTGTTACACCTGTTGATATGTTCCCATCACCAAAATCCCAATTATAAGATGTTGTGTTAGTAGAAGAAGAAGCATCAAAATTCACAGATAATGGAGTTTCACCTGAAGTAGGAGTAGCTGTAAATGCAGCGGTTGGAAGAATAGTAGTAGCTGCAGAAACATCTATGGTTGTTGTAGCTGTGGCGTTTTCAGTGCCATTTGCAGCAGTAAGAGTTACAGTGTAAGTATTTACTCCATAGAATGTATGAGAAGTTGTTACACCACTTGAAGTATTTCCATCGCCAAAATCCCAATCGTAAGATGTTGCATTCACAGAAGTGGATGCATCAAAATTTACAGATAATGGAGTTTCACCTGAAGTGGGAGTAGCCGTAAAAGCAGCAGTCACATTTGCTGCCGAAGCAACCGAACTGCATAGTATCATTAATGAAAATGCAATTAAAATAAATTTAAGTCTATTTCGCATTCTAAACCTTCCTTAAATATTAGATTAAACTGTGTAAATTAAATATCGTAAACTAATCCTGCCTAATTTAAATCCCCAATTGTAGATAACCTTTTCGATAAATCGTCAGGTTTTCTCCGCTATGGCACCTAAGTGTAGTACCAACTTCCCGGTCAACTACTTCTCCTATAACATTTAAATAACATGCGCTTTGAGCCGCTTCCAGCATATCCGGGGAAACTGTGCAAAGTAGCTCAAAATCGCCTCCTGTGTAAAGTGCAAAATCAGTAAGCACCGTGCGTTCCGAGCTTACATGGTCGATCAGTTCCTGCTGTATTGGCAGAGAATCCTCATCAATCCTGAAACCCACTTTATTAAGGTCTGCAAGGTCATGAAGTGACATTGCCAGTCCGTCACTAGTGTCCATCATACTGGTCACGGCACCTGTGCGGGCAAGTTCCTGACCTTCATTTACCCGTGGAACCGGTTCAAGAAGCGTGTTCATTAAACTATCCGGAACATCTATATTGTTCTCAAGGGCATGAAGCGCAGCACCGGCAGAACCTGCAAAACCGGTCACACATATCAGATCACCAGGTTTTGCACCCCTTCGGGTAAGAATTTCCGATTTGCTTACTTTTCCGATAGCTGTACCGGTAATTGTAAGTTCATCATGAGTGTCAATGTCGCCGCCTATAACAGATGTACCGCAGAATTTTGCACAATCGTTCATTCCTCTTGAGATCTCATCAACAAATACGAGTTCAGTATCCCTGGAAAAACCCATGGCTGAGAGAAAACCTATCGGCCTGGCACCCATTGATGCTACATCACTGAAATTTACCGCAGCTGACATCCATCCGATCTGCCACGGAGTCATGCAAAGAGGGAAATCAGTCTTGCGGTGCAACATATCTGTTGTTATCACCATATACTCATTTTCAGAAATATCAATAACTGCACAATCATCCGGTCCTGCACCTAATGTAACATCAGGATTGTAGACCGAACTGAAAATACCTGACAAACGACTTATAAGAGGACGTTCACCCAGTTCTGATACGGAAATATGGTCATTCATAGTATCTGCTATTTTAATGTGCTATATATAATTACTTGACTATGAAGCATTGTTACTAATCTTAATGCCAAAAAACAAAAAAGTAATCTTAGCTGGCAGATAAGTGCCAGCTTAAAACAAAAATCCAACTAAAAACCTATCTTCTGATCCTTCTCCTGATAACCAGAACTGTTCCACCGAAGAAGATCAAAACAATTACAAGTGGCAGAAGATAGCCGACAAGGATTATCAGTGCATTGACCATTGATATAAAACCGTTAACAGACTCTGACATTGCATCCCTGATACCCCATGAACGAGTTATTGGTCTTGGCTCTGTTACACGGATATTGATAGTTGAGAAATCAATCCTGTCATCAAGATAATTGAGCCTTCCGGTAAGGCTTTCAATTTCACCGCGAACCCTTTCGAGTTCTTTTTCAACTGCAAGTACATCTTCCACCGTCTCGGTCATATTGAGAATTTCCTGAAGACGGGTTTCCTGTATTTTCAGATTCTCCAGACGTGCACTCACATCGATGTACTCTTCCGTAACATCCTGTGCACTTACACTTTTACTTGTAACTTCGCCCAGCTCACCGACATCCTCAAGGAAAGACGGATATTCCGATTCCGGAATCCTGACAGTTATATAACCATTTTTGCCTTCATATGAATCATAATACGAGTCATATACTGAGGAACTGGAAACATACCCACCTGAAGCCACTGCCATCTTTGATATCTCATCAACACCTTCTGCGGCATCGCTGACCTGTATTGTCATGTCAACGGTGGTTATCGTCTTGCGGTCCACAGAAACAGAAGAAGCTCCGCCATAAGCATAATCAGCTTCAGCCATAGTATTTCTTGCAGAGTAATCATCGTACTCTTCAACTACCATGTAATCAGCAGACTGCATGGAGGATTCTTTATAGCTGCTCGCACAGCCGGATACAAAAGTAGCTGCCAGCAGAATAATTAGTACTGCAATGCTAGTGAATTTTCCCTTCATTTGATCACACCCTTTTAAAGTATAATTAAATGATTGACCGGAAAGTATTAAAAAATTGTTTAAACTTCAAACAGATTCGAAGTTAAGCTTCTCGTTGCCTTTCTCTTTTGTCCTGACATAGATATTGTCAAGGAACTCATGGGCAACATGAGCCAGTTCAATAAGTTCATCACGATTCAGAGGTTTTCTGTCCCTGAGAGATTCAAGCATGGCTCTCTCGGCAAATCCCTGCTGGAGCACATAGACAACATCCCTTCTGCCTGTGAGTTCATTGATAGAACGTGCGATTTTGCGTACATCATCAGAACTTCCCATGAAATCACGAATAATGGTTGTCCTCAATTCAAGCTCGATATCATTTTCCAGAACTAACTTGATAGAACTGGATACTTTATCCACTGCTACCTGTGGGTCAACATGGATATCAGAAAAATCCATGCATCCGATTGATCTTGCATAACCCTCCGAATCATTCAACGGAGCTTTCACATCGATGAAGAATTTGTCCACAAGCCTTTCTTTGATTAGTTCAGCCATTACGTGAGGATAATGACCATTGGTATGAATGCCGACGAGCAGACCAATCTTTTTTGCATATTTTGCAAGATAGGTAACAGCATCCTTCTGCATCAGGGGTTCTCCACCTGAGAAAACCACACTGCTGACAAAAGGCCGGGACTTCTTCATCTCTGCTTCAAGTACGGAAGCTTCTACCATGTTGCTTTCAAAAAGAAGCTCATGGTTCTGGCAATAAGGACACCTGTAAGGACATCCACGTAAAAAGAAAACGATCGACACCTTTCCGTGCCAATCTACAGTAGATATGGGAATAGTATTCCCATAATTTACTTTCATATTTCCAGATTCTTCCGGCTTTAGATCATGTCTGAGGAACCGTAGCGCATCCTGTCTGCAAGTTCCTGCCTCTTACCATTGTTCCAGCCGCTTACTGCCTGCACA
Source organism: uncultured Methanolobus sp. (assembly GCF_963667555.1). Taxonomy (NCBI): domain Archaea; kingdom Methanobacteriati; phylum Methanobacteriota; class Methanomicrobia; order Methanosarcinales; family Methanosarcinaceae; genus Methanolobus; species uncultured Methanolobus sp. The sequence continues at coordinate 2,076,907 of NZ_OY763421.1, forward strand.
TATCCGGTTACCCTGGACATCTGCTCGACATTGGTGGAACCACAGTTCTCACATGTGCACTTAAGACCTGACATCATGTGGAAGTCATTGAGACACACAGTCATATCCTTGGTGAAAGCAAAGTAACCTATCTGAGTGTTCCTTGCAATGTTCATTGCAAACTCCTTAAGTCCCTTTGCATCAGGTGAACCTTCGCCCATCCATATGTGGCAGATGTTTCCTCCGTCAACGATAGGGAAGAACACATGCTCAAGGTTGATCCTGTCAATAAGTGAGATGTTGGCACCTGGTGGTACATGTGTACCGTTGGTGTAGTACACTGGCAGATCGGTTGTTTTCCTTAGATTTGCAAGAGCAGCTTCCTTGTCACCCTTTACAACTTCAAGGACACAGTCCCTGTACTCATCGTGGAGCATGTCAGATACAGAGAATCTCTGACCTGTTGTTTCAGCAGGTGTGCGTGCAAGAGCGATCTCAAGACCGTGCTTCTGGCTGAGCTCGTGTGCGTACATTTCCATCTCGGTCATTACCCTGATGGCAAACTTGAACGCATCTCTTGATTCATGCAACTGTGAACCGGTGTGGTACTGGACCATCTCATTGATACCTACAACACCGATGGTGCATACAAGTGCATCAATGTCCACTGCAACACATCCCTTCTCACCTGTAACTGGGTCCTTTGGTCTCTGTGTTGCAAATGGCATCCTGTTGTTCTCAATGATGTTATCCATCCAGTTGCGCTTTGTCTTGAAGAGCTGTATACACTGGTCCATCAGTAGTTTGAGGTCAGCAAACAGAGCAGAATCATCCCCGCCTGCCCTGTACGCTGCTCTTGGGCAGTTAAGAGATACTACCTGCCAGGAACCCATTGAGAAATGTTTTCCATCCTTGAAAAGGAGCTTATCATCAAAACTGTCATCTGCATCAGCATTTGCTGAGAACTGGTATGCACAGCACTGATAACAGGATATGCCCTCACCTGCACCTCTGTATTCTGGTAACTGATTATCGAAATATGGGGTTCCGAACTTTGCTGCAAGTTCGAAGGTCATGTCATAGAGTTCCTCATAACCTGGCAGTTCAGGATGTGCCTTGTTGAAGAACTCATCCTCTTCCATAAAGTCAGGCTCAATTGATATCTCAGGCTTTGGGAAGTTGAAAGGCTTGCCCCAGTTGTCACCCTCGATCATTACATCCATGAGTGCCTTGAATGCAAGACGGACCTCACGCTCAAACTCACCATAAGTGCGTGTCTGGGTACCATTCTCACCATTGTGGACACGTCCCTTGTAAACAGCTGGCTTGTCCTTCCAGAGCTTTGGTACACCAGGGGAGAGCTGGACTGAGGAGAATACTACCTGTCCACCGCGGGCAACCATCATCTGGGTCATCTCATAGACGAACATCTGCATGAGCTGCTTTATATCACTGTAACTCTTGCCCTCAAGATATGGAGCAAGGAATGTGAGGAAATTATAGAATCCCTGACCACCTGCGAAGTTTGTCTGGGCACTTCCCAGAGCCTTCACTGCGTGGAGGATCGCGACCTCTGCCTTCATTGCAGGGCCAGCTACACTTGCCTTGGCACCTGAACCATCTGGCATGAGACCATAGTAGAAGAAATACCGCAGATCCCAGTCCTGACAGAATGCACGGGTTCCAAGGTATTCAAGATCATGAATGTGAATATCACCGTTAAGGTGCAGGTCAGCAAGCTTTGGTGGCAACAGCAGCAAGTACTGTTCCTTTGATATCTTGTCTGCCTTCTTCTTGTGAGAGGTTTCAGCGTTCTCCTGAAGGTTTGCATTGTCATTTGCCTCAAAACCACTTCCAAGGTCTATCTCACATGCATCATATACAGGAGTACCTATCCTTGTGGAGATGTTTCTCCATTCAACATGGCCTCTCTGAAGAAGTTCCATGTTGACTATTTCTCTGATAAGCGGACCTGAAAGGAACTTGAGGTCAAGACTTCTTATACGGCGCTCTACATCCTTTGCAATGTCAAGTGCTGCATCCTTTTCAATACCTGGCTTGCCGTGGAACCTCTCAGCAAGCTTTGTTTCCTTTAACAACTGGTTCACAATTATACTGCGATCCCAGTCCACCATATGGCCAGCGGTGGTACGCACCTTTGGCATTATGGATATATCATGACCGTCGAGCGTCTTCTGTATAGCATGCTGTTTTGTGAGTGTTGTCATACTGGTATCTGTCCTCTCGTCTTCCTCTGCGCGAACCTGCATGTCAGTTCCCAACTCTGCATTTTCAAGTTCGATCTTGTCCTTAATATTAGTAGCACATACGTCCATCATTCCCACCTTTAATTTGATTGCACTTAGAGTATGCTGCCCAATGCTTCCAGGTTCACGTCAGGACCACTGAACAGTTCCTTATGAGTTAAAAACTCATCGCCGATCTGGAGTACCGGGGCAGTCATGGTGAAAACACCATTGAATTTTAGTTCGGTCAAAGCTTCAGGAGTAGACATATCTGCTGTTGCAAATTCAACTCCTTTCGATTTTAGTACCTTTTTTAATTGCTCGCATTTCGGGCAAGTCTGTGTTGTATATATAATCACTTCAACCATTTTCTCGCGTCCCTCGATTGTATATAAATAAACTATTATATTAGTCACATTCTGGAGAGGAACAACAATGCCATATTGAAAAACGCATTCAACAGACATTGTTATTATTAGAGCCTCTGTTTCCAGAAGGTAAATTATACAAATGGCTTATAGCTTAATAATGGTTTTTCAAACGGGATTTGAATATACATTGAACAATAGCACACCTGGTTTGTTATCAAATATGAAACATAGATTAAACAAATATAGTAATAAGAATGAAACATACATGGTTATCGTTGAGTTACCCCGGGAGAAAGAAGCCATTTCAAGAAACATTTGCAAACAGATTTGCTATGAGCCATAATAGCTAGAGCGATAACTAAGGCGATACCGAAGGTTCCGGTGAAGCCGGCATTTTCCCACAAGACATAGCAAAATATCTGCACAATACCCAGAATACTTTCTTCGCAGGACTTCCGTAGAATTAGTAATATAAATGCAATAATATGCGGAATAATCTTCTGTTCAGAATCATAGGAATGCGCCGCCTTCGGCGGATGGTTACTTTGTTTTTAGTTTACAGATTGTTTTTGCGGAAACAAAAAAGAGCAATGTTTGTGTCACCCATACCAATTGTCAACCGGATATCTACAGAGCCTAAAAACAAAAAAGGCATAAAAGAAAATACACTACTAGTGCCAAAAGATGTATATTATAAACCCTATTATAGCAGATAATCCCAGCAAGAGGTGTAAAGATAACTGAGCAATTAAGTTCCGGCTGCAAGCCTATTGATGATCTTTTATGCGGAGGATTTGAGGCAGGCGTAGTCACACAGATATTTGGAGAACCGGGAAGTGGAAAGACAAATCTGTGTCTTCAGCTTGCAGTTGAATGCGTTAAAAAAGGAAAGAAGGCAATCTACATAGATACCGAAGCTATTTCTCCGAACAGGTTCAGGCAGATAGCCGGAGAGAATGCAAAAGAAATAGCTCAGCAGATAGTTATCTTTGAACCCCATAATTTTGAAGAACAGTACGCAGCAGTAAAAGAGATCGAGAAACTCATATCAGAGAAAGTCGGACTGATACTCATTGACTCTGCAACTGCTTTTTACAGGTTCGAGCTTGATCAGGAAGAGTCAGGAATAAGGACAAGAAGAGAGCTTTCAAACCAGATAGGACTGATACATGCCATTGCACGCAAACACAGAATAGTTGCCGTTATGACAAATCAGGTTTACAGCGACATGGCAGGCGGAGTAAGACCCATAGGCGGCAGCGGAATAGAGCATATCTCAAAGACCATAATCCAGCTTGAAAAAACCGGAGATGGAAAAAGACGTGCAAAACTCTGGAAACACCGCTCACTCCCGGAAGGCGGCACCTGTGAATTTACCATCACCAGTGAAGGTGTCAGGTAAATTCAAAATTGAACCAAATTAAAACTAAAATATAAAAAAACTCAGGCCCTTGCTATTGTTATAAAGCCTGTGTGACCTACTTTTGAAGTTGAAGGACGAGTTCCTCTTGAAGAAAATGATATTTCACGTTCAGTGAACTCCATTGTCATAACTTCCTCGAAACCTTCAGCATCTAATGCATCACGTATTTCCTTTGTCTGCTCAAAGAACGGAGAATACGTTGCAATAAAACCACCCGGATAAAGCACACGCTTTACATTGGGAATTACGTCTTTAGTGTTCTGAGTATCAAGAGTAATTACATCGAACTTCTCATCGAGGTTCTTAATTTCATCAACAATATTACCGCAGCGAAGTTCCACATTATCAAGGCCGGCACTCTGCACATTCTTTGCTGCAACCTTCATGAATTCCTCATTCACTTCGTATGTCACAACTCTTTTTGCAATAGAACCGAGGTACATTGTAAGGATTCCGGAACCTGTGCCGGCATCAAGTACAACATCATTCTTGTTAAGACCGGTGTAAGCAATTATCATGCCAATGTCTTTTGGCATCATGGGAGCACCGGTTCTTTTTGCATGCCTGAAGAAATCCGGCATCTTAGGACGCTGAATTATGAATTCCTGGCCCATGTGTGATACAACTGTGTCCCCTGGCTCTTTATCCACAAGAGATGACAGCTCAATTATTCCAAAATTCGTGTGCAGCTGATCATCGGAAACTTTCGCAATGAACTCTTTGACCTTGTCCCGATGGGAGGTCTTCAGCAAAACCAACTCGCCTGTTAACATTATTTTACACCTGTGGACCGTTTTTTAGATACATACCTGTTTGACGGGATAGTAACTATATCCCTTTTGATAGAATGCTTGACCTTTGAAAGATGAGACATCATTTCCTCAAATTCCGGACGATATGCATCTGCAAGCGTCCCTGCATATTCAACCCCTTCCCATGTAAGCACATATTCATAACTCTGCCGGAACCTTCCATCTTTTTCATAATAACGAAGATCCTCATCAACTATTCCCATGGCAACCAGAACCTGAATGTCCTCAAAAACCTTTTCAGAGTAAGGGAAACCATATCTTTCATGAAATGAGTAATCAAAGAGATTCTTAAGTTTTGGAAAAGTGCCAAGTTCCTGAATGGTACGATAGAGCCACGTGATATGCCTCAGACGAGGAATTGAGACAAATCCCGGTTTTTCATCTACGAAAATGCTGTGAACAGCATAGAATAACAGTATTATGCCCTCAATTGGAAGATACTGGTCCTCTCTTGTATAATGCAGAAGTCTTGGAGAAAGGTCATCTACAACCCTGCGAAGTTCTGAGAGTACAGCAGGCGAATCTTTATCCATGACAACATCAGGATGGGAAAATGCTGTGAGTGAGAGCTGACGCGATATTGCACGGACCAGGCCATTGGCAAGTGCAGATTCATCATAGAAAAATCCATCTTCATCATCCATTGCAACGCGCATGCTTTTTGGAACACCTGAAGCAACAGTCAGGTCAACAAGTACATCACCAAGTTCCTTTGCAAGCCTTGTCTCAAGTCTCTTAGTAGCCACGCCATGCCGGGCAATTGTTGAGAGTGACATACGAGTGGATGGCCTGAGTATCTTCTGGCTGAGCCTTGCAACTGGCATATATAATCTGCCTTCACGGAGATCATCAAGCAACAACTGTGACTTTTCAGACGCATTTGACCTTATGAAATGTAGAAGGTCGTTATCATTATATTCAGTGAAAAAACGGACAATCTCATCTTTTGCTGCATCTGTCCCATTCCGGTTCTTGTATTGTTCAAGAGCATCCTCAAGTGAGTAGAGCAACATCACCCTGGCAGACTGGGTCTTTGGATTATGGATTATTGCAGTATAGTGATGTGCACGGGAGATGAGCATGGATTCGGCTGCTGTTAAAGCCATATCGTTTCCATAACTTGAACCGTCCGTGCTTCCCAGAACGATGTTCTCATTCTTGATTATGAGACTGCTGATTATCTGGTCTACATCGATAAGTCCGAAGGACACACCGGTATGATATGAGTCACGCAGCAGGAAATCTATCCTGTCAGCATCCACATCACCTGCAATTACCTGTGCAAGATACGGTTTTGATATGGACCGTGAATCACCGGTGGCTATTTTCGATATTTCATCAAAGAAGTCGAATGCATCCATCCCAAATTCTGACTCTACATACCCTGCAATGTAATTATCCTGAGGCAGTATGCGGGAAATAATATCTCTGGAAAATGCTTCGTGTTTTATGAATTTCTTCCCTTGGATAACCGGCTGCAACTGAGGATTGCGTTTGAGTACGTTCTCAACGGCATGGGAGAAAGCTGAGTGCCCTACATCATGCAGAAGTCCCGCAAGTCTGATTTTGCGAATATCCTCATCCTCAAGTGAGAGTGAGCGACCTATGACAGATGCCATGTGCATTGTACCGATACTGTGTTCAAAGCGAGTATGGTTAGCACCGGGATATACATGATCCACAAGTCCGAGCTGCTGGATATTTCGGAGTCGCTGGACATGTTTTGTGTTCAGGACCATCTGCTCAAACTCATCAAGTATGATGGTCTTGTGTACCGGGTCGTGGATTATAAGGGGTTTTTGCATTGCAGATAATATGAAGAGAGAGTATATAAATGAAGGGCAAAATGGGCTCTGTAGAAATCCTGCCATTAAAACTGAAAGAAAAGACACCTTTATGAAAATTAGAATTAACCCGAAGGGTCCGGCGAAGCTGGCGTTTTCCCATCATGTCGTACAAATTATTGACATGTTGCAGTGGAATACTTTCTTTGCGTGCCTTCTGTAGAATTCTCAGGCATCAATGCAATTTTTTCTGTGCAGGAATTGGAGTGTGCCGCCTTCGGCGGATGGTTGCTTTGTTTTTAGATTGCCAATTTTTTGTGGAAATAATATTGGGCAAACACTGTACCAGTCACATAAACAGGATTTCTACAGAGCCCAAAAATGAGAAAAAGAGAAGACAGAATAAAATTGCCGTAAAAAAAGAGAATATTACCCGCCTATCACCACAGTCACAACAGCAATGGTCATACCAACAACAGCAGTGATAAGTCCCGATCTTAACCGATCCATACGGCTCTTTTCATATGTCCTGTAATAACCAGTCACAAAAAGCAGGATAATTCCAAGCCAGTTGGATATTGCAAGGGCACGATACATGTCCGGTATCGCAAAAAACGGAGATAGGACAATTAGCCCGGTAAGAGTGGAGACAAGTATAGTTCCAGCTACGATATCAAACGCATCTCTTGGACGCACGAATTCTTTCCTTCCGGCAGCGGACAGGTAAGATATCAGGTCAAGATACATATCCTGCCTTTTACTTTCATCGATATTGCTGAGTATCGTATTGGATAACTGATCATGTATCATCGACATGGCAGCCTCGGTGTCAAGCCGGGACTTGCACAGGTCAATTATCTCATTTTCCATTTTGAGATTATACCTGCGTTCCCACACATAGAATAAGCCGTCTGCCAGTCCCCAGGCAATGCAGCAGAAAAGTGCGGAGTACACTACAGGCATGTGTGAGGCAACGGAAACATCTGAAAAAGTTCTCAGGACACTTGTGAATGTCATTGCAAGTATTACTGCATAGATAGCTTCAGCGCCTGCCCAGTACCTGCCGATGTAATCAGAAAGACTCGTGTATACTCACCTCGTTAATGGGTTAACCTGATGTTAACTACTTTTATTTATACATGTATGGAAAACTGACGTTAACCTTTACATTTTTATCCCGGTTCTGACATTTAGAGAGGCAGATAGCATGAGAACCATAGACTGGAATGATGACTCTAATTCAATTGTAATGATAGACCAGACACTCCTTCCAATGGAGTACAAGGTCATTGAATGCAAAACTCTTGCTTCCCTTTGTGAAGCAATAAAGTCCCTGCGTGTGCGGGGTGCTCCTGCACTTGGAGCTGCCGGCGCCTATGGTATCGCACTTGCCGCAACCCTGAGCAGCGCAAATGATATGGAAGCACTCATAAGAGACCTGAATGTAGCTGCAAAGGCCATCAAGGCAACAAGACCCACAGCAATCAACCTTGCATGGGGAGTTGACAGGACAATAAGCGCTATCTCAGATGCATACGACCTCAACGGCATTAAGGATGTAGTGCTGGCTGAAGCGAAGAACATTGCAGACGAGGATGTTGAGACTAATAAGAAACTCGGCAAGTATGGAGCAAAACTGCTTGAAGACGGTGACACCGTTATGACACACTGCAATGCCGGAAAGATGGCATGTGTTGACTGGGGAACCGCTCTTGGAGTTATCCGCTCTGCTGTTGAAGCAGGTAAAGACATCAAGGTCATCGCCTGTGAGACAAGACCGCTCAACCAGGGCGGCAGAATAACAACATGGGAACTCATGCAGGACAATATTGATGTTACACTTATCACCGATTCCATGTCAGGACATGTAATGAGCAAAGGCATGGTAGACAAAGTAATAGTTGGAGCTGACAGGATCACAGGAGATGCAGTGTTCAACAAAATAGGAACTTACACACACTCAGTTCTTGCAAGAGAACATGAGATACCATTCTTTGTTGCAGCACCGATCTCAACCTTTGACCCGAACAACTGGGAAGACACTGTCACCATCGAGCAGAGAGATGCAAATGAACTGCGATTCTTCAAGGATGTGCAGATAGCTCCTGCGGATGTTAAGGTATACAATCCGGCTTTTGATGCAACACCTATGGAGAATGTGACTGCGGTTATCACGGAGAAGGGTGTGTTCTATCCGCCATTCCTGCTGGATGAACTTCTTGCATGAATGCACAATCTTTTAAATCATTAAAGACATGAAAGGGTCAGGTAAATTAATAATAACCACCATAAATGGTTAATATAAAGTATATATATATTACTCACTAAACATTCATTAACATAAAATGGAGATATTATGGCAAAAAAGAAATCCAGTGGTAATGGCTTGATGTCATCTGCCGGTCTTATGAGATACTATGAAGCCGACAAAAAAGCAATACATGTCGACCCTAAAACTGTTGTTGCGGTCGGTATTGTAATTGGTCTTGCTATTATTATACTTGATGCGAACTTCGGAATGTGGCCAGTAGCATAAACATTGATGCATGTTGCTGATGCAACAGCCACATTTACATTCTTTTTTTATAAATTAAAATTAGAACAAAGGAAAATAGTGTATGCTATCAGGAACGCATTTCCTTGATAGCCGAGCATATCCTTCTGCAGTGATGGGTTTTTGGCGCAGTGTTATCAATGAGTACTCTGCCTTTATTTTCCCACCAGCTTTTTGGATAGGCTTTGTCTGCTTCAACTTCAGGATTCAGTCCAAGCTTTGCTGCCGCCTGGTTGATCTCAGTAACTGTAGGGGATTCCACAGAGGTCTTTCTGGAAACAATGCGACCATCCTTTCTGGATTTGGTCTTATCGATGTATGCCGGCCAGATGACCAGTTTACCCCTGTCTTTCATCATCATGGGTCTTAGAATACAACTCATTCGATTTAAATTTGCCCTGAGATTTCAAAAAAACTAGTTCCATTTCATCAAATTACACTTCATTGAATTCAATACTGATACCACCGGATTTTTTAACAAGAGACTTCGCGAGGAAACCTGCCTCCATCCTGCAGAGATTGATAACCGCACACGGGACAAGACAATTTGCAGAACAACCTGCCTCATGTGCCCGGTCAATAACGTAATTGTTCTTAATGTCCAGAATCTCCATCATAGGAACTTCCATATGAGATATCTTTTTAATTTTCTCACATGGAGTTTCGATATCAACAATTATCGTTTTTCCATCTTTGACGCCACGTACCTTGTGGACAAAATCACAAACTGTGGAATTTACAGTAAATTCAGCCAAATTATCACCTTTTTAAAAATGAACTTTCATTTATGAGAGAACACTGAAATAATAAGAGTATTGCCAGTTGCCAGTATAGATTAAATGATGGATAAAATTTAAGTATAATTATGCTACTGCCTTGTACCCATGATAGACGTACCAAAAGAAATTAAGGTCGAAACTGAAGTAGAGGATTTCATCCGCAAAGCAACAAAAGATTTCAGGCTTTGCACAACATGTGGAGGACCTGCTATTGTTCCTGCGGACATGAGCATACCAAAGGATTCTGATATCAAACTCAAAATAGGGGAAAATACCCTGCATGTATCCAAAGTACAGGCAAGGTACATCAGGCAGATAGAAATGAGAATGCTTCTTGGATATCTCAACTACTGCGATAGAAATGGGATCGAGCCCTGAGAACGCATAGTTAATATCTCACTTTTTTTGCTTGCTCAGTAATAATCCTCATCCAGAGATTCGTTGATATTTCTTAGCACTTCAGCAACAAGCATCTGAACCTCAGTTGCATGCTCTTCAGGAACTTCGCTGCCTTCAGTGTCCATGAGTTTTTTGATATCTTTGACCATCTGATGAATTATTTGCAGCATTTCTTCCTGGGTTATCAGGCCGGCATAATAAGCGTAAAAGAATGTTGTGCCGCTGCGCTGGACCTTTTTCTTGAATGAGGCACGTGCATTTGAGACCTCCTGCCTGGAATATTGTTCATCCATGAATGGAACGAGCTCAGGGAGATTCTCACCTATCCAGGTCATTTCCGAGTGATTGGAAAGATTCTTGAAGTCTGCACACATTCTGGAAATAACCCATTCACGTGCTGTAAGATGCGTGGTCTCTTTCAAAAAACGAGTTACATCGGAGTAACTTTTGTTATCCATCTTTTTGAATTTCTGATACTTGTTCATCGCCATTCACCCATGTCAGAACTTATCTGCAGCCTTCAAATAAAGTGTATTGCAGCCAGTGTGTTACACAATGGTTCCAACATATTTAATAATAACCTGTGCAATTCAGCTTTTGAATGAAAATACTCATCCCAACCGATGGCTCGATATATTCATCAAATGCCGCGAAGGTAGCTGCGAAGATAGCATTGAAACATGATTACAGACTTATCGTCCTTCATGTAGTCCCTGATAAGGGCTTTTCCAGAAAGACATGGCAAAAGGAGGGAGCTGAGAATGTTGTTTCTACCATTACTGACATCCTTATTGAACAGGGATGTGACATCGATAAAATTGACACCCTTATCGAGGATGGCAGCGCACCTGAAAAAATAGTAGAGGTTGCCAGAAATGAAGGAGCTGATCGCATAGTAATCGGCACCCAGGGAAAGAATGGGTTGAAAATGCTTGTGGGATCGGTAACTGAAAAAGTACTTCAAATATCGGACGTACTTGTCCTGGTGGTGCCGCCTAATTATAATGCATGATCCGTCAATCCCAATTATTTCAGATATACCGTATTAAAAATTAATATTTTAGGGCTTTTCTTATAGTTGCTTTTCCTGTGCGCACATCATCCATGGAGAAAACCTCCATGTTAAATATTCCTTTATAATACTGCAACTCTCTCAGAATAGTATAGTCTATAATACCTGCTCCGGGAGCAAGGTGCTGGTCCCCGTCATACTCGTCTGTCCAGACACCACCATTGTCATGCACATGTACGTGAACAACATATGGAGCAAGGGTTTTTGCAAACTGCCTGAGTTTGGTGCTGTCGCCTCCGCAGGTCAGGTTTGCATGACCTATGTCAAATGTCGCACCGAGATTATCGGAATTCACAGCCTCAACTGCACGCACAAGTTCAGCAGCATCGCAACACAGATTACCTGTTGAAGTGCCCTCCTTGTTCTCAAGCCCGAGCACCACCCCGCAATCTTCCGCATCTGATGCCAGTATTTTCAGATTATCCACCATTTTGTTGAAACAGGATTCTCGATCACCCTCACATTCAAATCGTCCCGGATGCAATACAATTGCGCGTGACCCCAATCGTGATGCCAGTTCAATGGATTCACGTATCAAGCGGAACTCTCTTTCACCCATTGATGCCATGTCAACTACCACATCTTTCGGATAAGTGGGGACATCTGCAAAATAAGGCGCATGAAGCGAGGTTTTTAGATCAACTGTTGAAAGCTCATCGAGCAATGATTCAAGAACATCTTTCTGCAATATGGAATCTTTATACACGCCAAGTTTGGGCATGTAAAGTTCAACAGATTGCAATTCAGAAGCAATATCAGAAAAACTTCCTGCAAATGATGAGGCACCAAGGATCATGGATTAGTGGTTATTGTAGTAATTGATAAGGTTTTTGCTTTTTTACTCAGAACCAAAATACTTATCTAAATTAAAGGGCACCAGCAAAGCAATGAAACTGTATGCGCCACACGTAGGACACCTTGAAGCGCTTGAGGAGCTGCTTACCGGTTCTAAAGATATATATGGGATCTACATGGCAGGCACACCTGACTATGTGGGTACCGGAAGAACAAACCTTAGTGCACCGGGACTTGAAGAGATTGCTGAGCAGACAGCGCGCGTCCATGAAGAAAATGTGAAGATGGAAGTAGTCCTGAACAGTTCATGTATGGGTGGCCAGCACCTAACTCCTGAAGGATATAACAGGATAAACTGGTATTTCACACAGCTCCATAATATTGGCGTTGATGCAGTAACTGTTGCTGAACCTTATTTTATAGAGATGCTGTCAAAAGATTTCGACATGGAAGTTGTTGTCTCTGTCCTTTCCTTTGTGGATTCACCGCAGAAGGCTGAGTTCTATGAGCAACTTGGTGCTGACACTATAGTAATAGATCCTGTTATTAACAGAGATTTTGAGAAACTTGAAGCAATAAGAGATGCAGTGTCCTGTGACCTGAAGCTTCTTGTCAATGAAGGATGCCTTTACCAGTGTCCTTTCAGGTATGCACACTTCAATTTCTTCTCCCATGCCAATGGTCCGGGACCAAAACTGAATGTCCTGGATGATTATTATTACTACAAGTGCCTGTCACTCAGGATCAGCGATCCTCAGCAGCTTATCAAATCTCCATGGATAAGGCCTGAAGACCTGAAAGAGTACAAGCATATTACAGACATTTTCAAGATAGGAGGAAGAACGCACTTCCCCAACTGGATATTGAACAATGTTCAGGCCTATGCAAATGAATCTTATGATGGAAACCTTATGGACCTGCTTGATTGTCCAAGAGATATACGTGACCTGTTCTACATACCAAACAAGGAACTTGATGGTGCTATCAACCAGTGGAAGCAGTGCAGTAAAGTTTGCAACAAATGCGGATACTGTAAAAGACTTGCAGAGAAGATAATTAAAGTATATACTGCAGATGGATGCGAGAATATACTAAAACCCCTTAAGAGCGAAGGTGGGCAATAATGACTATTATAGATACACTGGCAAAGAACCGTGGTGAACTTGAGAATAAATTAAGGAACCTGCTTGCAAAGCCTGTTTTCCTTATTGAGATGGATGCTTTTGCCCTCCCATGCGGATGTAAAGGTTTAACCATCAATACAAGAGGATTGCAATTTGATGATCTGGAGATCTTTGAAGAACATATCAATGAATATCTCAAAATTACTTCAGAGAATCTTGAAGTTGAACCTTCATTTTTTTTTGCAAGACTTGTGCCTGGTACGGCAGAAGTAGCATCACTAAATAGTAGATTGCTTTGCAATAGGTGTTACATGGACTTTGCACGAGGAAACGGCAAACAGCCAAGACCAGACATATATATACTTAACTTCTCACGCAGGGAATAAAAACCTGTTTTTCAGTATTTTTTGAAATATATATTTTTACCGTTGGTTGCTATCGGTATTTTTTTAGCTGCCAAAAAGGAAAGACCCGTATTTTGGCTTGTTCTATTCGAAAGATTTAAGAACTATTTAATATAATGCAAACCACCTGACGTTAGTCTACGCCATATTAGTTATGATAAAATATTCGAAGTTAGAATATTTTAGTTTGGCACGATTTACGCTTAATTTATACAATACAAAAAGGAGGAAATGTGAATGGAACCGCTCACAGGTATGGGCGTACTGGCACTTATGGGAGCCGCTGCAACTATTGCAGGAGCCTCTGAAGACCTTGAATCAGATGTAGGGTCACAGAGTAACCCAAACTCCCAGGTACAGTTAGCCCCTCAGATGATGTATCCACACAGGATACACAGTAAAGCTGTTTCTGGTGAACCACCATCAAATGCACTTATATGCACTGTCGGTGGAACAACCGCATCCGTACTGATCAGCACTGGTGCATCTGCTGCCTTAGCACTTGTTATTGGAGCAATTGTGGCTGCAGCAATACACGGCACTTATTCAACTACTGCATACATGGGCAGATCAGCAAGTCAGAAACGTTTTAAACAACCAATTTATCTTGATGTGATTAGAAGTCACCTGCCAGTTATCATGGGATATGCATTTATCACAACATTCTGTATTCTAGTGGTATCTTATCTTATGGCAACCGTCATGGCACACCCATTCCCACTGCCACTTCTGGCATTCATTTGGGGAATTACAGTTGGTGCAATCGGATCATCAACAGGTGATGTACACTACGGTGCAGAAAGACAATTCCAGAATGTCGAATTTGGATCAGGCCTTAACGCTGCAAACTCCGGTAACATCGTGAGAAAAGCAGAATCCGGTCTTAGAAATGGTATCGACAATTCATGGTTCTGTGCAAAATTCGGTGGACCTGTAACAGGTCTTGCTTTTGGTATGACCGTATTCCTAAGTGGCTGGGTCACAGCAGTTTTTGATCCAAGCAGAGGAGATGCAATCGGCTGGGTTTCAGTCCTTGCAGGTGTAATTATTGTACTTATTCTTATATTGTGGAACAGAAACATGGAAGTTGCTGCCCGCGCTGCATTTGGAACATACAAAGAAGATGAAGCAGAGGTGGCCGCATGATTGATGTCGCAGGAATTTTAATGGCAAATATCGTCTACGTGATAGCTATCACATTAGGCGGAGCGCTTATTTCATGGAGTGTTCACTTTGTACCAGTAGGTGGTGCTCCAGCAGCTATGGCACAGGCAACAGGTATCGGTACAGGTACCGTACAGCTCGCAGCTGGTGCAGGTCTTACAGGTCTGGTCACAGCTGGTGCAATGATGCAGATTACAAACAGTGCAGCACTTGTGATTGCATCCGGTGCAGTCGGTGCAATGATCATGATGTCTGCAACAATGATCGTAGGAACATGGGTTTACGTATATGGTGTCGGATGTCCTCCAGCATCAGCAAAAGTAAAGTACGACCCTATCACAAAGGACAGGCAGGATCTCTATGTATCCCAGGGTACTGAAGGTCACGGACTTCCAACAGTATCATTCGTAAGTGGTGTGATCGGTGGTGCCCTTGGTGGTATCGGCGGTTCAGTAGTATACTACGCACTTATGAGTGTTCAGAACGGACTCCCACTCGCAGACCTTGTAGGTATGGCCAGTGTTTTCGCAGTAGGTATCTTCTTCGTAAACGCAGTAATTCCATCCTATAACATCGGAGGAACTATCGAAGGTTTCCACGATCCAAAGTTCAAGAGATTCCCAAAAGCTGTTCTTGCATCCCTTATAGCAACATTCTTCTGTGCACTTATCAGTGTACTTGCAATAGGAGGTCTGTAAATGTCAGCAGGTGGAAGTGGAGCAGCCGCAGAGGCAATTCCACAGAATAAAATAATCGCCTTCGGTGTAGCAGGCGGAGTTATCGGAATATACGGAGCATACTTCCTTGTAGGTATGGTTGGTCAGTATATGTCCTTCATCGGTGCCCTTGGCGCAATATGCGGTATGATATGGGGCGCAGCAGCAGTTAGAAGAGTAGCAAGTTACGGACTTGGTACTGGTGTACCTTCAATCGGTATGCTGGCTCTTGGTATGGGCGTACTTGCATCAACATTCGGCCTTGCAGTAGGCGGTGTTGCTGGTCCAGTAATAGCACTTATTGTAGCAGCAATTATTGGTCTTATGATCGGTGTACTCGCAAACAAGATACTTAACATGGGCATTCCTATCATGGAATCATCCATGACAGAAATAGCAACAGCAGGTACAATCACCATTATAGGACTTGCAATTGCAATGACAGGAACTTTTGAATTTGACACTGTACTTACCCAAGTACTCTCTACCGGATACATTGCAGTAATTTTCATTGCAGGTGGCCTTGCAATCCTTCACCCATTCAACGCATGTCTTGGTCCGGATGAGACACAGGACAGGACACTTATGGTCGCATTGGAAAAAGGTGCAATTGCAATGATCGTTGCAGGAATTGTAGCAACTATAAATGCAGGTGCATCAGGTGCACTTACAATCCTCATTGGACTTGCAATATGGTACATAGGTTTCAGTGGATACTACGACCGTGTAAAGAGAGACGCATACGCTGTTGTTGGAACAGGTCTGTTGCCTTCTAAGGAGGAATTGGAATGAGTATGGTACACGTAGCCCCGGAGGCACACCTTGTACTGGACCCACTTACCTCACTTCTTGCAGAAGAAAGAGAAGACATAATCCAGTATTCAATGGATCCTATAATGGAACAGCTCGACGAACTTGACAAAATAGCAGATGACCTTATGAACTCACTGTCACCAAGCAAACCACTCCTCAACACATTTGAGGGACGTGAGAATACCTCATACAGTGCAGGTTTCTATGGTAACACATTCTACGGCGTAGTAGTAGGTCTTGCTGTTGCAGGACTTATGCTCCTGGTCATGAGCGCATTAGGAGTGATGTGAAATGGCAGATAAAAGAGAACCAGCAGTCGGATGGCCAATCCTTAAAGGAGAATACGATGTTGGCGATGTAAAGAACTGTGTTGCAGTAGTAACATGTGGTTCACACCTTGCAGCAGGCCCACAACTCGATGCAGGTGCATGTCTGACAGGTCCATGTAAGACAGAGAACCTCGGTCTTGAAAAGGTAGTTGCACACGTAATATCAAACCCAAACATCAGATTCCTCCTTGTTACAGGTTCTGAAGTAAAGGGTCACATTACTGGTGAAGCAATTCTCAAGATCCATGAAAATGGTGTCAAAGACAACAGGATCGTTGGCGCAAGTGGTGCAATTCCTTATGTAGAGAACCTTTCAGAAGCAGCAATCGCAAGATTCCAGGAACAGATAGAATGTGTCAATCTGATCGGTACAGAGGACATGAGTGCCATCACCGGAAAGATCAAGGAATTGGCAGGAAAGGACCCTGGAGCATTCGACGCTGATCCTATGGTACTTGAAGTAGGAGATGGTGGTGGAGACGATGCTGAGGAAGCTGGTGGACTTAAGCCAATGGCAGCCGAGATGGCAACCGTCAGAAGCAGGATACTGAGCATCAACAAGGAAATGATGGCAATCGGTAACCTCAACAAATTCCACTCCGGCGTACACGCAGGAAAGGTAGAAGGAATAATGATCGGTCTGGCAATCACATTGTCACTTCTAGGAATGCTACTGTTCGGAGGTAACTGAGATGGCAGATGAAGAATATGGAAAAGGCGTACCAATGGTCATTTCCCCGCAGATGGGAGCCATTGAAGCCGTAGTCGAGGACATCCGTTACAGAGCCCAGCTTATTGCAAGGAACCAGAAACTTGACTCTGGTGTTTCCGCAACCGGTGTAGCTGGATTCATTGCAGGATTCGTATTTGCAATCGTAATGGTAGTTATCATCCCTATGTTCGCTTGGAAGGTGATGTAAAAATGACCAATGATAGAAGCGACAGGGTACCAAGTGTAGTCACTAACCCGGAAGACTTCCAGGCAGTAATTGAGAAACTCAACAAGATCGATGAGAAGATCGAGTTCGTAAACAGTGAAGTTGCACAGCGTATTGGTAAGAAAGTTGGAAGAGACATAGGAATACTTTACGGAGCTGTTGCTGGAATTATTATGTTCCTGCTTTACGTACTGTTCCTTGCACCTATGCTCGGTATTTAAACAAAGAGGTTATTCATATGTTCAAATTTGACAAGAAACAAGAGGTATACGATGTCGGCGGCGTCAAGTTCGGTGGCCAGCCAGGACAGTACCCAACAGTGCTTATAGGAACAATGTTCTACAACAGGCACAAGATCGTGACTGATGAAGACAAGGGTGTCTTCGATGTAGATGCTGCAAACAAACTCTGGCAGGCAATGGTTGACATGGGACAGGTCACTGGTAACCCTATCGTAAACCAGATCGTCGGAGAAACACCTGAAGCTATCAAGAAGTACATCGACTGGTTCGTAGACATCGATAACAAGACACCATTCCTTATCGACTCATCCGCTGGTGACGTTCGTGCAGCAGCGGCAGAGTATGTAACAGAGATCGGTGTAGCTGACAGAGCAATCTACAACTCCATCAACGCCAGTGTCCACGCTGACGAGATCGAGGCAATCAGGAACAGTGACATCACTGCATCCATTGTACTCGCATTCAATGCAACAGACCCAAGCGTAAAAGGAAAGCTTGACATCCTTGAGACCGGTGGAACCGGACAGGACAAGGGTATGCTCGAGATCGCAAAGGAATGTGGAATCACAAAGCCACTTATCGATGTAGCAGCAACCCCACTCGGAGCAGGCTCCGGTGCATCCATGAGAGCAGTTATTGCGATCAAGGGACACCTCGGACTTCCTGTTGGTGGTGGATACCACAACATGGCTTCCGCATGGGACTGGATGAAGGCATACAAAAAGCAGTTCGAAACCAGAGAAGAGAAGCAGGCAATCTACATGCCAGCTGACATTGGAACAAACCTTGTACCACAGGTACTCGGATCAAACTTCCAGCTTTTCGGTCCTATCGAGAACACTGACAAAGTATTCCCTGCAACAGCAATGGTTGACATTATGCTTGCAGAGACTGCAAAGGAACTCGGCCTTGAGATCATGGACGAGAACCACCCAATCAACAAGCTGGTATAAACCAGCTTATCCTTTCTTTTTTTCAAAAATAAAAAGATGAAGAGCCGAAGGCATGGTAGGAATCCCACTCCCCAACCTGCATCAGCATACAACAAAAGAAGATGTGTATATCATATATTCACGTATAGACATATAAGAGTGACGAATACCCTGACATAACAATAATCATATTGATCAGACAAATATCCAATAGCAGAAAATAATTAAAGAAACAAATACTATCAACAAGCATGACCGAGGTAATGCTTGTATGGGATAACCCTTTGTTATTTGAGAAACTTTTTAAAGAGCATGACATCAAATGCCAGAGAATTGTATCCGATGCTATTGGCACACCTTTTACTCCCCCATGCAAATGTGTTGTGATTCCCACAGGATTTGCAAATAAAGCCTATACCGGCATACTGCCGGGCATTGAGCGAAATGCCAGAAGCTTTGAGAAATTCGTGCGAAACGGAGGAAACCTCGTCATATTCAGCCCTGTTGTCCCAGAATATAACTACAAATGGTTGCCAATGGAACTTGAATACAAGCAGGAATATCAGGTAACCCATATCTGCAAAGAAAAAGAGCATGAAGCACAATGCCTTGTTGAAGATACATGCTCAGAAGTAGAATTTGACGGCTATTTCACTAAAACAGACGGTGATGTAATTTTCAGAAGCGACAAAGGAAATCCACTTATGGTAGTAAAGGAACTGGGAGAAGGAAAGATAATTGCTACGACCATCCATGAATTCCCTTCAGGGAAATTCCTTAAATGGATAAATGAAACTGCAAAAAAGAGTAAATTGTAAGATCAACACCTTACAATTATCAATTACAACAACAATTCTAATTTACTTTTTGAAATCCTTCTTAAGCTGCTCTGCAATGTCTGCAGCATCAGCAACCCTGAGAACGAAAATACCAAAGCATGGCTTGATGAACTGGAAGAAGACCTCTTCCCCTTTTACACCTACCGGGATATTATCACCCATCAGTGCCACACCACGCAGCCGGTATCCACCAGGAACCTTATAAAATGTATCTGACTTTTCCTTGATCAACTTCTCAGACTGTGCAGGAGTAGCTCCTTTTAAAAGGATCTCGAACGGAATGTCATTGATACAGGACATGATAATACCTACAGGTTATTCTACCATTACAAGGTCGCGAACTTTAATACCTTTTTCTGTAATGCGGCCAACAATCTTACCACCGGTCATGCTGGCAGCTTTCTCTGCCTGATCCTGAGGAAGAATAATGACAAAGCCCATTCCCATGTTGAAGGTTTTATACATCTCAAAGTCATCAACATTACCTTCATCCTTAAGGAACTTGAAAATGTCATTTGGCTCTATCGGATCATAGAAATCAAATCCAAGACTTGTAACTCTTTTCAGCTTTAACAGACCGCTGCCTGTAATGTGAGCAAGCCCATGAACATCACATTCCCTGATGACATCAAGAACTTCCATATAGATCCTTGTTGGGATCAGAAGCTCATCACCAATGGTGGTGGATTCATTATAGGGGAACTTGTCATGATAAGAGTATGATGACTGCTCAATGATATTCCTCACAAGAGTGTACCCATTACTGTGAACACTGTCAGCAGGAATACCAACAATTGCATCTCCAAGCTGAACTTTCTCTCCTGTGATTATCTTGTCTTTTTTGACCATGCCAAGACAGGTTCCTGCAAGGTCAAAGCCATTTATAATATCAGGAAGTGTTGCTGTCTCGCCGCCAACTATGGACATACGGGAAATCTCAGCACCCTTTCTCAAACCTTCACCTATCTGGGCGGCGAAATCCTCGTCATGTTTCTCAAGAGCAAGATAATCCACAAATGAAATTGGCTCTGCGCCTATTGCAAGCAGGTCATTGACATTCATTGCGATGCAGTCAATTCCCACTGTGTTCCAGCGCTTCATCTCATTTGCAATGAGAACCTTTGAACCAACACCGTCCGTAGCAAGAGCAAGAGCATATTCTCCAAAGTCAATAAGTCCGGCATAGTGACCTATACCGGTCAATGGTGCACCCAGACCCTCACGTTTATAGTCCATACCCTTTGTGAGTGCCTTTATGGTCACTTCTTCCTTTTCGATGTCTACCCCAGATTCTGCATACGTAAGGTGTTTATCTTTCATTGAGATCCCCTGCATTGTTTGTCAAGTTCAAATTCGCGGTGTAAGGTCTTAACAGCGTCCAATGACTGACTGGAACTTACTACAAATGAAATATTGTGCTGTGATGAACCCTGACTGATCATAATAATATTTATACCGGCCATGCCAAGTGAATTGAATACTTTTCCTGCAACTCCCGGAATGCCATCCATGCCTGCACCCACAACAGCTACCACACATACATCACGGTCATAGGCAACATCTCCTACAACATTTGTTGTGAATTCAGACCTGACAGCTCCAACTGCCGCTTCAAGATGATCCTCATTGACCACCAGTGACATATTAGCCTCGGATGAACCCTGGCTGATCATGATAATATTAACGCCGGCATTTGCAAGTGCGGAAAATACCCTCGCAGCCGTTCCAATGGTGCCAACCATGCCTGCACCACTTATATTGATAAGCGCAACTTTGTTAATGAGAGTCACAGCCTTAACGACATCCTCTTTGCACTGTTGCTCGGCAACAATAAGAGTTCCCGGGAAATCCGGTTCAAAAGTGTTCTTCACACGTACCGGGATCTTATGCCTGATAGCAGGCTCGATAGTCCTTGGATGAAGCACCTTGGCTCCGAAGTATGAAAGCTCCATTGCCTCGATATATGAGATCTGAGGAATTGGACTTGCCTCGGCTACGATCTTAGGATCGGTTGTGAGGATTCCATGGACTTCCTTCCACAGCCATATCTCATCAGCGTCAATTGAAGCACCGATTATGGATGCGGAGAAATCTGAGCCGCCCCTTCCAAGAGTTGTGATTATCTCCTTTTTGTCCTGGGCAATAAAACCTGTGACAACAGGTATATGATCTGCAAGCAGAGGGCACAGCCTTTCATGAACTCTTGTATAGCTGTCCTCAAGAGGTTTAGCGTCACCATAATTGGAATCGGTTACAATACCAGCCTCTCCACCGGTAAATGCCTTTGACGGAGTGCCCAGTGAGCGAATAGAACCGCTTACAATAGGAGCTGCAAGGCGCTCGCCGTATGAAGAAATATAATCAATGGAACGATTGGTGAGTTCACCAAGATAGCAGATACCGATCAAAGCCTTCTCAAGTTCGTCGACCCTGCTGTCTATTACCTCTACACATTCCGAACGGATCTTATCATCATCAATTGCAACATTGATAGCATCGTAATGTTTTTTACTGAGACCTGCGATGAATTCCTTTACCTGGCTAACTTTACCATTTTTAGATACATCTTTTGCTGTGTTCAGTAAACCATCTGTAACGCCACCAAGCGCAGATGTCACTGCCACAAGTTCATTGCCATCCATGTGGAACTGCCTTAAGAGTTCTGCCACATGTCGGATCTTTTCACCGTTTTCCACGGAAGTCCCGCCGAACTTCATTACGATTCTCATGATACAACCTATTTAGTTTGTCAGCTAATTGCGTCTATAAACAATAAAGAGTAATATAAAGATTATGTGTAAACCTATATTCTAAAAAAGTATCAATAGAAGAATATAGGCTTACCGGAACTTGTTAAAGAACGTAAAGAATAACAGGAAAACACCTGCTGTGACTATAAGAGAAACAGCATTTGACAAACCAGCAGATGAAAACCACGATGACAGTGACGTGCCGGACTCCTGAGACTCCGATGTTTTTTCTGTGTCAGATGATGAATCCTTTGCAGAATCATCAGACCTGGATGTATTCGATGTCATGTTATAGGTCTTTGATATTTCAGTTGCTGCCGTATTTGCAAACTCTACAATGGACTCTGTGATATTGTCTTTGATATTTACGGATACAGAGAAATCCTCGGAATAAGAAGAAGACTCATCATCCTCATTAATAGTTATCAGAGTCGCTTTGTGGATACCTGCGGCCATTTCATCGGTTATGGCCTTGTACACGCCGGGACTTACATAATATCTGGAGTCCAGTATTTCACCGTCCACCAGAATTCGTACTTCTGAAAATGACTCATTCAAAGAATAGCTGACAATTGCGATCCTTCCGGCTTTAAGTCCCCCATCCACCGGGGAGTAAACATCAATATCCAAACCACTTGGAAGTTCATCTGAAGATGGTACCTTACTTTGTTTCAACGAAACATGATTCAGGAATACAGTGACTTCATCATCTGTCTCAAAAAAAGCTTTTACGTTCGCAAGGAAAAGAGTTTCTGGATTTCCATCAGAGTAAACTGTGTAATAGAAGTATTCATCGTCCTCTACATCATCTTCTTTCAGCAGTTTACCATCAAGCCTGAGCTCAAGGGTAACTTCATCATCATCCACATCTGTGGCTTCCAGCGTATAGAGACCTGAAAGATCCAGTTCATCATCCATCTTAAGAGAATAAGTTTTGTCAAGCAGAAGATAATCCTCTACATCTTCAACCGGATCCATATACTGCTCAACATAGATGGTGGAATACACCACACCATCTTCTTTATCCACATCACCTTCAGGAGTGATTCTCAGGATGAAGTAGTCCACTTCTTCCTCTTCGTCATCATCCTCATCTTCAACTACCGAGCGAATGTATTCAAGAGGTTCGTTCTCCTTGGCAAAATTATCATCAAGCTCCACTTCTTCCCCGTTAAGGTAGAGTTCGATCCATATGTCGCCACTTTTGCTGTTCATGTCCAGCACTTTGAACGAATAGCCCTGCTCAAGGAAGATCTCATCCAGAACTGCCACCTGAGGTTCCGAATAATGGATCATTGTTTTTGTTCTTACTGCAGATGCAGGAGACACGCAAAGCAGGAAAAGACAAACGAAGATAATTACAAAATGTATATATTTCATCGAAACCTCACTCATAGAACCAATAAAATAACAGGACTTCTGCCATTTTCATGGCATTATTACTGTCTTATGGTTTTTATTGATTTCTATTAATATAGGTGATAATATGAAATATGTAGTACTCATCGGAGATGGCATGGCAGATGAGCCTCTTGAAGAAATTGGTGGCATGACAGTTCTTCAGAAAGCCAACACATCCAACATGGATTACCTTGTCAAGTACGGCAGGGCAGGACTTGCACAGACAGTTCCTGAGGGCATGCACCCTGGAAGCGATGTGGCAAATATGTCAATTGTAGGGTACGATCCGAAAAAGTACTATACAGGCAGATCGCCACTTGAAGCCGCAAGCATGGGCGTGGAACTTGAAAAAGACGACGTTGCATTCCGATGCAACCTGATTACCATCAAGGATGACCTGATAGCAGACTACAGTTCCGGACACATCACTAACGAGGAAGCAAAGGAACTGATAGAACGTATTGATGCAGAGCTTGGAGATGAAAAGGTCCAATTCTATCCTGGAATCAGTTACCGTCATCTCATGGTAGGTAAAAAAGGACTCGGAGCAAACACTGAATGTGTGCCACCTCATGACGTAATTGATGAGAACAGATTCGAGCATATGCCAAAAGGTCAGGACAGTGAACTCATCTGTGAGCTCACTGAAAAATCCATGAATATACTGAAAGACCATCCTGTAAATCTCAAAAGAATTGAGGAAGGCAAGAACCCTGGAAATTCAATATGGCTCTGGGGACAGGGATATGCGCCTGCATTTACGCCTTTCGGTGAACTTTACGGACTCAAGGGAGCCATAATATCAGCAGTGGACCTTGTAAAAGGAATAGGCATCTATGCAGGACTTGATGTTATCGAAGTACCCGGTGCAACAGGATACCTTGACACGAATTATCTCGGCAAGGCAGAATATGCAATTGACGCACTCAAAGACCATGATTTTGTCTTCGTGCATGTGGAAGCTCCTGATGAAGCAGGACACATGGGTAACATGAATGCAAAGATACAGGCTATTGAGGACTTCGATGCAAAGGTTGTAGGCACAGTTCTTAAAGCAGCCAAAAAGATGGATGAAGATGTTACTATAATGGTACTTCCGGATCACCCAACACCTATTGCACTGAGAACTCACACATCAAATCCAATTCCAGTAGCCATTTACTGTACTTCTGAAAAAGTATCTGACGATGCAGATGCATTCAATGAGGAATCTGTAAAGAAAGGTGCTCTTGGAACAATTTACGCAGCAGATCTTGTGAGAAAACTAATTGATGGCGAGTGGGCTCAATAACCCACTACACAACGCCTATTGCATTCTTTTTTTGAGCACCGAATAGACTCATCATTTATATATAGAAAAACTTAGATATTATTTATTGTGGGAGTATCTGTTTTCTGGATAGTTCCATCTATATATAAGCAAGAGAGTGGTAAAATGAAATTTGGACTAACGCCCTGGTCTCCATCCACGGCCTCAAGATGGGACCCATTTGACGATATGAGGCATATGCAGGACCGTCTTAACCGTTTGTTTGGAGATAGTGAACATAGCACGGAAATGATGGACATGGATACCCTTTCCCCTCTGGTTGATATCAAAGAGGATGATAAGAATATTATCGTTACAACAGATCTTCCTGGTGTCAGCAAAGAGGATGTTGACATAGATATAAGCAACAACAGAGTCTGGATCAAAGCCAACATGCACAAGGAGTCAGAAGAGGAAAAGGAAGGCTACCTTATGCGTGAGAGGACATACAGCAGGTTTGCAAGAGCATTCAACCTTCCATCCATGGTAAATGAGGATGCTGCATGTGCCAAACTTGAGAATGGCGTGCTTACTATCACGATGCCTAAGGCAGAGATAGAAGAAAAGCACAGGATAATGATCGAATAGAGCTTCAAATTGAACTTTGATTTATGTCCGATCATTCGGACTTCCTTTTTTTAATTACCCCTTTTTGTTATCTATTATTCGATAATTTCAGATTGCGGCATCAGTTAAAAATATCATCATCCTTTGCTCAGTCGGGGTAACTGTCATCATCACCGCAAAAATGTACAACGCAAATATAGTATAATTACCTTTCTTGAGAAGCTGCACACAGTGCATAAGCCTAATTTAGAAAGTAGACGTTATGTTAAAAGACAAGAAAGCCTTTTGGAGAATCTCAAATTGAAAATGCAGGTATTTACTGTAGAAAACATCCCTCTTATCAAAGAAGGAGACGATATCGCATCGATCATATGTGAAAATACCACCATCGAAGACAATGATATTATTGTAATAGCTTCCACCATCGTTGCTAAGGCAGAAGGAAGGATGTTCAGACTGGAAGATATCATCCCCGGAGAAAAGGCATTATCCATTGCCTCAAAGCATGACCTTGATGCAAGATTCATACAGGCAGTACTTGACCGCAGTAAGGAAGTACTGGTCGATCACCCCATCTTCCTGGTCGAAACACATAACGGACACGTCTGCATCAAAGCAGGTATCGATGAATCAAATGTTGATATCGGCTATCTGGCAGACCTGCCATCAGATCCTGATAAGAGCACAGCCAGAATTGGAGAAGCTATCGAGCAGCTAACAGGAAAAAAGATCAGTGCCATACTCACAGACACCAATGGCAGGGCATTTAAGGTAGGACAGACCGGAATTGCTATTGGCGTTTATAAGATACATCCTGTGAAGAACTGGAGAGGACAGAAAGACCTGTTTGGAAACATACTTGAGATAACAGAAGAAGCAATTGCAGATGAGATCGCAGGGGCTGCAAATCTTCTCATGGGAGAAGGTGACGGCGGATATCCTGTTGTGATCATAAGAGGATTGGAAATGCGCTCAGAAGACGCATCCATTCAGGAAATGTACCGCAACGACCGAGAGGACATAATTAAAAAAGGACTTCGCTGTTTAAGCAAAGTCTAAGTCTGATACTGGGATGTTAACGACCTCTACTCCGGATTCCTCGAAGAAAACAAGTGAATCGGCATCCGGGTAAGGCTGGATATAAACAACCCTTTTGATATTTGAATTGATTATCATTTTTGCGCAGAGTATGCATGGCTGGTGTGTACAGTAAAGTGTTGCACCATCTGTGCTTACACCATGCAGGGCAGCCTGAATGATAGCGTTCTGCTCGGCATGTACCGCACGGCATTTCTCATGGCGAGTGCCTGAAGCGATATTATTTTGCTGCCTGATACAGCCTATATCAAGACAATGCTCCATATTTCTCGGTGCACCATTGTAACCTGTGGAAAGTATACGTTTGTCCCTGACAATCACAGCACCAACCTTGTTTCGCAAGCAAGTGGCACGTTTGGACACAACCGTAGCAATCTCAAGAAAATACTCATCTATACCTGGCCTTTCAGTCATCGTTTAAATGAAGCAGTAAGTGGTATATATAAGTTGTAGTGTAAGAGTGTATTCATCAATTTCAAATACTTAAATAGTCGAAATTGAGAATTTATTATTTCTGGAGCATAGAAACATGAAAGTCGGTTTGACTGAACGTTTAGATTCTTTTGTTAGAAAACATGACGATCGTCAGCTCGCAGCATTACCGCTCGCTGTATTTGTAATTTCATTAATTGTACTTGCAATCACTTTTGCAAGCAGCGGATCACCTGTGAAGCTTGGAATGGATTTTGAAGGTGGAACTATGATATCAATGGCAAGTCAGGAAAGTGTGACTGCCATTGAGCAGAAGTATGCAGATTACCCTATCACCGACGTCAGACAGGCCGGATCACGTATCATAATGCAGTTTGGACCTATGAGCGACGAACTTCAACAGGAACTTACAACTGATGTGATAGATTCCTACGAAAATGTTGAGATAAATCAGATAGGACCAGTATACGGCGCAAGCCTGCAGAAACAGGCAGTAAAAGCAGTAATTGTATCATTCATAGGAATGGCAATTGTAGTCTTTTTGATATTCAAGACATTTGTTCCCTCTCTGGCTGTTGTTCTTTCAGCATTATCTGACATTATTATCGCAGCAGCATTCATGAACATTGTAGGAATTGAATTGTCCCTTGGTACAGTTGCAGCTCTTCTGATGCTTATCGGTTATTCAGTAGACAG
The DNA here is from genome assembly GCF_963667555.1 of uncultured Methanolobus sp. NCBI lineage: Archaea > Methanobacteriati > Methanobacteriota > Methanomicrobia > Methanosarcinales > Methanosarcinaceae > Methanolobus > uncultured Methanolobus sp. Next base: position 2,104,875 of record NZ_OY763421.1, read on the forward strand.
TGATATTTTGCTTACTACAAGGGTTTTGAAACGACGTGGAACCCCGCAGGAGAACATTAGCAATGCAATGCATACAGGTGTCACAATGACAACAACAACCCTTGCAGCGCTTGTTGCAATGTATCTTGTTTCAACATTCTCCTACGTCCTCAGCCCATCATTCTCACAGATCACTCTTCTCTCAAATATTTCCATCGTCCTTATCTTCGGACTGGCGGCAGATCTGATGAACACCTGGATGCTTAACACATCAATTCTCAGGTGGCATGTCACAAGTGTCGGTACAAGGAGGAGAAAAGCATGAAGGACGATGAAAAACAACAGAGCCTGTTCAAAGATGTAAGAGTTATCATATTTATTCTTGCAATACTTGGTTCTATAATATTCATACACCCCTGGTACACTTCTGGCGAGGGATTCACAACCAATCTCAACTATGGACTTGACCTTGAAGGCGGTTCCTGGCTTCAGCTTAAACTTCAGGGTGCTGTTGCACAGCTTGATGCTGACAGCGGCCTTCTTGTAAAAGAGATAGTCAATATCAACCTCGCAGAAGACATTACCATTGCATCAGTTGATGAAGGAAATGATGAGGTCACAGTTACTTTCACATCGGCTTCGGTGCTAACCAATAACCAGATGGACCAACTTGGCGTTGGCCAGACGACCATCTCACGAAGTAATAACGTTACTCAGGTAGTACTCCATTCCACTAAAGAAACACTCATCAGCACATACCTTGGAGATACGCTGAAAACAGAAGTAATTCCAACACTTATTTCCGATGGTGTTGAATATGAGATCAGAACAGCGATCACACAGGAAGGACTTGAAGCTCTGATGGAAAAGGTTGGAGGTTCCATTGTAACTGACATCAACGGCGATCCTGTCTACAAGGAAGGAGTAACAACTGAAACAAGAGACCTTACAAAAGAGATCCTCAGTGACAAGCTCAATTCCCTTGGACTTAAGGATATACCTGTGAAAACTGTTGGTGATGACTATATCCTCATTGACTTTGCAGGAATTGACCTTGCAACAGCCAAGAATATCGCAGAGAAGCCAGGTAAATTCGAGATCAGAATAATCACACAGGGCAACGAGTCAAAGCATGTTCTTTACGGTGATGAGATACAATCTGTGAGCATTGTCGGATATCATGAAGAAGAAGGACAATGGTATGTTCCTTTCACACTGACAGATACAGGTGCTCAGGCACTTCAGGAGATCGCCATTGAGACTGGTGCAACCCGAGACCCAATGTCACACAACCTTGTGATGTATCTGGATGAGAACGAAGTTTACAGCGCACCTCTCAGTTACTCTGCAGCAGCCAAACTGGAACAGGCTCCAATATACTCATGGCAGGCTTCAACCGGTGCGGATGAGGACAGCAAGACTAGAGCAGAGGAGTTACAGATCCACCTGCGTGCAGGAGCATTGCCTGTGAACGTCGAGCTTATGGGTTCAGGACATGTGGATGCAGCACTTGGACAGCAGTTCAAGACACAGGCTGTTATCGCTGGAATGATCGCACTTCTTGCAGTTGCTTTTGTGGTATTCAGGAAATATAACAAGCCTGCTATACTGATACCAATGGTCAGCACTTCAATCAGTGAAGTAATAATGATACTTGGATTTGCGGCAGCTATCGGATGGCAGCTTGACCTTGCAAGTATCGCTGGTATCATAGCAGCTATAGGAACAGGTATTGACCACCTTGTGATCATTACCGATGAAGTGCTGTACGAAGGAAAACTCCCACCAAGAAAGGTTTATCTTTCAAGGATAACAAAAGCATTCGGTATTATATTCGCAGCATCTGCAACAACCATTATCGCAATGTCACCACTTGTCATAATGGGATTTGGAAGCCTGAAAGGGTTCGCAGTTACAACGATCTTTGGTGTCCTTATGGGAATATTGATCGCAAGACCGGTATACGGCAAGGTTATCCATGAAGTACTTGCAGCAGGCGCAGAGGCTGAAGCAGAGTAAGGAGATGAATAATGAAGGATCTGTGGACTGTAAAATACCGGCCAAAGACTTTTGATGAGATCATCGGTAACGAGCAATCCCTGGACATGATCAGGAAACTGGCCATGTCCAACAACCTTCCTCATCTGGTGTTCCACGGCCCGGAAAACTCAGGCAAGTCAAGCACAGCCTTTGCGCTTGCCTTTGAACTATACGGAGAAGATTACGAACGGAACCTGGCCTATTTCAATGCGTCTGATTTCTTTGAGCAGGGTAAAAGCTACCTTGTGCGTGACAAGAGATTCCTTCGCATCATAGGCACCGATGACCCAAAGAAGATCACAAGCAGTGTAATCCATATCTTCAAAGAAGTAATTAATGAATATGCAAGTATGGCACCTATAGATGCCGATTACAAGATAATATTCATTGATAATGCGGAATCCCTTAACTCTGATTCACAGCATGCCCTGAGGAGAATAATGGAGAAATACACGACTACCTGCCGTTTTATTCTCTCTACTACCCAGCCTTCAAAACTTATCACTCCTTTAAGGTCCAGGGGACTGCAATTGTTCTTCACACACATATCCGATGATAAAATGACAAAGTTCATCTCAGAAGTTATGGAAAATGAAGGACTTACTGTCAGTACTGACGGAATTGCAGCACTCGTATATCATGCGAAGGGCAATGTTGCCAGAGCGCTTAATACATTGCAGACAGCATCCATATTGCCGGATTGCAGTGAGATAGGCACTCAGCAGATATTTGAAGCAACTCTGGGCGAGCAATCAGAAAATATAAACAAGCTCTTTGAGTCCATGGTAGCAAAGGATATTCTTGAAGCCAGAAAGTATATTGATGAACTTATTCTCGGGGAGGGATTGTCCGGTCAGGAGATTCTTTTGCAATTACATCAGGCCACTGTAAATTCCAACGAGCCGGATGACATCATTGCTACATGGGTCACAAAGATAGCTAACACTGACCTCTATCTTACAGAGAGTGCGAATGAGAGAATACAACTTGAAGCACTGGTTGCAGGATTCTGCCAGCAGTGCTGAACAGACACCTGATCGTTCATGACAGATAACGATAAAACTGATTTTAAAGTGGCATGTCGTATGATACTTGACATGGTGCTTGATGGCAGCATAAAAGATGAGAAAGAACTCAATACTGCCAAGAAAAAGATAGCAAAGGATTTTCGCCTTTCCACTCTTCCAAAGAATGCTGACATCATCATTTCAGGAAATGATAATGAGCAGGAAATTGTCAGGGCGGTCCTTCAGCGCAAACCTGTTCGCACGATTTCAGGTGTTGCGGTAATCGCTGCAATGACATCACCTGCACCATGTCCTCACGGAATATGCGTTCCATGTCCCGGAGGGCCTAATTCTGAATTCCATTCTCCTCAGAGCTACATGGGAAGAGAGCCTTCCACCATGAGGGCCATACAGTTCGAATACGACCCATATAAGATCGTAACGAACAGACTGACCCAGTTAAAACAAATTGGCCATGAGGTCAAAAAAGCCGAACTGATAGTTATGGGTGGAACTTTTTCCGCCAGGTCGATAGACTATCAGGAGTGGTATACAAAACGCTGTCTTGAAGCCATGAACGACTTTTACGGAGATTCATGGAGAAAAGATGCAGATCCAATTGGCAAGACTATTCCATATTACACCATTGAAGACGTGCAGAAGGCAAATGAGAACGCAGAGGTAAGAAATACCGGAATTACCTTTGAGACACGTCCCGACTGGGCTAAAACACATCACATTGATAAGATGCTTGAACTTGGTGCCACCAAGGTCGAGATAGGTGTCCAGAGCACCTATGATTTCATACTTGAAAGAATGAAACGCGGACACACAGTTGCTGAAAGCATCGAGGCTAACAGGATACTGAGAGACAGCGCCCTGAAAGTAGGGTTCCATATGATGCCGGGACTTCCTGGAACTGACATTGAAATGGACATAAGGAACTTCAAACGCCTTTTTGATGAGCCTGGATTCAAGCCCGATTACCTGAAGATATATCCCACCCTGGTCACAGAAGGTACTGAACTTCACCAGATGTGGAAAGAGGGAAAATACCAGGCAATCGGAGATGATGAAGCAACACTGCTCCTTTCAGAGATTAAATCATTCATCCCTAAATGGGTCAGGTTACAGCGCATACAGAGAGATATCCCTTCACCACAGATACTTGCAGGAGTCAGGAAAAGCAATATACGACAACTTGCAAATGAACATCTGGAAGAACATGGCGGCAAATGTCGTTGTATCAGATGTCGTGAAGTCGGGCACAATATCCTGAAAGGAAATGAACCTGACCTGGATAACATCGAGCTGACAGTGGAATCATACGAATGTTGCGGCGGACAGGAACACTTTATTGCCTTTGAAGACACCGAAAAGGACATTCTCATCGGATTCCTGAGGTTAAGATTCCCGGCAAGACCCCACCGTGAGGAACTTTCTGATGCAGCCCTTGTAAGAGAACTACACATATACGGTTCAACTGTAGCTGTTGGAAAGGAAGCTGGCAGAAATGACTGGCAACACAGAGGATATGGCCGAGAGTTAATTTCACGCGCAGAAGACCTTGCAAGAGATGCAGGTTACAATAAACTTGCCATAATAAGTGGGATCGGAGTTCGTGGATACTATCGAAAAGCAGGCTATGAACTGGAAAAAACATACATGGCAAAAAGCCTGCAATAATACTTGACCAGAAAGTTTTATAAGAGAGTATGAGATAATTGTATATACAAACAGAGATAGAATAGTATGAGACATTCTGATGATTAAATGCAGGAGACAAAAAATTGGACTCTGAACTCCTTGAACAAATTGTCACCAATTTAAAAGATATAAATTCCAAACTTGATAAGCTTATAGTGCAGGTCGAAAACAGGGACGAACAGGTCAGTGAGAAAGAAAGGATCATGGCTGACTCCCTGGATGTGATTACTTTATTGTCTCTTCCTGATCATTTAAGGACAACCGCAACAACACTCTTTGAGATAGGACCTGCAACGGCAGATGAGATCTCAAAGATAACAAATAAAGAGAGAGCAGTTGAAAGTAACTACCTTAACCAGCTTGTCAGGATGAATCATGTCCGAAAATACAGAGAAGGGCGCAAAGTCTATTTCCGTATTAACGATAGCTTAAAGAAAAAATAATATATGATGAAATAGTGCTTCTTTCTGCATATTTGAAATATAGATATACCCAACTCGACTTATCGATGAATCAACATGACACTCACATTAGCAATCCATTCTTCCAAAGGCGGTACAGGGAAAACCAGTATTGCAATGAACCTGGCAGTGGCTTTTGCATCTGCCGGGAAAAACACGTGTCTTATAGACCTTGATCTTAGAGGACCGTCACTCTGTTCTATGTTTGAGTCTAAAAGCCATTTCTGGATAAATGACTTCCTTTCTGGCAAATGTAGCATAAAAGATACACTTACCGATGTCAGTAAAGAAATGAATACAAAGGCTCATCTGTACCTGAGTTTTTCAAACCCTGACATAAGAGAGATAAGGGATTTGGTCAGCAAAGATCGTGACTGGCAGGCCAGTGCCCTGAAAGCCCTCATGAACGGGAAAAGAGAGCTCACCAAAAAGGACATGGATGTAATAATATTTGACACCAGCCCCGGAGTGGAATATGAGTCTATCAATGCAGTGGCAGCATCTGACATGGTTATCATAGTACACAATGACACTAATGCCTGCACCAGTTGTACGGAACAGCTTATAAATGGAGTTTATTCTCTTCTTGATAAGAAATGCGGCATTATTGACAACATGTCCCATCGTAATTTTGTCGACATCGTTGATACTAAAAGACATGGCGTTCCGGTTCTTGCAACAATTCCATGTATGTGTGAGATCGCAACCAGAGGCAAGGATGAAATCCTTGTTCACACTGACCCGGAGCATATGTTCTCAAAAAGCATAGTATCTATTAAAGAAAAGATCGAAGCAATGAATTAATTATTGCTTCATCGCATTTGGTTTTGGTTATAATTATTTTTGGTTGTAAGTATTATTGGATATTATTATTTTTACGTGCAATTATTTTGGATCGTTTTTTAGAATATCGAGAACATCATTCTTGATATATTCATCCAGGTCGCGGGATTTACGATCACTTATATCGCTTTCGATGTCTCCCGATGAGAGCAGAATATCCTTGAAAACAACTATAAGCACATACACAAGGAATGCCGGGAAGAATGCCAGAATTGTTCTTTCCACTGGATAGACCAGTATTACCGAATTATAAGCACTTGCCGGGAGAGAGAACAGGAGATGGTAAGCTATACTGCCGGCCATGTGGTCTGTCAGAACCCCCATTAATGAAGCAAAGAACAGAGATACAAAGATAAATAGCTTTGAAGTTATGCTTTTTTTAATGATCAATCTGTCAAAATACACGAATGCTCCCAGGACTAATAAGTGATACCATGGATACATGTATGCAGTCCTGCCCACATCAACTAAGTACCATGCACAGATAAGAGCAAAGAATACCGTCTTTGTAGCCTTATGTTCTCTGTTGACCACAAGACCTGAAACTATAGATGTCATGGCATTAAAGAGAAGTGAAAGCAACGAAAATGTGCTCATCGTGAAAAAGGTTCCAGCACTTATTTTGTATAAAGAGAAACCAGATAGGGTTACAAGGGCACCCCAAAACGGTCCGAATAACATTCCGTTAAGTGCACTAAAAGAGACTGTAGAACTTATCTGAACATCATCGATACCGACTACTTCCATAAAGTCAGGCATGTATATAGAAAAATAGGTCAAAACTACGCCAAATGCAATGTAAACTACTTTTACATCATTTTTCACCCTTAGTTTTGGCAACAGTTTCGGATACACGTTTACATAAAAAGGAAGCTTGTTTATATAAGCTTTTACATCCGAACAAAACTGAGCAACTTAAAAGAAGGCATTACTTCTTACTTTTTGATGCACACATAAATTGTTCAAAGTATTATTTGTATATACATCGAGAATACAATCCATTCTGTACATATCTAATACAGATACACACGTTACTGATTGTTCATAAACAAAAAGAATTTTTTTAACGGGCAACTGAATAATAACAATATTAAGTACAAAATATAAAAAAACTATTTTTTAATCAATTGTAAAAAAATACAAAATTATCGTTAAAAAAGCAATAAACAACTTAAAAAATAAAACAAAAGAGAATAGCAAGATAATGGTTTTGTACTAAACACACATCACAAATAAATCAATAGATTATACGATTGAACTAATATAATGCACTGATATAACGTTATATCAGCAACCTTTAAATAAAAGTTTGTATATACACTAATTTTTAGAGAGTAAATTTCTCATAAATATGCAATAAAAATTGCACAAAACGCAAAAATAAGGAAGGTAAAACATGAAAATCAGAGTTGTAAGTTCAAAAGAAGAGATAAACACACTTGGCCCAAGTGAAGAGATCATTCACCTCGCATTCAGACCATCAAACACAGACATCTTTTCCCTTATAATGAAGTGTCCAAATGTAAAAGCACTCCACATCCCAAGCTCATACAAGAGAACAATCTCAAACTCAGCAAAGATGTACCTTGAGATGCAGGGAATCGAGCTCCTTGAAGGAGACGTATGGGGCCACAGAAAGGACATCAACGAGTACTCGGAAGTTTCACAGAGCGTCTATGACCGTATTGCACAGTACAAGCAGGACGGAATGTCAGACGAAGAAGTAGAAGACAAGATGATCAGGGAAACAAGACTTAGCCCGGACTTTGTCAAATTCCTCGTAAAACAGTAAAAACTCACTCACTTCCGGCAATAGCCGGAAACACTCTTTCTTTATTAGTCTTAATTAATCTTAAAACGCATCTACAGTAACAAATTGCCAGATGTTACTTATTCACCAACAATTTGGACAAACACTTTTCTGGAACGTGGTCTGTTATCCATATCCACTAAAATAATCTGTTGCCAGGTTCCAAGAAGCAGCTTTCCACCAATAAGCGGAAAAGACTCGCTTTGACCTATAAAAGAAGCACGTATGTGAGAATGTCCATTTCCGTCATGCCATTTTTCATTGTGCTGATAAACAATTCCCTCAGGAGCCAGCCGCTCAAGAGCTGCCTTCAGGTCATGGATCAGTCCGGGTTCATATTCGATAGTAGTAACCGCAGAAGTTGAACCGGGAATATAAACAAGAACAATGCCATCGTTCAGACCAGATAAAGTGACAAGGTCTGAAACATCAGGAGTTATATCAATAATATCTGCATTTCCTTGTGTTTCAATACCAAAGCTTGCGCTGTAAACTGCCAACTATCAGGCCTCACTGCATTTCGTTGAGCTTCAGACCAATAACGGACATGACAAGGATGAAAACTACAAGAGATACAATAAATCCGTATTCCTGAGTGATGGAATCTCTCATCATGTGTGAAAGAGCAAACATTATGATCAATAGAACTACTGAACCTATTGAAGATATGATTTCCAGATTTTTCTTAGTCATCACTGCCTAATTGAGTTAAGATATACATGAATCTATCGAGCAGCAGGAAATTTATGGTTTGAATTTCCGGTTTGAAGTTTCAGTTTGAAGTTCCGGATCGCATTGAATGATACAACATGAATACTTTCACCCCACAGTACACTATTAAATAACATTGAAAATAATATAATTCAAAAAACGTGATCAACCAATGACAGAATTTGAAAGGGAACTTGTCAAGTCATTCAATGCATTCTTTGAAGAGAATAAAATGAAAGGTATAGCCTATCGCCTGAAACAACACAGATTCACTTCTCAATTCCTGGACGTTCTTGTGGATTCACTGGACCCGGACCATTACATGGGAATCGAATGCAAAAGCATATCAGTTGATAAAGGTGCAAAAGCACTCTATTTCACGCAGCATTTCACAACAGATAAGAATGGTGTGCATCAGATAGATAGAATATCTGATTTCCTGTTAAGGTCCGGGAGGACAGGATTTCTTGCAGTCGAACTTAGAATGGGCGTGGGACGCACACGGGAAGCATATATGATCCCATGGACCGAACTATGCCGCAGGTATCATGAAGAAGGAACTGCAAAGATTACAGTTGAAGAGATCCAGGGATACCCACGGATCGAAAGAGAGAGCAATAAATACCTGATAGACCCGAAAGGATGGAAGAAACTCAGGTTGATACAGTAAGAGGATAAAAATGTCTGAAACCATGGTAATGATGGCAGAAAGAGCCAGAGAATGTGCTGAAGAGATCAAGAAATACGATGAAGTGCAACTGGTATCACACATCGATGCAGACGGCATCACATCAGGAGCCATCATTGCAAAAGCCCTTGAAAGAGCAGGCATCGGATACAATATGATGTTTGTGAAGCAGCTTGACGAAGCCATCGTTAAGGAGATTGCAGATATCAATCCGGAACTTACCATATTCACAGACCTTGGAAGCGGTCAACTGGAACACATCGCAAACTACGGAGTACATGCGATTGTTTCAGACCACCACAGACCGCAGGGAGATACAAAATTCCACCTCAATCCTCATCTTTTTGGAGCAAACGGCTCATACGAGATAAGCGGTTCCGGAACTACATTTATACTTGCAACCCAGCTTGGAAATAACCGAGACCTTGCCGACCTTGCCATTGTAGGATGTGTCGGGGACATGCAATACCGAAAGTATGGCAAGCTTGTAAGCCTTAACAGGATGATACTTGATGCAAATCCAGAGGTTATCACACCAGTGACGGATATTTCACTTTTCGGAAAACAGACAAGACCTGTTTACAAGATGTTACAATTCTCATCAGACCCTTTCATCCCAGGACTTACAGGCAATGAAGATGCATGTATTGATTTCCTTGCAAGGACAGGACTTCAGTTCGCAAACGATGAAAAATGGAGAAGATGGATAGACCTCTCTGAAGATGAGAAGAAAAAAGTCACATCATCCCTCCTGCAGCATGCAATGCAAAGTGGTTTGTCTTCTTACAATATTGGCAGACTTGTGTCAGAAGGATATATCCTGCTTTCTGAACAGGAAGGTACTGAGATGAGGGATGCAACCGAGTATTCAACACTCCTGAACGCAACCGGAAGATACATGCAGGCTGAAGTTGGAATGCAGGTCTGTATGGGAGACAGGGCAGAAGCTTACGGAGAAGCCCAGGAACTTTTGCATAACCATCGTAAGAACCTTGTTGACGGACTTAATTTTGTCAAGGACAACGGAATAATAGAACTTTCACACCTCCAGTACTTTGATGCAGGAAGCACAATCCCGGAAACTATTGTAGGAATTGTTGCAGGCATGAGCCATTCTTCCGCAGGCAACCGCAAACTTCCGATCATCGCCTTTGCAGACAAAGATGATGGCTACAAGGTTTCAGCCAGAGGAACTCAGGAACTTGTAAACAGAGGACTAAACCTTGCAGAAGCATTGAGTGTAGTTTGCCAGGAACTTGGAGGAGCTGGCGGCGGACATGATATCGCTGCCGGAGCGACGGTGCCATTTGGGAAAAAAGAAGAGTTCATTCAGAAACTTAACTCAGCAATCGCTGCCCAGTTAAGCTGAAAGTATGATTTAAAACGAGATTTTAAGCTATTTTTAAAAAGAGATTTAAAACCACATCAAACAAGGTCGTTGATGTGGGACAGCTCCTTAATATCGATAAGAGTGGACATTGCATTTGTCCTTATAGAAATTCCGTGTTCCTGAACGATAGCCATTGGATTGGTACCACCTATAACCACAATACCCAGATGGTCACGCTCAACCGGAACATCAAGTATTCTGGTATTTGGCTCGCCAACCTCAAGAATTCCGTTTATTCCGGCATCAACCATGTCGGCCAGCGTACTGTCAATGACATCCCTGGCAACCATAGGAGCCTCACGCAGGTTTGCGAGTATCTTACCGGAACCTGTCTTGAGCATACTCATAACAGAGGTCAGCTCCTGTGACATGAGAACCTCAAGCGGATCTATTGTAGTACTCTGGTATGTCAGCACGTTTGTAAAACGAATAGGTTCACCATCACGAATCTCAACAAGACCTCCAAAGCGTGGTTTTACCATGACACCGGCTTTGAGGAGAAGACCATCGATAGTGATACTGCAGACCGTTGCAAAACCAACCTCTCCTTCAGCGATCTTCCTGTCACCAATAGAATCACCTTCATGAAGGATCTTAAGCAGAGGACTTACAGAAAGACCACTATTAATGGCCATACTGAATATCTTGAAAACATCATCATAGTCCTGCTTATCGATAAGTGAAAGGTTCACGATAACGTCACCTTCCATTGTTTTAGGATTGAAGGTGGTCCTGAACATCAGGTCTTCTATTTTAGACGATGTGAACTGAATACGCTGGTTCCTTTGCAAAGACATACCTCTACCGTTTTGTAACTGCTTTATTTCTAAGACTAGTACATGCCAGGCATTTATAGTTTCGCATAAGATTCACATACATTTCAAATCAGAAGCAAGTATTCAGACAGATGTCATCCGTCCGAATATTTCAGGATGGTTCTGTGGATGTACAAGGAAATCAAGTTTTTCAATTTCCTTCACCATGACATACATGTCAGTTCCGCAGAACAGATTTGCCTCCGGATAATCATGCGGCTTCTCATATCTTATCTCAGGCACAGACGGATAATCAGGATTCTTTACAAAACCATCTTTTAACAGATAATAAGCTCCGCCGGAAAGTTCCTTGATAGGCTCATAAAGTGATGAGAAATCACGGCATACCCAGTTAGCCATTTTCAGTGTTTCCTTTGAAGCATTGATGGTTATGTGCCCGTAATCAGGTGGCACAAGAACAAGATCGCCTGCTGTTGCCTCACAGACAATCACATCAACAACCTTTCCGTTTTCAGCTTTCTGGAGAAGATATGTTGCTTTGCCTTCAAGAACCTGATAGAGTTCAGCATATGAAATATGATGACCTTCAACAGCCGGATGATAGTGTCCTGCAGTCTTTACATACTCATCACCAAGCATTGCAGGAGGGATGATAGTAATATCATACCTGAGACTGTTATCAACTATACTTTTGTGATCTGCATCATTTGCTGAGAGATCACGATACATGTAATAAAGTTCAAAATTGTCCTGTGAACGCAGCCACGGCTGATCGTGTACAACCTCATCCATATCATGCAGCATCCTGATATCAGGACTATGCGTCTTCCCGTAAAACTCCAATTCGTTTCCCATTTGATCACACTGTGTTATTTACCAAAATTCTTCTAAACCAATATTGGAACCCACAGTATTTATTTTTGCCGCAAATAGATTAATTAGATTCTATTATTTGTTTAGATGGTCCAGTATCTTCTGAGCAAGGTTTTCGCTTATCCCGTCAAGAGAGGACAATTCCCCCACTGATGCCATTCTTATCCTGTCAATGGAATCAAAGTTCTCAAGAAGAGCCTTCTTTCGTGAAGAACCAACACCGGGAATGGAATCAAGTTCTGAGTGCGTCAGGCTTGCAGAACGCCTCCTGCGATGTGAACTCACAGCAAACCTATGGGCTTCGTCACGAATGTGCATCAAAAGTTTCAGCGCAGGTGAGCTGTGAGGGAGAATTATAACCTCATCCGGCCCTTTCTTTGTAGTAATAATATGCTCAAACCTCTTGGCCAGACCTATCATCGGGATTTCAAGTCCCAGAGCATCCAGAGATGATTTTGCAGCACCTACCTGCCCCAGACCTCCGTCTATAAGGATAAGATCGGGAAGAGGTTCTTTGCTTTTCAGTAAACGTGAATATCGTCTGTGAACAACTTCAGCCATCATGGCAAAATCATCAATTCCCTTTACGGTTTTGATATTATGCTGCCGGTATTTGCTGTTTGCAGGTCTGCCATTCTCAAAATACACCATCGAACCTACAGGATTTGTTCCGGAAATGTTGGAAATATCAAAACCTTCAATGTGCAGAGGAAGTGTTTCAAGGGAAAGCACGTCCCTCAAAGCTTCCAGTGCTTCAATGGCAGATTCAGAAGGACTTGATTTCAATCCGGCCATCCTCTTTGACATCTCAGCGTTCCTTGCAGCCATTTCCACCAGTTTTTTCTTGTCTCCGCGCTGCGGAACATGAACGCGTACATCTCTTCCCGAGCGCTGACAGAGCCATTTTACTATGAGTTCACTTTCTGGAAGCTCATACTGCACAAGGATCTCAGGCGGGATAGGGGAATCCTGATAATACTGCTTGACAAACTGAGCCATGGATTCCTCAATACTTTCAGAAGCATCTGCGCCCAGAAGTGTAAAGTCAGCCTTGCCTACCATGCTTCCCTGACGTACATAGAACACCTGAATGTAAGTGGCTTTATCATCTGAAACCGCTGCAATGACATCACGATCATCCATTCCTGATGTTGCTATCTGCTGCTCGGAAATGGATCTCACGGATCCTATCTGGTCCCTGATGATTGCGGCAGACTCATAGTCCTGCTTCTCTGCAAAAGCGCGCATCTTTTTGTCCAGTTCCTTCAGAAGACCTGAAGTTTCACCTTTCAGGAGCCGGACAGCTTCCATAACTCGCCTGCGATATTCTTCCTTATCCAGACCTTCCTTACATGGAGCCATGCAACGTTTGATATGATAATTGAGGCATGGCCTTGTCTTTCCAGGTTCTATTTTCTTTTTGCACTGCCTGAGCATGAAGATGTGGGAAATTATGTCAAGGCTTGTGCGGATGGCTTTTGCGTTTGTGTAAGGACCGAAGTAGATAGCTCCGTCCATAAGACGTCTTCTGGTGAGGAATATTCGCGGGAACTCTGAATTAATGGTGACCTTGACATATGGATAACGTTTGTCATCCTTCAGGCGGACATTATAACGCGGCTTGTACTTTTTGATAAGATTTGCTTCAAGTACAAGAGCATCGACCTCAGAATCAGTTACAATGTACTCAATATCATCTATGTGTTTTACAAGAGTGACAGTTTTAGGAGAGAGATTCTTCTTTGACTGAAAGTACTGGCGCACCCTCTTATCCAGAGATTTGGCCTTGCCTACATAGATCACATCCCCGGAAGCATCCTTCATCAGATACACACCGGGAAGCACGGGAAGTGTCTTCAGGTCGAACTTCATGTGAAACTCATTCAGAGAACTTGCTTTCTATAAAACGTGGAAGCGTCATGTCAATGATGGTCTTGAGGTTAACGATATCCTCGCGGTTGTACTTCAGTAACAGGTCAAGAGCGTCCTCATCACCGCGTTCATACTGATGCCAGAGGCGCACAGCATCAAAACCGCTGATACCTACTGTCTCCTCTGCTCTTGAGATGCCCAACTCACATTCTATCTTCTTCAGGCCACCAGAGAGCTTTATGCGGCGCAGAGGATACATCAGGTCCGCATGAAGCTGGTTGAACTCTATTTCAGGGAATTCACGCTTTATGAAAGGCAGATCGAACCTTGTACCGTTGAAGGTCACAAGATACTCATATTTTGGAAAAATATCAACTATATCATCAAGATCAATGCCTTTCACAAATGTTCTGGCTTCTTTTCCATCATATATCCCGACAACTGTGATATATGAACTTCCGGGAGACAGGCCAGTGGTTTCAATGTCCACATACACCACTTTGTCAGAGAATTCCCTGAAAGCTCTCCAGTGCTCAGATGAAGGCAATGATCTTGCAAAGAACTCGAAATCACGAGCCTCAAGATGCTCTACTGAATCCCTGATCCCTGTCATGATCATGTCTTTTTTGGCAGGTGGGATCAGGAGACAATTATGATTGTCCATGAACTCGTCCCAGGATTTTATCCCATTTGACCATATCTTTTTTTCCACGGTTGCACCGATCCGCGGCATGTGAATGTAAGTACTTGTAAGCATGATGTATTCCCTTTTTCAGTTATAACAGAAGGTATTGATAAATATATGATTCCTGGCTGCAAGTGCTAAATAAAATAAGCTCCGATATATACATATTGGATTTCATTTCCACATTTTGACGAAGTCGTTATACCATACTTATACGATCATTAATTCAAACTAATTCAAACCCGCAGGAGATTTAACATGAACAAAGTTGCAGTTATCGGTTCAGGCAATGTAGGTGCCACCACAGTCCAGAGACTTGCAGAACTTAACATAGCAGATGTCGTCATGGTTGACATCGTTGAAGGACTGCCACAGGGAAAAGCGCTTGACATACTCCAGGCAGCTCCGCTTATGGGTTACGATGTTGATGTTACAGGAACGAATGACTACGCAGACATTGCAGACTCAGACATTGTAGTTGTCACGGCAGGAATTGCACGCAAGCCTGGAATGGACAGAAGTGACCTGCTGGTAACTAATATCAAGATAACACAGCAGGTCTGCGAGAATATCCAGAGATATGCGCCGGATTCCATTGTAATGACTGTGACAAATCCCCTTGATATCATTACCTACGCAGCGCTTCGCTGCACCCAGTTTGACAGGAACAGAGTGTTCGGAATGAGCGGTCTGCTGGATTCCAGCCGCTTTGCATCCTTCATTGCAAAGGAGATGAAATGCTCAGTAAAGGATGTCAATGCAATGGTACTTGGAGGACATGGAGACTCAATGGTTCCGCTCCCGGAGTATTCAACAGTCTCAGGAATTCCATTGAGCAAGCTCATGGATGAGGAAACGATCAAAAGAATAGTTGACAGGACTATCAATGCCGGTGCTGAGATAGTGGGACACCTGAAGAATGGAAGTGCTTTCTATGCACCTTCTGCTGCCATCACTGTGATGGTGGAATCCATACTCGATGATACAAAGAGAATAGTCCCTGCATCTGCATTCCTGAACGGAGAATATGGACAGCACGATATCTGCCTGGGAGTTCCCGTGAAACTTGGAAGGAACGGAGTTGAGGAGATCATTGAACTGGAACTCACTGAGGAGGAAGCAAATGCTCTGCAACGGTCTGCTGACGCGGTTAAAGAGGGAATCGCAACGATCAGAGAGTAGAATACCTGAAAGCAGAAATATCCTAGTAAATGGCAGATAAAAGAAGCTTAAAAGAGGACATAAGACACGAAATTTCCGACTTACATACAAATATTCATATATAAGTAAAATAAAAGAGGGTAGGGATATCATGCGTGCAGACATAACTTCACTTTTTGGATTGAACATTTATACCGAAACAGGTACATATGTAGGTAAAGTCGCTGACCTTGTGTTAGACGTTGACGAGAGACAAGTTAGGGGACTTGCTGTTTCTGACATTAACAGGAATATCTTTGACGTTACTTCAAGAGGGATCATAATTCCTTACAGGTGGGTTATCACAGCAGGAGATATCGTTCTTGTGAGAAACGTTGTTAACAAGTTCAGAAAAGCCAATAAAGTAGTAGAAGAAGACTGATCCATGAAGAGGCGAGAGATCTATTCAGATCTGCGTTGTATACCGCCTGTGGTCGTGCGCATTGATGGCAGGAATTTTAAGAATACGCTGTCACGCATGGGTTTTAAGAAACCTTATGACGAAAGGTTCACATCCGCAATTGTAGAGGCTATTGAAGCCTTTTTTAAGAAAAGCGGATTGAGCCCTGTTTTTGCTTATACTTTTTCTGACGAGATCAGTTTCTTTTTCAGAGACAATGCCTTTGACGGCAGGATAGAGAAACTGGACTCGATAATTCCATCTTACATCAGCAGTGCTTTCAGCATTGCACTTAAGTCCGAAGAACCGGTTTCCTTTGATTCGAGAATTATTCCGGTCCATGAAGAAGATATTCGTGAGTATCTCATCTGGAGACAGGATGAAGCATGGCGTAACTGCATTAACTCCTATGCTTACTACACCCTTATTTCTGAAGGCATGGACGAACAGGAAGCTGCAAAGATGCTTAAGAACAAAGGAGCATCTGATATGCATGAGCTTCTCTTTGAAAGAGGGATAAATGTATCCAAAGTTCCTGCATGGCAAAGGCGTGGAATTCTAATAATGAGAAAAGAGACCGAAATAGAAGGATTCAACCCTCAGCTTAATGTCAAGACCATGAGCACAAGAACAAAGGTATTTTCTGAATATGACATTCCTTTATTCTCTTCTGAAGAAGGGGAAGCTTTTCTTGAAAAACTGCTTGCTCCCTAAAGAAGCCATAACCGTGAGAGATAAATTTCAGGTACCTATTTATATGCTACATAGACAATTACTACATAGTGTAGTTTTTCAATATCATAAATTAAACTTTAATCGGAATGCTAGCAATGGCTGATAACCTTAGACATATATTTCATGCTTTTAATCCTGAAAAAGCCCTAAACGGCGAGGAACTTCAAAAATATTACGTGGGATTTGAGGAAAACGAAAAGAGGATTGCAAGACTTAAGACTCGCCTTGAACTTTGTCTTGAAACCAATGAACCCATGAAATTGTTGTTTATGGGACATCGCGGATCTGGAAAAACAACTGCATTGAATCGGTTGGTTTCTGGCTTGGACGGAGCATTTTTCATTGTATCGTATGATGTTATTGAGCTGCTGGACCCAAACGACGTAAAATACACTGATGTACTGTTATCGGCACTTGCCAAGCTTACCGAAAAAGCCGTAAGTGAAAACATCAGTCTCAGCAAAGAATTGACGGGAAGAATCGAAAAATGGGGAAGCACTCTGATAAAAACCAATACTGATACTGAGGAGATGAGTGCAGGACTTGGCGCAAATATTCCATTTTACTTTATTAGCCTGTTTGCAAGAATGAAGAGTGAGAGTCAAACCAGATATGAAGTTCGTGAGGAAATCAAGCCCAGAGTCTCAGAACTGATTAGCATAATAAACGATACTGTTTTTGAGATCGAGAAAACAGGTAAGCAGGTACTTATAATAATTGATAATCTGGAGAAGACCGAATACGAGAATGCAATGAGCATTTTTGTAGAACATGGTACCCAGATCACACAACCGATGTGCAAAATTATATACACTTTTCCAATTGCACTTAGAAGCTGCGACAGGTATAGTCAGATACGCATTAATTTCAGTGCTGATATAATGTATCCCAGTATAAAGATACATGATAAGGAAGGAAACCTGACTGATGAAGCTTTGAAAAACCGAAAGTTCATGAAAGATATCTTTGAGCGCCGTGGAGACCTTAAGCTTATCGAAAAAGAAGCCCTTGAACTCGCGATTGACATGAGCGGAGGAGTGCTCAGAGAATACATCAGGATCATCCGTGATGCTACCCTGAACGCAATCACTTTCGCCAAAGAAACAATCGACATGGATTGTGTAAATGATGTTATCAAGGATCTTAAGAACACTTACCGTAGCCAGTTGAGTGATGAAGACTACAAAATACTTGCCGAGACCGCCAAAAATAGATGTATAAGAAGAGATGGAGATCTGGTAAGGCTTCTTCACAACCTCAGTGTACTGGAGTATGCTAATGATGAAAACTGGTGTGATGTGAATCCGGTAGTGCGCCTGATCATGGAAGAAAACCATTAACAATAAAGATAAACCTTAAGGCTTGACGATGGAACTGACACCGGAACATATTTCCAAACTGGACAAACTCGCTACTCTTCTGCAAATCTCCAATGATTGCACCATAGCTTTTTTGCGCTGCAATGAACCGGTGTTATATAATGCCATCCACATGAACATAAAAGAAAGACTGGATAACAGTGTTTTTATCTACGATGTCCAAATGGACAAAAATCATACACACCTTTTTGAGCTTCTGAAGGACGCAATGCAGTCTGAAGAATATATCACTTCGATAAATAGTGGAAAAAAGGTGGCATTTTTCGTAACAGGACTTGATGAAGCTATCAAAGTTACAAACAACGATGGTAACTCCAAAACATTGTTAAGACTGAACATCATGCGAGAAAACTTTTTGCAGATACCTCACACGATAGTGATTCAGCTAAACAAAGGTTCTTTTTCACTTTTACTCAGGGAAGCCCCGGATTTCTTTGCATGGCGTACTACGGTGCTTGAATTTGATATGGAAAAAGGTGAAGAGATAATTAATGTCCCTAGTATAGAGGATAATGATCTTGAATTCCTGAATGATGAGGGACTGTCTGAAAGATGGGAGTATTACACAAATCTTATTTTGGAAAATGAAAAAAAGGGAAAACAGGATCTTTACAAACTTGGTTACTGGAATTCACAACTTGGAATAATTGAATTACTCAGAGATCATTATTTTGAAGCAATTAAGTACTTTGAACAGGCACTTGTCATCAATCGTGAAATTGATGACCAGCAGGGAGAAGGAAATAACTTAGGTAACCTTGGGGTGGCTTACAATAATCTTGGATACATCAAGAAAGCTATAGACTACTATGAGCAGGCACTTGTCATCGCTCGCAAAATCGATGACCAGCAAGGAGAAGGAAATAACTTAGGTAACCTTGGTTTGGCTTACAGTAATCTTGGAGAGGCAAATAAATCCATAGATTACTATGAACAGGCGCTTGCCATCAGTCGTAAAATAGGTGATCGAAAGGGAGAAGGGAATGATTTAGGTAACCTCGGTTTGGCATACAGTAATATTGGAGAAACAAATAAAGCCATAGACTACTACAAGCAAGCACTTGTCATCGATCGTGAAATAGGTGATCGGCGGGGAGAAAGCACTGATCTAGGTAACCTTGGGATGGTTTATAAAAATATAAAGGATGTCTACAAAGCAATTGAATACCACGAACAGGCACTTGTCATCGCTCGTGAAATAGGAGGCAGACGGGAAGAAAGTGCAAATTTAAGCCACCTAGGTATGGATTACAGTGATCTTGGAGATGTCAGGAAGGCAATTAATTACTACGAAAAAGCACTTATTATCGCTCGTGAAATAAGTGATCGGCGTAGGGAAGGTGCCAATTTAAGCTACCTCGGTTTGGCTTACAGTAATCTTGAAGATGTCAAGAAGGCAATTAAGTGCTACGAACAGGCACTTGAAATAGGAAAGGAAATAAACTATCCACTATTAATTAAAGTCTGCGAAAAACAACTTGCTGAACTGAAAAAGTCATATGATACCAAAGACTGAATTCCCAACTCTATAAATATCCCCTCCAACTGCAGCCGAGTAAAAGAAGAAAAAGCATTTAAAGAGGGATGTGATTATAGATTCCACGATTTATAAGGTGAACCTATGGATAAACTTGAGCTTATAAAAAGAAATGTGCAGGAAATAGTGACTGAGGACGAACTTAAACAGCTTCTGGAAACAAAGGAACATCCTACAGCCTATGTCGGATATGAGCCAAGCGGTAAGATCCATATGGGACACGTTCTTACTGTGAACAAGCTTCTTGACCTTCAGAAAGCCGGTTTTAAGATAACTGTGCTTCTTGCAGACGTACACGCATACCTCAACAAGAAGGGAACACTTGAAGAGGTTCGTGAGATCGCTGATTACAACAAAAGATGCTTCATTGCGCTTGGACTTGACGAAGAGAACACCAGATTCGTGTATGGTTCCGATTATCAGCTCGGACAGGAGTACATCCTTAACGTTCTCAAACTTACACGTAACACAACCCTGAACAGGGCAACGAGAAGTATGGACGAAGTAGGAAGAAAGATGGATGATCCTGCGGTATCACAGATGGTCTATCCTATCATGCAGGCCATTGACATCGCAATGCTTGAAGTTGACGTTGCTGTAGGCGGAATTGACCAGAGGAAGATCCACATGCTTGGAAGGGAAGGACTGACAGGACTTGGATTTAAAGCACCTTTGTGTATTCACACACCAATTCTCCTCGGACTTGATGGTGATAAGATGTCATCGTCCAATAATAATTTCATATCCGTGGATGACAGTGAAGCTGATCTGAAGAAGAAGATGAAGAAAGCATTCTGCCCTGCAGAACAGGTTGAGGATAATCCTGTAATGGAGCTTTTCAAATACCACATCTGTCCAAGGTACGAAGAGATTGTTTTTGAAAGACCTGAAAAGTTCGGCGGTAATCTTGTATGCAACAGTTATGAGGAACTGGAGAAAGTATTCGCATCCGGCGAGCTTCATCCTATGGACCTCAAGAACGGTGCTACAAAGTACATGAACATGATACTTGAAGTTGTCAGAAGCGTAATTTAAACTACGCTTCATCCCCGAGTGGTAATTTATATATCATGTCTGCAAGAATATAAGATTAAAAACAAGACGGGGATTAGGATGAAATATACATTTCAGGACTCTACCGAATTACCTTTACAACGAGATTTTATCCAGGACCTTAACAATTTCATAGAAATGGCAAAGAAGGTCCTGCCACTTGAAAATTCTGCAATTGAGCTCAGCGAGGAAGAAACTGAAGAGATATCCTCTCTTGAAGCAAGGATCAGGGAAATAGAGACATTCAGCAAGGATGTCCAGCAATATGTTGACGAGCGTTCAAAAGGCGCAGAGGATAAGGAGATCCTTGAGTGCAGAAACTCAATAATTGATGCATGTGTTGAGACCGCAGACAAAGGGCTCAAGGAACTTAACCTGAAGCTTGAACAGATCAAGAGACAATCTGAAAGCGGCATCTACAAGATAGAGATGGACCTGCTGAACAATCTCAACCCTCTTTTTGAATCCGGCATCTACGGAGCGAATAAAGCATTCTCAGTATCCTCAAAGGAAGGAACTCTCAAAGGTACACTGAAAGCATCTTTTGAGGGAATGGAATATTCCTGTGATCTTGCTTATACTCATGATATCCTTTCTATCAGAATGGTTTCTGGAGAATTATTCCTGCCAACATGGACAAAGGCCGGCATATTTTCCAAAGAGAATAAAGTGAAAATGATCGATGTTTCTGATTACACTATCACTTCGATGAGCTTTGATGGTGGCAAACACGTAGACCTGAGCTTTGTCAACAAGAAAGGCGACCAGAAATTCAAGATCGTTTCCGATAATGACACGTACCAGATATACCAGGGTGAGTTTGAGATAACTGGCGACGAAAAACTGTTGCAGTCATTAAGCATCGACAACATTGCAGGTGTTGTGGATGAGGCTAAAAAATACATGGAACTTAACATAAAGTACCAGAAATTAACTCACATCCTTCTTGATGGCCAGGATGCGGTCCGTAACAATGAGGTATTTGACTGCCTGAAGCTCATTGCCGAGCAGTACGGCGACATTGTCAGGGAATCTCTGGATAAAGGTTACGTCAAGAATGAGATCACCATCAAGATCGAAGCCGAGGACGGAACCAGAACCGAGAAATACATCACCAAGGAAGAGGCGTTCGACCAGCTTGCAGAACTTGGAAGCGAAGGTCTGGAACTTGCCAGCATCCTTGGCGTGGATTAATGCAGCAAACGCTGCAACCTTTTTTTACTTTTAATTCCATATTTAATTACGCTTAAATGACGGTTTAAGCAAATCATAATTACCAATTAATGAGGGATACTTTTGGAACGTTCAGTAGCTGATATCAGGGAGAAATTAGAGAGGAAAGAAGCTGTTGTAATGACAGCTCAGGAGATATCCGAACTTGTGGACAAAGGAGAAGATGTCTCCAAGATGGATGTGGATGTTGTCACAACCGCAACAAGAGCCATAATGAGCGGAACTTATGCTGTCCTGTCCTTCCCGGTTAACTCCCCTGTATGCTTCAAGAGAGCTTCAAAAGTGCTCCTGAACGGCGTTCCTGCTCATGTGGGACCATGTCCGAATGAGAGTCTTGGAATTGTTGATGCAATCGTTTTTGGAACTGCACACTCCATCCTCAAACATAATTACGGTGCAGGACATCTTTTCAGGGAACTTGTTGAAGGAAAAGAAGTTGATGTTTCCGTAGTTACAAATGAGGATGAAACAATCGAAAGCCAGGTTAAACTTGAAGACATGCCTTTTGCCAAGCTCTATTCCACCAGACACGCATTCAAGAATTATGCAGCCTTTGTGAATGCTTCCGATAAACCTGTGAATACTATTTTCCATGCAACCCAGTTCAGTCCTGACATGCACGGTGCAACACTTTCTGGTTGCGGAGAGATAAATCCTGTCCAGAACGACCCTAAGATGGAGACTATCGGAATCGGTACACGTGTACTAATGAACGGAGCAGAAGGCTTCGTTATCGGAGAAGGTACACGCAGCAGTCCTGAAAAGCCAAACCTTACCGGAGTTGCAGATATGCACGACATGGACCCTGCACTCATGGGAGGATTCAAAACTTCAGCCGGACCAGAGTGCATAGCATCATGGGCAGTTGCAATACCTGTAACAAGCCAGTCAGTACTTGATGCAGTCCTGCAGACTGACAGCAATATCCCAATGGTCGTGAATGATGTAGATAAAAGGGTCATGATAGGCAAAAGCACCTATTCAGACGCATGGAAGAATACTGACCGTGCAATAAATTTCAACCCTGATGCATGTCTTGATTGTGAGGTCTGCAAACCAATCAGAGATTGCCCCATGGAAGCAATTCAGCGCAAAGACGACAGGATGATGCTGAACAGATACCAGTGCTTCAATTGTGGATTCTGCTCAACTGTCTGTCCTGGAGGAGTTTTCACTGCCGAACTTGGAACCCTTCACTTTGAACTGGAAGGAAAACACCAGGATGTGCCTATTGTCCTGAGACAGTCTGACCGCAAAAGAGCTGAAGAACTTGCAGAAGAATTAAAAGAAAAGATATTGAGCGGGGAATTCACGCTCAATGAGATGGTTGAGACGATATATCCGTAAAAACGATGATAAAGAAAGTTCCAATAAAATTATTAATCAGTAATTTAAATTACCTTGCATGGATGGTAATCAATTCAATTTAGAACTATTTTTGAAGGATAACCAGCCATTATTTACTATTTTTGGCATATTTGGTGCATTATCCATCTATTTCACCACATTACTTGATAAAAACACTGATTATCCTTTTTTGAATTTAGGAATTGTTTCAGCACTAACACTTTTTCTAATTGTCTCATTTATCATTCTTAAAAAAGCATTTCAACAGGATAATAAGAAGATGGTAATAGAATTTCTGACAACAGATGACGAAAATATTTATAGACTAACCTTTGTCATACCTTTTTTTCTATTGTCAGTAACTGTTATGTCTTTTATATATGTAAGATTTGAACAGGAAGTGTTTGCTATAGGAGCAATATTTTCTTATTACATAGGCGTAATCACTTATACCCCTATTATAAAACGATATGTTACTAATCAAAAGATACTATTCTTGATATCTATGATCGTGATTGTAATCTTGGCTATTGTGACTCTTCCTCTTGAAATGAAAATAGAGACTTTGCCATCATCAACACTTTTGACCCTTGGATTCTTAAAAGGAATAGGGTTACCAGCAGCTATGTGCGTACTTGCTATACCTATTACATACATATACAGGAAAATCAGTGGGAAGCTACGGCCATAAACCTCTTAATTATTCCCTCAGGTGTCATTTCAATTACCGGTGCATCAGTATTTCCCGGCTCTGCTTTTGCAACAATGATACCTTTGTCCGTGCTTTTCAGCACATCCCTGAGTTCTTTTGGAGTAGAAACCTCAAAAACATCCCTGTTACCGGCACCTCTTGCAACTGCTGCAAGGTCAGTAACTACTGACGTAGCAGTGGGCTGGTTTCCTGTCGAACCGTAGGCACCGTTGTCAACTATTACCAGCAGGTAATTTTCAGGACTCTGTGTAGCTATGGTTGCAAGGGTTCCCATATTCATGAGAATGGAGCCGTCACCATCAATTGCAACAACCTTTTTATCAGGGCGTGCAAGTGCAAGACCGAGCCCTATTGAAGAAGCCAGTCCCATGGAACCAAGCATGTAGAAATTTGTCGGAACATCACAGACATGATGGATCTCTTTACATGGGATTCCGATGTTGCCAATGAGCAGGGCTCCGCTTTCTTTTACTTTTGCAGAAACCTCATTGATGGCATCTATGCGCTTCATGCCTGTTTCCTCCAGAATGGAATTGGTAAAAGTACCGCAACTGGTGTTTTCATCTCTGCTGCTGTGTTCCATGCTTTAACAATAAGGTCTGCCGGGTCAACATCTTTTTCCGGCATGAAATAGGGAATTTCCATTATATCAAGCAGCTTTGGAGTAAGTTCACCCATTGGAACCTGGGCTACAATTGGTTCGCCTTCAACGCCTCTGTGACTCATTATCATCAAAAGCGGGATGTTGTAAAGCTTATCAAGCGATGCAAGAGCATTGATGGAATTTCCAAGACCGGAATTCTGCATGAGCATAGCAGGTTTTTTCCCGCCCATATAAGCTCCCGCACAGATTCCCACACCTTCTTCCTCACGGGTTACAGGTAGATGAATAATTTCAGGAGCTTCATCAACCATTGGGATCAGTTCCTTGAGATTGGCACAGGGAACACTCACTATGAAATCAATTCCTGCATCCTTTATGCCTTTGAATACTGCCTCGGATGGAGTAAGGACTTTCGGTAAACCTGTCATAAAAATCACCATTCTTTACCATACTTTAAGATCAATAGCTTCAATACGCACATTCTTACCTTCAACTCCGACAACCATGCCGGAGTGGACCTTCTGCATCATACAGTATTCAGGTATGAAACGTACTGTCTGGCCTACTTTTGGGATCTTTCCCTTTGCGACTTTACCGTCAAAGGCCAGTATCATACAGAGACCAACATCCTTGAACTTGAAATCATCATTTCCAAGCCTGTGAAGTGGGCCTACCATGTGTACCGTATATATTCCCGGTACTTTGTCAATGACCTTTGCAAAGTGTGTCACAGGACATCCCAGTGGCCTATAACGAAGTATGTCGCCAACCTCTATTTCAATAGAACCGTCAAATGGGTGGATATCCTCCCTGCATGAGCATTCGTCTCTGAGAGGTGCAAGTGTGAAATCAGCTTCCTGACCATCAATTATGCCGACAATCTTTTCGGCCATTGGAATATCTTTTCCAAGAAGGACGAGAATCTTATCCATATTCTCCCTGAAATTATCACGGGCTAGAAATGGACATTTATGTAAATCTTCAGCATTTTTTGTTTCTGAAAGTTCCGCTGCGAAATCCCTGCACTGACGGAAGCCACAGCTTCCGCAGTTGTAACCCGGAAGCAGTTTTTCAATTTCGCTCAAGGGTTATTCCCCCTTATATTCCATGAAACCGTCAAGGTTTCTCAGAACTCCCATGTGATGTTTTCTTGCAACCCGGTTCTCACCGGTACAGAGTGAGCATATTGCAAGCGGGGGATTGTAACGCAGGAGCATATCATCGACAACATCAGGGCCGGAGCGTATCAGTTCTGCAAGCTCGAATGAACCTTTGCCGGTCAGTCCGTTAGCTTCAACAATATTACAATCCGGATTGACCTCAAGTACACGCTCCCTGAATACCTCACGCTCTGCCTGGGAAACAAGGTCACCTTTTGTCATGACAACCACATCTGCAGTTGTAAGCAGCGGTCCAACCTTTAGTGGAGTATTCGGACCTGTTGTAACGTCAATAACACAAACTGCAAGACACTCATCAGGATATGGGGCACAGCGTAGGCAAAGTCCGGCTGTTTCACTCAACAGGACATCGGCACCTTCTGCTTCTGCCCATCTGAGCATTTCTTCTGTGTTGTAAATAGTAAAATGGTCAGGACACATGTCCTTGGCAAGTCCTACGTGTACCGGGATGTCAAGTCTCTTGAAACGCTGGTCATCATCGGTCCAGAGACAGTCTACTTTAACCACAGCAGGACTTTTCTCATTTCTCATGAGAGCTTTGATGGTGTGTAAGAGAACAGAGGTCTTTCCTGAACCTGGTGTACCTGCAACTACTACCAGCTTCATGCAACCTGCTCCACAATATCGCCACGCCTGATAGTTTCCCTCAGGGACATGAGCCAGTTGTCAACCTCGCTTATCTTGCAGCAGACATCCTGCTCTTCCTGGCTTGTGGTGATAATATCAACCATACCGCCGTTCCTGATAACTATCCTGCGGGAGGACATAAGTGCAAGTACAGGATCATGAGTGACAACAACAACGATCTTACCTTCACCTGCAAGCAACTGGAGAGCTTCCTGCTTCTTGATACCTGCATTCTCTACCTCATCAATGAGAACCACAGGAGAATCACTAATAACTGCAATATCAGCTGTCATAAGTGACCTTGACTGGCCACCGCTAAGAGCTGTTAGGTGGTGGTGTGGAGCAATTGGTTCACCTGTAAGTGTGTTTGCGAGTTCAATAACCCTTGAGACAAGGCTTTCATCCTTACCTCTGCTGCGTGCGTGCATTTGCAGAAATTCCTCAACGGTCATGTCTGCAAGGAAGTGCATGTTCTGGGAAAGTTGAGCAACAAGTTTCTTGCGTGGGTCTACACGTATGTTTGCATCCGGTTTCTGTCCGTTGACAAGAATTGTCCTGCCTGTTGGAGTGTCACCCTGAGCAAGCTGTTCAATGTCATCTATAAGAGTACTCTTTCCAGAGCCAGTTGGACCAACAATACCCACTATCTCACCACGGGATATCTCTACTGACCTGATCGGCTCGTCAATACCATCTTTGTTGACTCCACCTAGTATAGTAAGGTTCATTATTTCACTCATGTTTCACACCAATCATCAAATTCCAAATACTTCTGCTACCTTTTTTACTACCTTGTTTTCAGCATCTTCATCTTTTGCTGACACTTCGAGTGAAACAGGTAATTGCTTTAGATCATAATCTTGCATCAATCGTTTTTGTCCGCCACCGGTAATGTTCAGGACGATATTTTCATCATGTTTCACTTTACCAGATTTGACAGCCTGTATAAGTGTTGCAACTGCAACTGCAGCAGCCGGATTGAGATCGATTCCCTCGGATTTCTCAAAGAGTTCCTGGGCAGCGGATGCTTCCTCGTTGGTTAAAGCATAAATGTCGCCACCACTTGCTTCAATCACATCCTTCACACCACCTCTCAGAGCATAAGGCGGCTTCCTGTTGAACAGGACATCATCATACATCCCGTCAGGACAAGAAGCATCTACCGCATCAACACCTTTCCATAATGAGTAAAGAGGGGCACATGGAAGACTCTGACCCAGATGCAGCTTTGGAAGTGTATCCCCAAACCTCCCATCGTCAAGTAATTTCAGTGAAGCTTCCCATGCGGAAATTCCGCCGGTTCCACTTCCAACAGCCTGGAAATAGTGATCAAAGAGTTTACCGGATGTCAGTACAGCATCTAACATCACGGTGGCCATACCATCACGTCGGGCTACGTTCTTAGCACCGCCTTCATTAACAAATCCATCCCTGGCAGCAATCTTGCCTGCAAGAGAGATCGCGTCGAAATAATCACCTTCAACTGTCACAAGGCAGATCGAATGATTGTCATCACGAATGGTCCATAACCTGTGGACACTTTCCTTAGGTACTACGAGGAGAAGCGGCTGTCCGGTTATGCTGCAAACATTGGCAAATGCCCTTGCAGTGTTTCCTGCGGACGCGACCACCATTATTCTCTTTTCTTCCTGCTCCCTTATCCTCTGCATTGTCGGGAATGATTCAAGATCCTTGAAAGTGCAGGTCATAAGATTAGCGCCTTTTTCCGGCCAGTAGCCGTTGAAGGCAATCCACAGGTCATCAAGTCCCAGTTCAGAAGCTAAAGCCTCGCTTTTGTAAGTCACGGTCCTGCCGGAGCCTTCCTCAATAATACCGTCAACAGGAAGCCAGTTGTAATATCTCCAGATACCTGGCATGTCAGTAGGAATTAATTGTTTTGCTGCGTAATATGCACGAAGAAGAGACTCGTCCCCGCTTTTACAACTCAGTGAATACGGGTCGTGAACTTCGCCACACAGCAGGCATTTCACAGTATACTTGTCCATATTAAGAATGTGGAAAGAGCAATTATAAACATTACCCTTTTGAGAACTTTGTTGACCTTTTGAGGATAAAAAAGCAGAGCCAATAATACATAATGGATAATAAAATCCAATTAAACTACTAAAAAAACAGAAGACGTAGGCATATTATATGCCTTATTCCTCTTTGTACAGAATTTCATGGAATATTTCTGTTCCTGCAAAATTACCCATCATGTAGAAATTGCTAACTTCAGGACCAAGACCATCCATTATATGAGTTATTGAGTCAAAGCTTTTGGATAACTTCTCTGCCTGCCCTTCGGTGATGGAAGAGCCTTTCTCATGATCGAAATAATTCCTGAGAATACCATCGATGACACCTTTGAAGTGCCAGTCCTGAGATGAGGAGGGAGTAATGGCGATTGACGTCTTATATATCTTAAGCACTTCACCATGTCTTCCAAGTCCTATCAGAGCTATGAGTTTGCCTGAAAGTGATTCAAGGGATTTAGGACTGCTTCCCAGTAAGTTGTCGTAAATTGAAAGAGCATCCTCGAATTTTGCACTCTTATTTAAGAGCATACCATGATGATTCTTTACCTGCGTATCCTCTGGATATTTATCCACAGCTTCGTTAAGACAGCAGAGCGCGTCCTCATTGAAATCCACCATCTCAAATATCATGGATGTCTGGAGCAGTCTTTCCTTTTCATCCTCTATCTGCATAAGGAACGCTTCTGCAAAACCTATTCCACGCTCTGTCATCTCAAGTCCGTGATAGGTGGCAACTATCTGGAGAAGGTGCTCCATGCTCGGAGTCTCACGGAAACTGTTTTTCAGACTTTGCAGGTTATCCTTCAATGCAGATTTCATGTCAGGTTCGATTTTATCTTCCATGATGAATAATATAGGGCATCGTATTTTAAAAACTTACGAACAACTGCCAATCTAAACTTATCTAAAATTCATAAACCAGTAAAAAGAACAATAAAGAATAATAATCTCAAATTATTGGGAACAACTGCTGAGGTGACCATAGAGATAATCTGTCAGTGATGCATGGTCCTTCAACACGATATCCGCCAGTGAAAGCTTATCAGGAGAAACGTATGTGGGCACACCCACACAATACAGACCTGCACGCTTTGCGGACTCGACACCCATGGGAGCATTTTCAACCACAATACATTCATCTTTTTCGATCCCAAGCAGCTCTATAGCCTTAAGATACGGTTCAGGATATGGTTTTCCGTAATGTACATCCTCACCGGAAACGATCACATCAAAAATACCGGGGAAGAACTGGTCCATGAAAGATTCAACGGTCACACGCTCAGAACCTGTGACGACCGCCAGCCTGAAATTGTTTTTCATGGCCTTGAGGCAATCTGCCATTCCATTGAACGGTTTGACATCGGCAATACTTGTAAAGATCTCTATCTTTCTCTGCAGGATCTGGTCATACCTGTCAGGGTCGATATTTCCACCCGCTTTCTCAAAAAGCCACTGTAAGCCCAGTCTGTGATTGGCACCTTCGATTTCGTATATGTCCTCAGATGTAACATTGGCACCTACTTCACGGGAGACCTGCATCCACGCCTCGGCATGATAGGGCATAGAATCAACAAGCACGCCATCCATGTCAAAAATAAGAGAACTGAGCATGGGCTGTAATTAGCCTTATCCACAATAAAGCTTGTGTGATAAGGTCAGTCATGCCTGTGTTCTGACAGAGTTGGACCTTGTGCAGTGCTGGCTACAGTGCTCTCGGTAGTATTTGTAGCACCTACCGGATCAGAATACCACCTCGATGGCAATTCATAATCCAGAGTGTCGCTATATGCAGCTGGCAGGAAGAACTTTGTTCCCCTGTCATCAAGAGCTGTTACAAAGCCGGGATCGATGGCATCGAGTTTTGCCTTGGTCTCATCAGCTGTCACGGATTTACCGATGCGGTAGAGAGCGAACTGCTTATTGTAAAGGGCAGATTCTGATTCAGGATCAATTGCCAGTATCTTATCATAACATTCGACAGCATCAGAAACCTCGCCCATTACATTCAGAACAAAACCCTTGTTATACCATGCAGTGATACATGTGGGATCAAGTTCCAGAGCTTTCTCATAGTAAAAAAGAGAGCCCTTGTAGCTGCTTCTCATATAGGATAATGTTCCCAGATGGTACCATGCAGAAGCACTTGTAGGATCTGCTGTAGCTGCTGCTTCAAAGGATGCTGTTGCAGCATCGAGATCGTCCATCAGATAGTAAGTGAAACCTTTGCTGTTCAGTGCTTTCACATTAGTGGGCTCAAGTGCCAGTATAGCATCATAGGTTGCAATTGCCTCATCGTATCTTCCAAGAGCGTCATAGATGGAAGCCTTTCCAAAGAGCGCGATTGAATCAGATGGTGTTACCTCAAGTATCCGGTCATAATATCCCAGTGCAGTCTCATCGTCACCAAGACCCAATGCAGCATTGCTCTGCATCTTAAGCACGGATACATTGGTAGGATCATACATCAGTACATGGTTGAAAGAATCTATGGACTTGTCATAGAGTCCAAGTTTGTATGCTGCTGAACCTGCCTTGTACCAGACATCTGTATTCTGTGCATCATTTTTGAGTATGAGTTCATAGGATTTGAGAGATTCAGTGTACATTTCCAGATTATCATAAGCCAGTGCCTCATAATAAAGGGCAGCAAGATTACCGGGATCCTGGAGAAGTACCTTTGAGAATGATTCCACAGCCAACTGGTCGTCGCCTTTGTTAAAGTGAGAGAGACCTTTGCTGTACCATGCATCCTGATCGGACGGATCGAGCAACACAGCCTGCTCGTAACAGGTGATAGCATTTGAATAGTCACCAAGTTTATCATATGAAGATGCCAGGCTCACCCATGCGTTTGCTGAAGACGGGTTCAAAAGTAAAGCTGTAGTGTAGGATTCTACTGCCTCATCTGTCATGGATAACCTTTCAAGGGTTGAACCTCTGGATACCCAGACATCATCGAAAGTTACTACATTACCGAATATCTCCGCATCACTTAAACTGGTAGAGTAAGAACCTTCAAATGGATTAGATGAATACCATATAAAGATGTCAGAACTGAAAACATCATCATTCATGACACCAAAGATAGTGGAAGGAGAAGCATAACAGGAAGAACTCATATTTTTGCTTTCGAGATTTTCCCTGTTCACATCAAGCTGGAATTTTGCCACTGCATGAGTTGGGTCCAGTTGCAGTATCTGTTCATAACATAGAATTGCTTCTTCATAGTCACCGATCTCATTCAATGCATTACCTTTCCTGAGTAATGCATCAATAGAATTTGGCTGCAATTCAAGAACCTTTGAATAGACTTGCACCGATTCATCATACTTTTCAAGATTATCAAGATCAAGAGCTTTGTTATAATAGGCTGCTGTGAAATTTGGTTCAAGTTGTAAGGCCTTTGTGTAAGACTTTTGTGCGGAATTGAATTCTCCAAGACGGTCGTAATCCAGTGCAAGATCATAGTATACCTTTGGACATGAGTTGTCCACCTTCACTGCTTTTTCATATGACCTTACAGCTTCCTCATACATTCCAAGGTTTTCATATGAAACTGCCATGTAATACCATAGTTGAGGATGGTTGGATTCTGTTGCTGCTGCGTTCTCAAATGCCTCGATCGCACTTTCATAATTGGACATTTTATAGAAAGCAAGACCTTTGTTATACCAGAGAAGTGCGGAATCGGAATCGAACTCCGGTGTTTCGGAGTAACATTCAGATATATCTACAGGCATTCCAAAAAGTCCGGCACCTGCACCGTAGGTCCCTGATGCCTTATTATCAGTACCCACAAGAAGCGCCTTATCATAAGAATCGATAGCTTCCTGATATTTTCCAAGTATGTCAAGAACATCACCTTTTCTGGTCCATACTTCCCCGTTCTCAGGTTCGTATACAAGCACCTGGTTGTAAGCTTTTAGTGCAGACTCATAGTTTCCAAGCTCTTCATAGGTGGTTCCCATCTTGTACCAGATATCAACCGCATACGGATCAAGTGTCAGATACACATTGTATTGTAGTACTGCAAGGTCAGGATGACCAAGTTTTTCAAGGTCAACTGCCTTGTTATAGATAGCGTTGATATTTGATGGATCATAATAGATAGCCTCATCATAAGCAAACAGAGCGGTCTGATAGTCGCCAAGTCCATCGTATGCCAGTCCTTTTCCATACCAGTACTTCGAATTATCAGGCTCTATTTCAAGTGCCCGGTTGTAATATTCAATAGAATCGTTGTACTTGTTCAGTTCATAAAGACTTGCCGCGGTCATTGAGAATTCTGACGATTGGGAACCTGCAAGATCAATGACCTGATCAAAATAATAGATAGATTCGTTATGCCTTCCAATAGCCTCAAGAGAAACTGCTTTTTGATACCAGACACTTGGTAACCTTGGATCAAATGTAATATCAGGAGTATTACAGTCATCTGAAATATCAATTAATGAAAAGATACCTATGTCAAAGACAGTTTCATAATCGGATGTGCTTTCATTTGCGATCTGCACAAGCGATCTGTTGTAATATTCAATTGCCTCTTCATTCTGGCCCATATTAGAAAGAGCCATTCCTTTTTTGAAAAGTGCCGCAGGTGAATCAGGATGAATGGAAAGTATACGGTCAAATATTACAGATGCCTCACTGTAGTCACCCATCAGATAAAGGGTTGAACCCTTGTTATCAAGCGCCTGTATATAACCAGGTTCTACCCCAAGAGCTTTATTGTAATAGTTGATAGCTTCAGAATACGATCCGTTTTCGGTCATAGAGACTCCGATTGAATTAAAATCCCTGGCTTCCTGCCCCAGACTGTCAGCTAGGGGACAAAAAAAGGTCAAAGCCAGCAGGAGTATTATGCAGAGGATAGAGTTTTTAAACACCATAACATTACCTGACTAATGAGAAGTTGTGCACTAATAGTTGTAATCTAGGATATAGTAATTGAAAGTATTTACATATATCTAATTTAAATTGTAAGCAGTAATGAATGATATTATAATATTGAGAGTATATTAATGTGATGGAATGAGAGAGTACATTGACAGGCTACAATACTTTAAAGAAACCAGGACAGGCACAAAAAGATATTAAGAACTCCATATTCATCGCCTATGCCATTCCGGTAGAGAACGAAGAAGAAGCAAAGTCTTTCGTGTCTGCCATCAAAGAAAAACATAATGATGCAAACCACAATGTTTCAGCTTATCTGATAAACAGGGACAATGTGCTTGCAATGAAATATGATGACGATGGTGAACCTGCCGGAAGTTCAGGAAAGCCAGTGTTCAAGGTCCTTGAGATGAAGGAACTGAGCAATGTTGCAGTTGTTGTCACCCGGTATTTCGGAGGCATTAGACTAGGATTTGGAGGGCTTGCCAGAGCTTACCGGGAGACGGCCATTGAAGCTATTGAAAATGCAGGTATCACTGAAGTTACTGAAAAGTTTGTCGTGGTGATAGAATCTGATTATTCTGATATGGATACTGTTTCCAGATTGGCAGAGCAGTTTGGCAGCATACTGAAAACCGAGTATACAGAAGTAGTTTCTTTTACTGTGGAAGTGGATTCAGAAGCTAAAGATGGTTTTCAGGAAAAGCTTATTAACGTAACCCGTAACATGGTTACTATTATATAGATACTTCCACCTAAAAAGCAGGGGCAATTATATCATTCCATATTATTTTCCCGGAGAAATAAATAGGAATAATCATTTGTTTACTTAACCATCACCAAATAAACCGAGAGCAACATGTCCAAAAGAGCAAGAGATATGGCATACAGGCACTTCAACAAAGGAGTAAGCCTTATTGAGAAGGGACAGCATGAAAATGCACTGGATATTTTAAGACAGGCTGCTGAGCAGGCAAAAGATGCAGATTCACCACAGATAGAAGCTGCAGTTTTGCAGACCTATGCAGACCTGCTATTCTCACAGGGAAAAAAGGAAGAGGCTCTGCAGGGCTACATAAAAGCTGCAGATATTGTTGAGAGCGAGCCAGATTACCTTTTACCGGAACAGAGAGCAAATATGTTCAGTAATATGGCACTTGCACTTGAGAACGCCGGAAGGAAAATAGAGGCAGGTGACAGGTACACCATTGCTGCGCAGAACTATCGTGACCTTGTACAGAAAGACCCTTCCAACCAGTCACATATCGCCAACATGGTATCCACTCTTAATAATATGGGTGCCCTGTTCGCTGAAACCGGAAAATATGACAGGGCATTTGATGCTTTTGAAGAGGCACTGGAACTCCAGGAAGGACTTGAAGCGGGAAGTAAGGACGAGAACAGCACTTTACAGAAGAAGAAAACCATTCGCGATAATTTGCTGAACATTCCTCTGGAAAATGCATCCGAAATGGAGAAAGAAAAATACGATAAACTGCTGCAGTTGTATATGGAAGAAGCAGAAATAGAAGGGCAAAGTTCCCTGAAAGTTGCTTCTATAATGCAAAACAGCGCTCATGTTCTTGAGAATGAAGGCCAGAAAGATGCTGCTTTCTCTAAACTGGAAGAGGCACTGAAAATCACTTCTACATTCATTGATAATGAAGAAGAGTCAGAATCCGGCAGAAAGCTAAGCATAGGTATCCTGAGGGATATGAACAGGCTTCTGGAAGCGGAGGGAGATACCCAAAAACTGATGGAAAAGTATGGACTTATACTTGACACTTCAAGAGAAATACTTGCTTCTGAACCTGAAAATACGTCATACCAGCTAAATGTGGCTTTCTCACTGGATATTATTGGAAATCTCCTGAAAGATTCCGAGGATATAGAAGGTGCAATTAGAAACATAGAAGAATCAGTAGATATTGTTGTAAATATCCTTCAGGATGAGGTTGATGACAATAATACGATCCATGCTGCAGTAGCTATTATTGAAGACATGCTGGCTCTTGCAGGGCTTGAAAAGGAAAACGGATCGAAGCTGAAATTATACAAAAAACTTGGAGACAAAATAGGAAAACTTGGCCAGGAGAACCTTGAACTCGGATTTATCAATGCAGATATATGCCGAGAAACAGGAAGGATCCTCGCTGAAGAAAAACGTTATTCTGAAGCCCTTGAGAATTTCAAGAAGGCCTTATCCATATATGAGACCGTAAAGCATGCAACTGGAGATGATTCTAAGATGAATGAGGTTCTGAAGAACACAGCGAGAGCACAATTTGATCTTGGGCGCTATGATGAGGCTTTGATAAGCTTTATGCAACTTATAAAGAGCGGAGAAACTGACAGAGAGTTTTCAGACCGTGTTGACAGTATTCTTTTAGAGCTTGAAAGAAAGGCAGACAACATAGGTGATGTTGATCTCATCGGAAAGGAATATGACCGTATTCTTGCGATCAGAGCAGAGCTGCTTGGAATTATTCCAGATCTGGAAGGAAAGAATGCAGGAAGAATTAAAGAGATACAGGGAAAGAAAGCAGACATTATGGTTGCAATGGGACAGTTAATGAAAGCACTTGACCTTTATGAGCAACTTCAGGAGCATGAAGACTCTGGCAGGTACATCCCAAAAATCATTAAACTGCTTGAGAAGATGGAAGTTTCTGCCTCAAAAGAGCAGATTGACAAAAAACTTGAAACCCTGCAATTCTTACTCTCAAAATACAATGTCCTTGCAGAGAAGCACCCCGGCAATATCCAGATACTCGTAAACAAAGCATCTGTCATCGATGGCATTGCATATGCACTTTCAGAGAAGGGTGAAACAGACGAATCCGGATACATGTGTAACTATGCCCTTGAAGCATATTCTGAACTTGCTGCCCTTGAACCTGAAAATATGTATCCTGTTGAAAGGATTGCAGCACTCAATACAAGACTTGCGGAGATAGCAGTAGGTTCCGGAATTGCGAACGAGGCAGAAAAGAGGTTCCTTACTTCTCTTGAAACCTACAGGAACCTTATGAATGCTGATCCTTCCAATGTTGAATATGAACTTGACCATGCAGGCGTTCTTGATGGAATGGGAGCCTTTTTCCTGAATGCAGGAATGTATAGTGAAGCAAAGAAAAGCTATGAGAATGCACTTCGTTCATACGCTGCGATCATGGATGATAATCCAGAGAACAATACATACAGATCCTATGTGATAATCACTCTTGAGAACCTGGGCTACGTTCTTGAGCTTATGGGAAGAAAAGATGATGCTAACTGGATGTATGAAAGCGCTAAAAGAATAGAAGAGGGTAATTAAGGCATTGAGTAAATGAAATGACAATAACCCCGCATTCTTTAGAATGCTATTTTACTCCCTGCCTTTGCTCATACTCCTGATTGACAGATGGAATGTGGGTGCGTGCAACATTGAAGATATTGAGGGGATTATCTTCATCCCACATTCCTATGCAATCCAATTCGTTTTTACGGGTTTGATGATGTCCATATCGTACCATGTTGGGACATTTCTCAGTCACATGCCTGCGTTTTGGCTGTGACTGCATTACCTACAATCAAAACATACTATTTAAATATATCTATACAATTATATCTAATAATCATCATTATGATGATGTACTGTTATCGTGGGACCAAAGAGATACAGAACTGCCTGAATACAACAGATAAAATTCATATAAGATTGAAAGCAAGGATAAACTGTGAGTGGGAGAAACTACATCGGAACCATATTCTTTGCCTGTATCATCCTCGTACTTTCGTATATCAATTACTTCACGGCCCTCTTACCTGATCATGGCTACATCCTTCTGAAACTCATACAGGCATCCGCCATAATAATGATCGCATATCTGGCAGATTCCTTTATTGAGAATATCATCAGCAAAAGAGTACAGAACACAAAGGACCGGTACACGCTTCGCAAGGTCGTATCAGTTATAATCACCCTGTTGGCAGTCGGAGCCATAATGATAGTCTTCCTTAAAGAGACTACCACATTGATAGTAGCCTACGGAATATTCAGTGCAGGAATTGTTATCACACTACAGGACGTGTTCCGCAACTTTGCCGGCGGCATCATGATACTCTTTTCCAGGACATTCCAGGCAGGCGACAGGATACAGGTGGACGACTGTTACGGAGACGTTCTGGACATAGCTTATTTCCATACAACCCTCATGGAGATCCGGGAATGGGTTGACGGGGACCAATACACAGGACGGATACTCACAATGCCTAACAGTTTTGTCCTTGGCAGCACTGTAAAGAACTATACACGGGATTTCTCCTTTATCTGGGACGAGGTCACAATTATATTAAGCCCGGGAAGTGACTGGAGAAAAGCAAGGGATATAGCACTACAAACTGCAAACGAACTAATCCGGGATTATGTAGACCATTCTAAAAAGGAACTTGAAAGCATGGAACGAAAATACATGCTTACATCTTATGACGTTGATACAAGGATATTCATGCTGACCGAAAGCGACAGGGTAGAGATGCACCTGAGATATGTGGTGGACCCTAAGAGAAGAAGACATGTGAATGACCTTATCACACAGGGTCTGCTTGATGCTTTTGCCAGCGAACCGGATATTGTGATAGGAAGCATATCCAGCATTGAGATATTAAAAATGCCATAGCAGAGAAACGGCATAGATTTGATTCCGGAAATATTAAATTACAATTCGCCGGTATCCTGCAGGAAGTGGAGCCATCTGCGCGCTTCCGATACGCGTTCCTTAGAAAAGATATCATGGAACTCTTTTTCTTTTTCCCTGAAGGTTCCATCCTCTATTTCCCTCAGGTCCATAATAGCTCTCAAAATGCCTCCGGTTTCATTGAAAAGAGCTTTAGCCTCTTCTTTTGTTAATTTCCCAGTTTTGAGCTTTGTTTCATCTTCCTGTTCTTTTTCCCGGAGATAAACTAGATACTCATCAATATGCTTTCTGTCTTCATCGGCAAGATCATCTTTGTTTATCAATTGCCATACACGTTCATGCAACTTGCATTTTTTACCATTTATTTCAACTGAATACGGGATCTCTTCACCTACCCAGAAAAGCCTGGCATGTAAAGCTGCAAGTAGCTGCTTCCGCTCCCATTCTGATAAAGTATCATTCTTTACTGACATATTGATATCTCCATAGATCTGTCCAGATCGGCATTGATAACTTTGAATCGACCGTATTATCTGCTACCCCGGTTACAGATATAAACAAAGTATCTTTAAATAAAAATAGGCTTTGTTATATTATACGATTGCGGAGAATTGAGGTAAAGAACAAAATGAGCATTACAATTCCTGATGAGCTGCCAAAAGAAACCATCAATGAGCAGCAAGCACACTACGAAAGAATACAGGACGACAAAAAACATTCGTGGCTTAAGGTCTTCACCGGAGGGTTAGTACTCTACATCTTCGGAGTATTTGCACTCGCTGCAACCCGCAATACCAACATATTTCCTACAGTCGTCATGCTTGGGAATTTCCTTGTACCTATCACCTATGTTGCTTTCTTCTACCAGAGAAGGCATCTGAGCAAACTTGACCTGCCAACGACCGCCTGGGCGTTTTTTTACGGCGGACTTCTTGGGGTACTGGCAGCAGCCACACTTGAACCAATATTCCTGTCACACCGCTCGTTATTCTACTCTTTTGAAGTAGGACTTATAGAAGAATTTGCCAAAATAATCGGAGTACTGATAATTGCCAAACGCTGCTTCCATGATTCTGAAATGGACGGACTTATCCTCGGAGCAGCTTCAGGAATGGGGTTTGCGGCTCTGGAAAGTACAGGATACGCATTCACAGCTTTCCTCAATAGTGGAGGGAGTCTGTCACAAACAGTGCTCATAACTCTTGTAAGGGGAGTTATCGCACCAATAGGACACGGCACATGGACTGCAATACTTGTCAGTACAATGTTCCGGGAAAGCGGGCCACGGAAATTCCATATTAACCATAAGGTCATTGGCGCATACATTACGGTGGCAACCCTGCATGGACTCTGGAACGGACTATCCGATGTCCTGTCACTGTTCCCGACAACACTATTCAATGTGTTCACCGGGCAGGTATCCGTGGCAATCGTTGGATGTTATCTTTTGTGGAGACACTACAAGGAAGCAAAGAGACTACAGATAGAGCGTCTTATGCAGGGAACCCAGCATTCAGGATGCTGGAAATGATTAAAGAATCACAAAATAATAAAGGCTGGATGAAAAATGAGTTCCGAAAAAGATATTGAATGGGACATCGATGTTTCAATACTAACTAACAAGTTCATACTTAATGAATTGCTTAAAGCTCTGGGAATTGCAGCACTGATCACAGCAGCAATTGTCGGACTGATAACGCTTCCATCTGTTCTGAGTGGAGATTATCATTCCTCAAGCAGCAATGCCAGAGATGCAAAATACGCACTGATCCTTATAGGCGCACTGTTCTTTTTTACAGCACTGTTCATTTTCGCATATTACGGCAACAAATACATGCTTACCTATAACCTTGACAGCAAAGGCGTACAAACCATCACCAGAGAGAACCAGAAAGCGAAGAACAGCAAGATCAACTTCCTGCTAATATTCGCCGGACTGCTTACAGGAAATCCGACTGCTGCCGGCACAGGATTACTCGCTGCTTCGCACCAGAACCAGGATATTAAATGGAAGAAGGTAAAAAAAGCTACATTTTACCCTAAATCTAAGACAATTGCCCTTAAAGCAGGATTTGGGGAGAAAAGCATTGTCTTCTGCACACCGCAAAATTACGATTCGGTTGAGCAGTACATAAAAAATATGTGTAAAGACGATTGCAATATACGTGTAAAATGAGGATGATCAGTCGTCCTCATATTCATCCTCTTCTGGCGTGGAACCTTCCTCGCCCCATACTTCTTTCCATGCATCGTGTATATGCATGGCCTGCATTCCAAGCTCCTGCGGAGGAAACATGTCATTCTCAGGAGTATCACCGATGGATATCACCTCACCTGCTTTCAGCCCAAGAAGCTTGAGAGCTTTCTCAAAGATACGTTTGTCAGGTTTCTTATAACCAAGATCCGATGAGAATATTATATGGTCAAAATACTGATGGAAACCCAGAAAACGCAGTTCCGGCTCAGAAAATACACGCTGTCCGTTGGAAACTATGCATTTTGGAAGATCCCTGTATTTTTCCAGCAGCCTGATACTTTGCGGATATGCCTCTAACTTACGTAACGAAGCTGATCTGAAAAGGATAGAGCTTTCAGCTCCGAGTTTTTCCGAATCAACATCCCATATGGCAAAATCCCTGCATATGGACGCAAAGACATCCTCCACTTTTATCTCAGGATGAGCTTCACCTGTACTTTCCGCCATGGACGATGCCCTGCTCTTGTATTCATCCTTCAACTGGAAAGCATCGATGACCACACCATGATACTTCAGCCACTTGCTCACCGTATCGTAAGTATAGAAACTGCTTTCATCGGTGCTGATATCGATCAGTGTGCGATAGCAGTCAAATATCATTCCCTTTACCTGAGGGTTTTCAGACATTCAATGGCCTCCTTTAAAAGATAGTTATAGTGAGGATAATGGCGGTGCAGCCTTGCAGACCTCAGCAGCCCCAGGCTCATGAAGAAAGGAAGCGTTCTGGTGACATAACGGAAATCCTCTTCACTTCTGCTGTAATGCCAGAGGAAATGTCCGATATACGGCTCTGCATTGTTTCCCGACCCTTTGTTCAGTTCAAAATAGTTCTTAAGTTCCGAGCACATTATTCCAAGATCCCTCACAGCATTACCATTCTCCCAGGAACTTTCAAAATCCAGGGCATATGGCACACCGTTTCGGAATATGTAATTGCACGGCGTTGCATCCCTGTGTACCATGCATCCTGAATACCGATCAATGAGTGAGCTGTGCCACCATTTTCCCAGCAGTTCATTGAAATACTGCCTTGTTGAATGGTCCAGACGGAGCTGGTCAAGCACATGATGGAAATTAGCAAATTCACGTTCCTTATTGTAATACCCATCAGTATTGTCATGGAGCCTGCGCAGCATATAGGCAACTGACGTCAGGCGGTCATAAAGATGCCGTTCACTTTCCATGTAGGTGAAAAGAGACTTGCCTGATATGTATTCGGTCACAAGTACATGATTCATATCACTGCTTATGGTTATGGGTCTTGCAACATTGATGAATTGTTCCACTCGTTTGAGGTTATTGAATTCGTTTGTCATTGCCTCGTAAGCGTTATACCTTTTCATCTTACCACAGGGTTCACCGAAGAATTTCGCTATCACACTGTAATGCTCGTCACGGAACTTATAACGGCAGACAGTATGAGAAGACGGAGAGTACCTGAACACATCAACGGCACAGTTCTTATTGTGTATCCTGTCACCAAGTATCCAGACAAGCCAGTCCCTGAAACTGTCTCCGGGATAAAGAGTATTTACGTATTTTTTCAAAAATTCATGTCCCCACAAACTGAGTAGTATATACTCTATTAACTTCTATATAGGACTATATGTGCCTATAAAAAGTAAAGTGTGCGACATGAACTTTTGAAATAGTTCAGAACAATACCCTATCAATGATTATTTTCTTAAGGCAGATTTACGATACCAATCATCCTGAACCTCACAGATAGCCAAAACCATCAACACATTCCTTCAGCACTGCGAAGCGGTCTACAAGGCCTACTATCTTGTTGTTATTGGTCACGCAGATACGTCCCACATCACGATGATTCAGTTCTTCGATGGCTTTTGATATGGTTGTCTCCGGACTTATGGAATAAAGCGGAGTGGACATCAGGCGCTCGACTTTAGGAGAATCTCCTGAGCCGGTGCTGTGCATGTCACCGGAACGGTCTCTTATCCTTGCAAAACCGGCTTTTATAATGTCACTGCGTGTTATCATGCCCATTGCCTCATTCTCATGAGAGATCACTGGTATTCCTGAGAAATCCCACTCAAGCATATTACCCCATATCTTTGCAATGCGGTCATCAGGATAAGCAGTCAGAACCCTGGCATTCATTATATCCCTAACCAGCTTTGGTTCCATTTTGGATATGTGGGCATTCCTCAGAATATTCTTATCACTCAGTATACCCACAATGGTCCTGTCAGTTGAGGATCTTACAACCGGACAGCGGTGCTGCCTTGCCTGAAGAAGAAGCTTTGCAGCGTCTCTAACTTCAGTTTCTGGAGTTAGAAGAGGTGTCTCGCGTATGTAACCTCTTACCGTTACATCTGATTTGCTTGACTTTATTCTCAATATATCCTGATCATCGAGCATTCCAAGTACAGAACCGTTATCGTTGAGTACCGGAAGTCCGTGCAGATGATTATCACGCAATACCTGCCTGGCGTGTGTCATGAAATCACTTTCATTCACACAGACCAGGTCTGTGGCCATTATATCTCCGACTTTCATTGATTCACTCCCTGAATGTGAACCATTATATGCTGAACTGCGGCTTCCCCTGCGCACAGACAGCCATTCACTCCATTATATAATATGCTTCACAAGTATTTGAAACTAAAGATTACAACACTGGATGTATGAGAGAAATATCACTGCTACCCGTTAACTATTAAGTAAAAGGGAACAAAGCAGGATTATGAGTTATTCAATTCTTATGATTATGGTCCTTGTAATACTCCTAACCGGACTTGTGATGTCGTATTTTGC
Organism: uncultured Methanolobus sp.; assembly: GCF_963667555.1. NCBI lineage: Archaea > Methanobacteriati > Methanobacteriota > Methanomicrobia > Methanosarcinales > Methanosarcinaceae > Methanolobus > uncultured Methanolobus sp. The sequence goes on from NZ_OY763421.1 coordinate 2,148,377, forward strand.
TTTCAAGCTCAAGAGGGAAGAGTACAAGAGTACTGGAAAATATCCCAGAGGTCATTATATGGGCCAGGGACTTGCAATAGGTATTGCGATAGGCATCCCGGTTGCGTTAGTTCTTAACAATATCTTCCTGGGATATATGATAGGTCTTGTAATCGGAACCATACTTGGAAGCCGCAATGAGAAGAAACACGAGAATGAACTCAGACCTCTTACACCAAAGGAAAGAGAACTCAGAAAGAAAATGGTCCTTGTTTTTGGAGCACTTTTCATTCTTGGAATTATTATGTTTGTAGCAATGGTGCGTTTTAACCTTTGATCATTGTTCCTGAGACTTATATTCGTGCAGCAGTTTGACATAAACGGCTGCATTCTCTTTTATGCCAGCGATCTCATCTTCCGTGAGCTGCCTGATAACTTTTGCAGGAACTCCCATGACCATGCTCCCGGTAGGGATCTTCTTCCCCGGCGGCACAAGTGCATTTGCCCCGATAATGCAGTTCTCTCCAATCTCCGCACCGTCCAGCACTGTTGAGTTCATCCCAATGAGCACGTTGCTTGCGATCTTACATCCATGGACCACGGCACAGTGACCGATTGTTACATCGTCACCTATGTCTGCACGAGATGTGTCAGAAATGTGTATCACAACGTTGTCCTGAACGTTTGTGCGTTTCCCTATACGAATCGGATTTGCATCACCACGAATTACAGCACCGAACCACACGCTGGACTCTTCTCCCATAACTACATCACCAATTACAGTAGCGTTGTCGGCCACGAAAGCAGAATCCGAGATATCAGGATATAAAGATCTGAATTTGAGGATCATTTGAATCACGTTTTACAAAAGAGGTTATTAAAAATGATTTTGTTAATCATTTTTGCGTATAAGAATTTTGAGAATCTTCCTTGTTCTTGTCGCTTTCTTTTTCCGGTTCTCCAAAGTCAATTACAAGATGATTACATCTTCCACTTTTTGCTCCACATATCTTACAATATCTTGGCATGGAATTCTCCTCCTCAGGTAATTAGGTCATGTTAGTAAAATAAACCTGTGGGTGTTTTTTCATTTCCACAAAAACAACCTGCAACCTAAAAACGACGTAACCATCCGCCGAAGGCGGCACATTCCCATGATACTATACAGAAGATTTTCCAGAAATCGTTCATTTATACTAAGAATTCTACAGAGGGACAGTAAGAACGTACAAGTTATTAATGTAGATTTTTTGTATTGTTGGAAAACGCCGGCTTCGCCGGACCCTTCGGGATAACTCAAGTTATTCTTGAACAGTTTAAGTAGATACGATCAGTAAAGATCAGTCCTCATATCCTGCAGAATAGACCCGTTCTGTTTGATCTCTTTTGCTTTATCAAGGTTAATTTCCCCGAGGAGAACGGTTTCCTCGTTTCCGGCTTCTTCCAGAATACGACCCCAGCCATCCGTAATTAAGGAACCACCTGGATAGAGTGTGCGTTTTCCTTTTCCAACCCTGTTACAAGCTACGTGAGGAAGTTGGTTCTCGATGGCTCGGGAAATTGACATGATACGCCAGGGATGAGCGTAAAAATCCGGGATCTCGGCTGATGATACAAAAATGTCCGCGCCTTCAACTGCCAGTTTTCTTGAAACTTCAGGGTAGCGAATTTCGTTACATACGATGAGTCCGACTGAAAGGTCGTGCTTTTTCAGTTTGATGGGACCGATGCTGTTACCGGATGCAAAGTATTCTTTTTCCGGTCCGTAAAGCTGGACCTTGCGGTGTGAGCCTGCCAGTTTGCCGGATTCGATACAGAAACCCAGATTATATTGAGATGGAGCCTGATCTTCTTTGTCTGCTATGTTTTTCTCTCTTCGTTCAATCATGGAGCCTGCAAGGATACAATCGTGTTCTCTGGAAAAGTCGCATAGAATTTCAATTGTCGGACCCGGAACATCTTCTGCGACCTCTTCAATTCTGTCGTAACAAAATCCGGTAGAGAATACTTCAGGAAAAACAAGCAGCTCAGCTTCTCTTGAAACTGCTTCTTCCGCCATTTGAAGAGCATGATGGAGATTATCGTGTTTAGAGCAGACTGAGACATTCATCTGGATGCAGGCAACTTTCACTGTTTCACTCACCTATGACTGCTGTATAAAGAAAGAACATATGATAAAGATAACCTGTAAACACGCATGAGGTTCTTATCCCATATGAATCCAGATATCATGGACTCTGTAGAAATCCTGCCGGGCAAATTTTAAAGTCAGCAGGTTGTTTTGTCAGGTCGATATTATCTACCATATTTTATGCTTAACTTAAGCAACCCCGAATGGTACGCGAAGCCGGTGCTTTTCCATATGAATCAAAATATGACATCCATAATGTCAGTAATCTTTTTTGCAGGATTTTTATTATCGCGAAGAATGAGTTGAACAGATAATAGGATTTAAGGAAAGACGGACAATAGAATGATTCTTTGCATAACTAAAAATGGGATTCTGGAAAATAGCAAGCAAATATGAAAGGCATGATATTGTTTTAAAGGATTGATGGATATTGCATGTTTTCTGCTATGCTGGAAAAAGTTTCAAGCGACGTTTTGAGATAGAGTCTATCACAATCCAACAAAATATTATGATTGAGGTATGCAAAATACATGTCTATGAATTTTCAAACTATTTATTTTAACCAACATTTTGTCAAATTTTCGTTTCATATCATCTGCGCTTTTTCGAGATATAATATTATGCCTTAATTGCCATTCTAAATCAAAAGCAAAAGCAGGCGCAACTCCAGTAATTGGTTTTTTTGTATTTTCGTCAACCAATTGAATTGGTGTTGTAGCTAATATCGTGATATAATCGTAGTTTTCATAAAAAGAGATTGAATTCTCTGTTATATTTTCGTCATAATACGGTTTCAATACCAGATTAAACCCTTGAAAAGAAGTAATTACCTCTCTAGCTACTTTAGGTCCATTATTTAGTGTATTTAAAAAGGTTTGACTTAATTCAGGCCCATATATGAGATAATCCATTCTTGATATTTGCCACAATAAATCATAACTAGGCCACTTATTGCAAAAGTTCAAATCCTGCTCCTTTGAAATTATGAATATTTCGACTGTATTATATTTTGGGTTTTTTGTATCATCAAAATTAAAAAAAGTATGATCATTTTTTTTAGTGTAGATTTTTTCACCTTTTTCTTTTACACCTACTTTACATAAAGGCACAGGAAAACTAGAATTGGAGGTAATATCAATTATATTCGAAAACGAATGTTTATACATTATTTCTGAGGAAGTGTCTTTAATATGAACTTTTGGAGCTTTTTTTTTGTTTTTGCTTGAGGAATGATATGTTAATTCTTTGTTAGTTGAATGGATTTCTGGACCGTTTTTGCCTAATTGCCAGTATTGAATTTGAAAATGGTTACCAAGTAGTGAAAATTTGAAATCAATAGTATCCTTGTTAAGTATAGGAATAATTCGAAGGATATCACTTTTATCACTGATGAGTGCAAATTTCATATTATATTGTAATCTTTCATTTTAGTTAAATTTTTTATGAGTTATGCCTGATAAATTTTCTCTAAAATATAAAGAGAGCTTTGCGAAATAATATTGAAATCAACCACCTTAATCAAAACCAAAATCATAGACAATCTATTAACCCTCTAAAAATTCTCATGCGGCTGCCGGGATTCGAACTCGGGTTCAAAGCTTGGGAAGCTCCTCTGTAGCCGAATTTACCAATCGCACAACACAGTAAACATGAAAACTTCCACCATTATTAATAAAATAGATTATACAGCTACAAAAGAAGATTTTGAAAAGTGGGTACACAATAGAATTGGAAAAGAGACTGCACAATCATATGTAAGATATCTAGACAGATATCTGACTGATGTAGTAATAGAAGATATAGATGATCTAATTAATATTTCAAGCACCATCAAAAAGGGCTGGAATCCTTTTGCTAAAAGTATAAGGAATCTAATCAATTATTCTATAGAAAAACGCCTGATATCAAAAGAATGGGGACTTGAATTAAAGGAAGTACTCACAATCAAGAAAAATGGAACCGATACATTTGTGCCAAGTGATGAAACTGTTAAGTCTGTTTTAGAAAAATGCACCAAGGAAGAAATGAAGCTACTTATGCATCTCATCTACTACAGCGGAATCAGAATTGTAGAAGCTATCAAAATACTAGCTGAGTTTGAAGAAAGAAAACTACACTATGAAGAGGGCGTTGCATACTACGATCTCGATTGGGAGCGCGGCAATAAAAAAGCATTCAAAGCATTCATGCCCGCCGAGTTCGCGAAACAATTGAAGAGAACTGAGATTAATGAAAACTATGCAAGAAAGTACATTCGACTAAATGGTCTTTCACTCAAGTACGGCCGCAATTATTTCATTGACAAATGTGTTAAAGCAGGCATTCAGGAATCATTAATTAAGTATATGATTGGCCACTCCAATGGTTCAGTGCTTATGACTAACTATCTTGATAAACTGAATAATTCAACTGTGAGTTATAGGAAAGTCATGCCTTCGCTGAGGGAAGTTATGGAAGGGTGAGGTGGAATTCGAGAAGAAGCAATGGAAAGCTTAACTGATTTTATACAAGGTCGAGCACCTGTAACTGCTGGAAATGCACATTATCTTAACAAAGTGCAGCAAGCAAAAACTGAGAATCATAAAATTGTGGAAAGGCTTTCTATGTGATACAACCATCGATTTCAAAAGTTTGTTTAGCATCCACAATTTGTCTGGATGTCTAAGTTATTTTTTATTTCTTATACTTATTTATCTACCATATTTTATGCTCTAAATATCATTAATACTAAAGTATCTTAGACACTTAGACACACTTTCTATACTGTGGTAATAGGAGAATTATTGAGAGAACTATACAGTGCAATGCGTGAGCTTAATTCATTCTGTATCCAGTGGCTCCATAAGTAAAATCTTGACTTTTTTGCCCACCCATTCTTTTGGAACATAAACTCTTCCTGAATTGCCACTTGATTTTACAGTTTTTTCAATTACTTGATAAGCATCTGTTTTGATTTCCATAGTAGTTACTATGTATTTACTTATTAAGTGATTTGCGGCCACTTTGTAGCTACAATGTAGCAATAAGTATATGTATATGTAGCTACAATGTAGCTACTACAGAGGAACAATCATGTCAACAAGATCAAGGTGGATTTGCTTTAGCTGTGGAAAGTTCGTGTACTTTCCTTCAGTAGATAAGGAAACCAGAAAAGTAATCTGCACACATTGCAGGAAGCCGGAGCTTGTTGAAGTGCCTGTTGAAGAGGTTGCTGCAATGGGGATGGCATAATGGAAGGAGTTGCTGAAAGCTTGGCTGATTTCATACAGAAAAAGATTCTGCAATAGTGTGTTGCCTCATTACCTGAAAAATTGCAGCAATCAAAAGAAGATACATGAAGATTATAGAGTACTTTATGATTAAGATTCAGTTGGATTTTGAATAATTGGCGACAACTTCTTAAAAATGCAGGATAATTATTTTTATTCATTGTATCTATTAAGTAATGAAAATGTAAATTTGGTTTCTCTTTGAGGATGGAATAAAGTGGCAGATAATAAAAAGGTCTATTTTGAGTTCGATTCCCGTATTTTAACGCAGTTAGGGGAAAAATTAGTACCCAACAAAGCTGTTGCTTTAGCTGAATTAGTAAAGAACTCATATGATGCAGACGCAACTAAAGTTATAATTAAAGGGCGAAAAATTAAGCGACCAGGTGGAACAATAGTTATTGAGGATAATGGTCTGGGAATTCAAGAATCCAGATTCCAAGAAACATGGATGAGGATTGCTACTTTAGATAAAGAAGCAAACCCTATATCAAAAAAGTATAAGAGACAGAAGTCTGGAGAGAAAGGCATTGGTCGTTTTGCATGTAGGAGATTATCTAGGAAGTTGAAATTATTATCTGTAGCTGAAACAGACAATGATGAAAAAGAGCAGTTAACTGTTGTTTTTAATTGGGATGATTTTGCGCCGGGTTCTGACGCGAATAAAGTAGAAAACATTCTTTCAACAGAAATCATTGATAAAAATACACCTACTGGGACGAAGTTATTTTTAGAAGATGTTTATGAATCTTGGGATGGAAGAAATATAAATAAACTTCGAAATGAGTTAAGCGAACTATTTGTTCCAAATCTATTTGTTACTAAAAATAATGAGGAAGACCCTGGTTTTAATGTTGAATTTGATCTTCCAGAGTTTGATAGTGGTACATTCTCAACTGATGGCCATTTCTTCAAGAGTGCATGGGCAAAAATAACAGGACACGTTGATGAAAATGGTTATGCAACCTACGAGATAAAAACAATAAATAAAATACTTACTACATTCAGAAAAGAGTTCAAGAAAACTGACTCATTCGACATTATAAGAAATATATTCTTTGAGTGTTATATATTTTCATATAGGCATGATCTTTTTAGGAATTCTACTTGGAAAATGGATAAAGTACGAGAGGTTAATGAACAAAAAGGTGGAATTAAAGTCTATGCTGATAAATTCAAAGTATTTGGATACGGCGGCAGAGGCGACGATTGGTTAAAATTGGATTATGATCGTTCAAGATCAGTAACAGGCTTATCCAAAGAAGTAAACGCATATTCTGAAGAAGATAAACGTCCAGGACTGCGATTATTTAGAAATAATAGCTTATATGGTCATGTTATGTTTAATAGGAATTCCAATCCTATGTTGGAAATCACTATCAACAGGGATCGTCTCTTGGAAAATGATGCATATCAAGAATTGAGTAAATTTGCAAGATTGGGTATTGAGTTTGCAACGGTATTGTACTCAAATGAAGTTTTTAAAGATATTCAATTAAAAGATCTTCAAAAGCTTCGGATAGAAAAGGAAAGAGAAAGAAGAGCTGAAGAAGAACGACGAAGAGTAGAGGAAGAGCGCCATAAAGCAGAAGAGGAACGACGAAAAGCAGAAGAACGTGCTAGGAAGGCAGAAGAGGAACGACGAAAAGCGGAAGAAAAGGCTCGAAAAGCGGAAGAAGAAAGAAGAAGAATAGAAGAGGAACGACGAAAATTAGAGAAAGAATCTTGGGATAAATCAGATACAGTTCATAATGAGCATATTAATCGTGTTTTACAAAAGGAAACTGAACTTTTAGAAATCGAAGAAATTCAGCGTCGAAAAGAATACGAAGCAAGAATCAAAGCTGAAGAAGAAAAAAGAAAGTCTGAAGCCAAATTAAAAGAAATAAGGGAAATGGAGATACAAAAGGAAGAAAAAAGAAGAAAGATTTTAGAAAAACAGATTCAAAAAAAGCAACAGAAAATAGAACTAGAACTTTCTCAATTAAGAGTGCTAGCATCTACAGGTACACAAGTACTAATGCTAGAACATGAGTTACAAGCTCTTATTGAAGATATGGAAGTTATGATTGATAATTATAAATTATTATTACAAAAAATTCCTGAAAAGGATAGATTAATTTATGAAGAAGATTTAGATTCTTTTGTTAATAGAATAGAAATGATAAAGGAATTTGGTAATTTTCTTGGTTTGACTATCAGTAATGAAAGCAGGTTAGAGAAAAAGGATTGGGTCCTTCGTCCTGTACTGGAAAAAGTTCAAAAACCTTTCAAATGGTATTTCACTACAAATGATATTTCTTTTGATATGGCATCTATTCCTGATGATTTAAAAACACCTAAAATGTATCGTTCGGAACTTGTATCTGTTATTTATAATGTATTAGCAAATGCATTGAAGGCAACTAAAGGAAGAAATGAACGACGAATAAAAGTTGTTGCATATGAAAAAGAGAATAAAATATTCATTGATTTTCTTGATTCAGGTGTGGGGCTGGATGAAGATAAATGGGATATTGTGTTTGAGCCCTTTATTAGCGACAGCGAACCCGATTTAAGATTTGGTGTGGGGACAGGCCTAGGATTGAAATTGGTTCGAGATATAGTGGAGTCTTATGATGGTTATGTTTCTTTCAGGCAACCTCCTCAAAATTGGAGTACTTGCGTAGGAATATCACTTCCATTGGAGGAGAATGTATGATTATAAAAACTCTTTATATAGATGATGTATTAAGAGAAAGGAATAGATACAAATATAACTTTGAAGAAAATGATTTTGCCAAAGAAAACTTTGAATTGACCGTTATTGACACTCCAAAATCAACAAATGAATATGACTCAATAAAAAAACTGTCTCCTCAACTTATATTAGTTGACCATGACCTTAGTGTTCCTGACGAAGCAGGGAATGTAATTGGCATTACTGGTTTAACTCTTATTACTGAATTAAAACAATATTATTACAATATTCCTATTATTTTATTTACTAAACAAAGTGTCTTCAATGAAGATAGTTTGAAATCCTTTAGTAGTTTGCTTTCTATCGTTGACAAGGTGATTTATAAGTCAGAGTTATTTAAACCTGAACGCAACTTAGAAGAATTGCATGATTTTGCATGCAGCTATCAAAAATTAGCAAATATAGAAGGAAAAATAACATGGTCTGGTATCTTAAAATTATTAGATGCTCCTAATGACGATATTGGCAGTATAAAGCAATCTGCTCCACCTGAATTACTTAAAAATAATTTATCAGTAACAGGAATAGCAAAATGGGTTACAGAAGTTTTGTTACCATATCCTGGAATATTGTACGACTCTCTTTATATGGCTGCTTTTTTAGGAATTTCTGAATCTGCATTTTTAGATTCCTCTCTACAAGAGTATTTTTCAAAGGCTAAGTATTCAGGTATCTTTGAAAAGTCAGGAAACTATTGGTGGAAATCACGGATAATTGATATTATTAGTGAAAATATGAATGATGATGAATTAGATTTGCCAATTCGCGAAGGTTTTCATCAGTTTTGGAAACGAATTAATGAAATTGATTTGGATAAATCAAAATGCATCGATAGCAATAACTCTCCTGCAGAATGGGTTTGCTATGTCTTAGAAAAACCAATGATGCTTAATCTATCCTTGCCATATTATCCCGATTCAAGGCCAGAGGTTATGGATGAAGCTCGTGTTTCATTTAAAGCAATAAGAACAACAAACGATGTAAATCCTGAAATGATTGATTCGCTTGTGCTGGACAAGTATTATGAAATTCGTGGTTCTAGGGGAGAAGAACAATGAATATAAATGAATATCCTGCATGCTTAAGGAGGCTTGCAAATGATCATGTTGCTAGTAAATATATTGAAAGTAGTTGTAAATCTGAACTTTATCGTATTGCCAGTGAATTAGAAACATCCCTTAAAATGAAGAAAAAAAAAGTATCTCCTTCCTGGAATATTAAAATAAATAGGGATAAACCATTAGTATTTATCTCTAACAAGAAGAATTTGCAAGTAGATGTTTGTTGTGAGATTAAAGGGGAAGGGGATACTATATTAAAGCAAAATGTAGAACTTAGAATATGGTCTTTAAATCAATCTTTAAGTTATAGGGACAAAATAGATTCTGATCATTTAAAAATAGATTTAGAATCTGCAAATTGGAAAAGGGTTATTTCCAGATTTCATTTTGATTTAAGAAGTGATGATGCAAAATTACCTGAACCAATTTGTCATTTACAAGTTGGAGGAGACTCGGGTACATGTTTACCTAATGGGGGTCAATTAATAAAGGAAAATTGTTGGCATCCTCCTCAATTAAGCGTACCACGATTTTTCCATGTTCCATTTGATATTATTTTAATATCAGAATTCATACTTACAAATTTTTTTCCAATCGAATCAATGGATTTAAGAAAAAAACCGGAGTGGATTAAACTCATCAAAAAAAGTGAAGAGTTTTTTTGTAGGGTCCATATTGAAAATTATCTTCGTTATTTAGAAGATGAAAACCAAACATTACTTGGGAATCTAGCTCGTTAAAGCCATTTAAGTTTTGTAGCTAATTGTTTCCTAAATTATTCATTACTATGTTATCTAATTCGCTATCGCATAAGCTAGTGCTCTTTATAGCAGCATGACCTATCTTTTTAATAACATTGATACTTGGTAATCTTATATTTTTTATATCGTTTGCATTCACTTGTGTATGCCCATTCAAGCATCTAAAATAACGATCAAGAATAGAACAATTAAGAATTGCTGCGATACCATATGCTTCTTCTTTTGTCAGTTCACCATTTATTTTATATATGTAGTTTAAATGATTCTCAATACCTATATGTTTGTATTTTTTAAAATCGGATTTTTTAAGGACGGCAGCATAGATTCTGCGTTTTTGTTCTTTTGAACTAACTCTTTTCAGTAGTACATAGTTCTTAACACTCAATAGGATTTTTTCACTTTTTGGATTGATTTCAATACATTTCTCTTTATTCTTTTTGAATACTGGCCATTTTACATCAAATCCTACAAGATTGTGAATCCATAAAAGTGGAGCTTCGTTTGGTGCATCAGAACAATCGCACAAATACTCTTTAGTTCGAAATGGAACGACTGGGCCAGTAGAAATATCTAATCCTAAATCTTTAAGTGTATTTGGCCAATTATCCAGTTCATCTAATATTTTAGCATCCTCGTTAGATGTCGGTATTCTTATTAATGCATCACTTTTGTGATGATGAATAACATATTTTGGTTCAACATTGATAGCAGACATTGATTTGAAGTCTTTTCCGTTGCTAGAAGTAATTTTAATCTTCACATTATGTTCTTGTTTTCTTTTGTTTACCTTAAAAATGATATTTTCTTGAAGCACACCATCATTGGAAAATATGTCTTTTCTTGAATCAAAGAGATGAATATGTTCGAGAGAAATAGATTTAACTAACCATTTTCTAAATTTCTGATAATAAAATCCTGAACAGAAACTTCTTGGAGTTATAAAAATCATTTCTCCATTTTTTTTCAACATTTTGATAGATAGCGCCATGAATGAAGCATAAACATTAGTATGACCATAATCTTGGCACTTCATTGCAATTGATTGTGGTGAATCCTTATTTATTTTGTAATATGGAGGGTTTGAAATAATTGAATTGTAAAAAATTAACTCTTTTTCTTCCCATGGTGGAATCAATGATTTGTTCAGATATTTTGTGTTGTGCAAAATAAAATCTTGTTCATATATTTCATACTCAAATATATGAGATTTATTTTTAAGCTCGGTTTTGCAGTTATCAAGGACTTCCTTTAATAACGATAGCATTGAAGGATCATTTTCATAACAGTCTACAATTAAATTCATAGGACCCATGCATTCTGTTACAATACGGTCACAAACTGCAGCAATTAAAATTCCACTTCCTGCACCAGGATCTAGAATCCTTGTTTCGTTTCTATCTATATCTATAAAAGATGCCATATAGCAAGCAACGTTTTCAGGTGTAAAAAATTGACCACGTACTTTCCTGTAATCATAATCATAAAATTGCCGGAAGAAATCAGATATACGTACCGCATAAGAAACTAAACTTTCATTTTCTTCTTTTTTGGGAATATCTAAATCGTCCATTTAATCTCCAAGCCAGATTTCAAAAAATACTAAACATCTGCAATATAAATAATCATAATTAACTTTAGTGGTAGACAGTGTTTTTTAAGATACATCTATTTAGTAGAAAAAGAACACACAGAACAGTTAAGAAACTTCATATCTGCATAATGCAATGTCTAATACAATGTATTATCAAAACATGATACGGATATAAATGTAGAAGCGCACAATGAATTCTACTTCAGTAAATTCTTAGAAAGTTTTTGTGTATCTCATCTGTTCCATTTTGATTTGTTAATTTCAATGAATAGTTTAACGCTATTCATTCATAGTAAACTAAACGTAGATATTTTTAAAATTATTATACTGCAGTTACGATTTCTGTGAAACGGAATGCATTTTGATAAAAATAACGATTCAAACCATAAAACCAATTTCTTTGATCGAGCGTTTGCTCAAATTGTGTCTGTATTTTGTCTATATTGTTCTCATTTTCTTTAATCTTCAGGAAAACATTAACACAACTACCTAGGCAATTAAATAACTCTACAATTAAAAATCTCAATGTTTTTTTAATCTGTTTTTTGTGCTCAGTCAAATTTTGATGGTTTGAATTAAGTTTTATATATGTTTTTGGAATATTAGAATCAATATTTATAGAGGTTCTGAAAGTTCCATATGAATTTTTGTTGTACAAGTAAAAATTTCTTCCACGTAGTCCTATAGAACCACCAATTGCACTATTTGATTTGTATTTGCCGCCTCCATAAATATATGGTCCATATTTTCCTGCAAGATTAAAGTCAACTAAAAACTCAATCTCGCCATAATATTTCTTAACTCTTAATCTTTTTTGAATAATGATCACCTGAAATATATTACTTAAGATACCTTGTCATTAAAATATTTAATTGTTTGGCAAAGTTATTGATTTAGTTATACTTGGCAGATTGCATAAAAAACAGTGGTAAATATATGATCAAAATCATAATACTGATATAAGGTATAATCATACCATGAATTCTCTTCACTTTACTCTAGAAAGTGTTCCATACGTACTATAAACATCCACAATTGGTCTATGTGTCTAAGTTATTTTTACTTTGTTTATACATATTATATTATCATACATATATTCTAAATGTCATTGATACTAAAGTATCTTAGACACTTAGACATATCCCCTATTTTGTGGTAATAGAGACCATTGAAAGCAATCATTCTGTAACAACTACAGAAATTCATTCCCAGCAATAATCTCTATTACCTGTGGATTTCCTAGAATCGGGATATCAAAGTTCTTTAAACATCTTGCAAAATGTAGTATACTTCAGAGCGCGCGGTCTTGGATTAAAGAATACGGTACAATTTATTTGAATTGCTACAATACTTTTTCATCTAAATAAGTCCATTATGTCTTCTACTCCAAAGATTTCCATAGTTTTTGAGGAATCGGAAAGCTCAGATTTTAAAAAGTCTACCCAGTCATCTGTATACAAATAGTCACCATGTGCCACATCATAATGGGAATATTTCAAGTTTGTATCAGTGCGATTTTCACTATTTGACTCTGGCCGTACTTTATAATATTTCCAACATTTTGAATGATGATAGCTTGCATTGAATTTTTTGTCTCCATTTATTTTAAAGATTTCATTTATTCTCGCACATACATCACTTGGTTTCAGAGCCCCTGGGTTTCGGACAGGAACTTGCTTTTTTTTAATAAGAGTAATTGCCTTTTTATAATTTTCAAAATCTTCAGGACTAGTGGAATCATAAGGAATAAATTCCATTGATAAATCGGAAGAGTTCTCCCTGTTTCCCACTTTAGGAATTAGAAATACTTTGAAACTGTATTCTGTACTATTATAAGCGTCATCATTTAGAGAATCACGAAATGTATTGATATAATTTTGAACAATTTCGTATTCTTTTGATTGTAGTTCTTTCAGTACTTTTGTTCTCCAATCTGTATTCACCGACAACATTTGTAAAGGAATGACTAAGGATTCAGACAAACCAAATTCCAAACCAAACTCTTTGGTTACATACTTTTCATAATTTAATAAAAGTGCTTGGCATTCTCCACATATTGAAATATCTAATGCAGGTAAATAACTATGTTCTATTTTATTTCGGAGCCCAATAAAAAAATCCAAATTATCTCTTACGGGATCGCTCTCACCTTGGAAATATTTAGAAACACATTCACTTAAATCCCACGATTTTTTTTCACCATCTATGTATACATACCTTCTTGATCCTCTTTCTCTATAATAATATTTAATGCCTTTTTTTTCAAAGTATGCATGAAAAAAAGCTAACCAAGCAATACACATTAAAATTATATAGTTATAAGAACGAAATGCAATTGCAGGTTTATTATAGATTTCAACTGCTAATAAAGCGGAATCGTGGGATTTAACAAGCAATTGCTTTACTTTCTTTGGAATTCTTGGCATTGATAATCTCTCTTTAAACAGTGTAATTAAATCATGGTACTTCTACTTATTTTATATTTGATTATAGAAAAGTTTAGCTGTTTAATAGGTTATTAGAGATTTTTAAATCATTTCCTATCTCTACGAGTTCAATATCTTATATACCACAGATTGGGTTGTTGAATTATAAGTTCCGAACCATTAACATCCACAATTTGTCTAGGTGTCTAAGCTAATCTTTATTTCTTTTATGTTATTATATTACTATATTCATGTTCTAAATGTCATTAATACTAAAGTATCTTAGACACTTAGACATATTGATATATTTTGTATTCTCTACTCCTGTGGTAATAGAAGAATTATTGACACAATCATTCTGTAGCAATTACAGATATTTCACACCAACAATAATCTCTATTACCAGTTGATTCCCTAGAGTCGTTAAACCCTAGTTCTTTGAAATACTTGCCAAAGACATTATCTGCCTTAGGCTTTATTTCATTGTTCTCGCACCAGTTCATGTATGTCTCATACACCACCTTTTTAGGAGTATCTTCAGCACCTGATTCAATGCATTCAGATGCAAACGCAGCAACCGAATTACTATTGATCAGGTACATTCTTTGAACCTCCTCAACGGTCTTTGTGTACGAGAACTCACCATTCTCAAGAAGAACATGAAGGGCGGCCAGTGCCCGATTCAAGAAGCCCGACAACTCATCAGGAGTTGTGAGTTTACGAATCAGGTTTATATCTTTATTTTCTCCCTCAAAAGTATTCGGGAAGTCAATCAATATCCACCTACGGAAAAAGGCAAAGTCTCCATTTCCGATGGGCGGCAGATTGTTTGCAGAAAAGATCAGACGGGCCGTATTTTCAAACTCAAAGGCGCCCTCAAACTTACGCTCCCCGCGGATTCTATCACCGCCACAAAGACTCTTGAAGGTAGCGTTATCAAAAATCTTTGTTTTTGCCAAGTCAGGAAATACATTTAGTAATTTTCCATAAAGGTTGGCGGTAGAAAAACGGTTATTTTCCAAGTTTTGAAGACTTTCGCTACTGGTGTTTATTCCACCAATGAATTGATTCAGTAAATTCAGATAAACACTTTTGCCATTGTCACCGTTTCCAAGAAGCATCACTGCCTTTTGAATTCTGGTGTCTGGTATTAGTGCATAGCCCGCCCATTCTACCAAAACTTGTTGATCTTCGGGGGCTACAATCTCAGATAGGAACTTGTCAATAGTAGGACACGTTGCATCTGGATCATATGTCACCGGAATTCTCACAGTGGACAGTACAGCCGGGATGTGAGGCTTAAATGTGCCTGTACTAATATCATACAGCCCATTTTCCAAGTTAATCAGATGCCTGTCTTGATTAAGAGATTCACGATCAACCCTTGTTTTTATTTGAATGTAAGAGGTTACTTCATTCAAGTAATGTTTTGATGAATAATCCCCTAATTTGTGCAGTGCAATCTTCTGAATTAGATGTTTTCCACCTTCTTTATAGACACCATCATCGTAATGATAAATTGCTCCAGTGTCTGAAAGTGTGATGAAGTGATTTTCATTCAGAAGTTCATCAGCCAACGATTTGACAATAAACCGTTTGCCTTCGAAGTACTTGTCACGCGGATTTATTTCCACAGCAAACGCACCTTCAAGGGCCATGTTGATTGTTCTCTCTTTGTAATCAGGTCTATCCCATTTGTCACTGTACAATCCAGAGCCTGAAAAGATTCTATCAATCTGTTTTGAATCTCCAGTATGGGCCGCAAGGAGGTTGCACAATGCAAGGTCCGCCTCACTATGGGATGGGTATCTTCCAACACGCTCCCAATCACCATTGTATAGGTGATCGAAAAGCGTACCGTTGCTTGCATTCTTGCATTTATCTATTACCTCGATGTCTGTAATTCTCGGTTTTAGTTCATCAAGAGATTTTACCTCCATAGAGGATGAATCAATTTTAGAATAGATGGCCGAAACAGCATCATTAGGCGCTTCATTGATGGTTAAAGGTGTATCATCAAGATGATTGCCAGTAACTACAAAGAAACGTTCTTTGAAATAGATTTCGCGTCCTTCTGAGCGACACCTAGTCCCTGGAACTTTGCCTTTTGCGATAACATGTGCCCCCTCACCACTCTGAGAGATTTCAGCGTATGAATTCAGACTTTTTATTTCTTCAAGAATGCCGGGTTCAAATTGTCCAGTGTTAGCATCACGGACATGGTCCCAGTCAAACCCAATGAAAGGGTCAGATTCTGTGAAGACAAAGCCGATTCCTGAATATCGCCCATTTGAGTTGATGTGGGTTGCATATGCATCTTCAAAGTCCATCCAAGTAGATGGGTCCGAAACACTTGCATAGGAGCCATCCTTACTGTAGGGTACCTTTGTTCTTCTTCCATTCTTCTGTTCTAAATTCCACAGGATCCATTGACTATAGTCTTTGAGTTCCTGTAGGATTGTTGTTGTACTTACTAAATTGTTAATAATCATATTATATTCCTCCAATTATTAACTTCGTACACCCTCTGCCATGTCTCCCCAGCATAGCCATTCTGTGAAAGAACGACGAGTACCTGTATTTTTAAGAATAGGTACAGTATTTGCCAGGGGGCACAGCAACAAATTGTGAACAGTTGGTTCAAACACTTGTACTGTTTTGTGGCTACGAATCGTTTCAAGTTTTACCCAGTGTTGCTGCTATCGGTAGTAACATTCTCCGAATTTCACAACAACTCCGACGCTTCACCTGCATCACCTTAGTGATGGTCTATGTTGGATGTTTTTAGCATCCAAACCTACTCAGCCAGATTTTTTTATATGGACTAAGGTAACTCTTGCACATCAAACCCGACGGCACAGCCGACGAACAGTAGCATTAGCCCCGAACTTAGGTTTAAAGAGTCCCTATACCTCTAGCCTTGTCCTGATACAAGACACGTGAATGTGGGTACTCTTGGATCTAACCCAACGGCATGACCGGAGAGCGATGGCTAGCTTGCCACCGAACTTGAGTAGAGAGCCCCTGCACCTCATGCCTTGTATTTATCCAGAACACGAGTAGGGATTTTCAAAAAGAGGAGAGGTGGCCAAAAAAGAAACACCACAAAACCGACGCCCAAAAGACCAGGCGAGCAGCAAAAAACTCCTCACCCCTATGTGAGGGATTGCACTTTTATATATAGTTTATGAGTATAATCGGTGCCATGCAGTACTGTTAAAACTTAGTAATTTAGTTATGCCTATAAAATGTAGTTTTTAGTTGAAAACACTATTGTGCGACTGAACTATCCTCTATTGGACCTACCGCGCAACTCATATAATGCAGTTATCATTACAGCAAACAAATATTAATAGTTGTACAACTTAGTAACTATAGAGGCCATGCATAATGAAATCTATTGGTAAATTCAAGATTATTAAGAACTCTCCAAAACCGAACATCACTTATCCCTTGGTCCGGCTACCCTCGTCATGCGCACACCTTATTGGCGAGCAAGCGCATGTATTTGAGACTGAAATTAACGGAAAAACTGTGTTTATAGTATCTACGGATGAAGACTTCAATGAAGATTCTATAGTTGTACAACCAAAAAGAGAAGTTGACATAGAATCAAGGCTTGAAAGAATAGAGAAACAGCTTGGAATCACTCATGAAACAGTAACAGAAGAAAGACCCGATAGGGAATGCGGCTGCCGGGATTCGAACCCGAGTTCAGAGCTTGGGAAGCTCCGGTCATGACCGCTAAACCACAGCCGCACGTTCCAAATATTGAGAAATAGTACTACTGCTGAGATTATAGATTTAGTGGTAGTGAACAGGCGATCTGCATGTAACTTGTTTAAAGGGAGATTATGTCAATTCTCTCTTCAATATCTTATGAGCAATGTTGAGCTGCTTGAATTTCTCAACGTCTCCGGTTGGCTTGTCCGGGTGTAATTCCCTTGCCATCTCTTTGTACTTTTCATTGATAATAGCAAAATCCATCTCATCATAATCGCAGCCGAAAAACTCTCGTGCTTCCTGACGCCTCTCATAAATATCGGAATCCTCTCTGAACTCTGAAATGAACTCCGATAATGTATTTTCCTCGGAAAGGACCCTGTTAGCTTCAAGCTCGATTACTCTGGACAGGACATAGAGATTCTCAACATAGTTCTTTTGCATATTATGACTGTAATGCATGCGTTCATCTGCTATCCACCATGTAGCAGATGCTTTTACCTTTTTCATTGCCATACGTTCAAGAGGGATATCTATGTCATTTTCATTAACACCGATCTTTCTTAGAATCGTAATAATATTGTTCTGAAATTGTATGGCCCTTCTTGTACTGGCACCCTTAACAGCCACTGAACCAATCTCATGTCCTTTTATTTTAAGCATTTTATTCACTCATATTCGTTTTTGAAGTCTCCACTAGTCCATTCTCCCTTATATATCCATGCCTATTTCAGAAATCACGGTCATCTTCATAGCCACACTTAACTTCATGTACTATTAGATAGTTCACATAAAAATCATACCAATGCTCCATAATTCGTATTGGAAACATAAAGCATCGACTCTGTAAAAGAAAGAGATACAATGATTAAACACGACATACTCATCGATAACATCCCGGCTGTCCTATGGGGAGAGAACAGCTCAAATCTGTTTGTTGCAGTGCATGGGAACATGTCACACAAAACAGATACTCCAATCTCCATTCTTGCCGAAAAAGCAGTTCCTTTAGGGTATCAGGTTCTTAGCTTTGACCTGCCACAGCATGGAGACAGAATAGATGAAACAACACCTTGCAAAGCTCAGAACTGTGTCAGCGACCTCCGCAAGATAATTGACTATGCACAAACAAAAGCCGATAATATTAGCCTGTTTGCCTGCAGCATGGGAGCATATTTCAGCCTGCTTGCATGTAAAGAAATATCCTTACAGCAATGCCTGTTCCTTTCTCCTGTCGTGAACATGGAACGCATCATTAACAACATGATGAACTGGTTCAACATAAGCGAAGAACAATTGAAGACCGAGCAGGAGATTCCCACGCCAATCAGGCAAACATTATACTGGGATTACTATTGCTACGTAAAAGAAAATCCAATTGTTCGCTGGGATAAACCTACTGCCATCCTTTATGGAAAAGAGGATAACATTTGTGAATATGATATTGTGAAATCCTTTTCAAAGGAGTTCAATTGCGACCTAGAAGTAATGGAAAATGGCGAGCACTATTTTCACACGCCTGACCAACTCAGCTATTACAGAAAATGGCTATCTGAACATCTTTGCAGGTTGTCAAAAATTATCTGCAAATATGATTTAAAAAAGAAAACAAAAAGAAGAGTTTTGCAATCAAATGCCACTCTTCACAATACTTGCAATTGCATCTTCCATGATCTGCAAGCCTTCCTTTATTTCATCTTCAGTGATATTCAAAGCAGGGAATATCCTTATTCCAATGCCCTGTGTTTGTGTTACTAGCAAACCTTTTGCCTGGCATTCATCCTTGACTTTCGTACAAACATCCTGATCCTTGAAATCGATCATTATGAGAAGACCTTTTCCACGAACACCGGTAACTACATCATCATATGAATCCTGCCATCCCTTCATACGACTCAAAGCCAGCTTACCCAGTTTCTCCACATTTTCAGAGATATTGTTGTCAAGAAGATACTTTATCACCGCATAGGAAACAGCACAACCAAGAGGATTTCCACAGTAAGTACCACCATGGTCGCCAGTCTCAAGTTTCTTTGCAATCTCTTCTGTCATTGCAAAAGCACCGAATGGGAAGCCTCCAGCAATTCCCTTTGCCATTGTCAGGAAATCGGCTTTTACATTGTATGCGCCTGTGACAAAAGCAGGTCCTGTCCTGAAGAATCCGGTCTGTATCTCATCCATGATAAGCAGACTGCCATTCTTCTTACAAAGAGCACTGACACCTGTAAGATACTCTTCAGAAGGTATGCGAATACCTCCTTCACCCTGTATCGGCTCGATAATAACAGCTGCAACACTCTCATCCAGAGCTTCTTCCATTGCACTCAGGTCATTGTACGGAACAAAGCGGTAATTGGGCATCAGAGGATGATACCTGTCCCTGTTCTTAGCCTGTCCGGTGGCTGATGCCGTACTGATAGTGCGTCCGTGGAAACTCTGGTAAGTTGATACTATCTCCGGCCTGCCTGTCACTTTTCGGGCAAGCTTGATCGCAGCATCATTTGTTTCAGCACCGCTATTTGTGAAAAATATCCTTGTCAGATGAGAAGGAAGGACTTCTGCCATAAGTGACAGTAAGCGTGCCCGTGCCGGTGAATATGTCAGCCCTGAATTGGGGTTCTGGATTATCTTACTTCCCTGTTCTACCAGAGCATCAGTGATCACCGGATTTGCGTGACCTATACATGTCACACCCCAGCCGGCTGTGAAGTCAAGGTATCTTCTACCTTCTTCATCCCATACATAAACTCCCTCACCTTTTTCAATGGAGATTTTCTGTTTCACGAAGAATGGTGCAAAATACTTGTCTTCTATTTCAATTGTGTCCTTGCTAGACATTGTTCATCACTTTCCTGTATAGATATCAGGTTATTTCAGGTCTATCCACAACAATTCCTCTTTTTTCAGGAATACGTTGTAATTATCGGTATAAGATATTCAACCTTAATCAAGCTGTTGAGTTTTTGCTTGTTGAAAATACACATCAAAACTAATAATGTGATGTCATTTGCCTGCAAAAAGAATTAGTTGGTTAATTACCAGCTGGCATCAGCTCATTAAGCATCATACTCGTTATCTGGTGCCTGACCTGTTCCCGGCGGTCATAAGTGGACTTGTAGAAGACAGTTATCTTCACACCATCGCTGTCTGCACCAAGGAAAAAACTGACACTTACATCAAGACTGTTCCAGACTTTTTCCTTAAGAACCTCGATCTTTGCAGGCAGGTTTTCCGGGACCTCATCCATACCAAAGTACATGTCAAATTCATTCCTGAACTTGCCCCTGCCATAATTCTTAATGGGTTTTTCAAGGAATGTCTTGTTTGGTATCTTGAAATAATCGTCAGACATTTGCGGCATATGAGTCACAACCACATAGAAAAGCCCTATGTGCTTCACCTGACCCTCAAGGTAATCATCCTCGCCGACCCTTATGTAATCACCTATCTTGAATGGTTTTTTGGTAAGCAGAATGAACCAGATGAAATATGAGAGAATGATATCCCTTATAGCGAACGCAAAACCCGTGGTGATCAGACCAAGGAAGAGGGCGATATTGCTTACAGTGCCACCGAGGTAGGAAAAAACCACCAGTGTCGCAATTAGATATACAAACCACAGGTACATCTTACCCATGAGTATGCGCTCTTCAATCTCACCAAGTTCCTCAAAATAGTTGAGAAAACGGTTCACAGTAAGTTTTGTAAAAAGGGTTGCAACTGCATAAGATGCAAAAATGATTAGCAATGCCTTCAAAGTTCCTGTCACCACATCAGGAATATCAAATATCTGATAATCATCAATAGCAATAATTCCCAGAGCAATGACTATTAGAAATACGAAAAACATAAAAAAAGTATTCAATGATTTGTGGACCAGTTTTGATTTTACATAAATAAGTCCACTTCGTGGTGTCTTTTTGGCCATGTACAGGTTGCTCCGGTTTGAAGATCTACAGAATAATTATCTAATTATTCCCATATAGGCGATCATATCAATATAGTTTACTAAAAAAGCAGTAGCAATAACAAATTGCTCTCAAAATAAAAGGGAAAAGAAAAGTACCAATTAATTTACTTCTGGTACTTGTCAATTATTTCCTGGAAAGAATCAGCAATATAGGTAAGGTTATCCCTGCCAACCTGGAAAGTGCTGAGCTTGAAGTACTTTGTAAGTCCTGACTTGATACCGTGGATATTACGTTCCTTAAGTTCCTTGTACAGGAAATACCTGCCCTTCTTTGCGGTCTGTGAGATCTCATAGAATACCGGAGCCTCGAAGAACATCAGGTCATGGTTGTGTGGTTTCTCACCCATCTGCATGATTCCCATATCTTCAAGCTTTGCTGAGAACCAGCGTGCATCTGCAACCTCATTGTCCCAGTTCTGTGTCCTGCGTACAACCTCAGGGAATGATGCGATCATTGTCATCACAGTTGCACCTCTTGCAGTACATCCGAGAAGCTCGACCTCTTTTACTTTATTCTTTACAGATTTTCTGAAAACAATATCGGCATATTCTTCCGTTACACCAAGAACACCTATCGGACCGGATGAAGCCATGGACTTGTGACCGCTTCCAACAACGAAATCAACACCCATCTTCTTTGCGTGTATTGGCATTCTGCCAACAGAATAAGCTCCGTTGAGCATAAGTGGTACATCATAGCTGTGGCAAATATCGGAAATTCTCTTCACATCTGCAAGGTTACCATAACTGCCATCAGGATAGGTGATCTGGGCAAGAGCCGGTGCTTTTCCGGTTTCCTTGATAACTTCCTCAATGGCGGTAGCATAAGCTTCAACATCGGTCTTATACTCCGGACTGCCGCTGTGTGGAACAGTCTTTACATTCAACCTTGCACGTTCTGCTGCAACGTAAGAAGAATAGTGAGCAAGCTCATCCATAACAATGTACTCGCCTTCCTGTGCAATTGAATGCATGACTGCAAACTTTGACTCTCTTGCACCGTGTGTTATTCTCACAGCATCAGTGTCAAGGAATGCAGGCAGAGCCGTGTGAACAAACTCCTCGATTGGAGGTTTTTTAACCAGATCAAGAACGCCACCACAGAAATCACAGACCGAGTATCCGTCTCCCCATTCAAGAAGTGCCTTACGGGCATCTTCTGTGAGTTTACCGCCTGTCTGCAGCGGATCAATATTTATCGCATCTTTCGGACCACGTGCGATAAATCCGAATTTATTGAGAATTGAATCATCAAGTTCCATAACATTATCCTCTGAATCTGTGAATTATATTGATATTGAACTTTCCAATACTAGTTAAAAATGTTCATTGTAAAATACTTGACATTATGCAATCCTGATAAACAAGATAGTTCCAGCTCAATGAAATGCATAATAAAAGAAAAAGAGCACCGGAGTGCAACTTTAAATCAAATCAAATGTCAATAGCTGTCTTAAAAACACCAAGGAATTCATCGCAATCATTTACGATATTCTTAGCAGCATCCTTCACGACCTCAATAGGATCCGCACCATCTGTCTTTACAAAAAGGATAGGGTCACTGATTGATACGTGTTTCATGTCGTATGTTGCTATCTGAACTCTCTTGTCATCGAGAAGAGCTGACTTGAGCATATTGAGAAGAGTGTGGTTCTCACCAATTATCTCAAGATGCATCTCATCTTCTGTTTTATCAATGATCTTCAATTCCATCTTTATCTCACCATAAGTAATGTGTAATTATTAACCGATAATCCTAATAATAATTCGATCAGACGATTCCGGTTCCGTAGTCTGAAGAGATCTTTCGTGTCTCTGTACGACCACATTCAGGACATTTCAGTTTCTTATTGTCCTTTACCAGAGGGCTGTGACACCTTGAGCAGTATGCCTTCATAACTCCAAGGGTCTTGCCATCTGTGCTCAGACGCATGTTCTGGGTGTTGATGACCTTTGCCTTGACAACATCAGAAAGTGAAAACTCATAGCCAAGATTCTTGACGTAGGAATCTTTCACATTGGACACATGAATTGCTGCAGCACCGTTTGTCTGGAACTCACGTTCTCCTTTTCCTTTGATAGCACCGATCTCGACAAGAGCCACTGAATCGCGCATATTGACAACGCTTCCGATAATAATGTCGCCTTCTTTAATCTCTGGCGGAGTGCTTGTCTGAGGCACTATGGAAACGGTTCTTGACTTCCTGTCAACCTTTACATATCCGGTGCCAAGTGAGTGAATATCTGCAACGTTGACATAAGTTCCTGCGCCTGCCCTGAACTCTTCAGTAGTTCCTACAAAGTCACCAGGCATTACAAATACAGATTCTTCTGTACTAAGTTCCTCTTCATCATCCATATCATCATCTTCTGTTGAGTCTTCATCGGGCTTATTATCTTTCTTTCCTGACCTTCTCTTACGGCCCTGTCCTTTCTCTTCAACAACGACTTCAGCAACCTCTGCTGCTTTGACTACTTCTGTTTCGGAGGAAAGAACCTCTTCTTCACTTACCTGCTGGTCTTCGGAATCAGATGATTTGATCTTCCTGCGTGAAGTCTTACGTCTATTTCTTATCCTAATTAGAATCCCTTCTTATAATCTGAAATTATATAAAAATGCACAAATCCATGAATTCCTTCAAGTAAGAACCGCATTTCTTAAAATATTATCGCACTATCCGATAAATCTCTACTTTTACCATTTCTACTTCTTTTTTATGGAATTTAAATGTTCGTTTCATTGGAAATGCCGTTGAGTACCAGTCTGTTATTCTGGCATCACCTATGAACTTACTTATAAAATCATGGCTCCCGCAATTATGAATAGAATATATCACATCACTGGTTTTCAACGCACTTAAAAGAAACGGTCGGTCATTACCTTTGGTCTGAGCACCAAAAGGAGGGTTCATGACAACAGTATCAGCGTGCCCTTCAACCTCAAAAATATCGGCATGGACAAACTCAACATCAACACCAAGTTTCTCAGCGTTTCTGCGGGCAACTTCCAGAGCCTTGTTATCAATGTCAAACCCGATAACTTTCTCTGCTCCTAGAAGCTTTGCACCAATGGCAAGCATACCTGTTCCGCATCCAAGGTCAAAGACGGTTCCTTCAAGGTCACCCTGCATAAATGCAAAGTGAAGCATTTCAGCCGCAAGCAATGCAGGAGTGGCATATTGCTCCAGATTCACATTTGGAGAATCAAAACCTTCCACCTGCTCTAACAGAATTTCAAGCTTACGCTGCTTCAATCTTATTCACCTGTGATCTCATCAAAGTAAAGATCTTCCCATTCCCTTTCACCCAGAACTATCTCAAATTCCAGAGGAGTAAGCATTGGAGCATGGAACCTTCCAACCTCA
Source organism: uncultured Methanolobus sp. (assembly GCF_963667555.1). NCBI lineage: Archaea > Methanobacteriati > Methanobacteriota > Methanomicrobia > Methanosarcinales > Methanosarcinaceae > Methanolobus > uncultured Methanolobus sp. The sequence goes on from NZ_OY763421.1 coordinate 2,173,393, forward strand.
TCAATAGCAAGACGAGGACATGCTGTATTGACAAACACATCAACCTTGAACTGCAATAACTGGTCTGGAGTTACAAGGTCCATTGTGAAAATATGCGCATTCTTACCGTGAGCTTTTGCCATATTTTTAAGCTTCATGGCGAGTTCCATGCGCTCCTGTCCCGGTTTAGATGATACAACGATACCAAATGCCTCCGCATCAAGAGACTTTGCAATTACAGCACTTCTCTGTCTCAAAACCTTGGAATAATCTGCTTCCCTGAGCTCGTTGACAAACGGATCAGCAATAAGAACACGTTTCTTCATGGCAAGTAAAACACCAAGCGGATGGAATTGTCCGCTTCCAATGAAAAGATACTCATCACAATCCTCATTCCGTGCAGCGGAGAAATTACAGCCAAGCACCTGACCTGGATATGCAATCTTACTGTCACCCGGACATATCACACATTCCTTTCCATGCTTTTCCAGAACCTTTACAGCATCATCTAGTTTGTGTACATGCTGAACTGTTGTGATAAGACCGATACGTTTTCCTTCCAGTTTAGAAGCTGCCAGTTCAACAACGTCCCGTACATCAACAGCCGACCTTGTTTCTATGAAATATACTTTCTGTGAAAGTTTGTTATCGTCAAGATGAGCATGTCCGAAGTGAAAGAGAATATCAACATCATTAAGCAGAGCAACATCAAGGTCGCAAGCTCCAAAGCATGGGTTCCCTGAAACAAATATATTTACACCAGTCTCATCCTCAATACGTGAAGCTATTCCCGGCGAACGTCTCTTAAAACCTTCCGGAAACTGCAATCCCACTACTTTTGCACCTGTATCATTAATTACAGAAATTATGTAATCAAGCCTGAAATCAAAAGCTTCGCCGTCACTCATGAATATCCTCAATTGAAACGCCATTCTCAGTTACATCGATACGGACAAGGGTTTTCACGTCAATGCCCATTTCCTTAAGTCTTGAAACACCGTCACCGCGTTCAATAACCACAATAGTATCAGTTACGATTGCACCAACTCCTTTGAGAGCACCCATCAGTGCCACAAGAGTTCCACCGGTGCTGATGACATCATCCACAATAAGAACCCTGTCACCTTCAAAGATATCATTAATGTAAAGTTCACCTTTAGAGTAACCTGTTTCCTGTGACAGTTTTATCTCACCTTCAAGACCATACTGTCTTTTTCTTATGATACAGAACGGAACTCCGGTCTTCATTGAAATTGCAGTTGCAAGAGGAATTCCCATAGCTTCAATTGCAATTATTTTATCAAAATTCCTGTCAACCATTCCCAGAATATGGTCAGTGACTTCTTCCAGAAGTTCCGGCTCAAGTCTTGGAACTCCGTCTGATATAGGATGAATAAAATAATGGTATTTTCCCCTGTGAACTATCGGTGCATTCAGCAGGGATTCACGTAGTATCTTTAGCATAGTTATGGCTTAATATCTGACATTATATAAAGAGAATACCTATATCAGATGCAAATCGTCAATCATAATCGATGATTTCGGGTAAAATTGTCGATTATAATCGTTGATTTTGGAAATGAACAAAATCAGAAGAGGCAATTCAATAGCAAAATTAGAGATAATATCTAGATTAGTATTGTATCGGTATCGGCTTAATATGAATTTATCCGATACTGCAAAAACAACAACGTTAATTCTTGTAGATATTCCTTCTGTGCCCTACTTTGATAACAAGTATATGCAGGTTATTATTATCAAGATCCATGATAATCCTGTAGTCTCCAACCCTGTACTTGTATCCAATATCACCAACAAGCTTTGTGATATAACTTTCAGGACGTATCCTTATCCTTTCAAGAGCTGTAAGTATCCTTACCTGAACAGGTTGCTCAAGGTTATGAAGCTGTTTTTTAGCCTGTTTTGTGAAAACCACATCATAAGTCATAGACCCAGCTCTTTCCTAACTTCTTCGAGAGTGAATACTTTACCTTCCCTGATTTCCTGACGTGCTTCCTCTAACTCCCTTTTAGTTTCATCTGAAAGCTCTCTGGTGTCCTCGATCAAATCCCAGATAACTTCTTCGTAGGTTTCCCTTGAGAAAAGTTTCCGATTTGTCAGTTCAGCCTGTAATTCTTCACTTATCTGTATCGTTGTTGCCATAATGAACTATAGTGCACTATAGAGTATTAAAGTTTCTTACCAATTGACGTTCACAACAAAATTAGCTAAAATCACTATTTTACTCTAGTTTATTCAAAAACTTCACGCAAAATGATTGTTCAATCATAACTCAAATATTAGTTTTCATTGCCAATTATAAGAAACTAGTATTTATTATAATTTTCAATTATAATTGCTCAATTGATGTCTTTTTTAATTAACACCATAAAAGATTTACTAAAAAAAAAGAATGCCAGGGATAATCAAATATCCCTTCAAGCAAAAGCCGTAACCTGATCTCTCTCCTGCTTGATAGCAGAATAAAGGGCTTCCTTGCTAAGTGACATCGGATGATAGTAACTTCCATTACTTTTCATTGCAACCTCCTTTGCAAGCATTGAACCGGTTGCACTGATATCGACAACAAGAATATTGACACGGTGGTCAGCTATCTGCTTACAGACCTGCATAATTTCCCTCTTGATATTACCACCAAGATGCAGCGGAGAATTTGCAGTACCATCTGTTACAAGTATCATAATGGGAACAGCAGACGGTTCTTTCTTAACTTCCCTGACAAGAGTGTCAAGACCTCTGAGCATCCCGGAAGCCATAGGAGTTGTACCTCCGAATGGAACCTTTTCAAGATACCTTTTTGCAGCTTCAACTGATGATGTGAACGGCAGCACCAGTTCACCTGAACGACCACTGTAGGTCACCAGTGAAATCCTGTCCCTGCGCTGGTAAGCGTCTTTCAGCAATGCGAGAACAACACTTGTAGTAATCTGAACCTTGTCGCTCTCATCCATCGAACCGGATGTGTCAAAAACAATATTGATCAGACTGGAAATACGTCTTCTTCGTACTTTCTCCCTGATGTCTCCCTTCTTGATCTCGATCTTGCCATCCTTTGCATGATGAGCAGCCGCCCTTACAGTCGGAGCAATGGCAATGTCAGTGATCTTCTCCCCGGGCATCCTGTATCTTACATAACGCCCGCGCTTGCTCTTTGTGAGAACTTCTGCACGCCTTCCCGATTTTAGCCTGCCTGCGGCAAGTCTCTTCTTCTGGGAATTGCGGGCGAAATCATTGAGAATCTTACCAACGGTCTTGTCATCTTTCAGATCATCGAACAATTTACTGGATTCAGATTTAGAAGCACCATACTCTTCCATTAGTTCCTCTTCCAGTTCCTCATGGCTAAGAATTGGAACGTATTCCTTTGGAGTGAGTTCTACGCATACTTCAGGTTCGTAAATGCAAATTTCCTCGCATCCGCCTTCCTCAGCTTCAAAGAAAACTTCATCCGAGTCTGATGCCGGAACTTCAAAGGATAGTTTCTCAACCGGATAATCTTCCTCGTGAATTTCCTGATAGCCCTGACCACCCTGAATATCCTGAGAATCCAGATTCTCATGAACTTCCGTTTCAGAAACATGCCCCTCTTCGGCAGGTTTTAGAATATCAGCAAATATCGACCTTTCAGGGTCAGTTTCCTGTGTTTCAGAGGTTTCGGTTTCGACAAAAGTGTCTTCAGGAAGAATGTCCTCCACAAGAGAACTGTCCGGTTCTGATGTGTCAGGCGGCAGAATAATAGCATCATCGATAGCTACACTTTCCGGAGCATACCTGAATACATCTGCAAGAGCTGAATCTGATGTTCCGATAAGTGGCTTGAAAAAAGTTTCAGGCTCGATTGACATATAGTCTGAATCTGCAACGATGCAGACATCTTCGATCTCACCGGGTCTTATCTGCTCCATATTCGCGTACAGATTCTCGTACAGAATGTCCGTATCCTGTTTGGAAAATTCTGAAACTGAGGCTCTGGGGATACGAAGCCCGAGCACAGGATAACCTAGATACAACACTTTTATGCCATAATTGCGAGGAAGATTCCTGCGCAGGCGCTGAACAAGTTCATCGTCCATCCCCGCACCTCTTTCATACCCTGCCGTCAACGACCGCTCTTAGCTGGTCGACACTGAATTCCTCTTCCTCAAATGGCTTCTTGCGCATCCTGTGTGGAAGCACCATTTCGGAAGCTTCGATGATATCATCGTTTGTGATGCGTTCCCTGCCCTCATATGCTGCATTTGTCCTGGCGGCACGCTCGATCATAATATCCGCACGGTGACCATCCACATTAAAAGCGATACATATCTCAGCAATGGTACGCAGGTTATCCCTTGTTGTAGTAACGCGTGGAAGCATCTGCATGGCTTTTACTATCTTTGAACGCAGCTTTTCCTGTTCAGCCTCGAACTCACGGATGAAATGTTTCGGATCATCGTTGAACCTGTTACGCCTTTCGACAATTTCGATACGTTGCTCTACATCATAGATACCTGTGACCTCAACCTGCAATGCTATCCTGTCAAGCAATTGTGGACGGAGTTCACCCTCTTCAGGATTCATACTTCCCACAATAATGAAATTTGCAGGATGACTGACACTTACTCCTTCTCGCTCAACGGTGTTCACACCCATTGCAGCAGCATCAAGAAGCGCATCCACTACGAAATCATCGAGCAGGTTAATTTCATCAACATAAAGAATTCCGCGGTTTGCCTGAGCAAGAATTCCCGGATCGAATGCCTGCACACCCTGGCGCACAGCTTTCTCAATATCAAGACTTCCCACAACCCTGTCTTCTGTAGCACCAACCGGAAGGTCCACGACTCTCATCTGACGTCTGCCAATGTACAGTGTACCTTTGCGTTTCTTCTCCTGACATTCCCAGCAGAACTTTTCAGGATCATTGGGGTCACAATTGAACTTGCAACCCTCTACCATTTCGATTTCAGGTAAGATTTCAGCAATACCTCTTACTGCAGTTGATTTTGCAGTACCTTTCTGACCGCGTATAAGAACGCCGCCAATAGACGGATTGATAGTGTTAAGAATGAGTGCGCGGAGCATTTTCTCCTGTCCAACAATTCCAGCGATTGGATAAAGCACCCTTTCGGTCTTTGTAGCCTGTCTGGCAATATCCTCCAGATATTGTGACGGACCTTCATTTTCCACTACTTTTGGAACCTCTTTTATTGTTCCGGTAATACTTGAATTCATATTATCGCCTTCCCAGCATGAAATTTTGACTTTTGCTTATTGCTTAAGTTTTGATTTTAGTGTTCCTGAACCTTACAGATACCTCAGAATGATCGCAGATATAAGAGCCAGGAAGAGAAGAATAAGCCCTCCTACGAAGAATCCGAACACAATTTTCGTGTGCACTTTCTTTTCCGCATTCTTTGCCAGTCCGTTGAGCTCATATAGAGAAAATGTAGAACTCAGCAGAAAGAGCATAGCTGAAAAGAGCAGCAATGAACCTGCAACCAGAATATATTCCGCTGTCCATGTCAGCGCCTTGGCGTTCAGAAGATCAATAAAAAAGTCTTTTCCGTGCCTCACATATGAAGCTGTGATCCACAGCATAGTGTAAGCGATCTCCGCTGCGCCCATTATCATAGAACACAACGCAGTAGTCATAAGCGTGACCATCATCCCTATGTCAGGGATCTTCAAATCGATTTTCCATTCATCACCCACAATTTCACCTTAAAATTTGTTTTTTTGGTTTGCCCTCAAATTGGAGTAACGCAATATATGCAGTATAATAATAAAAATATACTTATTAAAATACTTGATGAATAAAATCAAATAAAAAAAGAAGTATGCAGAGCAAAAGAATGGTTCTGCATTATTTAGAACAGTTTCAGCACAGTTTCAATACTGTTTCAGCAAGATTTTTGCTTATATCCACTGTTTTCATCAGAGTGTCGGTTCTTGAGACACCGCACCCAAGTTTACTGAAACGCCCATCATCTATCGGGTCACGCTCATCGATTATCAAGTGGTCAAGGAAATCTGAATAATATGAAGCAACTCCATATGAAGAAACTTCGATGCCTCTTGCAGTCATGAGGTTTCCTGCCGGACCGCTGACAGGCTCAGTTCCGATTATAGGACTGACTGCGATAACCTTTTTCTCTTTCAGGATATCCCTCATGCCCGGAAGCTCGATTATTGGCCCGATGCTTGTTATCGGATTGCTTGGACCTATCAGGACATTATCTTCCCTTTCAAGAGCTTCCACAACAGCCGGAGAGATACTTGCTTTTTCAATGCCTTCCTGGCAAACTTCAAGAACCTCGGGCTCGCCGTGTCTGCCAACCCAGAAATCCTGGAAATGCATCTTTCCTTCAGGCGTGCTGATCATACTTGAAACGGGGTCATCGGACATTGGAAAAACATTGACCTTCACGCCAAGTGACCTCGAAAGACCTATCGTTGCCTCTGTAAGTGTTAATCCGCTGCGCAGCAGGTCTGAGCGCATGATATGGGTTGCACGGTCAATGTCGCCGAGCATCATTACCTCATCGTAACCCAGTTCCTTCATTGCATTGTGAGTTCGGTAGGTGTCATCTTTCACGCCCCACCATCTTGAAGTGTCAAGTCTGCCTGAAAGCAGGTAGAGTACGGTATCAATATCAGGTGTGATGAGGTTTCCTGAAACCCATATATCTTCCGCAGTGTTTACCACAACTGTGATCTTTTCTTCCGGGTAAACTTCACGAAGGCCATTCAGTAATTTTGGTGTTCCGGTGCCGCCTGAAAAGATTATCATCTTAGTCCATCTCCTTGCCAGTTTTGTCTCGTTATACGGTTCAAGATATATAAGTAAAGACCTCGTAAATTAATACTGTAATAATACAATACACTACAATAATATAATTCATTTCAGAGGAAGAAGGAGAAGGGAAATTGGAAAGATCAAGTAAAATATTGCTTTATGGAATTCTGGGAATCGTTATTCTGGTACTTGCACTCACAGGAATAATCGTAGCTGTTATGCAGATTCCAATAGAAGGAACATCAGGAGATATCGCCATCATAGACCTTGACGGAACCATTTATTCCGGAGGTTCAGAGGAAGACCTTTTCAATGATTACCAGCCAGGTGTTGAGGATTACATTGAATGGATAGAAGATGCGCAGGATGATGATGGGACAAAGGCCATAATCATCAGGATAAACTCTCCCGGTGGAGAGGCTATTGCCAGTGAAAAACTTGCAAAGGCAATAAAGAAAGCATCTGAAAAGAAGGTCGTTGTGGCATATGTTGAATCAATGGCAGCTTCCGCAGCTTATCAGGCAGCATCATCCACGGACTATATTGTGGCTGAAAAGCAGTCGCTTGTTGGAAATATCGGAGTAAGGATGGAAATTGTTCATTACTATGGATTAATGGACGACCTGGGCATCAATGTGACAACTATCAAAAGCGGAGAGTACAAGGACATCGGTTCGCCCACAAGACCAATGACAGAGGAAGAAAAGGAAATGCTTGGTTCCATTGTGAACGAAAGCTATGAAGATTTCGTGTCCTGGGTTGCCGAGAACAGGAACATGACACTGGAAGAGACCTACAAGGTTGCAGACGGCAGGATATACAGTGGCTCCCAGGCAAAGAAAGCAGGACTTGTTGATATGGTCGGAACCGAGGAGGATGCAATTGACATAGCCACTGAGATGGCAGGAATATCCGGTGAGCCGGACATATATGAATACGGAGGAAAATCATCCGGCTTTCTGGGAATGAGATTCAATGAAATGTTGTACTCTTTCGGGTACGGTCTTGGAAAAGGTCTGGCAGAAACCTCTGTTGAGGAAACATCCCCTTCCTATGGAATGTATTTCTAAGAGAACTGAAATTGGCAGGCGGGCAGAGACAGAAACGAGTGGAAAATCATTATAAGATGAAGGATATGTAGGTTGTATGAAAGTCATCCGTGACCCTATACATGGATATATTGAGCTTGATCCGCTCACATTATCCATTATCGATTCACCGCAGATGCAGCGACTTAGAAGACTGAGCCAGCTTGGCCTGTCAAACCTTGTTTATCCGGGAGCTAACCATTCACGTTTTGAGCATTCCCTGGGAGTCATGCATCTTGCCACCATGCTTACCGGAAAGATTGATTCTGTCACAGATGAGGAAAAAGAGGAACTCAGGATCGCTGCTCTACTTCATGATGTAGGACACGGACCTTATTCACATGTAACAGAAAGTCTTACGAAATTTTACACAAGACAGCACCATGAGGATGTCCGTGAGATACTTAAAAAAGGAGAACTCGGAGAGATCCTCAGTGATAACGGATTAAATCCGGCAACTATTGAAGATCACATTCAGGGAAAGACTGACCTTGGAAAGATACTCAACAGCGAGATCGATGTGGACAGAATGGACTATCTTGTCAGGGACTCACATTATACGGGCGTTGCTTTTGGTCTTGTTGATCATGTAAGACTTATCAATGAGATGAAGTTCTACGAGAACAATCTTGTAGTGAACGCTGGCGGTGTCAAGGCGGCAGAATCGCTTCTTGTATCCAGATTCCTGATGCATCCTTCTGTTTATTATCATCACGTTTCAAGGATTGCTGAGACGATGTTCACAAGAGCTGTAGATGACCTGATCCAGAAAAAGTCACTCAATCCTTTCGACCTCAGGAAGATGGATGACTCCAGACTTCTGGAAATGATACGCAATGATGACGGCTACGCTGGTGAACTTGCACAGAGACTCGACAACAGGAAACTCTACAAGAGAGCCCTCTATGTAGGATTTGATGAAGTAGGCGAAGGCGTGCTCAAACACCGAAAGAACATCAAGAGAGTTGAAGCTGAGATCGCGTCAGAAGTTGGTATAGATGCTGAAAGCGTCCTTATTGATATTCCAAGAGATCCTGAGATCGCAGAAATGAAAGCTCTGGTTAAAATAAATAATAAGATGCTGCGCCTGGATGAAGCTTCTCATGTGGTTTCCACGCTTGAGCAGGCGCACCGTGAAAACTGGAAAATGGGAGTTTATACTCCTACCGAATACAGGGAAGCAGTTGGAAAAGCGGCGAAGAACTTCTTTGAAGTCAAGAGAACAACAAAACAGTTCAGACTTACGGAAATAGAGGAATGATATGCAGCAGATTAAGAAGATCGCAGCAGGGATCAGTCTTTTGCTTGAATGGAAAAGGACAGGAGATGATTATGTTGCCAGTCTTACAGGCGGAGACGAGCATGTTGGAGCAGTAGGTGTTGGCTTCTATGACCATGATTCTAAAAGAGCCTCTTCATCTGTCATCACAACACCCGGACACAGGGAAACCGAAATTGCACTGAACGGTGCAAAGGTGTTCAGCAAAGCCTGTAAAGCAACTTCTGTATTCATTGTTGGCATTCATCTGGATAATATTACACTCGATGAGATAGAGGAGATAGTTTCTGCAAGTGATGAAATGATCAGTGAGCTTGCTGTAATTATAGGAAAGTAGGAAAGCGAGAGAGGAATTCTAATGGAAGTAGTAATAGGCATCAGCGGGGCATCTGGCTCTGCTTATGGAGTACGGTTGCTGGAAATTCTTGCAAAAACAGATATTTTTACTCATCTTGTCATGACAAAGGCCGCAAAGCAGATACTTGAGATAGAGACAGATTACGAGTTATCCTATGTCGAAGGTCTTGCAGATGCAGTCTATGATGAGAGCGATTTCACAGCACCAATTGCAAGCGGTTCCCACAGGTTCTACGGAATGATAATTGCCCCGTGCAGCATGAAAACCCTCGGTGAGATATCAGGCGGAATGTCTGATAACCTGCTTGGCAGAGTGGCTGATGTTTGTCTTAAGGAGCGAAGAAAACTGGTGCTCATGCCACGTGAAACACCTCTTAACCAGATACATCTTGAGAACATGCTAAGACTTGAGAGAGCAGGCGGAGTGATTTTGCCTGCATGTCCAGGATTTTATTCAAAGCCACAGACAATTGACGACCTTGTTAATTCAATGGCAGGACGTGCACTTGACCTGATGGATATTGATAACGACGTTTACAAACGCTGGGAGTGAAATGGCGCTTTCAGGGAAAAGACTCTGCCTGAACACAGTGTTCACCCTGTGGCTGCGGGAAATGCTGCGCTATAAACGCTCACGTTCAAGGATAATAGGTTCCCTTGCAACGCCGCTCTTTTTTCTTGTGATAATGGGTTCTGCACTGGGAAGTACTATGACCCTTCGCAGCGGCAGGTATATCGATTACATGGCTCCGGGAATCATAGGAATGTCAATTCTCTTCGCATCGCTTATGGGTGGAATTTCCATAATATGGGATAGGGAGTTCGGTTTCCTGAAAGAGATTCTGGTAGCGCCTGTAAGCCGATTTTACACTGCTCTTGGGAAAGCCGCAGGAGGAGTTACAACCGCAATGGTGCAGGGCACTTTGCTTATGATCATCAGCGGGTTCATTGGGATAGAATATGTTTCCATATGGAGAGAACTCCTGTGTATTCCGATAATGTTCACTATGGGAATCGGATTCATCGGTCTTGGCATTACGCTGGCCTCTAAAATAGAATCTCATGAAGGTTTCCAGATGATGATGACTTTCATCACGTTTCCAACCATCATGACAAGCACTGCATTTTACCCCATGGAGAATCTTCCAGGTTGGCTTAGCATACCTGTCCATCTGAACCCGCTTACTTATGGTGTAGAAGCACTGAGATGGATGCTGCTTGACGCTTCCGATGTGCCAATCACTTTGTCGCTTGGAGTTATCACAGCTTTTGCATTTATCATGATGACAATAGGAAGCCGGGCTTTTGACAGGGCAGCTGACCAGTGAGAAATAATTAGATCAATGAATCTAAATAGACATCAAGTGTTCTGATAATGGGATTTACTAAAAAAGGAATAAGAAAGGAGAAATAATGTTCATCCTTTCTTAAATTGTTTTTTACTTTTTGCGATATAAAAATGCAGCAAGCAGACCTATTGTTCCGCATACCATTCCAAATCCAGGAGATTTTGAACTTTCAGCATTTTCATCTGTTTCGACACCTGTTGCATCATCTTCTACAGAAGTGCCACTAATAGTCTCTGCTACTGTATTATCTGATTCTTCATCGCCGTTTACATTTTGTTCAATTGCCTGACTGCTCACTGCGAATTTCTGTATTCGTGCATTTCCACTATCAACAACATATACGTTTCCAGAAGAATCGACTGCAATTCCAGATGGATTACTGAATTCTCCTTTTCCGTCACCCTTAGAACCCCATTCAGTTATAATATTGCCATCACCATCATATTTCTGAACAAGATTATTGTTGCAGGCTGCAAAAATATAATCAGATGAATCGATAGCAATCTTCCATATAACTGCATAAGAACCACAATCCCATCTGGTCATGAAAGTTCCTTCTTTATCGAATTTTTGGATATATTTTCCGTCAGCAACATAGACATTACCTGAAGAATCAACTGCAACATCATTCATAGATGAAAACTCACCTTCATCTGCGCCCTGTGATCCCCAGATAGCTATGGAATTGCCATCGCCATCAAACTCCTGAATGCGATAGTTCCCTGAATCTGCAACGTAAATATTTCCGGATGAATCGACAGCAATTCCACCAGGATTGTCAAATTCTCCTTTTCCATGACCGGAAGAACCCCATTCCAGTATGAAATTACCATTGCTGTCAAATTTTTGAATGCGGGCATTGTCATGATCTACAACATAGACATTACCGGAAGAATCAACGGCAACATCCGTTGGATTGCTAAATTGCCCTTCACCTGCTCCATTAAATCCCCATTTAAAAATGAAGTTGCCGTTACTATCAAACTTCTGAATACGGGAGTTGATACCTTTTGTACTTGCTGTGGAAGGCATGCCGGAGTCAACTACATAAACGGAACCTGAAGCATCAACAGCTATGCCATTCGGGCGATTGAATTTCCCGCCTTTTGTACCCTCATAACCCCATTTTCTCAGGAAGCTGCCCTCATCATCAAATACTTTTACACAAAGGTTACCGTAGTCAGCGGCGTAGACGTTACCCGATGAATCGGTAGCAAGATCATATATGTAATCTAGTTCTTCATTACCATTACCGGCGGAACCCCATGAATTAATAACCGTACCATCTGAATCCAATTCCTGGATTATGTTGTGATTTGCAATGAAAACATTGTCTGAACTATCAACTGCAATGTTTACAAAGTTATAAGCTTTCCATTCATCGATTAAATTTCCTTCTCCATCATACTTTTGAATGTTGTTACTTGAAGCGGCATAAACATATCCGGATGAATCGACGGCTATGTCCAGTACATTGCATTTCCATTTTGTAATGAAGTTGCCCTCGCTGTCGAACTTCTGAATACGCTGGTTTTGAGAATCAACGACATAAATGTTACCAGAAGAATCAACTGCAATACTGCGGATATAATTAAATTCACCATCATCGCTGCCCTGATAACCAAATTTAAAAATAAAATTACCGTCGCTATCAAATTTCTGGATACGATTTCTTTCTGCAACATAGAGATTATTTGATGAGTCCAGAGCAAGAGCGTTTGCAACAGCCAGTTCACCGTCTCCGCTCCCTGAAGGACCCCATTCGGCAATTTTGTTGCCAGATGAATCGAACTTCTTTATCATGTTTATGTCTGAATCGTATGCCACGGCATAACTGTCAATTGTATAAACGTTTCCTGAAGAATCAACGACAACACTGGTCGGATGATATTCATAATAATCGTTGTTAGCAGTTGAACCCCATTCTGTCACGAAAGAATACGTTTCAGCGTGCGTTACAGAAACACTGGCCAGTAAAAAAACCAGCAAAAAAAGAATAAATGATGTTTTTTTCCAAATAAGATTATTTATCATATTCACTCCTCAATTAGTTTATTATAAATATTTGAAAAAGTAAAGATATGAGATTTCAAATCTCACATCTTCAGGCTACTATCTGCAATTTTATCTTTTATTATACAAAACCGCAGCAAACAAACCTACAATTCCGCAAACGATTCCAAAACCAGGTGATTTTGAGCTTTGCGTTTCTTCGGTTGTTGTTTCTTCAGTCGTAGTATCACTTACAGAGTCTGCACTTTGTGTTTGCACAGATGTCTGTTCAACATTTTCGTTTTGTACAGTATCCTGAGTAGCAATGGCATATTTTTGAATCTCATTAGAATGTCTCGAACAATAATACCAGACATTGCTAGAAGAATCAAAAGCAAAGTGCGGGTTGCTTGAAAAATAGCCATCCAAATCCTGTTCAGAAAGAAGATTACCGCTACTGTCAAACGTATAGATATCTAGAGTGCGAGTATCAGTGAGAGCATGAACATTATCGGCCTGATCAACAACAAGATAGGCTCTGTCTCTCTCTATTGCAAAACCAGACTTCCATTTAGCAAGAAGATTGCCATCACTATCTAATTTGATAACAGTATCATCACCTGAACTACTAAAAGAATAGATATTGTCAGAAGAGTCAACAGCAACAGCTACATCAGCAATCAATGCATCTTGATTTCCATTTAATATACGCCACTCAGGACCCCATCCGGAAACGAAATTACCGCTACTATCAAACTTAAATATCAAGAAATGACTATCAAGAGCGTAAATATTACCAGAAGAATCAACAGCAATATCAGTTATAGATAATGATGTCCCATAGCCGTCGTAATAAATATCAGAAGTGTCTATATCCATAATAATATTTCCATTACTGTCAAACTTCACAATTTGATATCCCTCGTTGTAATAAGGAGCATAAACATTGCCAGAAGAGTCAACTGCAACTGCTTGTGCACTAGTAAATTCGTCTTCAGTTCCTTCACCATACTTAGCAAGGAAGTTACCAGCGCTGTCAAACTTCATGATATATGCACCATCGACAGCAACATAAACATTGCCGGAAGAGTCGACATCAATATCATTAATCATCTCTGCATCACTAATATTCCATTGTTGATCCAATGTATAGGTTTCAGCACATGCTACCTGAGCACTCATCAAGCCAAGGCTCAATAAGATTAAGTAAATTGATACTTTTTTGTAAATTGATTTTTGTTGTTCTTTCATTTTTACCACCAATTAATCGAAACTGTGATAGGACATTTTTGACCACCCTATTTATCCATAACAGATTTCCAAATTGGAACTAACAGTTCCAATATTATTGTGCCACATCTTTATAATGGAATAACAAGTTACTATATAAATTTTAAGATATTATCGATAGATAAATTTTATATATTTGACAATATATAGTGATTTTACGGAGATTTATAAAAACAAGATGAAAAATCTTACTGAGACCTTACCTATAACTTTACAGTACTTTGAGATGCAGCATTATTCAAAAGGTCTCAATATGGCTATGAATACAATTCAGATCAAGCACTACATTTCATTGATACTTTGATTCAATATTTCCATCCATCTTTTCAAATTATAGCTATCAGATGTTTTAAAAGGGATTTGCCATTGTGGATATTGTGTATCTTTGACATTTATATACAGATACATATAAGGATGCTTATCTTCCCTTACAGAATAATTGTCTGTATAAGCGTCTTTCTGTATTGTTGTAGTACCTTGTTTTGTATAATAACCCCATTCTCTGACATCAAAAAATGTATAACTTTTCTCAATTAACTTGCGTCCTGATTTATTCCCCAGATGAATTGTTTTATTTGTCGAGTCTAAAGCGATATAATTACCATTTTTTACATATGTAAAATCCCATGTAGGATTGTTACCTGTGTATTCTTCAAGACACACTTTGTCATTAAGACGTGCTTCAATTCTTTTCAAAATACTTAGAGGCACATACGCAAAAATAGAGAAAACTAACGCAGCTATTATCACAGAAAAATCAGTATATACAAGCACGATCATTAGTAGTAATAAACATACGTAACATATTGTATATAGTGTCGTAATTTTGCTAAAAAAAGACAACTTTGCTGTATTTGAGGTCATACTAACACAATAACCATTCAAATTTCCACTAATTTTCAAATAGTCTAGCGTTTTCTACGAATCCAGGTTGCTAAGCCTTTCTTTTTACTCTGAATAGCTCCAAGAATGTCAGTATCTAAATTCGAGGACTTCAGTCCTTCAGTCTTATCCTGAATTTTTCCAATGACTGACTGGACTCCATTCTTTTGATTATCTGCATTTATTGATATGTATTCCTGCAAATCCTCGGTATTGTCAACATCAAGAAGCAATCCTAGTTCGGATTTTTCCATTGTAGCCATTTCTATTTTTGATTCCAGTTTACTTAGCTTTTTACTGCAATCCTGTTCAGTAAGCTCACCAATTTTTAACCTGACATTAAGATCATTATGCTCTTTGTTGTAAGCTTTGATATCACCCTCAAGTTCAACCATCTTATCAGTAATTGATGTTTTAATAGAACTAATTTCATTATCAATTTCATCAATCTTTAATGAGTATTCATTTTTCAGCTCTTCATACTGAACATCATCTAATCCCTCGGTTGACCTGAGGTCTTCAAGATTGGAGAGAAGTGAATCTATCTTTTCTTTATTTAAGAAGACAGAATTCAGTTTGTTGGCAAAGTTCTTTGATGTTTTAGTAACAAACATACTATCAGCATTGATTTCTTCCATAGATACCACTCAGTAATACCACATTTAGCGAAAGCATCCTAGTATCCACGGATTTTAAACCTTTATCCCCCTTACCATGGAATAAATACTTTTCATAATACAAATATGTGGAATTCTAAATTATTATATCAGTCCTGAGAGATTTTACATATATAAATATTTCGAAATGAATTGAACTGCCTGTGCAAAGTACACTACTTTATGAAAAAAGTAACAGCCAACATAAAACTAAACCTATATATAGGGATAATTCGTACACATACAAAATCTTTAGTATACTGGAGTGGAAATTGCCTAAGATGAAAATAAAATGGTGGAACAATGATAAAAAATAAAAACATAATAATATCCCTGAGTTTAATTAGTGCTATTCTTTTTGCAGCAGTTGTTACAAGTGGTTGCACAGATTATGAAACATATAACAACAACTTATACGCCTACAGTATCCAATACCCTGATACATGGGATAAAGATACCGATTTAGGAGATGGCGGAGTTACTTTCACTAATCCTGAAGACGGCTCATATGTCAGACTAGCGTGTATAGACATGGACAGCTACTTTTACAGCTCTTACACTTTTGAAGAAGCTATCAAAAATCTAGTAGGGATACTTGAATATGAAGATGACTTTGATGTCATTGAGGAACAATATACAACTTTCAAGG
Organism: uncultured Methanolobus sp.; assembly: GCF_963667555.1. Classification (NCBI taxonomy): domain Archaea; kingdom Methanobacteriati; phylum Methanobacteriota; class Methanomicrobia; order Methanosarcinales; family Methanosarcinaceae; genus Methanolobus; species uncultured Methanolobus sp. The sequence goes on from NZ_OY763421.1 coordinate 2,189,713, forward strand.
ATTATGACGCTTATGAGATAGAATACACCTACACAAATGTTAGAGAAGATATGCATTGTAAGCAGATATTTTTTATTGATGGCGATTATCTGTTTGCGCTAACATATGAAGCTACTTCGGACAATTACAAAGATGACCTAAAAACTGCAAATAAAATCATGAAATCTACTGAACTATGAAAAGAGAGATTAAAATGATTAAAAATAGAAATGCAGTGATTTCATTTGGAATAATAGGTATCATTTTATGTGCTTCATTAATGGTCAGTGGTTGTGCAGATAATGAAACTTACACCAATGAAGACTACGGTTTTAGTGTCCAATACCCCGGATCATGGAACATTGAAGAACAAACAAATGAGGATTATTCACAGGTGAATATCACAAGCCCGGAAAAAGAAGCGGTATTCATGCTGTTAGTTTCGGATGTTTCATCTTTAGACGTTACCTATGAAGATCTTGCAGAATCTGTATTCGGCAATTTTGAGTTATATGAACGATTTGAACCTGAGACAGACATTACTAGAGGACTCATAACTTTCAATGGACAGGAAGCTTATGAGGTCACATTAAGTCGCACAGATGATGAAAAAGAAACCCAGTATATGAGAGGAATATTTTTTATAGATAATAACATCCTCGGAGGAGACAAAGGTTACTTTTTAGTATACTATTCAACTAAAGATGAACGTGAAAATGCAGATAAAATAATGGACTCTTTTACGTTTGATACTAATTAAACAGAAATATGGCCTTCGACGTTCAGAGAAGCGCCGAAGGCACTATTTAGAGAGCAGAACAAGTATTCAAGCATTAAAGTCTCAAAGTTCAGCGCACCATAAAATACAATAACCAACCAAACTTCTGCTGCCTTCGTCCATAACATATTAAATATCATCTCTTGTTGAGGATTTTTCTGTTTTTCTTTTCATAAAGCCTTATTTAACACATGGCAACTACTGGAATGATAGCTTTTTTTGATAATTCTCTGCAACTGGAAATATGTCCTATAAGTGAATGGATATTATTCCCCTTTAATTGGGATGGACTGCGCCTTCCACTACTATAAGGAAAATCCAAATTTACCTCCCTACTTAAATTACAACAGTACTTCCCGAAACCTTTTTATACAATATATGCTATGTAAGGGCTACCCTTCTGAATCTGATTGGGATAGTAGGGTAGCTTGGTCCATCCTCGAGCGTTTGGGACGCTTGGACTGCGGTTCAAATCCGCGCTATCCCACCAGAAATTTTTACAACTTTAAAAGTATCATTTCTACTTCTATTCTATCATTGTTTTGACCGTTAGCTTGGTCTCTTTCTTCTTACAGGATTAGTTTTATAATATATCCGTCTGGAATAATGTCCCCATGGCAAACGTTAAAGTGAAACTATTTGCAAATCTCAGGGAGATTGCACAGACTTCTTTTTTATCACTCACAGGAGACTCTGTTAAAGAGGTGCTCCTTTCACTTACAGAACAATATCCTGCCCTCAAAGAGCTTGTATTTGAGGCAGGAGACAATGTCAAACTTTGCGGTTATATCAATGTATTTCTGAACGGAAACAACATCAAACACATGGAAGGAATTGATACCATCCTGAACGATGACGATGAACTGGGAATATTCCCTCCGGTATCCGGCGGTTAAACTGACAACAGAGGGACTTGAATGATATTCAGAGAACGCACAGATGTCGGTGAGGCAAAGGAAATGTTCCTTGCCGGGATAAAAGGTATTGACAGAACGGAAGTATTGCCTGCAAGGTCTGCTATTGGAAGAGTACTTTCAATAAGCGTACTTGCACCACGCAATGTTCCCCATTACAGACGTTCTGCTATGGATGGATTTGCAGTAAGGTCTGTGGATCTTATAGGTGCATCACCAACAAACCCGGTCATGCTCCAGATATCCGATGAGACCATGGAAGGAACCTGCGCCCCGGTCAATACGGGAGATTACGTGCCTGACGATGCAGATGCAGTCCTGATGATGGAAGATACCATTTCCATTGGGGACATGATAGAGATCAGGGCACAGGTACATCCCGGAAAGAACGTTGGCGAGATTGGAGAGGATGTCAGGAAGAATGAGATCATATTCAACAAAAGCCACATACTCAGACCCTGTGACATTGCAGTGCTGGCATCACTTGGAATAAGTGAGGTCAAAGTCTATTCAAAACCTGTTGTTGCGATCATCCCAACAGGAAATGACCTTCTTCCGCTTCCGGGAGATGAAGAACCTGCACCTGGCAAGACGCTTGACATTAACAGCCTCATGATTGGTAAATATGTAGAGAAATGGGGCGGAAGTGCGAGATATTGCGACATCGTTCCCGAGGATGCGAAACTCATAGAGGAAGCCATCAAAGCAAACCTCGACACTGACATGATCGTCGTTTCCGGTGGAACCTCAGTTGGAGACAGGGATTTTGTTCCGGCGGTTGTGGAGAAACTTGGCAAAAAGCTGGTTCACGGAGTAGGACTTAGTCCGGGAAAACCAACTGCACTTGGAATTATTGAAAACGTACCTGTACTATGTATGCCCGGTTATCCGGCAGCAGGACTTGTAGCACTTTTTGCTTTTGGCAAACCAGCACTTAGAAAATCAGGGAACATACCCAATATACCTGACACAACAGTAAAAGCCACATTAAGCGGCAAAATACTTTCAAGAGAGGGCTACGTCAGCTATGCAAGGGTAATACTCGAAGGCAACATTGCTCACCCTCTGATGACAGCAGGTGCCGGAATACTGAGTTCCATTGCAAAATCCGATGGCTTTGTTATAATCCCGGAAAATGTGGAAGGGTGCGAAGAAGGAAGCGAAGTGGACGTAGTGTTAATTGAATAGTGATTATCTGAAAAACCAGGGCTCAGAACTTCTCACCATTGGAATGGGAGGATTCTTCGGAGCAATATCAAGATACCTTGTTGCAGGATACTTTACTTCTGCATCCGGAACTCTTGTGGTAAATGTGCTTGGGAGCATACTGCTTGGTTTTCTTATGTACAGCTCCGAGTACCTTGGAATTGTGTCCCCAAGAACGCGTATGTTCTTCGGAATTGGTTTTTGCGGATCACTCACAACCTTTTCTACATTCACGGTCCAGACATTCCAGATGCAACTGGCTGAAGCTGCATTCAACATTTTTGCAAACATCATCCTGACGCTTGCTGGAATTTTCACAGGCAGGGCACTGGTAATCTATCTGGTAAAAAGGAGGGAAGGATTTGGTTTCTGAGATCATTCTCGTAGGAATCGGAGGTTTTATCGGTGCAAACCTCAGATACCTTGTTTCCGGAGCGATTCCAAGAATAAATGAGATTCCTGCAGGAACTCTTGCAGTGAATACCATTGGCAGTTTTGTACTTGCTGTGCTGACGTTCACTTCCGTAGAAGGAACACTGCGTTACATGATAAGTGTAGGAATGCTTGGCTCTTTTACAACGTTCTCAACCTTTGCATATGAGAGCTTCAGGCTGCTTGATGAAGGAGAGAACAAACGTTTCCTGGCGAATATCGGTCTTAACGTCACGTTGTGTCTTTTTGCCGTTTTACTTGCATACAGTCTCATTATCAGATGAACATTATATAATGTTCAACTGCAACAACGCAGCCAGTAATATCAATATTATTCCCGTAATCAGACGGACTTCAACACGTCTTTTTTCCCTGAACTCATTTACCTTTTCAGGATCAAGTCCAAAGGCAAGAAGAGCACCAAGTATCAGAATTGGCAAGACAACTGCGAAATTATAAAGACCCATGTACAGCACAGCATTTACAGTGTTGCCGCCGGAAAGGAGCATTTCAAGTATCATCAGGTAAACAGCGCCAACACACGGAGCTTTTACCAGAGAGAATATTCCGCCGCCAACGAAAGAGATAAGAAGTATATTCTTGCCTCTGGCATGGTTCATAAGATCCACAAACGAATGAGGGGTTTTGAATGATGATTTTGAATTTTTCTTTATGTAATATCCATCATAAATGTGCCATACTCCAAAAATAGCTACAAGGAGTATCATAAATGACATTATAGCGTCCCTGATCCATGGAAAAGAAGTAATGGTGTTCAGTATTCCAAAACCTACAACCATGTAAGTTACAAATATCCCGGCACAGAATCCGATTACAAGGACCAGCATATCCTTACGGGAACCTCCTGAAGAAACGATTGCTGATGCGAGGAAAGCCATGACAGCAATAAGACAGGGATTGAAACCTGCAAGAAGACCTGCGATGAATATCACAGCAGGAGTCTGGTCACCTGAAGCTTCCCCGGATAGAGATTCGACTTTTGAGGAGTCAGTTTCTAAACTCATTACCGGAGCTGTTTCGATTGCTTCTGAAAGCATTGACCGGAGCTTTTCAGTGTCACCTTCATAATCATTGTAACTGATAACCGTGCTGCCATTCACAACGATAGCAGGAACTGTTGACACTCCGTAACTTTTCGCCAGGCTGAAAGCCGATTTGATCTCATATGAACTGAAGTTAGTATCAGAGTAACTGGAAACCACATCTTCAATTACAGGTGATGCTTGGGCACATTTCAGACAGCCATCTTCGTAGAAGTATTCCACTGACACCGTAGCCTGAGCCATACCAGTAAAGAGTATCAGGGAAATGGAAAATAAAAATGCAAGTAAAAACCTGCATTTATTTCGTTCAGTGACAGGATGTCGATGAACAGGTCTTTTTATCATACTCACTTTCCAGGACGGATTTGGTTTCAATGCTCAGGAGTTCACCAGTATTTGCAGACACAAAACCTTCGATCACGAAAAGGTCTTTGATACCGGAACAGGCACAACTGCGCTCCATTATCCTGACTCTCCATATACTATTTTCCTGAACAGTACTATTAGGAATAGAATCTACAAGCTCGGTACTTGTAACTCTCCATTCTTCCACATGGAAAAATTCTTCGGAGTAATTAATTGCCATTGAATTGTTCCCAACAATTGAAACAGCTTCTGAAGAGCTTACTTTAGTATCCACATTATCCGAACCCAAGTAGGTATAAGCACCTACAATCCCCACAAGTGCCAGAACAGCTATAACTGCAATGACATTATTGTTGTTTTTTTCCATAAGTATTGGTATTAGCATTTAAGCTATAAAGTTTACTAAACATCATCATGCAACTCAATCATACAACCGTACTTTCACAGGGAAAGCAGTTCTTATTTTGGAGATAACCAGAAAGAAGATGTAACATTACCTCATTTGCATTAACAAGCAAAGTATCAAGGGAAAATATGAGAACATTACTTTTAAGAATATATCTGAGTGAGAATGACAAGTACAGGGGAAAAACTGCACATCATGCAGTCATAGAGTTCCTGAAAGACAAAGGTATTGCAGGAGCCACTGTGCACCATTGCATGGAAGGATACGGAGTTCACCACAAGATACACACTGCAAGCGTCCTGAGACTTGGAACAGACCTACCGGTCATAGTTCAGGCGGTTGACAGGGAAGAGAACATAAGAAATATCATCCCGGAACTAAAAGAAATGCTTCCCACTGAACTTATGATAGTACAGGAAGTAGAAGTTGTTTCAGGAGAAGGGTTTAAAGATAAGTGAAGAGACTGGAAGTCTCTTATCACCTGTAGATAACAACTGTGCTGCCCCTTACATCAATAAGGGTTGTATTGGTTGCCTCTGCAAGTTTCTCAGCACTTGTCTTGATATCCTCACCCTCAGCACTTGTCTTGAGCATTTTTATCTTTACAAGGCGGTTTGCCTTGACCTGCTTCTTTATTTCCTCTATAACGGAATCGGTAATTCCGTTCTTTCCTATATTGATAATAGGTTTGATCTTTGTTGCTTCATTCTTTAATTGATATAATTTGTCTTTATCCATGATGATACTCCGATAATTTGTATTGAATTCTGATCAATTGGTTATAGTCAACAGTTGGCTATTGAGTATTTGAAACTGACCATTGGCCATTAGATAGTATTAAAATTCTAGAATCACGCAAAACTAAGTCAAAAAGAACATGAATGCCTTTTACAGCAATATTATGTTTTCTTAAGAACGATATCTTTTCCCTCAATCGCATACTCAAACCATGGAGTAGGCTTTGAGGTCATTCCCACTACCCTCATGGCATAGGCATCTCCTACAGCCTTAATCTCGATCATTCCGTCAAAGAGCTGTTTCAGGGTAGCTATTGTTTGTGCATCGTGCATCTCATCTTCAACCACATACAGGCCAAAACCGTTGGCAGCTTTAACACGCCCGGTGAAGACATGCAGGAACCTGAAAACTGTCTGTATGTTGGAATACATGAGAATCGTTGACAGGGAGTTGATACACAGATGAACCTGTTGCTTCTTCTTTTTCACCAGCATTTCTTCAAAGAACTGGCTTATCTTCACACCTATTCCGGTGAGATCCACAGGACTTGATGCCCTCTTGATCTTTTCAGTATCTGCTGCACCCAGTCCAAGTGTCTTGGTCACACAATCAACAATACCAATATCGGCTTTTGATGTGTCCAGACCATAATCTTCAAACCATCCGAGAACACGTTCCCCTGGCTCACGTGTAGATACTATAATAGCAGATCCGGCAGGACTCTGGCTGTTAAAAATAATGGCATCCAGCAGGTCATCTTTTCGGCTCATAGGTGGACCTATCATCATCAGATTGGTTCCTTCCCGGATGTCGCCTAAGAGCGCATCCAGTTCCTTGATGCCTAAAGAGTAGCCGGACATGTTTCCCTCTTCATTGGGATTGTATATAGGATTTGCCCTTTAGAGAATTATTGTTCCTCTTAAGGGATTCTATACATTTACTTCCATTACAAATATAAATATTAACGTATATAAATGTGCCTTTTTGACACACTCTAATTAAATAAAATATACAATATAAACCTTTTTTGGTTACTGGCGAGCATGTTTCACAAGATGGCCGGTTTCGGGCAATATTATGTCCCTTAAGGCCAGTTCCACAGCATTGGGAGAACCTGGAATGCAGAATACTACTTTCCCTCTTAACAAACCTGCTGCTGCACGTGAAAGAATTACTGAGCTACCTATCTGTTCTATGCTTTTGAAACGGAAAAGCTCACCGAATCCCGGGATATCTTTGTCAAATAGAGGAGCTACAGATTCAATTGTAACATCCTTTGATGCAAGACCGGTTCCTCCACTTGTGATAACAACATCTGCATCAGATTCAAGGGCACGGTGTATAGCTCCTTTGATCAATGAAGGATCATCAGGGATCAATTCGTACTTTGTAACTTTGTGACCAGCGGTAGTTACAAGTTCCTTCATTAGCTTTCCAGAACCATCGTTAGCTTCTTCGGGTAAGGTAACGGCTCCAAATTCACTGAACCTTGAACTGGAAACTGTAATCAGATAAAAGGAATAAGCCTTTTCTGTTCCTTCCTTATGTTCTTTTGTAGACTGACTGCTCATACGAAGTATTTATACCTGAAAAAGTATAAGAAACACTCGATTTGACCATGAGGATACTTTCTATAGATGTAGGGACCGGTACACAGGATATACTGCTTTATGATACTGATCATGAGATAGAGAACAGTCTTGTGATGATAATGCCATCACCGACGGTGATCGTTGCAGAAAGGATCAAAAAGGCAACCCTAAAGGGACTGGATATAATCCTGACTGGAGATGTCATGGGTGGTGGACCTTCTGTCAGGGCCATTAAAAATCATATGGAAAAAGGATTTAAGGTCTATGCTACAGAGAAAGCGGCCCTTACCATCAAAGATGATATTGAAAGGGTCAGATCAATGGGCATCAATATAATCTCTGATGAGGAAACGGAATCACTTGCTGATGGAACCGAAAATATTACCCTCCAGGACATTGATATTAATGCACTCAGTAATGCCCTTGCCGGTTTTGAAGTCAGCATGCCTGAAATGATCGCTGTGGCAGTACAGGATCATGGGAATTCACCACAGGAAAGCAACCGTATTTATCGCTTCAGGATATTTGAAAAACTTATAGATGAAGGCGGCAGCTTTGAGCAGTTTGCCTTCAGCGCAGATACGGTCCCGGAAGATTTCACCCGTATGGCAGCAGTTGCTAGAACCCTGAAAAAACAGGATTTCATTAAAGATACTATAATCATGGATACCGGCCCAGCGGCAATATTCGGTGCCTTACTTGATGAGAATGCAATGCAGCCTGCAATTGTTGTGAATATTGGAAATGGGCACACCCTTGCCGCTATTGTGAAAGATAATCGTGTTGTGGCATTGTTCGAACACCACAGCTCGGCACTTGACGGTGAAAAGTTACAGAAATATATAATGGACTTTGCCAGCGGAAAGCTTAGTTTTAAAGATATCTTTGATGATGGCGGACATGGTTGCTATATCCGTGAAACTCCGGGATTTGACGGCATAAGGTCAATAATGATCACCGGACCAAGGCGTAATATACTGATGGATATGGATGAGGCAAAAAAGGATTGTGTTGTCTGGGATAAACTGCATTTTGCGTCCCCGTATGGCAATATGATGTTATCGGGTTGTTTTGGCCTTCTTACAGTACAACTGGACAAAGAGCTCTGAACCTGTGACAAGACTTATAAACTACTAGGTAATATGAGGACAGCCATCGAGATTAATCCATATTGTTGAGAGCAACATCAACAAATACAAATATATACATATCAATTAGGGTACAAATCCAGATGCAAAAAATATCGGTACTATCATAGTTATGTACCGTATTTCATTACAATAATTAATTCAAGGAGATTTTATTCATGGTAAGAAAACCAGCAAGTATGTACAGGAACGTCAGACAACGCTCATACACCAGAAGGAAATACATGGGTGGTGTGCCAGGTAGCCACATCATTCACTACGACATGGGTAACAAGAGCGCTGAGTTCCCGGTAAAGGTTACACTCGTAGTTAAAGAAAGATGCCAGTTACGCCACACCGCACTTGAAGCTGCACGTATCACCGCCAACAGGGCAATGGTAAACGCAGCAGGCCGTACCGGATTCCACATCAAGCTCAGAGTATTCCCACACGAGGTACTCAGAGAGAACAAGCAGGCTACCGGAGCAGGAGCAGACCGTGTATCCAGTGGAATGCGTGGAGCATTCGGAAAGAACGTAGGAACAGCAGCAAGAGTTTCAGCCGAACAGAAGATCTTTACAATATCTGTCAACAAAGAACACTTTGTAGCAGCAAAGGAAGCACTCAGAAAGGCTGGTCAGAAACTGCCAACCCCAGTCAGAATTGTAGTTGACCAGGGTATGGAACTTGTGCAGTAAGCAAAATTACAACGAGGGATAAAAGATGGAAGATTACGAAGCGCTTCTGGATCGTGCAATAGCAAACTTACCCGACATGGAGACTACGGATGCCCGTTTCGTAATCCCTGAGCCAAAGATCATGGTTGAGGGTAAGACCACGATCCTTGATAACTTCAACAATATTGCAGATGTCCTTAACAGGGAACCAGATCATGTGATGAAATACCTCACACGTGAAATGGGAACTGCAGGAAAGATAGAAGGACTTAGGGCAGTGTTCCAGGGTAGATTCTCCAAAGAACAGATCCAGTCCAATATCGAAGCATATGTTGAAGAATTCGTCATGTGTTCCGAATGTGGAAGACCTGACACCCAGCTTACCAAGATGGACAGGGTCCTTGTGCTTAAATGCGCAGCTTGTGGAGCACACAGACCGGTGAAGAAGAGACGTGCAAGTGCACCTGTCAAGCAGGATTCCATTGAAGAAGGCAAAGAATACGACGTTCGTATCGATGCAGTCGGCTCAAAAGGCGATGGAATTGCAAAGGTTGACAAGTTCACTATCTTTGTACCTGGTGCTGCAAAGGGTGAAACCCTCAAAGTAAGAATAAAGAGAATCAGCGGAACCCTCGCATTCTCTGAAAAAGTGTGATACCTGATACAGGTATCAATATTCTTCTTTTTTTGCTATCTTTTTTTAAAAGCAATTGTTATATAATATTCGTGCAGTAAATATATTAAATTACTCGAAAATAATTGATCGAGGAAAGATATGGCACGAGTACCCACAGGAATACCAGGATTTGATGAACTTATCGAAGGTGGGTTCATTGAAAACGATGTTATCCTCCTGACAGGAGGGCCCGGTGCAGGGAAATCCACTTTCGGATCACAATACCTGTATGCAGGAATTACATTATATAATGAGCCGGGAGTCTACGTCACTTTTGAAGAAACACCTGCCCGCATAATGAGAAATATGTGGAGATACGGATGGGATATGGAACGTCTCATCAAAGAGAACAGGCTCCGCATAATCCGGGCAGATCCTATTGCCTACGGACGCTACATCAAGAAAACACTGGAGCCTGATAAGCACGACCACGACAGCGCAACACTTGAGACCGTGCTAAAGCAGATCTATGCAAGTGTAAAAGAGATCAACGCCAAAAGGCTTTTTATTGATTCGCTGACATCCCTGAAAATATCCCCTGATCCGGTAGATGTCAGACACATTATTCTTGAATTCATCAAGAACATTGAAAACTTTGACTGCACCACGCTGATAACCAGTGAAGCAAATGTAGACCCCAACCATTTCAGTGTCGAAGAGTACCTTGCCGAAGGAGTTATCTGCCTTAAAGTCAACAGGATTGCCGGAGAAAGGATCAGATCACTTGAGATATTGAAAATGCGGGGTGTGAAGCATGACGAGGTGCTTCGCCCATACGTGATTACTGATAATGGCATTTTTGTCTATTCATCCGATTCTGTTATAGGCAAGGAAGCTGATGTGTTCTCCCCACAACGATCTTCGATTCTAGGGGAATAATATAAATGAAAACCGATCATAAAAATACAGATAATAAAGACATTGCATTGGTTTCAATACCCGGACTTTCAATCAAAATGGATAAAAAAGCTGACTTTGTTCAGCTTAAAGCACATGGACCGTTGAAAAAGGCCTGTGCACCTTTTTTAAAGAAGATAAACCAGCGCCTGAAGGAAGAAAAACCTGCTTTTGTTGATGACGATAAAGTAATAGCTTCAACATGGCTGCCACCAATTCCAAGTAAACCTTTTAACCGCCTGCTAGTAGCTGAGACCCAGATAGCTCTTGGCAGATACATACCTGAAACGGTTTCCTTTGAGATCACACGCAACTGCAAGTGTAATTGTGAGCACTGCGTGGTGAGCGGAGGAGAAGGCGACCTTGACATCGAAACTATAAAACAGGCCATCGATGATGTGCTTGACATGGGTGCAATGGTAATCGTTTTCACAGAAGGCGACCCGATGCTTCGCGAGGAAATCTACGAACTTATCGATTATGTGGACAAGGAACGGGCAATTGTCAATATGTACACCCCGGGAACCGAGATGACTCCTGAGAATGCACGCAGGCTTAAGGAAGCAGGACTGCACAACCTGCTGGTCAGCATCTATTCCACTGAACCAGAGAAGCATGATGCTGTGAGAAGACTTGACGGTGCGTTTGAATTTGCAACAAATGCTATAAAAACCGGACTTGATGCAGGACTGCTTGTTACAATGGCAACCCATGTTTCCCCGAAAAACATTGACGAACTGCCTGCAATGTATGAGTTTGCAAGAGAAATTGGTGTTCATGAATTCTCATTATGGGAATCCGTTCCGAAAAAGAAAGATGATCCTATAATCTCAGACGGTGACAGACAGAAAGTGCTTGAAATGTACCACCGTATAAACTCCACCAAAGGTGGGCCACGTATCTTTGCCAATACATACTTTGAAGGAGAAATGCTCGGATGCATGGCTGGCCAGAGATGGATGCATGTCTGCGTTGACGGTCTTGTAAAAGGATGTCCGTACATCCCGTTCCACTACGGAAACATACAGGACAGCTCAATAAAGGACATCTGGACAAAGATTCGCAAGGACAAAGCTTTCAGAGGCCAGCGAAGCACATGCCTGATGCAGGAAAAAGAGTATCTTCAGCTTGTGGACAAGATACCCGAGGATGCATCAAAACCTTATGATATTGACAAGATTCAGGCTTGAATTTTGTTTTCTCTTTTTACTCTTTTGCCGGAATGCCGTTTTCAAGGTTTTCCAGCAGTTTTTTGTTTTGCCGATAAAATCCAGCTACGATAATAGTCATGATAAAGATAAGAGACCAGATGTTTGTGAAAATATCAGGCCACAAATACGCAAATATCGAAGCTATTGCAATGCCCAAAATCCATATAGTAAATGAGTTAATGAAAGAGGCTTTTTTAGGGCCATACTTTTTGTTTAAACGATGCAGTATTTTCCAACCTGTGAATAAATCCACGAATTTTAGCGGCTCATCGTTCTTTGAATCACTTATGTAACGTTTCATTTTGCTTTCATTAGCCCGGCGTATTTTTTTAAAGTTAGCAAGAGCAAATATCATTGTAAGAAACATAGCAATGGAACCGAGAAGCACTTTTGATATGATGAAGAGTGAAAAAGAAATGAACAGCATCAAACCTAATAATGCAGAAAGATAATTTTCTCCGTGCTTATGTGCAGAATATAAGTTGTAAACTGCCATTAAAACGAAGAACAGTGCTGCAAAATGAAAGAAGGTTATACCCATTTACATTTCCCCATGAAATTGACTCCAATTAAGTTAATAGACAATATTAAATAAAAATTTTACTGATGATTGTAGTAAATTTTGCAGGTCCGTGCTGAAATGCAATAAGAACCTTTACATATCACAACGTATTTTTACTAACAATTTTAAGTGGCGGACACTAAATACAAAAATCCGAGAAACAGGAGATTAAGAGGCAACATATGAACATGAAGATCGACCCCTGGAGCGCATTGAACATTGATGATTATTCCAAATTATTCGATGAATTTGGTATTCAGCCATTTGATGATATGGTCCGGGAGATCGAGAATCCTCACAAGTTCATGAGCCGAAAGATAATCTTTGGTCACAGGAACTATGACCGCATTACTGATGCAATGAACAACAACAAACCGTTCTCTGTTATGAGCGGGTTCATGCCTTCCGGAAAGATCCACCTCGGACACAAGATGGTTATGGAAGAGATCATCTGGCACCAGCAGCAGGGTGCCGATGCATTTGTCGGAATTGCAGACCGTGAAGCTCATGCTGTCAGAGGCATGTCATGGGAAAAATGCAGTGACATTGGTGTCAATGAATATATCATCAGCCTGATAGCTCTTGGATTTGAGCCGAACGGACACATTTACTTCCAGTCAGGATCCGATCAGGTAAAAGACCTTGCATTCGAACTCAGTTCAAAGGCAAACTACTCCGAACTCAGTGCTATCTACGGTTTTACAGGCGAGACCAATGTCGCACACATGCTGAGTGCTGTGACACAGAGTGCGGATATACTCCACCCTCAACTTGAGGAATACGGCGGACCAAAACCAACCGTTATTCCTGTAGGTTCTGATCAGGACCCACACATCAGACTTACAAGAGGACTTGGGCATAAGATGAATATGTTCAAGATCGAAGGCAGAGAAGACAAGGAAGGTAACCATTATTTGAGCATTCGCAGTAAAGCAGCACCTGAAGAAGCCCTGAAGGAAATTGCAGAACGTATTCCAGGTCAGACAAAACTCTTTGAAGGACATGTAGACGTATTAGGTGCAGCAGATTTCGATACACTCATAAAGATCGTACAGGACGTTGAACTGGAATTTGGAGGTTATGCTTTTGTTCCGCCTTCATCCACATATCACAGATTCATGTCAGGACTACAGGGCGGAAAGATGTCAAGCAGTGTGCCTGAAAGTTATATTTCACTTACAGAAGAGCCAAAGGGTGCTGCTAAGAAGGTAAAAAGGGCAAAGACAGGCGGCAGAATGACCCTTGAGGAACAGAAGAAACTTGGCGGTGAGCCTGAAAAGTGCTCTGTATATGAGATGTTCCTATTCCACCTTGTAGATGACGATGAGGAACTTGCACAGATATACACTGAATGTCGTGATGGAACCAGAATGTGTGGTCACTGCAAAGTCCTTGCAGCCGAAAGGACAGAAAAGTTCCTGAAAGAACATCAGGAACTGCGTGAGGTCGCAAAGGACAGGCTTGACGAATACGGGCTATGATAATAGAATTTCCGATAGCCAATTACCAATAATCAATTAATACTTACAAATTACAGGATTTATAACTCAATTTAACAGGTGTGATTATGAGCTCCCAGTACAACCTTACATCCAATGAGAAAAATGTATTGATCGCATTGGAAAATCTAAAAGACGCAAGTCCCGATGAGCTTGCTGAGAAGTCTAAAATGAAAATGGAAACTTCAATGCAGGCTGCTTTTTTACTTGAAGAGAAAGGACTCACGAAGGTAGAGGAAACAATTACCGAGATCTTTGAGCTTACAGATGAAGGAAAAAAGTATGCTCAGGAAGGACTGCCTGAAAGACAGATAATCGATGCAATTTCAGGTCCAACCTCAATGGATGATCTTAAGGATAAATTCAATCCTGCTGTTGCCGGCATTGCTACCGGATGGCTTCGCCGCAAGGGCTGGGCAGGAATTGAGAAAGGAATGATAGTTCCAACCGGCAATGCTGATAAAGGAGAGGATGAAAAGACTCTGGAAGCATTTGCAGGTGAAGCGAAGACATTCGATGAACTTGGAGCAGACAAGAATGTCATCAACGACCTGATAAAGCGTAAGCTTGTAGCTAAGACCGAAGACAAGAAAAGAAAGATCAGTATCACATCTGAAGGTAAGGAACTTGTTGCAGCAGGCATCAGTGTTGAAGAAGAGGTTGCACAGCTAACTTCCGAACTCCTGAAAAGCGGAGAATGGAAAGAGAAAAAGTTCAGACCATATAACATTCACACAGCTCCAAGACCAGTATACGGGGCAAAGATCCACCCATACCAGCGCCTCATTGACGAAATGAGACGTATCTTCCTTGACATGGGATTCACCGAGATCAAGGGAGAAGCAGTTCAGAGCTCATTCTGGAACTTCGATTCACTGTTCCAGCCACAGGACCATCCTGCAAGAGAAATGCAGGACACATTCCACCTTTCCAGCACATCAGAACTTCCTGCCGAATACAAGGACAAGGTCTGTGCAGCACATGAGAACGGCGGAGATACTAACTCAACCGGCTGGGGTGGAAAGTGGAGTGAGGACATTGCACGTAAGAATGTACTCAGAACCCACACAACAGCTCTCACTATCAAATACCTCGCAGACAACCCTGATGCTCCTGTAAAGGCTTTCTCAATTGACAGGGCATACCGCAGAGAGACGATCGATCCAACCCACACACCAGAATTCGAGCAGCTTGAAGGTGTTGTAATGGACAAGGACATGTCATTCTCAAACCTTCTGGGATGCCTTGCTGAGTTCTATCACAGAATGGGATTTGAGGATGTAAGATTCAGACCGGGATACTTCCCATACACAGAACCAAGTGTTGAACCTGAAGTTTACGTTGACGGACTTGGATGGGTTGAGCTTGGAGGAGCAGGCGTATTCAGGAAAGAAGTCACTGCACCACTTGGAATCAAATACCCTGTACTTGCATGGGGACTTGGAGTCAGCAGGCTTGCAATGCTGAAACTCGGACTCAAGGACCTGCGCCAGTTATATCACTCTGACATCGACTGGCTGCGCAAGAGTGAAGTATGTCAGCTTTAAGCTGAACATACAATTCTATTTTTACATCTTTTTATTTTGGCTCTTAGAAATCCTGATTACATGAGTGATACGAACTTGCTTTTTTTAGTACCAAAGCCAAAAAAAACAAATTCAAGCTAAAACCAGAGTGACTATCCGCCGAAGGCGGCACATTCCAATGATTCCATACAGAAGATTGTTGCATTTACGCTGAGAATTCTATAAAAGGAATGCGAAGAAAGTACTCCACTACAACATGTCAATTATTTAGTACTACTTGATGGGAAAACGCCGGCTTCGCCGGACCCTTCGGGATAATTCAAGTAATTCATGAAAGAAAATAAATCAATATGCATGACAAAAATTGTCTACTTTCTTTAAGTAATATTAGCAGGATTTCTACATACCCTTTATTTTGAATATTGCAAAGTGCAATGCAATAAGTTATCTTTTGACTGTTATGATTATCTTTGCCACTAAGGACATATCGATATCAACTGCATTTGCAGGACAGAGTTCCCGGCAGCAGTAGCACATGATGCATTTGTCCTTGTTGATCACCAGGTGGTCATCTATTTCATCGATCGCCTTCACTGAACAATTCACTGCACAGGCACCGCAGAGCACACATTTAGAAGTATTGATCTTTGGCTTCATTTCGAACTGCTTTCCGAAGAAGCGCATAACAAAAGGCGGAAGACTGAAAAGAATGCCACCATTTGATGGTTTGTACTTCTGTGTGACGGTTTGCGGGTCAATACCTACCACTTCAGGATTCCGATTTCCAAACCCACGTTCAAGAGCTGCAACTGTTGTCGGGACATGCATGGGATCCACACCCATCATGCCGGAAGCTATCACATCCAGTGACACGCAATCATACGATGCCATGATTGCACCGGTCTTTATAGGAGTTCCATGAGCAGGACCGTTGCCTTCCATACCTATAACTGCATCCATTACAGCCAGGTGAGGTTTTGCAATTGAATATAGGTCAATGACAGCCTCAGCAAAGAGTTTCCTGTCACCCAGAAGATGCATTTCTTTTCTTGTTTTAAGTGGCAATGCACCGAACATATTTTTGACAGCGCCTGTGTAATATGTAAGTTCGTGGGTTTTCATCTTGGGAAGTGAGATTATCACATCTGCATCCGTAATAGCTTTAGAAATATAAAGACTTGAAAAACGCATTGCATCAGGAACTGCTACTTCTACATAACCTTCTGTCTGGAAATTAAGTAGCTGAACTTCCTGAGATCTAGCCACCTCCTCAATGCCTGATGTTCTAAAAGCATCAGCTGTTGCGCCAGGTCTGGTGATTCCTGCACCATCACCAATTACAGGTATACCACCGGCATCCTTCACCAGCTCACACATTGCGGCAACTATAGACGGATGAGTTGTTACGGCATCCTCAGGTTTACGTGCGGCAAGGACATTTGGTTTTAGAAGAACCCGGTCACCTTCAGAGATGATGGACTTCAGGCCACCTATCATGGAAAGAGCTTCAATGATGTATTCTTTGGATTTAGAATAGTCATCACATTTTACAATGGAAACTTTGTCAGCCATTGAGAACTATATTAGAGAAGTAGCTTGAAAAATATACCGGAAAAACGTCTTTGTTTCAAAACATGTTTTGTTTTATCTGTATAAAAGCACGTACATCATCATTAGCATGATGGTGAGTTATTACCCATATTGAGAAAGTATATAATCAAATAGAAAGAGAATATAGAGTATCAACACAATAATTATATTGAGTGGTGGTGCACAAGATGAAGAAATTATTAATAATGATGCTGATACTGCTGCTTGCCTTTACACAAATGGCAGCCGCACAGATGCCAGTTGTAGATGGTTATCTTGAATGGAATCACAAAAATGGCGCAGAGCAGACTACAGATATGTTGGATTGCAGCGACTATGACCCGGTACTTGGAGACGGATATCTTCACTGGGTTGTCACACCTGATGCAAACTTTGCTGATGCATATATTCAGGTTGGAGACGATGGTGACTGGTTCCAGATGGACACATCCAAGACCAGCGGTACTATGAGACATTTCTATACTGAACCATATTATACTGAAGATGAACTAGCAGACATGAACGTGACTATGGAGTACTATGGAACAGCTTCAGATAAGACAAAAATAACACTTTCACACTACTGCCCAGGAGATGATTATGAGGTACCAGAATTCCCAATGATCGCTCTGCCAATTGCAGCAATTATTGGACTTGCATTCATCTTCCAGCGCAGAAAGGAGTAAATTTACTCCTTTAAACTTTCTTTTTTTGAAATTAATTATCCATAGCTTCTTCTACGCTTTTTCTGATGATATATCCAGCTTCATGTAGAATTGTATCGCATATCTGCGCATCCTTTTCCATACTTGCAGTACATGGATATGAATGATGAGCACTTGAAATGATTTCCTTGTAATCCTTTACATCCGACCATTTCAGTTTCTTGGCAACGAACCATGTTGCACCGCAGGGAGCATCTCTAAGAACTTCAGCATGAGTGAAGATACCATTAGCATGATCCACTTCGATCTTAAGCAGAGGACGACCAAATCCCATTTTAACGAACTCATCGATTGTGGGTTTTCCAGTTAATTCCAGTGAGCAGAAAGGTTTCGGACATTCAAACTCAATCCCCTGCGATTCAAGTTTTTTCCTTATCTGTTCGGTAAGACCTGCCGGAACAAGACGGGAATCGTCAACCGGGATTATAACTGCCTTTGCATTGCTTGACAGAGCAATATCGGGTACAGACATCATAAGGTCTGGATGAAGATCAATTGCAATAATCAGGTCTGCCACCGGAAGATTTGACGGAATATACTCATCTGTGTCCTCTACAAAATCCGGCAGGTCAGTCCTTAGTTCAAAAAGACCCATGATCATAGGTGCAAAGCTCATCCTTGGTTCGCGACAATGATCACAGAGATCACCACATGAGACACAAAAACTGTCAGAGTTGATAAGGTTACCTACAACCTTTTTTCCAAACTCCCCTGAATAAAAAATGCTCAGACGCATGAAAAACAGTATACAATTGATACTAAATAAAGTTCCCTACTTACTTTACTGAACTCTTTGTACGAACAATTCCCATAACATAAGAAGGTATGCAGCCAATCGCCGTACATGTTTCAAGTGAGACACCCTGGGAAGTTATGTCAAGATGATACCTTGCAAGACTGAAAAGATCCTTTGGAAGCCCTTTTCTTCCAAGCCCGACAAGCACAAGGAAGGATTTATTATTTATAATCTCATCTGCAAAGGTTTCCGGAGTAATGGCAAATTTCTGCTCAGGCTTTGAAGTTGTCACAACCACAGAACCAAAATGCGCCTGAAAACCTTTCTTGGGAAGGTCGAAAACAAAAAGATGCTTTTTCTCATGCAGTAGCTTCAGGTATTTCCCGGATTCCCCGATCGTTGTTTTATCAGCAACAAATTCCACAAGCTCATCTGCATCCATCTTAAAAGGAAAGTCATAAAGAGCAAGAGAAAATCCATATGCATAACATATAGGTGCAGCCCTTGCGATTGCCCTGTAATGAGCATCCAGCACTTTGATCTTATCATATGTGTTCACTATACCTAATGTCAGCATGCATATCACCTTTTAGTCAAGTTTTCAGGCAGAACACAGATTACTTACACCTATTAAACCTGTTGCATTGAGCATAATGTACCTGATGGCCGATTCATAGCTCGTGTTGTGCCCACAGGACTTCATCCATGCTTCCACTCCTGAAACCTTCAAGATCCATGGTAACATAACTAAAACCAATCTCTTTAAAATAACGAACCACTTCATCTTTCATAGAAATCAGTTCAAGCATATCAGAAGCACTCACTTCTATACGTGCAATGCCTTTGTGGTCACGCACCCTGAATCCCTGTAATCCGTTATCGAAGAGAAATGATTCGGCAGAATCCACTCTACTGATGCCTTCTGCGGTAAGTGCCTCACCGTAAGGGAACCTTGAAGCAAGACACGGCGATGATAGTTTATCTGCAACCGAAATACCGAATTCATTTGCTATCTGGCGTATCTCGTTCTTACTTACATCCTGTGCCATAAAAGGCGAGTGTACAACACCACCCGCTTCCTCTATTGCTTTTCTTCCGGGACGGTATGAGGCAAGGTCCGAAGAATTGCTGCCTTCAAGTATTACATTTAATCCAAGCTTTTTCCTGACCTTGTCCATGGAGGAGATGATCTCTTTTTTGCAATAATAACACCTTTTGGGGCTGTTCTCTGCAATCTGGGGAAAAGATAGTTCATCAAGCTGTACAACCTTGTGCATGATGCCGATTTCAGCAGCTATTTTTTTCGCCGCTTTAAGCTCCCTGTCAGGGAATGAGCGGAGATTAACAGTTACAGCAACCGCCCTTTCTCCAAGTGCCTCATGAGCCAGAAAAGCAAGGGTTGCACTATCAACCCCGCCGGAAAACGCCACAAGTGCGCTTTCATAAGAAGCTATGTCCTTTTTGAGCAGTTCTACTTTAGATTTGATCATTCAATTACTATATGCAGAATATATTATTAAGAATATTCTCATAAAATGTCGCAGGATACAATAGAGAACGCTAAGACCGTATGTTCTTCAAAAAGCATAAAATAGGATTTTAGCATATACTTGCAATACTTTTAACAATGGTGATAATTGATGGCATTTTTCGGAACTAATGGCGTAAGGGGAATAGCAAACGAATACATAACTCCGCAACTGGCAATCGATGTTGCAAGGAGTCTTGGAACCTACATGGGTTCAAAAGGCGTTGTTGCTATAGGAAGAGACACAAGAGCCTCAGGTGAGATGTTAAAATCCGCTGCAATTGCCGGTGCACTTTCAGCAGGACTTACAGTTATTGACGTGGGAATCTGCCCCACACCTTCAGTACAATACTACGTTAAAGAGTATGCAGATGCAGGAATTGTTGTAACTGCATCCCACAACCCAAGGGAGTACAATGGAATAAAACTCATCGCAGCTGACGGCAGTGAGATGTCACGTGAAGGCGAAAGAGAGATCGAGAAGATATACTATTCCAAAGAGTTCAGCGCAGCATCATGGGAAAAGACAGGAGACCTGCGCCATGACAGTAATGCCAATGAATTCTATGTTAATGGCATCATCAACTCTGTAGATAACAAGCTGATCCGTGAGAAGAAGTTCAAGGTCGTAGTGGACACCGGATGCGGCGCAGGTTCTGTAACATTGCCATTCCTCCTCCAGAAACTTGGATGTGAGGTTATCACCCTCAACGGCCAGGTTGACGGTACATTCCCCTGGAGAAACCCGGAACCAACACCTGATGTACTCACAGAACTTGCAGACATTGTGAAACTGGTTGGTGCAAACATGGGAGTCGCGCAGGACGGAGATGCAGACCGTGCAGTATTCTTTGATGAAAATGGAAATTTCATCGAAGAAGAGATCCAGCTTGCAATGATGGCAAAATATGTCCTTGAAAGAAAGAAAGGACCAATTGTCACACCGGTTAGCTCCTCATCACGTATGGTCGACGTTGCAAAAGAAGCAGGTGTTGAGCTCGCATGGACGGCCGTGGGTTCCATTAATGTTGCACGCAAGATGATGGAGATCGATGCAGTATTTGGAGGAGAAGGCAACGGAGGCCTTATTTTCCCTGAACACCAGTACTGCCGTGATGGTGCTATGGCATGTGCTAAATTCCTAGAGATAATTGCAAACGGACAGAAGCTTTCAGAACTTGCACAGAGTGTGCCTGAGTACTTTAACTCCAAGACAAAGATAAAGATCAATGACGCAGTTGCAACCATGGAAAAAGTAAAGAATGAAGTCCTTGCAGGAGATAACGAGGTCGACACCAGAGACGGAGTTAAAGTATGGTACAACGACGGTTGGGTGCTTATAAGACCATCAGGAACCGAACCAATAATCAGAATTTTTGCTGAATCAAAAACAAAGGAAAGAGCAGATACTCTCATGAATGAGGGTGTTGAGCTTGTCAATAAAGCAAAATAAATTCATTCAAAAAAAGGCTTGCTTTTGCAGAGAAAGATCACGCCTTTCCTCTTGATTCACCAAGGACAATTCCCGTAGCAATCAGATGAGCAACTCTGAGCGGTTCCGGGATATTGCTCCTTGTTGATGTTATTTTTATTATTTTTGCGGCAATATCGGGATCAATCCCGCAACACTGGAAGAAAACAGGATTCTCATTGTCTTTTGTAACCACACTGCTGATCATTCCAGCCTTTCTTATAATTTCCATCCGGGTTTCAGATTCAGGCAAAAATGAAAGAGCTTTTTCTATACTTTCAAAATCAGGCAGATCACGCATCAGAACGATTACCGGAACATCCGTCCTTTCATACAGGGCAACTATGTCCACCGGGTTGAATCCTCCATACGTGACACCATCTAGCATTATGGCACGAATCTGCGGCAAATGTTTACTGTTATTTACCATTGAAACGATGTTATCTGTTGCATCCAGGCCGTCCTTTGTGACCTCAGAACGGAGTACACCATCAAGCCATTTTCCGCCACGAAAGAAAGCTCCGACTATGACAATTTTATCGCTGATAAGCGCAGAATCATCTATACCAAGTATACGAATCTCATCTTTTATGTGAAAACTATGTTGTGCACTGTTCACAAAAAATAGTATGAAAAAAGGTAATGAAGTAACTTACCAGAGGAATGTCAGATGAACATTCCTTCCGGAAGAACTTCCTTTGGGGTTTCTTTCTTTGACATGACCTTCTGTACAGACTCAAGGAAATCATCCATAGAGATCGTTTTCTTGTCAAGTCTTACAGCAAGCATACCTGCTTCCATGGCAATTGCATTCAGATCTGCACCGCTTGCCTTCTCGGTGAGTTTTGCCAGTTTCTTGAAGTCAATATCTTTTGCAACGGACATGAAACGTGTGTGTATCCTGAAGATATTCTCACGTGCCACTTCATCCGGCATTGGTACATTGACTATCCTGTCAAATCTGCCAGGTCTGAGAATTGCAGGGTCAAGAACATCCAGCCTGTTAGTGGCTGCGATAATTCTCACATCACCTCTGTTATCAAAACCATCCATTTCCGCAAGCAACTGCATGAGTGTCCTCTGGACTTCACGGTCTGCGCCGTTAGTGTCATTAAGACGCCTTGAAGCAATTGCATCCAGCTCATCGATGAAGATGATACTAGGGGATTTTTTCCTTGCCATTTCAAATAGTTCTCTGACAAGTTTTGAACCGTCGCCAATGTATTTCTGTATCAGCTCAGAACCTACCACCCTGATGTAAGTGGCTTCAGTCCTGTGTGCAACGGCCTTTGCCAGTAAGGTCTTACCGGTTCCTGGCTCACCGTAAAGGAGAACACCTTTTGGCGGAGTGATACCTATACGCTGGAAAGCCTCCGGTTTTGTTAGTGGTAATTCTACAGATTCTATAAGTTCCTGTATCTGTGAATCAAGTCCACCTATATCTTCGTAGTCAACATCCTGTGACTCTATTACCTCCATTGCTGAAACTGCAGGGTCTTCGCTTGTTGGGATAACTTCCACGATCGCAAGTGTCTGCTGGTTCAATGCAACTTTTGCACCTGGAACTAAAGATTCTTCACTCAGGTACTGGGATACATTGACCATGAACTGCGGTCCTGTGGAACTTCTTACAAGCACCTTTTCCTCTGAAATGACATCCATTATCGTTGCCACTACAAGAGGAACGGTTTTCAGACGGTCAACTTCCGCCTGCAGCCTGCGCACCTCACGTTCGTATTTGAGCTTCTGGCTCTCAACAAAACGTTTTTCTGACTCGATCTGGTCGCATTGTTCCTTCAGGAGAGTATTCCTGGACTCTAACTGTCTCATTCGGTCTAACAGATATTTGGAAAAATCTTCCTCGTTACCTGTACCGACATAGTCATAGTCGGCTTTGTTCACAGAGGTAAAATCATACCTGCCGTGCTCAAAGTCACTGTCGCTGGTCTCGCTCATGTGCCTCCGAATACTATTTAAGTGCAAAGGGTATATAGCCCTTTCGTAAAGAAGAGATTAGACACTTTATGAGTTGAAGATCTATGCAGTGTGAAATATGTGGCGCCGAGATCAGAGGCGATTCTTTTAAAGTAAATATTGACGGTGGTGAACTTACAGTATGTGGAAGATGTTCACAATACGGAACTGCAGCAGGCAAGCGCAGTCCTGTGTCCAAGAAAATTGCACCTGTAAGCCGTCGGCCAGCTCCTGCATCAGGAAGTGGCAGACCCCCTAGGAAAGCCCCTGGAATGATAGTTGACGAACTTGTGGATGAATATGGACAGTTGATCAAAGAAGCAAGAGAAAGAAAGAAGTGGTCCCATGACCAGCTGGCTTCGAAGATCAAGGAAAAATCAACACTTATCAGAAAGATAGAGCGTGAAGAGATAGTTCCTGAAGACGATGTCCGCCAGAAGATCGAGAAAGCACTTGATATCAAACTCACGGAAAGGACCGGAGAGAATGACTGGAGTGGTGAAAGACTTAACCGTGGAACTACTCTTGGTGACATCGTGACCATCAAGAGGAAATAAGAATCAAAATTACCGAGTGATAAAATGAGCCTTGAAGGTAAAAAACTGGGATTTATCGGAACAGGAAAAATGGGTAGTGCATTAATTAAAGGAATATGCAATGCCGGACTTTTTTCTCCATCAAGCGTATATGCAAGTGATCTATACGAGCCATCCCTTGATGAACTTAAGCAGAATGTAGGAATTAATGTCTCTACAGACAATGCAGCTACTGTGAATAATTCAGACATTATAGTGCTTGCAGTAAAGCCACAGATACTCAAAAAGGTAATTGCAGGCATAAAGGATGACATTGGTTCTGAGAAACTGGTAATATCCATTGCAGCAGGTGTAAAACTGGCCGACATTGAAAAAGAGTTCAATGAAGGAACCAGGGTCATAAGAGTTATGCCAAACATTGCAGCAACTGTTGCAGAAGCTGCTTCTGCTATCACCCAGGGAAACAATGCATCCAAAGAAGATGCAGAGGATGCTCTGGCAATATTCGGTTCAGTTGGAAGTGCAATCCAGGTTCCTGAAAACCTCATGGATGCAGTAACAGGCCTTTCTGGCAGTGGACCTGCATACATTTTCCCGATAATAGAAGCAATGGCAGACGGTGCTGTATATGAAGGACTTGACAGGAAGAGTGCACTTGTACTTGCAGCTCAGACTGTCCTTGGTGCTGCAAAGATGGCACTTGAAACCGAAACTCATCCAGGGGAACTGAAGGATATGGTCACATCTCCTGCAGGAACAACCATCAGAGGAATAAAAGTCCTGGAAGAGTACGGAGTAAGGTCAGCTTTTATGCAGGCAGTCATTGAATCATCCAACCGTTCTAAAGAACTTGGAAAATAATAAATACCAGAAAATAATAATCTCTATTATTGTTCTATTCCTGTATTTCCTAGAATAGAAAGGTTTATTACTGTAAAAAGTTTTAATTATATTTAGGCTAGGAAATCCAGGCATATTAGGTGCGGGAGCCTAAAAAACGCAAACAATGAGAGAAACATATGAAAAAATTATACAAGGGGATTTTCTGGAATGGGGATTGGAGTTAAATCTTTTGCTGTGATCCGGGGTGACAATGCCGATAAAGTTAACGTGGCATTACATGACCTTGAGCATTACGGAAGAATGAGGTTTGTATCAAAACCAAAACGTATAGAACCTGTTTATGCAGACAACCTTCTGGTTAGCGTTGCAGGTGTACCACTGAAGGCCAGATGTAATTCTGCTGCACTGGTGGAACTTGACAACAATGCAGGTGCTGCGATCAGTAAATTGAGGAAGATACACCCTCCTGCCCATGTAGTTATAGTTAGTCCAAGGCATGACGTTTATGATGAGCTGATGGACAAATCTGAACTATATCCGGAATTTGAACGTAGTTTTGAACCCCAACACCACTAAACAGGTGTAATGTAGTTAAAGAGAATCATTTACGTCTGTACCTGAGGTTATCTTTCTTAATTTTTCAACATAACTAGGCAGACTTTCAATATCTTTTATTTCTTTTTGTACCAGAGAGATAATAAGTTCCCTTAGTCTTGTATCGGGATTGACTCCAAGAGCGTGCAGATTCTCCACAAGTTTATCAGCAAGTAAATTACCTCTGCGGTCCCAGTCAGTAAGTATCACTATTTGCACCCCGGTCTTTACGAGATCCTCACAGAAATTTACAAGAGAATGATGTGTGGCCAGCCGGAAGTCACCATGTATCCCAAGGGACTTAAATGCAATCACATCCCTTTTTCCTTCCACTACAATAATTGACCCATGATTGACAAAATCCTGTAGCTCATCCATTAATTTGTCCATTTGTTCCATCCTTTTTTCATATACTGCCAAAGGAGCTTTCAAATATCTTTTTGAGCCTGGTTTTTGTGGTCGCATGTGATTATCCAATATTAAAAGAATTAGTTATTGTTCGAATATGAACGTAAATTGCCTTTCATTTGATTAAAGAATGACCTTTGAAAACGTAAAACAAAACAGAAATTAAAAAGAGATAACTATTACAAGTAAGACCTGTCACAATCGAAAGCAAACATTTTGGGATTGGGAGGGAATCGTTGCGACAGGATTGATGATTTTACTTGTAATAGCGAACGAATTGATCGAACTGCTCATAGTAGTATGCTCTTTCTACCAGGTTTTCGAAATATTCATCCATGTATTTCACCTCAGATACTAGATTGTCATCAGCATATATTAAGGGAAGGCAAGCGAGGTGAAAGTATTCTTAAAAATGAAAATACAAATCGAGAAATAATATCAAACAGCATCATCAGGCAACTTTTCTTTGAGAACTGCCACGATATGAGAATAATCAACACCATGCAAAAGAAGTGATTTTTTTGAATTATGCATTCCATTCACAAAAGATATCTCAGAACTACGCAGTCCGAAAAGATTAGCCAGGGCAGAGATGAGCTGCTCATTGGCCTTGCCTTTCTGGGCATTCTGAGACAGGCGAACTTCGATCCGTTTTCTCCAGAGATTATAGCCGCTTGGCACGCAAAGAACCTTAGAACCCGGTGTAACCTCAATATCAATAATGACTCCGGAATCTACTTCTTTTAATGCATCCTCAAAAGACATTGTGCCAATTCTCCAGATCCCGGATAAATATCGAACGAACAAAATAAATGATAAGATCAAAAGTAGGATAATGCTGTCGTCTGACGCACTAACTCCGGGAGATCACCCTATTGGAATGTCCGCTGTCCTTCCCAGTTTCCCTCGTGACAGGCTTTATCGCACTATCCGGAATGTTACGTATTGAGGTTGTCTGTACAATCACAGATAGGCTCTGCCATGCTCTCATGCAAGGACCTAACAATACGCATGTTTATTAACTACAGGTGAGACATATAAATATAGCGTTTCAAAAAGCATCTTAAAAGGCAAACTGGAAACATATGCTTAATAAGTGCTTATAAAGGATAAAAGCCATTAATGAATGTTCATGTCGTGGGAACAAACAATATCCGGGAAAATAATATACGGACCTGAGGCAGAGGTCATTGAAGGTTATATTGTCATAGAGGATGGCATCATTAAGGAAGTGCATGAGAAAAAAAATGATTCACAGATAATCATTGCACCCTGTTTTGTAAATGCACACACACATATAGCTGATTCTGTCTGCAAGGATCCTGTTCTTGGCGAAACTGTTGGACACTATGTAAAAAGAGATCTTGACCAGCTTGTCAAACCACCGGATGGCCTTAAACACCGAATTTTGAACAGCACTCCGCGTAATGAAATGGTCGAAGCAATGAAAAGCTCGATCTGCGATATGAATTACACAGGCACCTGTGCTTTTGCAGATTTCAGAGAAGGTGGACTGAATGGGATCAATGTTCTCAAAGAAGCTCTCAGCTCATCAGATGTAGAAGGAAGGATATTTGCCAGGCCATCGCAAACAGGAGATACAGATAAACTCTGCACAGAACTGGATGAGATACTGACAAATGCTGACGGGCTCGGAATGAGTGGTGCTAATGACCTGGACATGAGAATACTTGAGACTGCAAGGGAACAGACTGAAAAATATGGTGCGACCTTTGCCATTCACTCCGGCGAGAATGACCGAAGTGACATAGACAAGGCACTATCGCTTGACCCTGATATATTGATACACATGACACATGCACAGAACGGTGATCTGAAAAGAGTTGCAGAAGCTGACATACCTATAGTGATCTGTCCGCGGTCGAATTTTATCACAGGCGTGGGGATGGCACCGGTTGCAAAAATGCTTGATGAAGGCATCAAAGTTGCAGTTGGAACTGACAATGTCATGTTAAACTCAGCCAATATGTTCTCGGAGATGGAGATTTTGTCTAAAATTTTTGGCATAGAGGACAGACAAGTATTTATGATGTGTACGCTTATGGGAGCAACAATATTAGGACTTGAGAATGCCGGTTCTATTCTGGAAGGAAATAAAGCCGAAATAATGATCATTAATGGGAATTCGAGCAATCTTACAGGTATAAGGGAAATAATCAGTGGGATTGTAAGAAGAGCGCGACCCGATGATATACTATCTGTAATAATTTAAACAGGGATATATTCACGAAGGAGAGGGACAATGACAAGTACTCTGTACAAAAATATATTTATTGCAACCGATGGATCCAAACAAAACCAGAAAGCAGTTATGCACAGCGTCGAACTCGCTAAAATGAGTGGTGCAAAATTATATGCAGGATATGTTGTTGATACTGCAGCTTTTGCATCTATCCCTATGGATGCCGGATGGGAAATGATGTATGAGCTTCTGGAAAAGGAAGCTAACGGAGCTACTGAGACTGTTGAAGATTTGGCAAAGAAAGAAGGTATTGCCGTTGAAACCGTAGTCCTCGAAGGCAACCCAAGTCATGAGATCATTGAGTTTGCTGATAACAACAATATTGACCTCATTGTAATGGGAACTCTCGGAAAGACAGGATTTGACAGGTTCCTTCTTGGAAGTGTCGCCGAAAAGGTAACAAGAAACTCAAAGGTACCCGTACTTGTAGTACGAGGTAATTCTGAAGAGGAAGAGTAAGGAGTTCCACTATGCCAAAAAACATCAAGATCTCTGATATTATGAGAACCGAGGTTGCATACGCAACCCTTCCAGGATCAAGAGATGAAGTTCATACCCTGCTCAAAGAAAAAAGAGTGTCAGGAGTTCCGGTATTAAAAGATGGAAAACTAGTTGGTGTTGTGAGCAGAGCTAACCTTCTGAGGAATCCGGAAGAAGAGCAACTTGCACTTTTAATGACACGAAACCCTGTTGTTATAGGCCCTGATGGAAGTATTATCGATGCTGCAAGAGTGCTTCTTGAGCACAATATCCGAAGACTTCCTGTCGTAAAGGATGAGAAGCTTGTAGGCATCGTATCTGTTGCTGACATTGTTGCGTCCATTGCAGAACTTAACATAACTGACCATGTTGGGCAATACATGAACACAACCGTAGTTCCAATATGGACAGACACACCTCTAAATGTCGCTGCGAGAGTTATGGAACTTGCAAAAGCAAAGGCTGCTCCTGTGATAGACAGCAACCTTGAAGTTGTGGGAATTCTCACTGACCGTGATGTCATAAGTGCAAGTGTCATTGAAGATTCCGTTGAGATGTCAGACATGTCCAATGGTTCCGATGATGATGAATGGACATGGGAATCCATGAGGGATACCATGAGCATTTACTACAGCGTTTCAAGAGTAAAAGTACCTGACATACCTGTAAAGGATGTAATGGTCAGTGACCTTGTAAAAGCTGCATACATTTCAGGTGTCAGCGAATGTGCATTGAAGATGAAGAGGAACAAGATAGATCAGATCCCAATCGTCAATGCAAACCAGAGATTCCTTGGACTCCTGCGTGACCGCAACCTCATGAAAGCAATTGTCAATTCTGAAAACTGATAATTTCGTTGGGTAGCGATACCCAAACTATCTTTTTTTAATAGTGATTCCAATGGAACGCCCATTTACATTTATAAATTCAGCAATGTCTGCCGATGGCAAGATATCCACTAAAGAGAGAAAGCAAGTAAGGATCTCCGGCCAGATAGATTTTAATCGTATGGATCAGCTGCGCGCAGGATCTGATGCCGTGATGGTAGGTATTGGAACTGTACTTGCCGATGACCCAAGTCTCACGGTAAAATCCCCTGAACTTAAGGAAGAAAGGATAACAGCAGGCAAGGACGAGAATCCCGTAAGAATAATTGTTGACAGCAAAGCAAGAACTCCTCTTGATGCTGACATCTTTAAAAAAGGAAAAGGAAAACGCATCATTATCGTTTCAGAATCTGCTCCTGCGGATAAAGTAGAAATGCTGAAAAAGCAGGCTGCAATTATAATAGCAGGAAAAGAAAACGTGGATCTTAAAATAGCAATGTCTGAACTCAAATCCCAGGGAATCGAGCGCCTGATGGTTGAAGGCGGCGCAACGCTTAACTGGGGAATGATATCTAACGGACTTGTGGATGAGATATATACCTTTGTAGGAAACCTGATAATCGGCGGAAAAACAGCACCAACATTCACAGATGGAGAAGGTTTCACGGAAAAAGAGATACAAAAACTTGAACTCATTAACGCTGAAAAGATGGAAGAAGGAGTTCTTCTAAGATGGAAGGTCATTACAAATAAAGAGCAATGATGTATTCTTTTTTTGCCAGCAGGTTGTGTGCTATTTTGCCAAACTCATACACAAGATATAAATCATCATACTTTAAATATAAGCCAGACAAAATGCTAACAAACCTAAGTCAGAGAAATGTGATATTATGAACAAATTAGTCCTGCCAGTAATAATTGTAATTTCAGTGCTCTTTATAGTCGCAGGAATGACAGGCGACAATAAAGAAGCAATGGAGAACAGTGCGATAATAGAGATCACAACTGCACAGGAACTTAATGACCTGGTGGCAAAGGGACCTGTCCTGATAGAAATTGGCGCAGAGTGGTGTCCTGCATGTAACTCTCAAAAACCTATCATGGCAGACATTTCACTGGAATATGAAGGACAAGCATCAGTAGTATACATCGATTCGGACAAAGCAAGAGCACTTGCCGCAAGTTTCAACATATACTCTATACCTGATTCTTTTATCATTGTTGAAAACAGTGAGAACGGCTACGTTTACATGGGAACGGATGGTCAGGTAACAACAGACAGAGTCTATGCAAGGTATATCGGCCTTACAACAAAAGGTACATTCACCAATGCCCTGGACAACGCGATCGAATACAGGAAACAAGAATAAGTAGCTGATCAAATGGTCGATGCAGGCACACTAACTCCAATGGCATCTTTTATTGCAGGCATTGTGAGTGTGCTCTCTCCCTGTGTCTTGCCCTTACTCCCCATTGTGCTTGCGTATTCAACAGGAAACAGCAAGCTTCGCCCTCTTGCGATAATTGCAGGACTTACTTTTTCATTCACTGTAATGGGAATTGCAGCATCCGCTTTTGGCGAGTATATTTTACCATACATCAGCGAACTCAAGATAATTGCTGAACTGATTATTATTTTCATGGGCATGGCGATGCTCATAGAAAAGGACATATTTGCATCCCTTTCACAATATACCGGGAAGATACATGTCGAAGGAAAAGGACTTGCCGGCGGAATTGTCATCGGAGTATCGCTTGGAGTTGTATGGATCCCGTGCGTTGGACCCATACTTGCTTCAATACTCACCCTTGTGGCACTTGAAGGAAACGTGCTTTATGGTGCAGGACTTTTATTTATATACGCAATGGGTTTTGCAATCCCAATGCTGATAATAGCTTATTCTGCAAAACTATCCGGCGATAAGCTCAGCAAGATAGCTGAATATGATATAGAACTTAAAAAAGGCGCAGGTGTTGTTCTTATTATCGTTGGAATGTGGATGGTCTATTCCAATCACTTACGAGCTTACCTTTAACCATTAACACAAAACCAGACTAATTTCATAATGGTTAAATAAAAATGTAGCATCATTTTCAGTAATGCCGGTTGAGTTCATCTGGCAGATCTGTTTGGTGGTATAATGAATTTCAAAATATTATTATTGGCTGGATTAGTTTTCATTATCATGACAGGTATGGCAGGCACGTCATACGCAGCTATTTCTGACACAATAGGGGATTTTGACTCACAGGATATAAGCTCACTTGATGTTTCAAGTGATGGAAATAACCTTTACATAACAATAACCTGCACGGATGATATTACATACTATGGTTTTTACGGGGCTGTCTTTATGGATACAGACAAGAATGTTCTGACAGGTTACTCCGATAACGGTGCAGATTACGTTTACCAGTTCGGTTATATGAGCATTATCTATTCGGACCCTATAATCACTACGACCCTGAACGACAACACACTGTATATTAACTCTCTTTATGCTCAGGGAAATCAAATATTCATAACACTGCCTCTTTCAGCACTTGGAAATGATGATGGGGACATGAATGTTGTTGTTGCGCTCCACGACCAGATGGTAAAAGCCCTTGATTTTGACAGGGCACCTGATTACGGAGCAGTCGATTCACAGACAGGAGAGATCACTGCACCGAAAACCATCGAAAACACACTGCATGTTAACGACAGAACCGGAGATGGTGCTGCTGCAGATATCAAAAGTGTTGATGCCAGTATAGGGAACGGGATGCTGTATATTCTTATCACGTACAATAATAACATAGAACCCAGCGCTTATTCATATGGGGACGACATTACCGGATGGGTCCTCATAGATGCTGACCAGAACCTTGCAACAGGATTTACTAATACGGAACAGGCACCACCTACATTTGGAGTCGACTATGTTATTGATTATAATGTAGGAAGCCTGACTGGAACCGATTGTTCTATCAGAAGGATAAATACAGAATCATCCCTCACCAGAGAAGGATATTCCGATACAAGCTCAGTAATTCTTGGAGTTCCTTTTAACGATGCCATGTTCAGGGTTTCCGGGGATCAGGTTCTTATTGGCGTGCCCCTGGCATTACTTGGAAATGATGATGGAAGCATGTACATTGTAGTCGATTCCTTCACATTGAATGATATAATGGACAGTGACATTGACAGCATACCGGACAACGGACAGGGAGCTATCGATACATCTGACGGTTCTGTTAAAGCCTTGTTGAGCTATGGAAATGACAGGATAACATTTACGGACTCACCTTCCGATTCCACTGGGTTTGGCCAGGATGGAGACGAAATAGTATCAATTGACACGGGATTTGATGAAGACAAAATGCTTATCACAGTTGAATATAGCAGCCTGAGCCTTGATGACGGTGCAATAACAACTATTTCCTTTGATACGAATCAGGATGGTACTGAAGACTACTCACTGGCATACAACCTTATGTACGGCAAACTTGCCGCAACAATGATAGGATACGATGGCGGTGAATACGGAATAAAAGAAGTTTCACATCTCATCACCATGCAGGGAAACAAGATGTACCTGAGCATCCCGGCAGTTTACCTTGGAAATGATGACGGGAATATGAACATAGACGTTGTGACCACACTTGTCGTTTACAGTGCAAACATACCGGAAACAGACAAAAAAGAATGGCTATCCGGAGAAGAAGTTAAAACGGGAGTCGGCCAGGTCCACCTCAACCCGGACAAGTTCAGCCGCACCATCTATGACAGGGCACCTGACACCGGATCATATACAATAGGAAGCACTAAAGAATTCCATCCTGACACAGGTAATGCAAACGTACCTCCGGCGGCACAGGAAGAAGATGTTCCGGGATTTACAGGACTTCCCGGAATAATTGCGTTGCTTGCATGTTCGCTAATTGTGAAAAAGAGAAAAGAACAGTGACCAGACAAAAGTCTTGAAAATAAGAACAAGTTAATGTGTTCAGTCAAGAACACATTAATCTTCATTTGCTATTGTAACAAGCTCATTGATACAGGCAACTGCCATTGGTGTTCCGCCACGTGTGCCTACACATGTGATGGATGGAACTGGTGCGCCCCTGACAACTTCTTTTGATTCTGCTGCGTTGACAAAACCTACTGGAGTGCCTACGATGATAGCTGGCTTGATGCCGTGCTCGATCATTCTGCATACTGCAAATGCGGCGGATGGTGCATTGCCTATTGCGACAATTGAGCCTTCAAGAATGTCCTTGCATTTCAGGAATCCTGCTGCAGTTCTTGTTATACCGTACTTCTTGGCAAGTTCTGCATCCTCATCCTTGTCAAGTACACAAATGATCTCACAGTTGTGACCTCTCTTTGTTATTCCAGATTTTACCATGTTGATGTCAACAAGAATAGGAGCTCCTTTTCTGATTGCTTCAACACCTGCTGGAATAGGATCATTGACAAAGCGCATGATATCTGCTACTGCAGGGTCACCGGTTGATGTCACACAGCGCTGTTTAACGCGGTCCTCAGGAGTTTCATCACCAACAAGCTTGCGGGCGATGTTGCGGCTTGTCATGTAGATTGCCTTGGCTTCATCAGTCTGTGATCCAAGGTCATTGCAGATAGCAACGAGATCAGGGTCGATCTCAGTTGTCATTTCCACAAGCTCTTCAATACTTGTGTCATTCTTTTTGGACTCAGTAGTCATATTTCCGATGATACCCCCTTGGAGTGATTATTCTCTTGCCGTATGGTGAATCCCATATGCGGGAATCATTTGTAGTGATAAGGATGGTAGTGCTCATGTCGACCCAGTCGTTGTAGTCCATTACCTCGCCGAGGGTTGTAACAACGTAATCCTGGTCTGCATCCCTCAGAGCATTCTTAACGAGAGCTACAGGAACTGAATCTTCCTTGTGCTTTCTGATGATATCAATTGCTCTTGAGAAATTGGATTTGCGCTGGCGGCTCTTTGGGTTGTAGAGTGACATCACAAAGTCTGCTGATGATGCTGCATCAAGCCTCTTCTCAATAACTTCCCAAGGTGTCAGAAGGTCACTGAGACTTACGGTACACATATCATTGACAATCGGTGCTCCGACAACACTTGCTGCTGCTGTGATTGCAGTTACACCTGGCAGAACCTCGATCTCAACATCAAGACCTGCGTGCTCTGCAACCTCAAGGACAAGACCTGCCATACCGT
Organism: uncultured Methanolobus sp.; assembly: GCF_963667555.1. Lineage (NCBI taxonomy): Archaea > Methanobacteriati > Methanobacteriota > Methanomicrobia > Methanosarcinales > Methanosarcinaceae > Methanolobus > uncultured Methanolobus sp. The sequence goes on from NZ_OY763421.1 coordinate 2,224,545, forward strand.
AAACGTTGGCATCTCCACCACTGATCATGGATACAACTTTATCCTGTGCAAGCTCCACTGCCTTGCGTGAGCGGTCAACTTCCTTACCCATGGCGCTGCGGACTATCTCCTGTTTGTCCAGCAGACTTGCCATCTGGTCAAGATAGGTACCGTTTCCGACAATGTAATCTGATGTCATAATTACATCCCTTGCCTTCACTGTCAGCTGTTCGACTGAACCCGGACCTATTCCGATGATGTAGAGTTTACCTTTACTCTGCGATTGCGATTGTGACCCTTCCATATACCTTCTTCCTTAGTATCAATTGTTTTTTTTCCGACAACGCCAGTGCAGCAGGCTCTGCCACACCTGTAAGCCCGAAGCGTTTTGCCTGCGAAGCCGATGGCGCATCATAGTTATTCAATTCGTCGTGATCTATGAACGTTATTGTGAGCCCGAAGAACTTAGCTGCTTCATGCAGCCCGGTCTCGTTCTCTTTAAGTTTTGCTGATGCCAGTCCTTCCACATCATCGATACTTCTGCCTGCCTCTGCAAGCGCATTGTTTATCGCATCGATGGCTTCCTGGCTGTCAATACCCTTTCGGGCCCCCATACCTATGATCATTTGTCCTCAGCCTTTTCTTCTCTTTTCAAGACAGAAACATCGTCAGCGACTATGACGATCTTCGGACCTTTAATATCGAGGACTTCAACATCCTCATCAAGCAGAGCGCAATTAACCTGAACAGTGGATGGCTTATTGACAATTTCACAGCCAAGTGCCTTTGCAATGCCTTCCACAGAGTTCCTGTTGTGAACTTCAGTAGCTGTTGTGACAACCGGAATCGGTCCGATCTCTGCGATCTTCCTGACAACATCGTTGCCACCGTGATGACCACCAAGCAGTGGAATTGCAAAATTCATGTTGGAATCAACTACAATAACTGCAGGATCCTTCCACTTATCCTCAATAAGAGGTGCGATCTCACGAACTACAATGCCGGTGGCAAACACTGCCACGATGGCATCATATTCTTCGAATGCTTTTCTGAAGATGGTTTTGTCGAACATCAGGATGTCAGCATCCAGATGTTCTGCCAGTCGCTCTGCAACCTCAAGATTTCTCTCAAAGGTTATGACAGCGGTTCTTGTGCCACTCCGTATAAGTAAGACCTCCCGAAGTTACCATATTCCACAGGTTCTACTACTCCACCGATAAGGATCATTGCGGAGCGCTTGATACCTGCTTCCTTGACCTTTCCGGCAATGTCTGCAACAGTGCCCTTAATGATCTTCTGGTCTGGCCATGATGCATGGAAGACAACTGCCACAGGAGTGTCATCAGGATATTCCACCTTCTCCATGATCTGCTCGATCTTCTGGGTTCCAAGGAATACCGCCATTGTTGCACCATGTCTTGAGAGTTCCTTTATCTGGTCCTGCTCAAGTGTCTTACCTGCCGGACGTGTGATTATAAGAGTCTCTGAAACATCGTTAAGTGTAAGCTGGGTCTTCAGTGCTGCTGCTGTTGCGAATACTGATGAAACACCAGGGATGATCTCAACCTCTACATCGAACTTCTTGAGTTCCTCGATCTGCTCAACGATAGAACCGTAGAGTGATGGGTCACCACTGTGTAATCTTACAACCTTCTTACCTGCTTCGAGATTGTCAACTATAAGCTGGTTTGTCTCATCAAGGGTAAGTCCGTAGCTGTCGATCTTTTCACCTTTACAGTAATTGACAACTTCAGGGTTTACAAGGGAACCTGCATAGATTACAAGGTCAGCCCCTTCAAGAAGCTCTTTGCCCATTACGGTAATGTATTTTGCATTTCCCGGGCCGGACCCTACAAAATAGACTTTTTTATCTGTCATTGCATTCACCTTGTGTTATTCCTTCTGGGCGTAGATTATACTGAAATAGTTTCCTTTTTCAGGAATCTGATCCCTTTCTGTGATAATTACTTCCCTGTCACTGAAAAGGCGCTCACAGAAAGTGAACTTGTTAAAGCCTTCCTTTTCATATGATTCGATGATCTCAACTGGCCTGCTTGCCTTGAGCCTTATTCTGTACTTACTGTCTGAACCATCGCTGACCTCAAAAGATGAGTCAACCTCAGCGCCGGTCTGTGCAGCGAATGAAGTAATAGAGCTGATTCCCGGAATCGTTGCTGTCTCAACATCAGGATAGAACTTCTTCATAACACGTTTTAAGTGAGTGAAGGTTGAGAAGAAATTCGGATCTCCAATAAGACCAAAGACAACCAGATTGTCCTTTGATTCCTCAGCGATCATGTCAGCATTCTTTTTCCAGACCTCATTAAGTACCTCATAATCGGTCAGCATTGGGAAATCAAGAATCTCTGATTCTGCATAAGGTGCTACAAGATCGGCTGCCATTCGACCGGGGACATATACCTTGTATGCATTTTTCAGGCTTTCAACAGCTTTCAATGTCAGAAGCTCCGGATCACCCGGACCAAGTCCTACTCCTACAAGCATTTTTTATCACCATTAAATAAAGATTAGTTTAAAGATCAATTATAAGCCAACTAAGCCAGCTTCAGTTCTTACCGGACTTGCCGACAATAATGTATATCGGATTTTCCGGCTTGAACATAGTTTCGCCAGTAATCGGAGCGCTGCGAGACACTATAATATGCAGTGCCTCTTCGAATAAGTCAAGTTCTTTCATCTTGTTTATTACGTTTACGACAGTCTCGATCCTGACTGCATTCAATACAATGCTTTTTGCCTTTTTCTCGGCAAGTACTTCAAGCACACGGGAAATATTCTTTGTGCCGCCAATGAACGCACAATCTATTGAACCAACTTCCTGTTTTTCAAGGATGTCAGATGATTCGCCGGAAAACACTTGTGCGTTGGTAATCTTAAATGCTTCGAAATTTTTCTTCGTCACACTAATGGCTTCTTCCCTTGCATCAATAGCGCATATACTGATGTCACGTACCATTTTTGAAGCTTCTATTGACACGGCTCCTGTTCCACAACCAATATCAAAAAATCTGCAACCGTCTGCTAAATCAAGTTTAGATAACGAAACTGCGATAATTTCTGGTTTTGTAGGGCCGCCACTTACATGCAAAAGTTCAGTCATGTTCCACCTAACTAAGATAAACTGGAGTTAAGTAGATATAAGTTGCCCTTCATAAAACTGTTGCATTATTACGAAATAGTATGAAAATCCAAAAATATTATTAGGGCGGTTGCAATGGAAAACAAGAAAAATGCAAAGAAATTACTGGTACTAGGCACTGCATCAGACGTTGGCAAAAGCATAATGGTCACGGGACTGTGCAGGATACTGTCCAGAAAATACAAGGTTGCACCATTTAAGGCCCAGAACATGAGCCTGAATTCATGGATAACAAAAGATGGAAAGGAAATTGGAATTGCCCAGGCGATCCAGGCCAAAGCTGCCGGAGTTGAACCAACGGCAGACATGAATCCGGTGCTTCTAAAGCCAAAAGGAGACAGGACATCGCAGGTCATCGTACTTGGAGAACCATATGCAGACAAGTCCGCCGGAAATTACTATGATTCCATCGAGGAAATGCACGGTGTGCTCAGAGGCGCTCTTGAAAGACTTGAATCTGAGTATGACCTCATCGTTATGGAAGGCGCAGGCGGCGCCGCAGAAATTAACCTTTACGACCGCGATATCGTCAACGTGGGAACCGCACGCATCACACAGGCACCTATCATCCTTGTAGGAGATATCGAATCAGGAGGAGTATTTGCAAGCCTTTACGGCACAAAGGCACTGCTGCCGGAAGATGTCGCAAAGAACCTCAAAGGTTTTGTCATTAACAAGTTCAGAGGCGACCCTGCGATCCTTGAACCCGGACTTAAGCAGCTTGAGGATCTCACAGGAGTTCCGGTTCTCGGAGTTCTGCCATATTACAAGCTCAAGATCCCATCTGAAGATTCAATGGCTATCAGGAAGAAGAAAAAAGGCCGTGAAGAGAGCGAAGATGTCAATGACATCGACATCGCAGTGATCCGTCTTCCAAGAATTTCAAATTTCACTGATTTCGAGCCGCTTGAGAGAATCGCAAAAGTCAGATACGTGGACCTTGACGAGAATCTTGGCAACCCGGATTGCGTTATCATTCCAGGAACAAAGAACACAGTCAGTGACTACCTTGATCTTCAGGCGAGCGGCATGGACGTGCAGATCAAGAACCTCAAAGGCAAGGCAGTCATTTTCGGAATTTGCGGCGGCTACCAGATGCTTGGAAAGCTCATCCACGATTCAGGCGTGGAGAATGGAGTCGAGGCTGATTACGAAGGTCTCGGTCTTCTGGAAACTGAAACTTCATTTGGCGAATATAAAAAGAAGACCATTCAGGTCAAAAAGGAAATTGTCGCTGACGGACCTATATTCAACCACATCAAAGGTGATGAGATATGGGGATACGAGATCCACATGGGCGCAACAAAAACCCCAAGAACGGTTTTCGGAGATGACGGCAGCATTGATGAGAGCGGAACCGTAGTAGGCACATACCTGCACGGACTTTTCGAGAACGAGAACATCCGCCATGCCCTCATGATATATCTTACTGAAAAGAAAGGTGTGGAGTATCACCCTGAAACTGTGACCACAGAAGATGAGGCTTATGAGGAACTTGCCAGAGTAGTTGAAAGCTGCCTTGACATGGAAAAGATATACAAACTCATAGAAGACCAGTAATGGTCTTCAGCTCTTCTTTTTATTATTCTTTTTTGAATCAATTCGACTTTTTGGTTATGTAGAAATCCTGAGACTTAAGTACAAGCTGTTTGCAGAACATTTTGTTTTTTCTGATGGGAAAGCGCCGGCTTCGCAGGACCCTTCGGGATAACTCAGGTTATTCATGACTTACGGGAAATCAGTTTAACCGCTCTTTGAGTTTCAGAGGTAAAAATACTACAGAACAGACGTTTCAGAGTTATTTTTGATTGGTTTTGAGCTTTGCTGCTCTAAAAACACAATCATGCAGGCGTGTTGCCAATTCTAATTTAAGTTTTTAACACTACACATAGTAAATCATTCAATTAAAAAAAGTGTACCAAAAAGAGTATATACTAAATTAATCATGTTAGGCTTACCTACTAAAAGTAAACAAACAAAAGGTCATAACATGAATGAAAAAACACTGGATTTCATAGAACCTGACACCTCTGTGAAGGTTCTGAAAGTAACAGGCCAGAAATCCTCACGAAAGAGGATCCTGGACATGGGACTTACTCCCGGTACAAGAGTAGACGTAATCAGAAGGGCACCTTTAGGCGACCCGGTTGAATTCAAGCTAAAAGGTTACAACCTCTCCCTCAGGAAAAGGGAAGCTGAAACTGTTCTTGTAGAGGTTCTTGAGTAGCGCAGGAAAATTGTGACAATGGTGGTAGAATGACAGAAAAAATTACTGTTGCACTGGCCGGGAACCCGAATGTCGGAAAGACATCCATATTCAACGCAATTACCGGTTCAAAACAGCATGTGGGCAACTGGCCCGGCGTTACGGTGGAACGCAAGATCGGTAAAAGAGTGCACAATGATGTGATGATGGAGATAGTGGACCTTCCGGGCACATACAGTCTTACAGCTTACTCACTTGACGAGATCATAGCCCGGGACTTCATTATAGAAGAAAAGCCGGACGTGGTTGTTCAGGTCATCGACGCAACCAACCTTGAGAGGAACATGTACCTCACAACCCAGTTGATGGAACTTGGTGTCCGGCTCATAATTGCGCTTAACATGACAGACCTTGCCCTTGCAAAAGGTGACAACATCGATGAAAAAAAGATGCAGGAATTCCTGGAAGTCCCGGTAGTTTCCACGATCGGAAGCAAGGGGAACGGCATCGAAGGACTTCTTGATGCTATCTCCGGTGAGTTACACAAGACACGGGTCACAGAGAACGTATTCACCTATGATGATGAGATCGAAGATAAAGCGGACAAACTGGGAGTTATCCTTGACAGTGACCCGTATTTTGCACATTATCCTTCACGATGGTTCGGTTTGAAGTTGCTTGAGGGCGACGAGAACATAATAAAGAAAGCTAAGGAGAGTGATAGTTACCCGGAAATACAGAGAATACTGAACGAAACCGATGCCGATGTCCTTGAGGCAAAGGTTGCTGACCAGAGATACAAGACCATACAGACAATGCTGAGACAGGTCTGTAATATCAATACATCCCACCTCAGCGGTTCGGACATGGTTGACAGAGTTGTGACAAACAAAGCCCTGGGAATACCAATATTCCTCTCACTTATGTGGGCGGCTTTTGAGGTCACTTTCACCTTTGCAACCCCGTTCATGAATATAATTGACATATTCTTCGGGTGGATGGCAGAAACAGCTACAACCGCAATCCCGATTCCGTGGATGGCATCCCTTGTTGGAGAAGGAATGATAGCAGGTGTAGGTTCAGTTATCATATTCCTTCCAAACATCCTCCTGCTCTTCTTCATGCTATCCCTTATGGAAGACAGCGGTTACATGGCAAGAGCTGCATTCATAATGGACAAGGTCATGAGCAAGTTCGGGCTTCACGGAAAATCTTTCATACCCCTTGTTATGGGATTCGGATGTAACGTCCCTGCCATTATGGCAACCCGTACCATTGAAGACACAAGGGACCGGCTCATCACCATCCTGATAACTCCGTTCATGTCCTGCGGAGCAAGGCTTCCGGTTTATGTTCTCCTGGCCGGAGCGTTCTTTGGCAGAGACGCAGGAGTTGTGATCTTCGGTCTGTATGCTCTTGGCATCCTGGTCGCAGTTGTAAGTGCAAAGCTCATGCGCAGTACAATTCTCAGAGGAGAGGACGCACCTTTCATCATGGAACTCCCGTCATATAAGATACCAACCCTTAAGGGAAGCCTCATTCACATGTGGGAGAGAGGAAAGATATACCTCAAGAAAGCCGGAACCATCATCCTGATCGGTGTGGTCGGTGTGTGGCTTTTGGCATCAATTCCCGCTCCCGGAAGCACAGGAGCATTCGCTTCCGAAGAGGTTTACGGCACTACTCAATCTGTAATAGGAATGATAGGACAGGCGCTCGAACCTCTGGTCGCACCGCTTGGATTTGACTGGAAGATAGCAGTTGCGCTTCTATTCGGTGTTGTGGCAAAGGAGATAGTCGTCGGTTCTATGGGCGTGCTTTACGGAGTCGGTGAAGACGAGGAAAGTCTCTCAAACATACTCGCAGCCGGAGCAATGACACCTCTTGCAGCGCTTGGGCTCATGGTTTTTACCCTTCTGTACGTGCCATGTTTTGCCTGTATAGGTGTAATCAAAAGAGAAACAGGGTCATGGAAATGGACACTTTTCCAGTTGGCTTACGGAACCGCACTGGCATGGGGATTTGCATTTGTAATATACCAGGTCGGGACACGCGTGGGGCTGCTGGCCTGATACTATGACCTGAAACTAAAGGGAGATAATAGATATGACAAGAAGTTACGGCAATAAAGAAATAGCATTTGCAGCGCTCGCAGGAGTGCTGTATGCTTTCTTCGGACTCCTGCACATTGTGGAGGGTCTTGGAATCGATACAGGAATGGCAGGACTATTGTTCATTCCGGGAGACATATTAGGAGGATTCTGTCTTCTGGTGATTGGTGCAGTATTCCTTAACGGACTCAGGGAGATGCTTCAGGGAATTAACGCAGGAGTATCTTTTGTTTACGTAGGAATACTGATGTCACTGATATTTGCGGCAGTCTATTTGCTAATCATGGGTGGAAACCTGCTTGACTCGTTCATAGTTCCTGACGATTATGAAGGTTGGAGCGTAATGGAAACATTCAGGCCGGGCATCTATCTGGGACTGCTTTCACTTGCAGGTATCCTGTATTGGAGGGACAGGTTCTCACTTAACGAAGTACTTGTATTCAGGGAGGGAGCATAATGGTTGTTGGTTACAGGTATTTCCTTAAAAGAATGGCAGAGATGATGGATTCCAGAGAGAATCTCACCATTCGCACAATTGCTGACAGGCTCAACCTGCGGCAGGATGAGTTCAGAGATCTTCTCAGGATAATGGAAAAGAAAGGCGACATTGAATGCTGCATTGAGAATGCGGCAGGTTGCACAGGTGGCTGCAAGGGCTGTTCAAAGGTCTGCGCAGGCCCTGAACTATCCTCAAAGAGCATGAACATGAAGTCATACAGACTTACCGAGAAAGGTAGAGCTAGCTGTGAAAGCAGCCTGAATCTTCATTAAGAACGTGTCCAAAACACAGGGAGGAGAGGAGTGTAGAAAACTTCTTTAAGAATCAGAGAGTAGATTTTCTGAATGGAGCAGGATAAAGTACGTGTTAGTCTCAGCAGGGACCTGACACTTTTTGATATTACAATGATAGGTATTGCCGGCATGATAGGAGCCGGTATCTTTGCGCTGACAGGTTTTGCCACAGGAATTGCCGGACCTGCCGTACTGCTTGCATTCCTGCTTAACGGAGTTATAGCTACATTTACCGGACTTGCTTATGCAGAACTTGGTTCTGCACTGCCTGAAGCAGGTGGCGGCGTCATATGGGTAAAAGAAGCCCTGGGAGACCACTTTGCTTTTTTTGCAGGATGGATAAACTGGATAGCCCATACGATCGCCTGTGCACTTTATGCAGTTACATTCGGTGCTTTTTTTTCAGAATTCCTTGTAATGTTCTTCGGTTTTGAACAAATACCTCAGGCCACTGTGATCAAAATATCCGCAGTGGGCATTGTCACTCTGATGACCTATCTCAACTATCTTGGCGCAAAAGAGAGCGGAAGGTTTGGAGGATTTATCACACTGTTCAAAATGTTCATCCTGCTGGTCTTTGCAGGGTTCGGCATTTACAGAACACTCACACAACCGGACTGGATCACTTCATACACCCTTGATCCTTCTTTCATGCCCAATGGAATAACCGGTGTGCTTGTTGCCATGGGCTTCACTTTCATCGCCTTTGAAGGTTATGAGATCATAGTCCAGAGTGGTGAAGAGGTAAAGGATCCGGAAAAGAATATTCCCCTTGCAGTCATAATTTCGCTCTGGACGGCGGTTATAATCTACATCCTGGTGGCCTTCGCACTTATCGGCAGCATCAGTACAGACATTCCAAGCTGGATGTACCTTGGACAACTGGGTGAGTTCAGCATGATAAGGGTTGCTGACCAGATAATGCCCTATGGTGCTGTGGCAATAATTATTGGCGGACTTGTCTCAACCCTCAGTGCCATGAACGCAACAGTGTATTCATCATCAAGGGTTGCATTCGCACTTGGAAGAATGGGATTTTTACCGGAGGCACTTTCCAGGATCAATGAGAAGACCAGAACTCCGCATTTTGCTATTTTCTTTAGTTTTATCATTATAGCACTCATGGCACTTGTTCCGATAGAAGCAGTGGCTACAGTGGCTGATGTAATGTTCATCATACTTTTTGTCATGGTAAACTCGGTACTGATAATTCTCAGGCTCAGGCGGCCTGATATCAAAAGAGCTTTCAAGATGCCGCTTACGCCATATCTCCCGATACTTGCCATCGTATCACAGATAGCAATCGGATATTACCTTATCACTGAAATGGAACATGCCACATTTGTGATAATCGTAACAGTAGCATGGTTGATAATGGGTTCCATGATCTATTATACATATTCTGAAAAAGAAGTCAAGAAAAGAAGTTTGCCAAGCAAGAGAAAGGTCTATGAGGAAAAGCCCATTGAGCCTGAAGGCTACAAGATCCTTGTCCCGGTAAAGAATATGGCAACGGCTTCAATGCTTGCAAAACTTGCCAGTTCCATTGCCAAAGCCAAGGATGCACATATTATATTCGTAGAGGTTGTCACACTTCCTGAATCCACCCCGCTTTCAGCAGCAGATCAATCTATTGAGAAGAGAAGGGATTTCATACGTAAGCTGGTGGAAATGACCGATGTCCCGGCCGGAGGAGTCGTTAAGGTGGGCAGGAAAGCATCCGAGAACATCCTTGACACCATTGAGGAAGAAAAGCCGGACCTGGTGCTCATGGGCTGGAGAGGAAGGACATTCAGGAGCGACTTCATTCTTGGAAGCACCATTGATATGATAATGCTTAAAGCAAAATGTGATGTTACCATCGTCAGATTCGGCAGGAAGGATGTACCAAGCATCAATAAGATACTGCTGCCAACCGCAGGAGGACCACACTCATCCCTTGCAGCCGAACTTGCCAAGGATATCGCAAAGCAGGAAGATGCAGAGATAACACTTCTGCATGTTGGAAAAACCCCTGAGATAAAAGAGCAGGCAGACGCTCATTTTGCAGAGATCAAGCCATCCTTTGAAGGGATCAGGACCACACCTAAATTTATGGTTTCCAGCAATGTGACAAAGACCATAGCCTCAGAAGCTGACAGGAACGATGTGGTTTTCATCGGAGCCACGAACCGTCCGTTCCTTAAGAACTTCCTGCTCGGAGTGTTCCCGGAAAAAATAGTAAATCAGACCAACACCACTGTCATTATGACCAGGAAATGGGTCAAGATAGTTGATGTGCTGAAAAGGTGAAGATTTACTACACTTTTTTTAACGTAGCGTATGTAGCAGACAATATCGTCTAAAGCCTTCAAAGCCGGCTTTGTGTAAAAAGAATAAGGTATTCAGTTATCTGAATAAACCTTAATTTCTGTTTTTAAGCAGGAACTTGATCAGATCAGTGCTCATATGAAGTTCGCGTTCCATCTTTGCTGCAATTTCATCATCCGAAAGACCATCTGCTCTGTACTGATCAAAGCGTTCATATACACTTTCTGAAACTTCAGAGTATTCATTGATATCCTTTCTGTGACCCCATACATCACCCTCTATGAGTGCAATACCTCTCATATCCAAAAACATCTGAGTGGATTTGGAAATTGTTCTTATGTAGGAAGTTGGTATGTGGAGTGCTTTCACATTCGGGCAGTTTGTTATGAGTGTTAGGATATCTGTATTTGATGGCCTGAACGCAAGATGGATCATTTCTTCATTAGAACCGAGGTTATTGATCTCTTCTTTTGAACTTACAACTCTTATTTTCATTATTTATCACCAATATTAGAATTAAATGAGATTTGCTGTCCAAAAGGATACAAATTACTTAAAAATTACTGTATATACAAAATATGTTTGAAGTGCTGTTTTTTAATTATGATTTTTAAAGAGGGAGACTAAACTACTTTACGAAAATACAAAAAAAGCAAATTTTGAAATTTAGTTTGCGTTAAAGTCAAATCAAAATACCATTTTTACACAAACCCTCCAAAGCCATAATCCTTAAATACAATTAAGCATCTTTAACCACTGTTGTACATAAATATACATTGATGCGTTCAAAGGTGCTAACATGAAAGACTACATCAGGAAGGTAAGTGAAAAGCAGGACCTCACAATTACAGAAGCAGAGGATGCGATCACAAAAATATTCACAGAGGCCACAGACGCACAGATAGGCGGCCTCCTCATTGCTCTTAAAATGAAGGGAGAGACCCCGGATGAGATCGCGGGTTTTGCAACCGGTATGAAGAAAGCTGCAAACACGATCGCTCCGAAAGTTGAAGGCGCACTTGTGGATGTTGTTGGAACCGGCGGAGACAAGCGCAACACCATCAATATCTCAACTGCCTCTGCAATCGTTACCGCAGCAGCCGGTGTAGCCGTTGCAAAGCACGGCAACCGCTCAATAACTTCACTTTCCGGTAGTGCCGATGTCCTGAGAGAACTCGGAATTAAAGTGGATAAAGCACCTGAAGAAGTAACGCAGTCCATCGAGAAGAAAGGAATCGGGTTCATGTTCGCACCGATCTTCCATCCTGCAATGAAAAGGGTTGGACCGATCAGACAGGAAATGGGAGTAAGGACAGTTTTTAACATACTCGGACCACTCACCAATCCTGCAAATGCAAAAGTGCAGCTTGTAGGTGTGTTTGACAAGAGTCTCTGCGAGCCTTTTGCCCAGGTAATGAAAAAGCTCGGAGTTGACAGGGCAATGGTAGTCCACGGTGACGGGATGGATGAGATATCCAACTTCTCAGAAACATACGTTGCTGAGCTAAAAGATGGAAACATTACAACTTACACACTGACACCTGAAGAACTTGGAATCAAGAGAGCAACTCCTGAGGATATTGCAGGCGGCACACCTAAGGAGAATGCAATAGATATAATAAGAATATTGAAGGGTGAGAAGGGTCCGAAGAGAGACATCATTGTAATGAACTCAGCCGCAGCCCTTTATGTTGCCGGCAAGGCAGCCTCGGTCAAGGAAGCAATTCCTATGGTAGAGGAAGTACTTGACAGCGGCAAAGCACTGGCAAAACTCATCGAATTCAGTGATGACGACAACATTCAGGGAGTCATAGATGAAGCATCTGCCCAGAGTTAAGATATGTGGAATGAAAACTGCTGAGGACATTGAACTGGCAGTAAGCTGTGGAGCCGATGCTGTGGGTTTCATCACAGAGGTTCCTGTGAATACTCCCAGGAAACTGGATGCACAGACCGCCGCAGAACTTGTCAGGAAAGTACCGGTCTTTGTTGACTCCGTGCTTGTGATAATGCCATCAAACGGACAGGATGCACTGGAACTTATTGAAAAGGTCAACCCGGATGTAGTTCAGCTACACAACGATCTCAGCGCAGATGAAATAGCGATCATACGTAACAACACACACCAGAAGATGATCAGAACATTTGTCGTTCCGGTGGAATGCAGGGAACTGCCATCTGAAATGATGTCAGAGATTGAGTCACTCTATGAGAATGACCTGATAGACGGCATTCTCCTTGATTCCGGCAAGGCAGGCGCAAGCGGTGGCACAGGACTTGTGCACGACTGGTCCGTAAGCAGAGAGATAGTAGAGAACACGGAAGCTCCGGTGATACTTGCCGGAGGGCTTAAGCCTGAGAATGTCAGGGATGCGGTTTGCAAAGTAATGCCCTTTGCCGTAGATACCGCTTCCGGTGTGGAAACAGATGGAAAGAAAGACCCTGCAAAGGTGTGCAGGTTTATAGAAGAAGCAAGGTGTATCAATGGTTGATTTTGATCTTAATAAAGAGGATTTCAAAACCCTCGTTGAAAATTCACAGAAGCCTGCAATCGTGCAGCTCATGACAAAAGTGGATAGCATTTGCAGCCCGTTGCAACTCTATGCAACCCTGCAGAATGCAGGACATTCCTATCTGCTTGAATCCGTGGAGAAAGAAAAAAGGCATGCAAGGTACTCATTCGTAGGCTACGAACCTGAGATGGTCGTGTCAATCAAAGACAGATACATTACCATCGAGTGCCAGATGAACTCAGAACTTACAAAGTACATCTACAGCAAGCTCAAGGCAATGGGAAACGTGGAGTCACTTATCGGTGGCAAGTTCAGAGTAAAGGCCAGCGAAGGCGATGATGCCCTTGCAGCTTTCAGGAAAATATATCCTACAAGCACGGGCACCCGGCTCCTGAACCAGAAACGTTTCGACAGGCAGACATTCCTTGGCGGAGCAATCGGCTACAACAGCTACGACCTTGTTTACGATTCATGGTTAGACCGGGACAAGAAACCTGATGCTGATGTACCTGACATGCACTTTGCCATCATGTCAAAGACCTTTATCTTTGACCATATCACCAACGAGACATACATCGTAATCACACCATTCGTTACAGAATCAAGCGACCTCAATGATGTTTACGAGCATGCAGTTTCTGAAGCTCAGCTTATGGAAAGATCGCTTCAGATGGCTTCAGTCATTAGTATCATTGAGGATATTCCTGCGGCAGATACCGAGAAGCCGGTTGCCAACATGGACCAGGCGGCTTACGAAGAAGCTGTGAGAATTGCAAAACAGCATATCATTGACGGCGATATATTCCAGGTTGTTCCTTCCCGCAGGTACACTGTGAAAATGAAGCAGACACCACTGCAACTCTACATCAGGCTCAGGAATATCAATCCAAGCCCTTACATGTACATCTTCAACTTCAAGGACATAGGCATCGTAGGTGCAAGTCCTGAAACCCTTATGACAGTCTTTGACAGGAAAGTCATCACAAACCCAATCGCAGGAACCTGCCCGCGCGGTAATAATGATGAAGAGGACAGAGAACTTGCACAGCATATGCTCAGTGACAAGAAAGAGCGTGCTGAACATGTTATGCTTGTTGACCTCGGACGCAATGATGTAAGAATGGTCTCAAAAGGTGGAACCGTAAAAGTTGACGACCTCATGAGCGTGGTGAAATACTCCCACCTCCAGCATATCGAGAGTACAGTCAGCGGAGAACTCAGGGATGAGTGTGACCAGTTCGATGCCACACGTGCCATATTCCCGGCAGGTACACTTTCAGGTGCTCCGAAGATAAGGGCAATGGAAATAATTGATGACCTTGAACCTGAATCCAGAGGAATCTATGGTGGCGGTGTCGGTTACTATTCATGGAACGGCGATGCAGACTTCGCCATTGTCATAAGGACAGTGCTCATCAAGAACAACACAGCATATGTGCAGGCAGGCGCCGGTGTTGTGGCTGATTCTGACCCGACATACGAATACAACGAAACCGAAAGGAAAATGGCTGCAATGATAAAGGCTATAGGAGGTAAACAATGAAAATTTTGTTCATCAATAACAAGGATTCCTTTGTCTGGAACCTTGTGGACTATGTTTCCATCTACGAGCCGGACACCGTTGTTGTTCCAAACACCATCACACTGGATGAGATCAGGGAAATGAAACCTGACGCTATTGTTGTGTCACCCGGACCCGGTACGCCACACAAGGCAGAGGATATTGGTTCCTGTCTTGATGTTATCAGGGAGTTCGGACCAGAGATACCTGTACTTGGAGTTTGCCTCGGACACCAGGCCATCAACACTGCCTTTGGCGGCACCATAGGCCATGCAAAAGGAGGGCCGGTTCATGGGAAAACATCCGACATCAACCATGAGAATTCCCGGCTTTTTGAAGGACTTGAAGATAAGTTCAAGGGCGGCAGATATCATTCACTTGCCATTGATAAACTGGCAGAGGAACTCAAAGTCACCGCAAAGACCGATGATGATATAATCATGGCAGTCGAGCACAGGGAATATCCCGTTTACGGTGTGCAGTTCCATCCTGAATCCATACTCACAGAGGAAGGAAAGAAGATCGTAAGGAATTTCCTGAAAATTGCTGAGGAAAAGAACAGGAACTAATCAGCGGACTTTTTCAATACTTGCAGAGTAGTTCCTCTGCAACTAATTTTTAGATTGAATAGAGGAATCCCTGAAATTTCACTAAAAACAAAATTAAAATACGGAAGGATCAGTTTGGGAAAATATGGAATTAACCCGAAAACAAAACCATGGGAAGCATCCTGGAGAAAACGCTGGACTGGTGCACGAAAGTCCGTAGATTCTGCAAGAAACCATGAGTTCTGGATAGAGCCTTCCAGGATTTCAGACTAGTGGGAACCATCACAATAATTAAGCACTTGAAGGCTTATTCTTAACTATGCTTATCGGTATCACAGGAACACCGGGAACTGGAAAGACATCAGTTACCAGAATGCTTGAGGAAGAGAGGCTCTATCAGGTCATTCACCTTAATGAACTCATCAAGGAAGAGAAGCTCTACTCTGAAACAGATACCGAAAGGGACTGTGTTGTTGCTGATATGGATATGGTATACGACAGGGTTCTGGAGCTTCAGGACAGATCGTCTGCTGTGACCATCGTTGACAGCCATCTTTCTCACCATATTGCTGATATTGTCATCGTACTCAGGACAGACCCTGCTGTGCTGAAAGGAAGACTTGAAAAAAGGAACTATTCCGAAGAGAAGATAAAGGAGAACCTCGAAGCTGAAGCTCTTGACATCATTCTTGCAGAATCTGTGGAGTGGTGCGACAGGGTTTTTGAAATTAACACCACTGACGAAAGTGCAGAAAAAACCTTGAAGAATATCATGAAGATAATCAGGGGACTCCGTAACGGTGATACTGAGGAACTTGAAGAAGAGTTCAGGCCAGGGACTGTTGACTGGTGTGATTATCAGTTTGATTGATCTGGAATTAAGTTTTCAACTTATTATTTCAACCTGAATCCCCGACCGTACTTGTTTGTGCGTGCTTCAGGTTTTCAGGAACCCTAGGGAGTTTCAGCGTGAAAGTGCTGCCTTTTCCATATTCACTTTCCACTGTAACCTCGCCATTGTGCATTTTTGCATATTCCCTGACAAGCATAAGGCCAAGACCAACACCACCATGTTTGCGGGTTGCTGAGCCGTCAACCTGCACGAAAGGCTCGAATATCCTTTCCATATCCTCCTGCTTAATTCCAATTCCTGTATCCGAAACTGCAAAGTAGACATTCCCGCCATTCCCCTTTACAGATATTGATATCCTGCCGCCCTCGTGAGTGAACTTAATAGAGTTTTCCACAATATTATAGAGCATCTCAGTGACCTTGTCAGCATCGGCTATGATCTCTTCAAAACCCGGCTCAATCACGGAATTCATGCAAATATTCTTCTTGGCAGCCATCGAACTGGTCCTTTTAAGGACGATGGAAAGAACATAATCGGGATTGAAACTTTCATAGCTCAGATCCATCTTACCGGATTCTATCATAGAGATATCCAGCATCCTGTTGACAAGCTCAAGTAGCCGGCTTCCGCTCCTGTTGATTATTGAAAGATACTCTTTCTGGTCATTGTTCAACTGGCCGGGCATTCCGTCAAGCAATACATCAGAAAAGCCGATCACTGAACTTAAAGGAGTTTTCAGTTCATGGGTGATGTTTGCCAGCAACTCATTCTTGTACTGATTAGCCTCCTCTGCAGCCATCTTAGCTTTTAACATCTGTTGCTCGGCAAGTTTTTGATCAGTAATGTCAATGCAGGTGCCAATTGCCCTGTGAGGAACGTTGTTCTCATCGATATCGAACGGTTTCCCATGGCCTGTGACCCATATCCATTCACCATTCTTTGAGCACATCCTGAAATCCATCTGGAATATTTCCCTGTGCCGCAGATTGTCAAGTAATCTGGAAAGAACAACATCCCTGTCTTCCGGATGTAATATGGACTTCCACGCATCAAACGTTTCTGGCAGTTCACCCGGGTCGTATCCAAACATGGAATACCATCCCTGACTGAAATATACTTTATCGGTATCCATGTCCCAGTCCCAGAAACCCTGACCTGAAACCTCCATTGCAAGTTTTAATCGTTCCTCACTTTTAAATAATGAGTATTCGGCAATTTCTTTTGCTAACAGGGCTTCTTTTTTGTCAAGGGCTTCCCTTACTGAGAAAGGCAGTCTTTTGATACGGTCCTTGAGAACATAATCCGTTGCTCCCTCTTTCATGCATTTTACTGCTGTTTCCTCGTTAAGAGAACCTGTAAAGACGATGAAAGGGAGACTTTTATCATGCTCCAGAAGCAACTTCAGAGCCTGCATGCCATCAAATGCAGGAAGACTGTAGTCTGAGATGACAAGATCAGGTTTGAACTCTGCTAGCTTTATCAGGAATTCATCGGCGGTTTCCACTCTGGTCGAGCTGAAGACCAAACCGTCCTTTCGCAGTATCCTCTCTGCCAGTTCCGTATCTGATGGAACATCCTCAACAAACAATATCCTCAGGCCGGATTCGCTTTCCATATCACAATTTCCTCTTAGTTATAGGATGCTCATTCATCAACAGCCAGTAGAAACCAATATTTCTTATTGCTTCCACGAAGTTATCGAAATCCACGGGTTTTACGATGTAACTGTTAACTCCCAGTCGATAGCTTTCAACAATGTCACATTCTTCTTTTGATGAAGTGAGCATAACAACAGGGATCATTTTCTTCTCAGGATCACTCTTTATTTCCTTCAGAACCTCAAGACCATCCATCTTTGGGAGTTTCAGGTCAAGTAAAATAAGACGAGGATTCATAGTTGGATCACGTTCTGCATATTCACCTTTGCAATACAGATAATCAAGTGCCTGTTCCCCATCACCCAGAACTACAATATTGTTTGCAATATTGTTCTTTTTTAGTGCCCTGAGAGCTAGTTCCATATCATTTTGATTATCCTCTACAAGTACGATTTCCACTTCATTCTCCACACACATCATCTCCCTGTTTTATAGGTAATGAAAAGTAAAACGTTGCACCGTTATCAAGTTCACTCTCTGCCCAGACATCTCCGCCATGTCTTCTTGCTATGCGCTGTACAATTGCAAGCCCCACACCAGTTCCGGGGAATTCTTTTTCACTATGCAAGCGCTGGAATATCCCAAAGAGTTTGTGAGAGTATTTAGGATTAAAGCCCACACCGTTATCCTTTACATAGTAAACATTTGTCCCATCTTTAATATAAGCTCCGACCTCTACGACACCTTTGTCCCTTGTAGAGCTGTATTTGATGGCATTGGATAGCAGATTTACCCATAGCTGTTTTATAAGGGCAGGGTCCGCATAACTCTCCGGAAGATCAGAAACATTTAGCACAGTGCGATTTTTGTTTTCATCTGGAATCAGATCATTGAAAACAGATCTTACCATAGCATCCATATTTATTAGGACGCAACTCATCTCATTTCTTCCAACCCTGGAAAGAGCCAGTAGATCTGTAATCAGTTTGTCCATCTTCTGGGTATTATCCCTTATTACATTGAGAAGACGCTTTCCTTCGTCATCCATAATTGGTTCGTAGTCCTCTGTAATTATTCTTGAGAAACCGTCAATGGCTCTCAGCGGAGCACGCAGGTCGTGAGAAACAGAATATGTGAAGGCTTCGAGTTCCTTATTTGCATCTTCAAGTTGTTCTGTACGTTCAGCCACACGCTGCTCAAGCTCATCTGCATGCTGGCGTATCTGGTCGTTCAGACGTGAGTGGTGGATAGCTATAGAGAGTTGGGTTGCAACTTCTTCTACTATAGCCCGATGCTCTTCTGTAAAGAAATCAACTTCAAAAGAAGAGAGATTTAAGACTCCCATTAGTTCTCCTTCAATAATTAATGGTGCAATAAGAACCGAACGAACATCTTCGTTTCTGAATTTTGCTATGAGTTCATGGTTGTATGAATCATAAGAATAGAGATCCGGAACAATCACAGATGAACCGGATTTTAATTTATCCAGAGTAGGAGAGGGCATTATATATTCATGAGTTCCAACTTTTAATTCAGAATCGTATTCAGAATCCATAGCCAAAACAACAGTATCGTTTCTTTCATAGTCCATTGCCCTCAAGCGCACAATTGGACATGAGATCAATTCACGCAGATTCTTCAATACACTATTAATTATATCTTCAGAAGATGTTGAAGAGATTATTCCTTTATCAATAGCATGAAGCATATTCAAACGTTCTGTATATTGAAGGATCTCTGCTTCGGCCTCTTTTCTATCAGTGATGTCAATAGAAGTTCCCATATAGATCTCATTGTCATCTGTATCTTTGAAGAGCTGGGAATACATCAAGGCTTCAAAAGTGGAACCATCTTTACGTAAAGCTGTAAACTCAAAGGTACATTCACCATTTTCCCTCAACTTGTTAAAGATGTCAACAGCAATTTCCGGATATTTAAAATAAGAACTTGGAGAAGATTCCAATACATCATTAAGAGTATCATATCCCCACATCCTGATGTAAGCCTTGTTTGCATAAACAAATGTACCATCTGAAGAAATAATATTGAAACCATTCAGTGAATTTTCCAGAGCATTGCTTTTCAGTTCAATCTCTGCTTCGGCCAGTTTACGACTATCTATATCCTCTACCATTCCGATAAAGTACAAAGGTTCTCCATCTGAAGATTTCACTAAGGCGACGGTTACATTAACCCATAGCATTCGTCCACCTTTGCAAATAAAACGTTTTTCTATGGAATAATCCCGTCTTTTTCCTGAAACCAGCTCTTCAACCAGAAGTGTTTCTTTTTCAATATCTTCCGGAGAGGTAAAATCTGCAAAATTCATTATTATGAGTTCTTCACAAGAATATCCTGAAATATCACAAAAACGCTGATTCATCTGGATAAAACCACCATCCAATGAAGATAGGATCACTCCCACAGCTGCCTGTTCGAATGTTGCACGGAACCTGCTTTCACTTTCATGAAGCGAGGAGAGCAGTTCATCACGCTCGTTAAGGGTTCTTGCAAGTTTTACATTACTATAACTTAATGTGGATATCAGGTTGGTCAGAAGCGCGTAATAGGTCATCAGAGAATCTACGGATTCCCTGCTCCAGCGTGGAACCTTTTCAAGTGCTTCTAAGTACTGTTTTTCATCAAAGCCATATTTCTCTGCCTGAAGCCTGAATGTATCATAGGGTATTTCTTCGTCGTCGAGGAAAAACTGGCCAACGAACAAATTACCTATATGCACACCACCCAGCACGATAGGGGTTACCATATCCCACATATGATTCTTGCACTTGTAGAATTTGTACGTCCCTGGTTCTACACCCCGGGTCAGCTCAAGATCACTTTCAATACAATGCTTGCAGGTCTGCGGGTGAACCCGATGGAATTTCGTGCATATGTCCTGCCACCCAATGTCTACAAGGACATTACCCTTAAGATCAAGTATAGCCATTCCACCCATTTTGGTCAGCTGGTAAAATTCATCCATTAGCTCTTGCAGGGCCTTGATGTCAACTATATCAGCAAGTTCCAGTTCTCCAAGATCTCCTTCCGGTTCCAGAATGGCGTTCAGCTTCTTTCTTACCCGAAGCTCACTTTCCCGTAACATGTCAGCAGCTAACTTACGTTCGGTTATATCCTGCATTGATCCGGTCAGCTTCACAACCTTGCCGTCTTTCACAACCGGACGGCCAATGGTACGCACCCATTTATTAACACCGTCTGCAGATATCAGTTCCAGTTCAAGGTCATAAGGTTCTGCATTGTCAATCGCATTCTGGATAGCAGCCTTAATTTTCTCCTGTGATTCATAGACAAACAAACTCACTCCAATATCCTTATTTGTAGGAACACCAGGATCTAAACCGTGTATTTTTGCAACTTCAGGTGTCCATGTACCTTCTCCGGTTATGACATCGAACTCCCATCCTCCGATCTTTGCAATATCACCAACTTCATCCAGAAGCACCCTCTCTTTCTGGAGTTCTAACTCTACTTTTTTAAGATGAGTGATGTCCTGTAAAAATCCAACTACTTTAACAATTTTCCCGTCTTCAAAAACAGGCTGTCCACCCGTCCTTACCCATTTATGCACACCTTTTGCAGAAAAGAATTCAAGCTCAAGGTCATAAGCTTCTCCCTTTTCAACAGCATTCTGGAAAGCCTTCGAAATTATTTCACGTGATTGAGGCGGATAATATTCCAAACTCATATCTACACTTGCACCTGTATCAGGATCTAAACCGTGGATCATTGCAACTTCGCGAGTCCATGTAGACGTACCTGCCAGAACATCAAACTCCCAACCGCCAATTTTTGCCACGTCTCCCATTTCATTGAGTAAACGGTCCTGTTTAAGGAGTTCAACCTCGGTCTGTTTTCTATCAGTAATATCCTGGAAAGAACCAATCATTTTTGTAACTTTGTTATCAACAACAATTGGACGACCACTTGCACGAACCCATTTATGATTACCTTTTGCAGTTATGATCTCAAGTTCAAGATCATATGGCTGCTCTTTTTCTATTGCATCCTGAACAGCTTTGCTGATAATTTCTTTAGAAGCTGGAGCGTAATAATCCAAACCTTTGTTCACATTTATAGTGCCACTAGGTTCCATATCATGGATTTTGAACACCTCGTTGGTCCATGTAACTTCACCGGAAGAAACATCAAGACTCCAGCCACCAATGCTTGCTATTTCACTTACTTCGTCCAGAAGGAATTTGCTTTTCTTTAGTTCATCTGCCATATTTTGGAGTTCGGTGATATTCCTGAATACAGTAAGTATATACTTTTCAGAATCTGTTGTGATGATATCCCCGGAAATAATAACCGAGTGTTTTTCTCCGTATTTGGTGTAAATATCAGTCTCAAAATTACGTACAACTCCATGGAAAGTAAGCTGATGAATATACTGTTTACATATATCCGGGTCAGACCAAATTGTAAGATCACATAGTGAAATACCAAGGACCTCGTCCATTCTGTAGCCTTTGTTCTTCAGGAAGCTTTGATTGACATTGATGATCCTCCCATCAAAAGACGTGAGCATAATGCTGTCAGGTACAGTATTAAATACCGTAGCAAACATTTCCTCTGATTTTATGAGTGCCGATTGTGTCATCTTGCGCTCGGTGATATCACGGGCAACAATAAGGATACTGGGTTTGAGATTTTCTCCCTGCATCGGAACAGAACTTACTTCAACAGGGATCTCATTTCCATCTTTATCAACGAACACCGTTTCATAAAGATAGGTCTCCCCGTTATTTTCAACACGGTGGTCCCGGCGCTCATACATTTTTGCCTGTTCAGCAGGAGAAACGAAATGTGTCACATTTAGTGACAGAAGTTCTTTTTCCGAATAACCGCTAAATTCCACAGCAATCTTATTTGCATAGAGCAACTTGCCCTGCAGATCATGGACTATTATGAAATCTCTTGCTGTGTCAGTAAGCAGCCTATATCTCCTCTCACTTTCTGTGAGAGCTTTTTCTACTTCCTTACTTTCAGTAATATCCCTCACGCTGGCAAGAATGTATTTCTTATTATCCAGCTCAATAGGACTGGCATTTATGTGAACCGGGAATTCCGCTCCGTTCCTGCGTAAGTGGGTCCATTGGAACTGTGCGCCAGTATCCGTAATTTCTTTCAGGGGAGATATTTCATCACGAAGATTGATCGGTGACAGGTCACGGACCTTCATATTCAAAAATTGATTACGGTCATACCCGTAAAGATCCTCTGCAACCTTATTCGCATCCAGTATCTTACCATTTTCATCGAACAGGAAAAGCGAATCGGAGTTATTGTCAAATAGCTGACGATAGCGACTTTCAGACTCTTTCAGGGAAGCTGTACGATTTTTTACTTCCATTTTTAAGGAAACACTATAACTCAGCAAAAGATAGACAACCAGTGTAAGAAGAATAGCAATAATGATGCCGCCTTTTTGAAATACCAGCAAGGTGTCGGCCACGGATTCATCCCATCCGCCTTTTGGGACAGCTACGAGTTCCCAGCTGCCTTCAGGAAGCGTCACTTGATATATCAAAGGGTTCATCTGGAATGTTTCCTCTGAACCAAATATTATCTGTCCGGAATCATCCCGTAAAGCCATATGTATAGTTTCATCTGCAGTGGTCAAACCTGATGAGCTCAGTAGCGGTGGTACGTCAATGACCATTGAAACAACACCCCATAAGGAATCATTAATGTAGACCGGTTGCCGGGCAGCCATACCAAGACCGCCGCGCTGCATCTCATATGGGCCTGTGATCACCGGTTCCCTGGTTTGAATTGCATTTAGCAGATCCGCGCGAACGATAGGACGCTCATCATTGATAAGATCTTCAAGAGTGCGTTCAGCTACAAGTTCATTGTCTTCAAGGGGATAAACATAGGTTTCTGAAAAATTAGTGTAGATCTCTATGGAGCGCAGAGAGGGCGAACCTGCGTATAAACCAAAGGCAAATGATTCAAAATGTGTATCCAATGCAGTTTTTGTAGGGTTAGCCTTTGCAAAAGCATCAAGACCGTCCAGATGAGACAAAATATTGTTTATGCGATTTTCCAGAGAATTTCCATTGGACGATAATTGCGCATTGACCTCGACCTGCTTGTTAAGTATCAGATTATCTTCATATATAGCGCAAGCCTGCCATAGTACAAACAATAAAATAACCAAGGTTAATGCCGCACCTAACAATGCTATGTAACCCTGCCCCCTGAGTGACAGAGTACCTGAGGTCCTTTCAGACCCTTTGGACATCTATCTTCAACACTCCTTTATTCTGTTCTCAATTTCTGCCGAAGAGCCTGGAATGAGTATCTATAGTCCCAAACATCTATAGAAACCCGTTTTATTCCTGATCTTCTGAGAGAAGACAAAAATAAGAAAACATTTTACACTTTTACCCGATTAAAGAAGATTGAATGTATTAATTAATAAATTTTTTCATGGTTATAGTATATAATAAATGAAGCCACGTAAATACAGATAATAAAGTGATGCGAACACATAAATACATTAATAGAGTATGCTGTATAGGATTTTTAAAATCTCAGATATCATCCTGCCGAGATGACAGAGTGGCTAATGTGACCGCCTGCAGAGCGGTTTTTCCGGGAGTTCGAATCTCTCTCTCGGCATTTTATTTATCAGGTGTTTATTGTGGTGCTCAGAGTTTACAATACATTGACAAGGGAAACCGAGGATTTTGTGCCCCTGCGGAACAACAAAGTAAATATGTACGTTTGCGGCCCCACGGTTTACGACCACTGCCATCTGGGACACGCCAGAAGTTACGTTTCTTTTGATGTTATCAGACGCTACCTGATATACCGTGGATATGATGTGAACTATGTATCCAATATCACGGATGTTGATGACAAGGTGATAGACAGGGCAAAGGAAAGCGGAGAGGAAACCTTTGAACTATCAAAAAAGTTCACCGCATCTTTTGAAGAGGACATGCAGACTCTTGGAGTTATGGAACCTGACACCCGTCCTAAAGTTACAGAGCATATACAGGACATAATCGATACCGTTGCCCAGCTAATAGAAAATGGTTCAGCATACGCAACCCCGAAAGAAAACGTGTACTATGACCTTGAAAAGTCTGCGGATAGAATTGGAATACTGAGCCACCAGACAGTTGAAGGCTTGATGGAAGGTTCAGGTTGTCGAATTGATGTTGAGGATGACAAGAGATTCCAGCTTGACTTTGTGCTCTGGAAAAGTTCTCCTGAAAACGAACCCGGATGGGACAGTCCCTGGGGCAGAGGAAGACCGGGATGGCATATTGAATGTACTGTTATGTCAATGAAATACTGCTCACAGCAACTGGACATCCACGGCGGAGGAATGGATCTCATATTCCCGCATCATGAAGCTGAGATACACCAATCGGAAAGTTGCACAGGAATGCATCCTTTCAGCAAGTACTGGATGCACAATGGTTTTCTGACAATCGACAAGGAGAAGATGTCAAAATCCCTTGGAAACTTCTTTACCATAAAGGAAGTGCTTGCTAAATTCCCTCCCGGAACTATCAGGTTCTTCATAGTTTATACTCACTACAGAAGTACCATTGACTTCAGCGAGGATGTTCTGGTAGAAGCAGGAAGAGCAAGAAAGCGATTACTGAACACCATCTCAAACGTGAAACATGCTGTATCTGAAGCACCGGACAGCGACAATGACTGCGGCCTTTCAGAACTCATAGATGAAACCAGAACCGCATATATGGAGTCAATGGATGATGATTTCAACACCAGAGAAGCAATTGGCAATCTTTTTGTGTTCAGTCGCAAGGTCAATTCCGTGTTGGCAAATGAAAAACCGGGAATATTAGCACTTGAAAATGTTCTTGCTTTCTATTCAGAGATTAACGAAGTTCTCGGTATCTTTGAAGATGACGGGAGTTCCGGGTCAGAGGAACTCAGCAACGGAATATCAGATGACGATATCAATGAACTGATAGAACTCAGGGACAAAGCACGTGCTGAAAAAGACTGGGCAAAAGCCGATGCCATACGTGATGAACTGAAGGAGAAAGGTATCATCATCGAGGATGGAAAAGATGGTGTTCGGTGGAGAAGAGAGTAAGCTCATCTATATTTCATGAATAACTTGAGTGAAAACGAAGGATTCGGCGAAGCCGGCGTTTTCCAAACAAATGAAACGAAATCATTTTCATAGTACTCTGTGATACTTTCTCCGCAGGCCTTCTGTGATTTCTCGGTATAAATGCAATGATCTTCTGTACAGGATTATAGGAATGTGCCGCCTTCGGCGGATGTTTGCTCTGTTTTTATTTGCAGATTGTTTTTGTGGAGATTATGGAAATGAAAAAGAGCCAAGTATATGCCATTCATTAAGCAGGAAAACAAGATTTTTACAAAGTACAAAATAAGTGGTGGTTTGCACCACCTTTTCTTAAGTATCAGATATCAGACCGCACAGCTCAATGTAGCATGGTCTGATCGGCTGCACTTGATGTGTTTGCTCAGAAGTTCAAAGTAGACCAGGATCGTCAGGATCATGAACACTACCAGAACTGCATAAAGCACGTTGCTTGTAAATACAACATTGTGTGCGAATGATCCGAGAACTACAAATGCTACAAGAGGGCATATCAGGCCCCATTGGGTAACATAGAACTCTTTGAAATGGTTCTCCTTGAAGTAGTCTATCAAAAGGAAAAAGCCAAAAAGCATATACCAGATTTCAAACGCAAAGGACAGGCCGACTACAAAGTAGAAGTAAGCGCCCAGTTCAAAGCCATGTACGTGCTCAAGGTAATGACCCAGCCTGAAACCGCTTATTGCAAAAAGGGTTATGTTTGGTATAACTATCAGAAAGCTTGGCAAAAAGTGCTTTTCCGGAAGACCTTCAGACTGGAAGTGGCTCTTGAAAAGTATAACCATCTTTACAAACAGCAGGAACATTCCCATTGAACCGGATATGAGACACATAAAAGCTGCAGTGTCTGATATTACATGACTACTTGCCATAGCTGCTATTCCTGACCCTACTACTGTGAGCATTCCCAAAAGGAAAGGATGCAGCAACCAGCCGAAGTTTATCTTATTGATGTCAAATCCGTTCTTGAAGGATATTTCCAGAAGCCTTATCTCAGTGAACATTACCAGGATGAAGAACAGTGACCAAAATATCATTGCCGGCAGAAAGAGTGCTGCAAAATTGCCAGAGAGGACAGGCAAAAAGTATCTAAGAGGACCAATGAGAACGTTCATGGACATGAGGTAAGATATCAGAGGTGCCAGAATTCCCGTATTCCTCAGAGGATCTTTAATGAGAGTCGGGAAACTGTCCGTTCTCATCCATCTGAAAAGCTTGACACTGAATATTATAGTTAGAGCAAAGTGAATGAACGTGAACAATATCATCACAAATTCAAGCAGGTAATAATATGGCACCTCATAGGATGTCAGGTCCATAGCCCACAACTGTGACCTTGTAATCAGACCGGCACCATGTTCTGTCGTATATTGCATCAGTACAAATGGCATTACTGCGATTCCACCGGCTCCAAGCGAAGCCAGAAATGCCAATGGAGTAAATTTCTTAGCATCCATAATTAATCATCCCACACTTATAGAATAAATTAAACTAACATATAACATTTTGATTTTGATATTATATATCTTAATGGTAGGTATATAGGGATTGTTGAGTGCGGATGAAATATCCCTGAATGGGAAGTACTTCCAGTATTGTTTTCAAAAAGAGAATACTCTACAAATTAAACATGTAAAAAAAAACAGAGGACGTATCTAAAAATCAAAATTAATCCTTGTAGTCCTTGTCGGATTTTGACACGCTCTTAAGCCTGTTCACACCGTCTATCTCATCGATGACATCAATTACAGCCTCAGGTACAAGGGATTTCCAATCCTCATCTCTTAGCATCCTTTTTCGAATCTCGCTACCGGAGTAGCCTTCCCTCTGATACATCGGAGGTTGTTCCACCGGAATGCCTGATTCCTGAAAAAGACGTACAACTAACGGGTTATTAGAATAGACCACATCAAAAGGCGGTGTCATAGAAATAATATGAGAGACCCACACAGCATTTCTTTGCAGGTCTTCCAGAGGAATCGCGTAATGTTTAATGCCAGCATCCTCTAAAGCATGCTTGATCATCATTACGCGTTCACCTGCAGTAAATGGATTCTTAGGCTCGTGGCTTTTCTGCGCACTGCCTATACCAATTACTACTTCATCTGCATCCCGGGCAATATCCTTTATTATAGAGTAGTGTCCGAGATGAAATGGTTGAAAGCGTCCAATATAGAACGCTCTTCTCATGTGCATATTAGATAAACCATCAGTGAATGCCACATTCATCAAATGAGAATTTCTCACAGACTTCAAGGTAGTGGCCTGAGTTGTTATCGTGTTTCATCTTGGCAAGCTTTGCTATAAGATCCATTCCTGGTTTTGGATCTTCCATGATCTCGACCTTATCCTTGACAAGCTCAAAGATCTTCTTACCGACATCAGTCCTTATAAGCACACAGTTCCAGCCATCTGGTGTTCCGACAGATCCCAGTGATATGTCAGCAGATACTGATGTATAGTCACAACAGTTGTGGCATGGATTCCTTGCATAGTGAGCAACCTCAGCGATCTTTACACTGTGTTCTTCACCATCCTTTGTGTAGTTCCAGAACTTACCCTTACCGAAGTCCATCTTTACGACATCATTAAGGTCAAGTCCCATTACTTCAGGAACGATCTTCTCTGTCATTACATCATGGTAGAAACTTTCCATGCACAGAAGACCAAGGATCACAACGATCTTGTCATTGTTGTTCTCAAAGAGAAGACGTGCGCCATGTGCCTGGCAGGGAACGCCAATAACACCGATCTTATCATATTTCTCAAAAGGTTCTCTGAGTGCTGAAAGCACAGAATCATAAGTATACTTGGTACCTGTTGTTCTGTCAACATCTTCCGGCTTGGTCATAACAATAAGTTCAGTACCCCATTCACCATCTCTGGCGATACCAACGATACAATCTACCGTTCCGGTTTCAAGCAAAGCTTTTGCAAGAATAGAGGTTACACCACCATCCTGACCTTTTATGGTACTCTTTGCTCCAAAGAACTCTTTTACATTTGCAAATTCGTCTTCTACATATCCGTCAATTACAGGACAGAGTCTTGCGCATGTGAGACAACCCTCACATACATTAGGTGCTGCTCCTTTGACGTATAAATCTAAATTATCAGGGTCACGGACTTCTGCATGCTTGTTCATGACAATAGCACCTGCAGGACATGCTGAAACGCATGCCCCACAAGAAGTGCAGACGTCGTGCTCAATGACCTCTAATATTTTTGGATGGGCCATTAACTGCCTCCGACGTTCTTTTCTTGTTTATCCAATGATTTCTTTACCGATGAGCTTGATAGCCTTCTCTTTGTCAGGTCCGATTGGGGAACCTGCAACGATCTGGGTTACACCGATGTCAAGCAGGTCGTTGATCCTTGCCTTACAGTCTTCTGGTGTTCCGCAGATAGAGAATGCGTCCATCATCTCATTTGTGACCATACCGCCCATGAGTGCACCGAAGTCACCCTTTGCGATTGCTCCACCGATGTCACCCTTTGCTGCTGGGTCGATTCCGTGGCGCTCAAGTACCATGTCAGGAGAACCTGCAACAATGAATGCAACTACGATCTGAGCTGCCTTTGCTGCCTTTGCTGCATCCTTGTCGATTGAGAAGCATGCGTATGCTGCTACGTCAACTTCCTTTGGATCGCGGCCTGCCTTCTTTGCACCTGATGCGATCTGCTGTACAGCTACTTCAAAGTCCTTTGGGTGTGATGCGTTGATGAGTACACCATCTGAGATCTCTCCTGCGAGCTCGAGCATCTTTGGACCCTGTGCACCCATGTAGATAGGTACGTTTCCAGCCTTGAATGCCATCTTGGCACCGCCGAACTTAACAGCTTCGCCATCCATGGTTACTTTCTGTCCAGCGATGAAGCCACGGATTGCCTGGATGCTTTCCTTTGTGGTTGTGAGTGGCTTGTCCCATGAGATACCCATTGCATCGAAGGTTGCCTTGTCTCCAGGACCGAGACCGAGAATTGCACGGCCGCCTGAGATCTCGTTAAGTGAAGCGATGCTTGATGCAGTAATAGCTGCATTTCTTGTGTATGGGTTTGTTACACCTGTTCCGAGCTTGATACTGTTTGTGTTCATTGCAAGCACGGTTAAGGTAGAATAGACATCACGGTTGTTGTAGTGGTCTGTGATCCATACGTTGTCAAAGCCCTGCTGTTCAGCAAGTTTTGCATAGTGAGCTATTTTTAAAACCGGGTCGCTTGGTACAAATTCAATTCCAAATGTCATTTGAATCCTCCTGTAAAGTGTGTTCCTATTCAGGTATCTATACATATTTAAAACTTTGTTGGTTTGATTTTACCAGATAGTATAGACAAATACCCAAATGAGTAGAAGCAATATTCAATTCCGGGTAAAAATAATTTTTCATAAATACTAATAGCTCACAGTACTGCAGAATATAAAAACTTCACATAAAAAGGAACAGTATTTACCGTTACAGATATATCCGGTAACGTTAGAAGAAATATTATTCATATCTGCGGGGGAATATCGGTACGTACATCTGTATATACCAATACCATGCAATTTCATTCGCATCTGCAGAAATGATGGACAGAAACATTTGCGAACAAACAACATACTGACAGAGTGATCGTCATGAAATGCTTTGAATGTGCAAAAAATGGAAAAGATAGCGACACAGTTGCTGTCTGCATAATCTGCGGGAGAGGAGTTTGCAAGGACCACCTTGTAAGAGAAGAAACACCTGTATGGGAGGGTGAATACAGCATTAAGCTGAAATGCGGAATGGGAATTTCCTGTGACTACAAGGATGTACAGCACTGGAAGAAAGTGCTCTGTATGTCATGCCATGAAGCCCTGAAGGAGAACTACTAGGTGATACCATGATGAAATGTTACGACTGCATGGAAGATGGAAAAGATACAGAAGCAACATGCATCTGCATTGCCTGCGGAAAAGGCCTCTGTAGCGATCACTGCAAGGAACTTGAGCTTCCGGTATCCGTTGGACAGCCACCTCATGTAGAAAGGCTTCCAAAAGGACTGCCAAGGATCCTTTGCAAATACTGTTTTGACCAGACAATTGAAGATGGATTTGATTGATCAGGATGAAATTCTTCCCGGATCATATTTTATTAGATCAATAAAAGGTTAATAAGAAGGAGAAGAGAAAATGTGCGGAGAAAGAGGTAAAGGATGCGGACACAGAGAAATGATCGATGATATGTCCGAAAAGCTGGGATTCACACCACAGATATTAGAGACACTTGGTGAACTTGAACCTGAATTTTTACACAAATATGGCATGTGTAACAACAAGATCTTAAAAGACGGCGCGCTTTCAGCAAAGACAAAGATACTTATAGCGCTTGCAGTAGTAGCATCAAAACAGTGCGAAACCTGTGTAATGTCACAGATGAAGAGCGCACTGAAGAATGGTGCAACAAAGGAAGAGATAATGGAAGTAATGGATGTTATTTTCATCACATCCGGTGCTCCTGCCGTTGCAGCATGCAGAGATGCATTAAAGCATCTTAAGTAATTAATATTAAAAGGGATCTGATCCCTTTTACATGATTTTTGCTCATTAACCCTTATGAAAAAAGGTACAGAGCACAATAATTAATAATCGATCATCCGGAGAAGAGGAATGAGGGGGACCGTTGTAAAAGCAGGTATTATTCTGGTAGCATTGCTTGTACTGATTTGTACTGGAAGCATTGTAACCGCAACACCTGCAACGCAGGCTGGAGAATACAATTCTGATGACTTTGCCTATGAGAGCAAATGCAGGCAGTGCCATGCAATAATTTACGCTGACTGGGAAGGGACAATGCATTTTAATGCGTACCTTGACCCATTCTATCTTGAAGAAGTAAAGATCGCAAGTGAAGACACAGATGGCGCACTTGATGAGTTCTGCTCACGTTGCCACACACCCATAGGAGTTGTCAGCGGAGAAATACCTCCAATTGACGGTTCTGAAATGTCCGATATTGCCAAACTCGGAGTACAGTGCGATTTCTGTCACGTTGTATCCGGAAGTTATGGTACCGGAAATGCTCCGTTTACAGTAACACCGGGTGATACCAAGTGGGGACCATTTGACGATGCCAGAGGAAACTATCACGAATCCGAGTACCTTGAACTTTTCACACAGTCCGAATACTGCGGAATGTGCCATCAGGTGATAAATCCGGTAAACGGGCTTGTTATTGACGATACTTATTCCACCTGGAAAGACAGCCAGTATGCTGAAGAAGACGTGGTATGCCAGGACTGTCACATGACAGAAGGCATAACCAGATTCGAGGCAAACCCCGGACGTGCAGCATCCAGTTCTCCGAAAAGAGATCATATTTCATCACATGACATTGTGGGTGCCAACACCTTGATACCACCGATGTTTGGTGCTGAAGAAGTATCTGAACTGGCGGTTGAAAGACTGCAAAAGGCTGCCACAATGGAATTATCATCACCTGAAACTGCATCTTCAGGAGATGAGGTTCTTATTGATGTATCCATAACAAACTCAGGTGCCGGACACAAGATCCCAACAGGAGTTTCTGAGATCAGGGAGATGTGGGTAGAAGTCACGGTCACCGATGCAAGCGGAGACACCATATACAACGCAGGAAGCCTTGATGCTGATGGAAACATTATTGATGCAAAGATGTTGTACAACAACGTCCTTGCAGATAGTGAAGGTGAAGAAACAAAGAGTTTCTGGCTTGCAGAAAGCGTTCTTGAGGATAATAGAATAGGTCCGAAGGAAACTGTAACGGAGCAGCACTCATTTGTTATACCTGAAAATGCAGCATACCCACTTACTGTATCCAGTACCCTGAAATACAGATCAGCTCCACAGAACATAATAGATAAGCTCCTTGGAGAAGAAATTGAAGTTCCGGTTGTGGATATGAACGTGATCTCAGCGATAATTTACGACCCATCCACACCTGCAGACGAAAGAACACAACCAGAATCAGACAGCAAAAGCACCCCTGGATTTGGTGCATTTACTGCTGCACTGCTTCTTGGAATTACGATGTACATCTTAAAAAGAAAATAATGGAGGAAATAAAATATGCCACCAGAAGTAGATTTAGCTAAATGTGAAGGAATAGGAGCCTGTGCTCAGGCATGTCCAACAGACGTTATTGAAGTACAGGATGATGCGAATGGCAATCCAAAATCTGTCATTGCACGCCCGGACGACTGTGTAGAATGCGGCAACTGTGTTGATGCCTGCCCACAGGAAGCAATAACACTGGAATAAATAAACATAAAAATAAATACGGAGTGCCACCATGTCAGAAGACAGAAGCATTCGCCTGCTGGGCATCTCAGGAAGCCCCAGGAAGAAATCCACAGATTATATTGTAAACGAAGCTCTCAGATTCGCACAGGAAAAGTATGGTGCTGAAATAGAATACTTCTCTGCCAGCGGCAAGGAGATGAAATTCTGCATCCACTGTGATTACTGTGTCCGCAAGAAAGAAGGCTGTATTCACAAAGATGACCTAGTGGAACTCTATGATAAAATGCTCTGGGCAGACGCATGGATAATCGGCACTCCCGTATACCAGGGTACACTAAGTGCCCAAACCAAAACCATCATGGACAGGTGCCGTGCAGTCGTTGCGCGCAATCCAAAGTCCTTTATGAATAAGGTTGGAGCTGCCGCTGCTGTTGGCGGAGACAGGATGGGCGGACAGGAACCAGCCATACAGAATATTCTCAATTTTTACATCATCAGTGAAATGATACCCGTTGCAGGAGGATCATTCGGATCAAACCTTGGCGGTACTTTCTGGTCACAGGACAGAGGTGCCGAAGGTGCTGCTGAAGATTCGGAAGGAATCAGAAGTCTGCACAGGACCATGAACAAACTCATGAAAACGGCTATAGCAACAAAAGACCTGCGTAAGGAGGAATAATTCTGGAATTTGAAGAGCCTGTTACAGAGATTATTAAACGGACATACAATGTAAAGAGTTTCAGGTTCAAGAGACCGGATGATTTCGATTATAAAGCCGGACAGTACGTGATAATCACGTTGAAGGACGGAGAGAAGAAAATGGGAAAACCATTCACCCTCTCAAGCAGCCCTAGCGAAAAAGATCATATAGAATTCACTAAAAAGCTCACCGGACATGAATTCTCAAACATGCTCGATGCCATGTCACCTAGAGACAAAGCAACTATAAAAGGTCCATTCGGCAAACTCACATTTGAAGGTGAGCGTGATAAAATTGCGCTCCTTAGCGGCGGAATCGGCATCACACCGATGATCAGTATCTGCAAATACTGCACCGATATGAAACTCGACACAGACATTATGCTGGTGTGCAGTGACAAGACCGAAGAGGACATGATATTTACAGAAGAACTTGAGGAAATGACAAAACAGAATCCAAACCTCAAGGTATTCAATACTCTCACACGAGCCTCCGAAAGCTGGACAGGGTGCAGGGAGCGCATCTGTGAGAATCTCATACTCCGGGAAGTACCGGATTATTATGAAAGAACATTCTACGTATGCGGACCACCACCAATGGTTGACTCAATGGTGGAACTGCTTCAGGCGATGAAAATACCTGACAGTGATATCAACAAGGAATCACTTATAGGATACTAAAGTAAAGAAGGCACAGATCATGAAAAGGATAGCATGGGGAATCACAGGTTCAGGCGACCTGATCAAAGAGACATACGAAACAATGGTGGATATCAAGAACAAAAGCGACCTGGAAATAATGGTTTTCCTTTCAAAAGAAGGAGAGACCGTTATGAAATGGTATCATATGTGGAATGATATCCAGAGAGATTTCCCTAATTTTAAGACAGAAGGCGGACCAAACTCACCATTTATTGCAGGACCACTTCAGGTCGGATACTATGATGCACTAATCATTGCTCCGATGACTTCCAACAGTGTTGCAAAGATCGTGTGCGGAATAGGAGACACTCTTGTCACAAATGTTGTTTCACAGACAGCAAAGGGCAGCACACCAATATACATTCTGCCGGTTGACAGAGAAATGGGTACTGTGAAAACCGTATCTCCCGAAGGACGTGTAATGGAACTGAAGATGCGTGAAGTAGACGTTTCCAATACGAAGAAACTCGCCCATATGGAAAATATAACTGTCATCAACAGCCCTGATGAAATTTATGACATCCTTGGCGTGAGCAAGGACTAATAGAAAGTATAACCTTCACGAAGATATATGTCGGGAAGCTTCCCGATAATATCATTCATTTTTAAGATTGAGCGATATGTGGCATACGCTGCCACAAAACTATCAAGAGCATCACCGTCTTTGTTTTTGACAATTTTCTCTTTTATAGCATCAGAGACGGTTATGCCGTTCTCGATTAATTTGTTCAGGATATATTCCCTTTTTTTCTCTTCCTTTTCTGTCCGTCCTTTGTAACCGATATAAAGGTCTTCACTTTTCAGAGTTGAAGCCGGACAGATCTCTATGAGCCATGGTTTTTCCGAATCCGGATTTTGCATGGGAACAGCGCATGCTTTTCCTTTAGTTACAAGAGGGCGCAGAACATCACGAATACCAAAGAACGTCTGCTTGTAAACCCAGAGATTGTAAATGCTGAATGGCGCTTTCACCTCAATATCCGTGAGGCGTTTCAGTTCTGTCTTGCCGCCCAGTTGCTGCATCTTTTCACGGAAATCATCCGCAGAATCATATTCATCTGGAAACTCAGAAACAAAAGAACACCAGTCTTTCCCGGACATCAATTTATCAGGAAGGCTGAAAGGAAAATCCATTCCAAAAACTGCATTGTTGTTGGATAATATCAGATCACGTAAAGCAGAAAGGCAGGCTTCGCGCTGTTTGCTCTTACCAGGAACAATTTCAAAAATCGGATAGCATTTCTGGATCTGAAGTTTGTTGCCACTGACAACGCCTTCACTTATCCAGATCTTGCGGCCTGCATCTTTTGCGCCACTGAAATCAACACCAAATATGCGGCGTTTTTTTCCAGCGGCAGCAAAGTCCATAGATCTTACCCTTATTATAGATCAGTATAATCAGTTGTCGCGCTCACCTTTGATGAAAGCATCAGTCATAGCATGAGCTTCATCATCTGTGAACTGCTTTGGCGGGTGCTTCATGAAATATGATGATGGCGAGTAAAGAATTCCACCGATTCCCCTGTCAAGAGCAAGTTTACAGCACCTGACCGCATCAATGACAACTCCGGCAGAGTTTGGTGAATCTTCAACTGAGAGACGAAGCTCGATATTCATCGGAACGTCACCGAATAGCTTGCCTTCCATCCTCAGGAAACATACTTTGTTATCGTTCTGCCATGGAACATAGTCACTTGGACCAACATGGATATTGTCGTCATCCATTCTCTGACCAACAACTGACTGGACAGCTTCGGTTTTGGATTCTTTCTTGGACGCAAGTCTGTTCCTGTTGAGCATATTCAGGAAATCAGTGTTTCCACCGGTATTAAGCTGGTAAGTTCTTTCCAGTTTCACGCCACGTTTGCGGAAAAGGTCTGCAAGGGTTCTGTGGGTGATCGTTGCACCGAGTTGTGCCTTAATGTCATCACCGATAATAGGGATGCCCTTTTCCTCGAACTTTGCAGCCCACTCAGGATTACTTACTATGAAAACCGGCATGTTATTGATGAATGCAACTCCTGCCTCAAGAGCGCATTCCGCATAGAAGCGGGTTGCTTTCTCAGAACCTACAGGCATGTAGTTAAGTAAGATCTCTGCGCCGCAGTCCTGTAACTCTTTTACTACCTGCTCTTTTGTTAATTCCACAGCATCAGAAGGAATAAAACGCCTGTTATCGCTGTAATCGACCATGTGTTCTGACACACCGTCAAGAATACAGCCCATTTTTACAATTGCACCGGTAGGTGGAACGTCCGGACAGAAAACCGCAGTACAGTTAGGTGGTGCAAAAATTGCTTCTGAGACATCCTTGCCAACTTTCCTCTGATCAATATCAAAAGCAGCTACCACTTCCATATCAAATGGTCTGTAGCCACCGATATCCCAGTGCATTAAGCCTATTGCATCTTCCTCACTCTTATTTTTGTAATATTCAATGCCCTGAATAAGGGAACTTGCACAATTACCAATACCGGCAATTGCGATCTTTATTTTGTCCATTCATCTACCTCTATGAAAGTGATTTTGTTCAAAATGAATAACAGATGAAATATAACCACATTAATGTATTGACACAAATAAAAAGTTTTCTAAATATGAAATGGTCGCCCATATCATATAAAAGCTAGCAAAACTGGCCATTTCGACAACCAAGCTCGAAAGATATATTAAGCCAGAATTAAATAATAATTGATACAGTGGGTTTTATTTTTGATTATATAGAGAACGGCAAATTTGTATTTTGACAATAGAAGTTCTTAAAGGAGATTCTAAAATGAAAGATATACTACATGAGATTGCAGAGGAGCTTGACCATCTGAAGTCACTTGACGAGGCAATTGCTCTTGCAATAGAACTTGAAGAAGAGGGAATGGCATATTACAGTGAAAAAGCATCCGTTATGAAGAACGCAACTGCAAGCAAATTATACATATTCCTTGCAGATGAGGAAAAGAAGCATGCCGGATATCTCCAGCAGTACAGGGAAAGCAAGAATATCCCAAAAGTGGAGTTCACATATCCTAAATTTGAAGCATCTTTCAGCGAAGAGTTCTCCGATGAAAAACTTGAAGAAATTGGAATACTGCTCGCCGCTCTTAGATTTGAGCACAAGAGCGAATATTTCTACATGGAACTTGCCAAGAGAGCAGAAAGCGAAGAACAAAAAGTATTCTTTGAGCAGGTTGCAGCGGCCGAGAGAGGACACTACATGATAATTGATGAGCTGCTCGATGATGCAACACAGTTCAGAATGCAGACATAAAAAAGGAGATGCGGGATAATGGACGATTACAAGCCTCTTGAAATTGCAAAAGGAATCTACTGGGTAGGCGTGGTTGACTGGAACCTGCGCGACTTCCATGGATATGAAACACCAAAGGGAGGAAGCTACAATTCATACCTTGTGGTCGATGAGAAGATAGCACTCATTGATACGGTAAAAGCTCCGTTTGCCGGGGAAATGATCAAGCGCATCAGTCAGATAATCGATCCTTCCAAGATAGATTACATCATATCCAACCACGTTGAGATGGACCACTCAAGTTCCATTTCCGCTGTTCTGGAAATTGCACCAAATGCAAAGGTTTTTGCATCTTCAAAAGGGCAGACGGGTCTTTCGGAGTATTACAAAGAAGAAGGTTTTGATAACTGGGACCTGAACGTTGTGAAAACTGGTGATGAGTTAAGCCTTGGTAAAAGGACATTGATGTTCATTGAGGCAACAATGCTTCACTGGCCTGACAGCATGCAGACCTATGTGAAAGAAGATAAGATCCTTTTCTCAAACGACGCATTCGGACAGCACATTGCAACATCAAAACGCTTTGATGATGAAGTGGATGATGTAATGGATGATGCGGGCATCTATTATGCTAATATTCTGCTTCCTTTTGGAGGACAGGTTCTGAAATACATCGACCGTCTAAATGAACTTGGAGTAGAACCGGAAATGATAGCTCCTGCACACGGAGTCATCTGGCGCAAGGGAGTTAAGGAAGTATGCGACCAGTACGGAAAGTGGGCACGCGGAGAGACTGTTCCAAAAGTGCTTGTTATCTATGACACTATGTGGGGCAGCACTGAGAAAATGGCAATGGAGATTGTTGAAGGTGCAAGGTCAGCCGGTGTTGAAGTGCGCCTGAGGCACCTGAGAAAGAATGACTGGAGTCAGACCATGAAAGAACTCATGGACGCACCGGTGGTTGCCATAGGATCCCCAACAATGAATAATGGAATG
This sequence comes from uncultured Methanolobus sp., assembly GCF_963667555.1. Lineage (NCBI taxonomy): Archaea > Methanobacteriati > Methanobacteriota > Methanomicrobia > Methanosarcinales > Methanosarcinaceae > Methanolobus > uncultured Methanolobus sp. The sequence continues at coordinate 2,263,206 of NZ_OY763421.1, forward strand.
TTCTTTACTACTGCAGGATTTTTGACATACCTTTCAGGATTGCATCCAAAAGGTAAGAAATACTTCCTGTTCGGTTCCTATGGATGGGGAGGCGGAGCGGTCAAAGGCATGGAAAAGATGATGGAAAGTGCAAAGTTCGAGCTTGCCATGGAAAGTATGCAGATCAAATTCAGACCTTATGAAGAAGATAAGAAAGCTTGCAGAGAAATCGGATATAAGCTTGCTGAAATTGCGAAGGGGAATGCAAACTCTTAAATTAATGTAGATGAATGTTTATTCCAACATATGAGAGTGTTACTATGAAATTCGAAAATGATCTAGAAGCAGAATTTTATGAGAAGTCCAGGAAAAACGCAGAACAGACCGGATACAAACTCAACACTGACTGGGATGTTATCACAACTGCTGTAAAGGGAATCTGCAACAACAAGAAAGAACATGGTGAATTTTACTGTTTCTGTCAGAAGAGAAGCGGAGACAAGGAACAGGATAAGAAGATCATCTGCCCATGTGCCGCAAGAACAAGGGATGTTGAAACCCGTGGTTCATGCAGGTGCGGACTTTACATTAAGTAAAGATCAAACAAATATCTATTTTTCTTAACTGGAGCAACTTGTGCTCCAGAAAATTATTTTCTGCTCTTCTTTTTTGTCATTATTCCTGAGAGTAGTTGTGACTATTTTGAAGTGGACAACAAATACTTAAATTATTGAAGGAGATAATTATTCAGGCAATTCTCTAATGGATTGGCAAAAATACACGGAGGGGTTGTTATCGGTCATGATACGAATTTTGGAAAAGCTGCTTACAGCAGTTATGACAGAAAAGAAGACAAACTGGGAGAGGCAAAAGACACAGAGAGAATCGAACTTGAATGCACTCTCAAACAAAAAGACATTCTGGAAGTAATGGAGCTTCGTGTGAAAGCCCTTGAAATGCTTCTTGATACTTCAGGAATAATAGCATTCATACGCAAGGAAAATGGAAACATGGAGTTTGTATCTTCTGGAATAGAGAACTTTGGATACAAAACCGAGGATTTCACTTCAGGAAAAGTGAACTTCAAAGACCTTGTTCATCCTGATGATCTGGACAGAGTAGTTCTGGAACTAAAAGAAAATGCACTTGAAGGCGCCGGTGGACTTGCACAGAGATACAGGGCCAGGACTAAAAAGGAACATGTAAGAACCGTTGAGGAAAAGACCACCTTCATACGTGATGAGAATGGGCATGTCGCCTACATCATAGGCATACTAACGGACATTACTGACAATTAAGTTTAGAAAAATCTCAAGATCTGGCGGTGACACCATATCCCATGTTTACACCATCAGTGAAACTTTTTATGACATACTCTTCAAGGACGGAAAAACAATAGCTTCCTGTCCCGGCGGAGCAATGCTGAACAGCTCAGTCTCTCTAGGGAGAATCGGGATTCCCGTTTCATTAATCAGCGAGTTCGGAAAGGACGATGTGGGCAGATTGATCAAAGGTTTCCTACAGGAAAATGAAGTATCAACCACACATCTTTTTCTATATGATGGAAAATCACCTCTTTCGCTTGCATTTCTTAATGAACGCAACGATGCTTCATATGAATTCTACGAAGATTTTCCAGAAAAGCGACTTGATATTGAGATGCCGGATTTTGAACCTGAGGACATTGTCATGTTCGGCTCAATTATGGCTTTAAAGCCTGAGATCAGACCAGGACTGAATAAAATCCTCACTTCTGCAAAGAACAAAGGTGCTGTATTATATTACGACCCGAACTTCAGAACTTCCCTGTCTTCTTCGCTTGAAGATATCAGGCCACTTATTTTCGAGAACATAAAGTTTGCAGATATCATCAGAGCCTCTGATGAGGATATGAAAATGATCGGCGGATGTGAAAGTCCTGATGATGCTTACGATCTTGTCTGCGAAAGAGGATGTGACATACTTATCTATACAGCAAATTCCCATGGTGTTCACCTGAGAACGCCTTCTTATTCTAAGCACTATGCGGTTCCAGAAATCAAGACTGTAAGCACAGTCGGTGCAGGAGATACTTTCAACGCAGGTATCGCATACATGCTGCATGAGATGAGAATCACAGACCTTTATACTATTTCAGAACCAGAGTGGGATGAGATAATAGAAACTGCAATTGGATTTGCAATACACGTGTGTATGAGCACTGACAATTATATTTCATCAGACTTTGCTGACAGACTAAAAAAGATATAGTACGAAACAGAATATAATTACGGATTTAAAATTTTGACGAAAAATGGGACCAAAGGGGAGAAGCTAAGTGGAACAGGAGAATGGAAATCCCGATGAACTATTCACTGAAATGAAAAGTTCCAGAACCGGACTTTCCGAGCAGGAAGCACAGGAAAGGTTAGCAAGTTACGGAAAGAACGAGCTTACTGAAAAAAAGAAAACAACTGCACTTAAAGTATTTTTAGGGCAGTTCGTGAACCTGATAGTCTGGGTGCTTGCCGCTGCTGCTGTTATTTCCCTTGCAATTGGTGAGACCATTGACTTTATGGTAATTATGTTTACAATTGCCGTTGTCATAATACTTGGATTCATCCAGGAGTACAGGGCTGAAAAAGCCATGGAAGCTCTGAAAAGCATAGTACAACCTGAAACCACTGTGCTAAGGGACAAGCATCTTCGAAAGATACTCACAGCTAATGTTGTTCCCGGAGATATTCTTGTTCTTGAAACCGGTGACAAAGTTCCTGCAGATGCTTTTGTCTTTGAAGCAGTTGCCCTGAAAATCGATGAGTCTTCCCTGACAGGAGAAAGCGTTCCCGTTGCTAAAACAGAGAACGAGGACATATTTGCCGGAACTCAGATCGTACATGGAAAATGTAAGGCTCTTGTCACTTCAACCGGAATGAACACCAAGATAGGACAAATTGCAAAACTGATCCAGACCGGAGACGAGATCACACCGCTTCAGGCTAAGATAACAAAACTCTCCCTGACACTTGCATTCCTTGCGGTTCTTGCTTCTGCAATTACATTTGCTATCGGAATCTACATCGGAGCTCCGTTTGCAGACATGCTCCTGATATCACTGGCACTGGCTGTGGCAGCTGTACCGGAAGGACTACCGCTAACGCTAACAATAACACTTGCATACGGCATGAAAAAGATGGCAGGGCATAATGCCATAATCCGAAAAATGCTTGCTGTGGAAACGCTTGGTTCAACCACGATAATATGTACCGATAAAACCGGCACACTCACCCGAAATGAAATGACAGTGGAAAAACTGTTTGTCAGCGAGACAGAAGTTGAAGTTACCGGTTCAGGATACATTCCTAAAGGAGATTTCCTGAAACGCGGAAACAGTGTTAATGTAACTAAGGACAGGACAACACTTGATCTTCTCAGGGGAATCACGCTTTGTAACAATTCTGCCATTGAAAAGAAAGGTGAGAAATGGGAAGTTGTTGGTGACCCCACTGAAATTGCCCTTACTGTTGCCGCTGCGAAAGCGGATCTATGGAAGGACGAACTGGATAAAGATTACGAGATGACAGAGGAGATAGTGTTCACCTCGGAAAGAAAGATAATGACAACTATCCACAAAACGGAAAGCGGGTTTATATCTTTTACAAAAGGCGCACCTGAATTTGTTCTCCCGCAATGTAGTGCAATAGAGAAAAACGGAGAACGCTTCTCACTCACGGAAAAGGACAGGGAGCTTATACTGGATAAGAACCTTGAATTTGCAAGTTCTGCCTATCGTGTACTGGCTGTGGCCTGCAAGGAAGAGCCTGCAGGAAATGACACCGATAAGTTTGAAAAGGACATGATATTCCTTGGACTTGTGGCAATGATAGACCCTCCACGAGAGGAAGCAAAGGAAGCCGTTGCAATGTGCAGAAAAGCCGGTATCAAAGTAATAATGATAACCGGGGACAATCAGGAAACTGCAAAGGCTATTGGAAGGAATATCGGTCTGTTTGATGGCAAAGGTGGTTGCGGGGTTTATGAAGATGAAAAACTTCGCCGCATAGCAGAGGACTGTGCAGTCACGGGAGAGGAGCTTGAAGAGCTCGACGATGAGGAGTTTGGCGTTATAGTTGAAAACATAAATATCTACGCCAGGACAATGCCGGAACAGAAACTCAGGATAGTAGATGCCCTGCAGAAAAAAGGACATATCGTTGCAATGACAGGAGATGGTGTGAACGATGCGCCGGCACTTAAAAAAGCTGACATTGGCATTGCGATGGGAATTAAAGGAACTGACGTTGCGAAAGAATCCAGCGTTATGATACTTCAGGATGACAATTTTGCATCCATCGTTGAAGCTGTACGCGGCGGCAGGACCATTTACAATAACATTGAGAAATTCATAACCTACCTGATATCAAGGAATTTTATGCTCATAATACTGATCATGGCAGGCATCACTTTCCTTGGATTTGATCTTATACCGCTGCTTGCACTTCAGATACTTTTCATCAACATGTTCAATGAGATAATGCCTGCCGTATCCCTTGGACTTGATCCGGCAACAGAAGGGATAATGACAATGCCCCCAAGGGATCCGAACGATAATTTCCTGAAAAAGCGTAATCTATTCCTTGTGATAACGCTGGCGCTTGCAATGGGAATTGCATCGTACCTTGTGTTTGAGATGAGCGATCCCGTAGCTGATACGACCATGGCAAGAACACTTACATTTGCCACCGTTGTAAGTATGATACTGTTCATACCGCTGTCATTCAGGTCACTTGATAGATCAGTATTCAGTATTGGAATATTCAGCAACCGTTTGATGATAGCCGGCGTTACAGCTACTTTCTTTGCGACCATGTCGGTCATGTACATTCCAAAGTTGAATGCTGCATTCGGGTTGGTTGCACTCTCACCGTCCGAATGGATAATGCCTGTGGCTGTGGCGTTTGTGACATTCCTCTTTGCAGAAGGACTAAAATTAGCTACAGCAGCAGCCACTAAAAAGTAAGGGCTTTGATTTATAATAATTTATTTATATTTTAATGCCTATTACTAACTGGTGATAGTTTATGGCACTTATTACATGGTCAGACAAATACAGTATTCAGATCAAAGAAATCGATGACCAGCACAAAGTCCTTGTGGGTATGATAAACGACCTTCATGATGCAATGAAAAATGCAAAGAGCAGGGAAGTAACTCTTGATATCATAAACAAGATGGCGGAGTATACGAAATTCCATTTCTCGACCGAAGAAAAATACATGAAACGCTTTGGTTATCTGGATTACGAAGAGCACAAAATGGAACACGAAAAATTCGTGGAGAAGGTTCTTGCTTTCAAAAAAGACTATGAGAATGAGAAAGCAGGCATCAGTTATGAGATCCTGAATTTCCTCAAGGACTGGCTTGTGGGTCATATCCAGGGCACTGACAAAAAATATGCAGCACTTTTTATTGAAAAGGGTATTAAATAAACCTGAGATAACTCTTTTCTAATTTTATTTTAATTTACTGATTCGTAGTCAAAACATATTAATTAGTTAAGCCTAATTATTCAGAAGATGACAGATCAGAATATAGAAATAATCCAGGAACCTTACATTCTTCCGGACGCAACTTCACTGAAAGTTCACACTGTCATGAAAGAGAATGTAGACAACCTTGTGTCTGTTTTCAAAGTACTGTCCGATCCTGTCAGGATACGAATTCTTAAAGCACTTCAGGTAACCGAACTTTGCGTATGTGTGCTTGTTGAGATAACAGATTACAAACACTCTGCACTCTCATACCACCTGAAACTCCTGAAGGATGCAGACCTTGTGGATTCAAGAAGGGATAAGAATTTTCAGATATATTATCTCACAGAAACCGGAGATAAATTATTGAGGAGCATTAACTCCTCATTCAAAAAATGAGATCTAATTAAAGACTTATTTATAAATTCATATTTTTTCAGCAGGGAGTGCTGTGTTGAGCTTGACGTAATTGACACCTTTTAGCGCCATTGTCCTTTCTGCAACTGCTTTTACTTCCTCTCCTTCACCATCAAGAATTATGACCTCAAGACAGTTATCATGGTCAAGATGGATGTGGACGGAAGACTTTATAATATGAGAGTAATCATGCTGTATCTCGGTGAGAGCGCTTGAAAGGCCACGCTTGGTATGGTCGTAGATCAATGTGATCGTGCCGACGCGCCTGCCTTTAACGTCGCTCATCCATTCATAATGAGTAATGTAGTTCCTGATAGAATCTCTGATTCCTTCAGAACGGGATGAATAACCCCTTTGTTCAATGATAGAATCAAACTTAGTAAGAAGATTTTCGGGAAGCGATACCCCAATACGCATAAGTTCCTGTTCCATATGATTCACCTATAAAATAATCAAACACAATAAACATAGTAATAATCAATACAGTACTATAATAACATTTAGTATGCATTTCTAGTACATAAATGATACATTAATTAAGACATAAATAATTATAGGACATCTATATAATAAATAATCAATAACAATACTGCTAAAAGGATGATGCAGATGAAAACAGAAGAATTATACTCAGGAAAAGCAAAGACCATCTACAGGACCGAAGACCCTGAAAAGTTGATTTCAGTGTTCAGAGACAGCCTTACTGCATTTGACGGCAAGAAGAAGAGTGAAGCTGCAAACAAAGGCTATTACAATGCCCAGATTTCCAGAAAGATCTTTGAAATGCTCGAAGAAGAAGGTATTCCAACACACTACCTTGGCATGGAATCCGGCAACGAGATGCTTGTCCGTGCTGTAGAGATCATACTTATTGAAGTGATCCCAAGGAACATCGCAGCAGGTTCAATCACCCGCAAATACCCAATAAAGGAAGGAACTGTTTTCAAAACACCTGTACTTGTCATGGATTACAAGAGTGATGAACACGGCGACCCTATGTTAAACGAGGACATCGCTGTTGCAATGGGAGTTGCTACCTATGAAGAGATAGCACAAATACGCGAGATGGCTCTTAAGGTCAATGAGATACTGAAGACCTATCTTGATGAGAAAGGATTCCTGCTCCCTGACTTTAAACTTGAGTTCGGAAGACTTGATGGAAAGATCGTTGTTGCCGATGAGATATCATGTGACACATGCCGCCTCTGGGACAAGAGCACAGGCAAATCAATGGACAAGGACATTTTCCGCTTTGACAAGGGTGACCTTTCAAAAGCATACGAAGAAGTTGCAAGGCGTATCGTACCGGAAATATTCGAATAAGAGCATATCGTAATGAGGGGAAATGATGGAAAATTACGATGTGATAGTTGTAGGTGCCGGTATAAGCGGACTCTTATCCGCACTCACTCTATCCAAACACGGCAACAGAGTACTTGTTCTTGAAAAAAGCAAATTTGTTGGCGGCAACTGTAACAGCTACATGGTTGATGGTTTCCAGGTAGACACAGGCGCTCACGCCATTACACATCTTGAAGTCGGGCCTCTTAGAAGGCTCATGGATAACTATTTTGATTACCTGCCAGTCTTTGAGGACTATGGCAATTATTTTGTGAGAACAAAAGATCATTTCATGAAAGTACCTTCCAATGTGAAGGAATTTGTCACATTCGATGTTCTCCCACGCAAGGACAGGATCGTTCTCACGCAGGCTATTACCAAAGCGCTCACACTTTCCACATTCGGAACTGATCTTTCCAGGGAATCCGTGTATGAGTTCATGCCAACAAACCTGACAGCAGATACATACGATTTTATAGACACTATCTGCCACTTCCTTTCCGGCAAGGACATGAAGCAGACATCAGCGCAGAGAATCCTCACAGGAAGCAGTTTTGTAAGGGACAGTGTTCCTGAGGAACAGCTTGAAAGCATCCTGAAACACAATGAAAAGACAAGCCTGGAACCTGTGCCAAAATCATTCCTGCCACCGAATGTACATACTTCCCTTCAGGCAAAACTGACCAAAGTCTCCAATCCGTTCACATCACTTGGAAGACTTGCCACTAACAAAGTGAGCTATTCTCAGGGATATCCCAGAAAGGGACTGAAAGGCATACTTAACGCAGTCCTGTTCTCACTGCCAAATACCGTTGAGATAAAGACCGACTGTGAAGTGAAGAAGATAATCACTGAAAGAGGGAAAGTAGTCGGTGTTGAAGCTGATGAGGTATACATGGCGGACAAAGTGATCTACACAGGATTTGTCACAGACCTTCCACAAATGATCGAAAGCCTTCCAAATACCTATATTCAGGACCTGAAGAGAGTTGCACATACAAAGAGCCTGACCATATGGACTGGACTTGACTCAGTAGTAGATGAATTCAATTACATCGGTTCTGAGATCTGGTTCAAGGATTCGCCATACTGGGCAATGCCTATAAGCAACTATGACACCTCCCTGGCACCTAAGGGAAAACAGCTCGTTGGTTTTTCGTTCATTCTCGATGCTGTTGATAATGAAGACCTGCAGATCAAAAAAGCATATGACACAATATACAAGGCGATCCCGGGAATTGAAGACCACATCGAAATGACACACAACCAGATCACGGTTCCTGAAAAAGCAGCGGTTACCATTGATGGCTACTTTGCAGATGTGAGAACACCTATCAAGGGGTTATATGCTGCCGGAACTGATACGGATAAAAGAAGTATGGGTGTGACCCGTGCAGCTTATTCTGTTGTGGAATTGCTGAAAAAGATGAGTGAAGACAACTGCCTTCACAAATAAGAAAAATATACTGAAAAAATAAAAGCTTGAGAAGGTTTTACCTTCTCAGGATCATTGTCCTTAACCTGTCGGCTGCATGCTCGGCCTTATCTGCAATGTCGCCTATGCCTCTTACAAGACGGGCAAGGTGATAGACACCAAGCGCGCCAATGACATCCTCATTGCTGAATATCTGTTTGACAAGTTCTTTTTCGATGACATCGACCTGATGCTCCATCTCCTCTACTTTTGTTACAAGATGGAGTGTGTCTTCTACATCCCTTTTGCTGAAAGAGGTTTCCAGAAGTTCACCCAGTGTTGATACAAGATCCTCGTAAAGCTCCACTGTTTCAAGTGTCTTTTTCATAAGTTCATTAAAACCTGTGCGGATCTCATCGGGAGCATCAAATTTCCTCACTGTGAGCCAGAATGCAACTTCCTGGGCATCATCAGATATCGAATCCTGTGGTTTCAGGAAATTGAGCAGATCATTTGCATGTACAGGAAGCATGATAGAAGAGGATAGTTCAGAACGGATGGTCTGTTTGATAACATCTGCCTCATGCTCAATTACATCGATCTCCCTGTTCAGAGCTTCGACCTTTTCCATATCACCATTGCAGTAAGCCTGCACGGATTCATTGAGTTTTCTTACACAATCCCCGCCTTTGTTGGCATGCATAACAAGAGGCTTGAAAGGTGAGCTTGCAAATACATTCAATACGGAACGAATATACTCTTTTCTGATCATATTCCAACTCCCAACAGTCCCGCAAATATCAGTGCAGATGTAAGAGCTGCTACGGGTACGGTAACTATCCAGGAAACAACTATCTTTCCAATTACACTTAAATCAACCGCTGCAAGACCACCTGCAAGACCTACACCAATTACTGACCCTACAAGGGTGTGTGTGGTTGATATTGGTAATGAACTGTAACTATGAAGCACAACTACTGAAGCTGTTGCGAATTCTGCTGAAAAACCTCGGGTTGGAGTAAGTTCTGTGATACGTGTACCGATGGTCTCAATGACACGGTATCCCCATGTAGCCAGTCCGATAACCATTCCAATACCTCCAAGTACCATTACCCAGAGAGGAACGCTCACTCCTGCCATGTCAAGGGAATTGAGTCCTGCATAGATCGGACCGACTGCGTTTGCAACATCATTGGAACCATGTGCGAAGGCAATATAACATGCAGTCATTGTCTGTAAAATAACGAACTTCTTTTCTATGTTATAAGGATCATCGGTTTTCTGAAGAATGAAATATCGAATTATACTGAAAAGAACATAAGCAATTACAGCTCCAAGAAGAGGAGATACAAGCCAACTGCCAACGATCTTGGTTAGTACGGTCCATTTGATCTCGTTGTATCCGATCATTCCATAGTAGCCGGCCATCAGACCAAAACCAAGAACAGCACCTACTATTGAGTGTGTTGTGGATACAGGAAGATTATAGAATGTGGCAAGAGTGATCCAGAAACCTGCTGCAAGAATGGCTGCAAGCATACCTATGGCCACAAGATGAGGGTCTATTGCACTAATGGAATCAATTGGAACGATTCCCTTGGCGATGGTAGAAGTTACCCTCTTTCCAAAAAGTACAGCACCTCCGAACTCAAAAAGGCCTGCGATGATGATTACCTGTTTGATAGACAACGCACCGCTGCCTACTGACGTTCCCATGGCGTTTGCAAGGTCATTGGCACCGATATTCCATGCCATGTACAGACCTGCTGCAACCAGTAACAATACGAGAGGATCGAAAAGACTCATCGACAATATTCTCCACTATATAGATTTAGTATGGCAAAGGAAAACTGGAACATAAATGTGAGTACTATATACTATATAGGTATAAATAAAGTATATAGAACTATTTAGAAGAAGGAATCCAGAGTTCTCTGATAACGGACATCAGGCAACATAGCCGCTTGATCCATCCATTTAGATTTCTCTGTCTTTAAACGACCGGAAATATTTGCAATTGCCTGTTCCACCGACCCGAACTTTTCAGGCTCTTTGCTGAAAGCTTCCCTTACACCTTCTCTTACAACCCATACTCCAAGAGGAGCCCAGTATTCAGGCCGGATCTCCCTTACCATGAAAACAGTAGCCTGTCTTCTTATGGATTTAAGATATTCAAGCGCGCCAAGCCGTGCCGCATAATAACCGCCTGCAAGGTTGGAATATTTTGTTTTTCCTGCAAAACCCTCGTGATCTGCCTCTATCCAGGTGCTGCCGCCTGACCAGACCGTGCGGGGCATCCACACTTCTATCAGCTCAAAAGAGAACATTCGGGGAATCAGGATTATCTCGAAATGGTTGCCAAAAACACCGCCGCTGAAAACAGTTACTTCGCTTAACTGCTGGTAGTCCCGTATTTCGGTCAGAAGGTCTTTTCCAACCATGTCATCTACTGCTGTTATTGACCAGCGTGTTGGGACGAGTGTTCTTTCCTGACCCAAAAGACCGATGGAAAGCAGACGTGAGATATGTTCTGCGGGGATATTGCCATCCCAAAGCTCCGAGATGGCATCCTTTGCCAGAGCATCATCGTCATAGACAAGAGAATCAACCTTTTTGGGTACTTTCGGATTTTCAGTTATATCGAACTTCTTGAGGTCGCCCGATGGACCCATAGGGGTCAGCACATTATCGAACTTGAGTTTGTTACTGATAGGTTTATTGAACCATGCTTCAGTATCCACCGGATTCTTAGAGAGAGCAAGCTCCTGGGATTTCTCAATCAGTGGATTGTCAGGAAAACGTGCTCTTTTCACATTGACCCCGGTATTTGCCCTTACAAGCTGGGAGCGGGAAGCAATGACATCCTGTATGCCCATTTTCAGCAATGCCTTTGGGTCTTCAAGCTGCATTGCATCGTCCCCGCAAAGCTGCGGAGGGATCATTGGCCCTGCCATCACATTAGGATAGTTGTGCCTGCCTACAAAAACAGATGGAGGAGATGCTCCGAATATGGATGTTTCTCCTGATGATACAGGGACCACTGATTCAATGGATTTGAATTTTTCAAGGATCGGGCAATATGGCCTTCCGCAGAGACCTTTGCCCTTGCATTTTATGCAAAGATTAGGAGTCAATGACTTCAGCGTCTCCGCAAAGGATACAATATCCGGCATCCGGCTCATTTTTGTTCAGCCAGCCGGAGCGCTGAACGAACTTGCACACGTTGCACATACCTGCAACCTGTTCCCGGGTGCTCATCCCTTCAATTAATCTTGCTGCAAATCTCTGTATCTCTTCCTGGGCTTCCTCTGAGAAATCCACCTCTGCGCCTCTTTTATCATTCAAATACTGAGACACAGCAGCCCTTGATAATTCAAGGATCTCTGCAACTTCCTGCTGGTTCTTTCCGTGTTCCCATATCATACATCTCGCAAGTTCTGCACGGATGGCAGGCAATACACGTTGAACCATGATCTCACATGTTGTTTTCACAGAAAGTCACCTTTTTTGTAAGTATTAGTATTGTTATTTTCTTTTATGAATATAATCTTCAATTGCCATTTTCAAAGCGTCAAGGGCAAAACCCGAGCATCTGTCCTTTCCTTCAGGAAGGCCATCTAAGTAATTGATCACATCTTCGTTTGTTATTGACATGGCTTCATCAACCGTTTTACCCTTTGCCATCTTTGCAACAGCACTTGATGTGGAAATCGCAACAACACATCCGAAGGTTTTGAACTTAACGTCTTCCAGTATATTATCTTTAACCTTTATGGATATATTTATTATATCGCCATCGATTGTACTCCCTATCTGACCTACACCACCGGCATCCTCAATAACCCCTACATTTGAAGGATTACTGAACTCCTCCATTACTTTTTTAGAATACAAACCACTCCTCCTTCCTTAATATCCCTTAGTGTTCCCTGGTTTTTTCTGTTTTCCCTGATTATTTGCCAGCAAGCGGAGACATTGCCCTTAATTTAGCAATTGTTTCCTGCAAAGCATCGACCACATTATCAATATCTTCCATGGTGTTTTCCCTTCCAAGACTCATCCTGAGGGAACCATGTATGAACTCATCTTCTATTTCCAGTGAACTGAGCACATGTGAAGCCTTCAGTGATCTTGAAGAACATGCAGAACCGGTGGATACTGCAATTCCCTGTATATCCAGAAGCATTAGCATGGATTCGCCTTCAACGTATTTAAAACTCATATTAACATTGTTTGGAAGACGTTTTGAAGGATGACCATTCAGGCGAACATCGGAAATAGAATCAAATATCCTGCTGATGAGTGAGTCACGCATCTGGGTCATGTGTATGGAATCATCATCCAGGCGCTTAACTGCAAGTTCCATTGCCTTTCCAAATCCCACAATTGCGGAAACATTCTCGGTTCCTGAACGCATTCCCTTTTCATGATCTCCTCCAAACACTATCGGACTGATATTTGTTCCTTTGCGCACATAAAGAGCTCCGACTCCTTTAGGACCGTGTATCTTATGGGATGAAATTGAGAGCATGTCCACGCCAAGATCATTAACATTAACTGGAATTTTTCCAACACTCTGCACAGCATCAGTATGGAAATAGATATTGTGTTCCTTTGCAATTTCAGATATCTTTTCAATGGGCTGAATAGTACCAACTTCGTTGTTGGCGTGCATTACCGATATAAGAGCAGTGTTTTCCTTGATAGATCTTTCAAGTATCTTCACATCAACTACACCATCAGCATCTACAGGGACATATGTGACCTCGTGGCCAAGACTTTCAAGAAAAGCACAGGTATTGAGAACTGCCGGATGCTCGATTACAGAAGTGATAACGTGCTTTTTTCCGGCATTATATGAAACCACGCCCCTTATTGCAAGATTGTCAGACTCAGTTCCTCCTGATGTGAATATTATCTCCTCAGGAACAGCTCCGATTGCATCTGCAACTTGCTTACGTGCCAGGGAAAGAGCTTCTGCAGCCTCGGTTCCAAATGAATGAAGACTGGAAGCATTGCCAAAAGTCTGCGAAAAAAATGGTAACATAGCATCCACAACCAGCGGATCGACCGGAGTGGTTGCACTGTGGTCCATATAGATCCTTTTCATAGTATCTATAATAAGAAGAGAAGACTTCAATAAATAAATATCCTTCAGCAAGTATGCTAAAGAACATAATCAGCTTAGGTGCTGTAAAAACATGTGTGGTTTTCCCACACACGTAAGAATGATATTAATCCTTGATCTGATCTGGAGAAAACCCTTTTTCAATAAGAACATCTTTCATGCGGCCCAGGTGATTACCCTGAAGTTCAACAGCGCTTCCTTTTACGGTTCCACCGCATGCAAATTTAGATTTCAGGTAAGTAGAAAGCTCATGAAGATCGATCTCATGGGCGTCAAAACCCTCTACGACTGTGACTTCTTTACCATACCTTCTTCTGTTTACTTTGACAGTTATTCTTTGCTGCTCTTTAGCCACTTCTTCGCAAATGCAAAGTTCTCTTGGCAATCCGCAGACTGAACACATTTCAGAACTCATCTTGTGGTATTTCCTCCGACATTATTATCTATTTTAAACACTCCATATGCATTTAATTAAATAGATGAATAGAGTAAAACTTCGATGATATTAAAATCTAATGGTAAAGAGGTAGCAACGGACGTTGATTTTGCATGCAGCGCCCTAAAGCACATCAGGGGACTTATGTTCAGTAAGAGGATACCTGAGAACTATGCCCTTGTGTTTGTAATGAAGAAAGCCCAGAGAGTTTCGTTGCATATGCTATTTGTCAATTATCCGATTGATGCTATTTTCCTTGACGAGAAGAAAAGGGTCATTAAAACATCCGGCCTTAAAGCCTGGATAGGCATTTGCTCCTGCGAAGGAAAGGTAAAATACATCATTGAAACATCTCACGGAAAATCTGAAAAATTAAGGATAAAACCCGGGGACTTATTTGAATTTGAGAATCGGTGTCAATAGACTCTGAAGACCTGCATAGAACATATAAATACACACAGATGTTAAAACCTGTTCAAAGAAATGTTTATTACATTCCGGGTTCTTTAAAGCCCTGATAGAATCACTATATTATAATAATACTTTACCGAGGAACATAGATGTTACCTGAAAATGACTTACAGATCATAACAGAGAAAATGGGAAGAGAACCTAATCTCGTAGAACAGGGATGCTTCCTTAACCTTTGGAGCGAGCACTGCTCATACCGCTCAAGCGCACCACTGCTTAAAACCTTCACAACCACCGGAGAAAAGGTTATAATCGGCCCTGGTGACGATGCAGCAATTGTCAGTTTTGGAAACGGATGGGTACTTGCAATAGGAATGGAAAGCCACAACCACCCCTCATACGTTGACCCATACAACGGCGCAGCAACCGGAGTTGGCGGAATTGTGCGTGACATCATTTCCATGGGAGCAAGACCAATCGCACTTATGGACCCGCTCTACTTCGGACCGCTTAACAATCCGAAGAACCTCTACCTTTTCGAGCACATCATCGAAGGAATCGCAGGATACGGAAACTGTATCGGTGTGCCGGTTGTTCGTGGAGAGGCATTCTTTGACGAATCATACAGCGGAAACCCTCTTGTAAATGTAGTTGCAGTGGGACTTGCACGTGAAAAGGACGTTGTGACCGCATGTGCCCAGAAAGCAGGTAACAAGCTTGTACTTATGGGTTCCACCACCGGAAGAGACGGACTTGGTGGAGCATCATTCGCATCAAGAGACCTTTCCGAAGATTCTGAAGCTGAAGACAGGCCAAGTATCCAGATAGGTGACCCGTTCACAGAGAAACTGGTTATAGAAGCAACACTTGAAGCCATTGGAAAAGGATACGTAAAATCATGCAGAGACCTTGGAGCAGCAGGACTTGCCGGTGCAAGTTCAGAGATGGCATCCAAGGGCAACCTTGGAATGAGGATCATTGCAGACAATGTTATTCTCCGTGAGAGCGGCATGACAGCATATGAGATCCTCATTGCGGAATCACAGGAACGTATGCTCCTTGAGGTCGAGCCTGAAAATGTTGATGCAGTACTTGATATCGCAAAGAAGTATGACCTTAACGGAAGTATGATCGGCGAGCTTACAAAGGAACTTAACTACACCGTAGAATTCCAGGGAGAGATTGCAGCGGACATTCCTGTAAAACTTCTGACCGAAGGTGCACCAACCTTTGAACGTCCTTCAACCGCTCCACAGCCACGTGATATCGGCGAAAAACCGGAACTTCCAGCAGATATAAAGCAGGCAATTCTCAACGTATTATCATCACACAACGTTGCATCAAAGAGATGGATATACAGACAGTACGACCATGAAGTTCAGGTCAGAACTGTTACAAAACCAGGCGATGATGCAGGTATTTTGAGGATAGACGGAAACGAGGGAATAGCACTTTCATGCGGATGCAACCCAAGACACACATACCTTGACCCATATGCAGGCGGAAAAGGAACTGTTGTTGAGAACGCAATGAACCTTGCAGTAAAAGGTGCACGTGGAATAGCAATAGTAGATTGTCTTAACTTCGGAAACCCTGAGAGACCTGATATTTACTGGCAGTTCAAGCACGCAATTCTCGGACTTGGAGATGCTGCAAGAGAACTTTCAATACCTGTTGTCGGTGGAAACGTTTCCCTTTACAATGAGAGTGGTGAATTTAAGACAGCAATCGTCCCAACACCATCCATCGGTCTTGCAGGTTACATCAAAGATGTAGCAAAAGCACCGGCAGGAGTGTTCTCAAATAGAGGTGACACAATCATCCTTGTTGGAAGCACATCCGATGAACTCGGAGGCTCTGAGTACTATAACGTAATAGGAAAGAAGAAGGTAGGAAAGGCCCCACAGGTTCCTGAAAACGTAAATGCTGTCATTGATGCGCTTATCAGCCTTGCAGAAAGTGAAAAACTCAGTGCATCACACGATGTTTCACTTGGTGGAATTGTAGTGGCACTTGCAGAGATGTGTGAGAAGACAGGTGCGGAAGTTGATCTTAGCGGTGTGGCAGAGAATTTAAGAACCGATGATGTCCTTTTCTCTGAATCATATGCAAGAGCACTTATCGCAACCTCTGAGCCGGATGCTGTAAAGGAAATGCTTAAAGGCGTACCTTACACAGTCATTGGTACTGTTGGCGGAAACGCACTGAGCATCCAGATAGGTGACTTAAAGGCAGAGTTAACCCTTGATGAGATAAAAGAGGCAAGAGAAAGCCTCATGACCTTGATGATGGAATAACCATCATCAATACTTACTTTTTTAATTTGCTTGATCCAGGCTCTGTAGAGATCCTGTTCTTATTAGTGACGAAAACTTTGCTTTTTTCAGTTTCATGAAAACAATATGGAATCTAAAAAATATACAGAGCCTTGATCTACTGACTACGATAAAGAATAACTAAGCTATAGAGCAGCAGCTTTCTTTCCAAAACAGTGAAAAAAAATCTAAAATAAAAAGCCGGCAGAAACCGGATAAAGTAAAGAAGAATGGTAAAAACCATTCTTGAATAGTTTTATTCTTCCTTTTCGCCAAATCCGAATTTGCGCAGTACTCTTGTGATCTTGATATTTACAGTGTCGCCGACCTGGGTACCAGGCACAAAGATAACAAAGCCTTCGATCCTGGCGATGCCGTCTCCTTCTCTTGCAATATCTTCAATTGTTACTTCATAGGTCTCGCCAACATCTACAGGAGCTGTTGATTCTCTGTCATTGTTATTAAACAAAATAATACACGTCCTTTAATTCAAAATGAAGATTGAAGACCATACTGAAAAAAACCACGATAAAAATGTAATATCAATGAATCCAGAATAGTATCAAATCTTATAGCGCATAGTACACACAACAGATATTTAAAACTTCTCTGTACAAAACAGGGTCAGTGCAGAAACCATATCTTATTTATTCTTTAGAATAAAATAGGTAGTTATAAATCACAAGCTCACTGTTTAATCAAAGTAATTTTAGGGATGAATATAATGGATGAAGTTCAGATAAAAGTTGAGAAAGCCCATCCTAATGATTTTGGAAGGGGAATTATACGTCTGGATCCTACGACACTCCTGAGCCTGCAACTCTCCCCCGGAGACATAGTTGAGATTGAAGGAAAAAGGAAAACAGCAGCCAAAGTATGGAGGGCTGAAAGGCAGGACTGGGGACAGGGGATCGTCAGGATAGACGGTTTTATCAGGCAGAACGCCGGAGTCGGAATCGGTGAGAGGATCACCGTAAGGAAAGCAGAAGTTGTTACTGCAACAAAGGTAATTCTGGCACCTCCTGAAGGCGTCACCATGGAGTATGGGGACCATATCAGTGAGATAATCAAACGCAATATCATGAAGCGTCCCCTGGTAGAAGGCGACATCATCCCTATTATCAGTTCAATGACACAACCTATGACCAGCCAGGTAGGCGGCGGGCAGGCTATTCCGCTTATTGCCGTTGAAACTGACCCAAAGGAAGAGATCCTTATAATCGGAGAGTTCACTGAAATTGAACTCCGCCAGAAACCAGTTCGTGGTTATGACGGTGCGACCCGTGGAGTAACCTACGAAGACATCGGAGGTCTTGGATCAGAGATACAGCGTGTAAGGGAAATGATAGAACTTCCTCTCAAGCACCCGGAACTGTTCCAGAGACTTAATATCGAACCTCCAAAGGGAATTATTCTCTACGGACCACCAGGTACAGGAAAAACACTTATCGCAAAGGCAGTTGCGAACGAATCCAGAGCAAACTTCCTCTATATTGCAGGCCCTGAGATCATGGGTAAATACTACGGAGAGAGCGAAGAGCGCATCCGTAAGATATTCGAAGAAGCCGAGGACGAGGCACCTTCGATCATATTCATTGATGAGATCGACTCCATAGCACCAAAAAGACAGAATGTCACCGGAGAGGTCGAGCGCAGAGTAGTAGCACAGTTGCTTACGATGATGGACGGCCTTGAGGAAAGAGGACAGGTCGTAGTCATAGGTGCTACAAACCGTGTCGATGCAATTGACCCGGCACTTAGAAGACCTGGAAGATTTGACAGAGAGATCGAGATAGGAGTTCCTGATACCGATGACCGTCTTGAGATAATGCAGATACACACACGTGGTGTGCCTCTTGCAGATGATGTTGACGAAGAGTATCTCGATTATATCGCAAAACACACACAGGCGTTTGTGGGTGCAGACCTTCTTGCACTTGTCCAGGAAGCTGCAATGCGTTCTTTGAGAAGGGCATTACCTGATATCAATCTTGAAGATGAAGACATACCACAGGAAATTCTTGAGACCATTGTCGTCTGCAAGGATGACTTTGAGAATGCTCTAAGAGAGATCGAACCTTCTGCAATGAGAGAAGTGCTTGTAGAGGTTCCTGATGTCAGATGGGATGATGTCGGAGGGCTGGACAAAGCCAAGCAGGAGATCAAGGAAGCTGTGGAATGGCCGCTTACAAGACCTGACAGGTTTGTGAGCATGGGAATCAAACCACCAAAGGGAGTTCTGCTATTCGGACCGCCCGGTACCGGAAAAACACTGATAGCACAGGCAGTTGCAAATGAATCGAATGCTAATTTCATTAGTGTCAAAGGCCCGCAGATGCTATCCAAATGGGTAGGAGAATCTGAAAAGGCCATCAGGGAAACTTTCAAGAAAGCAAGGCAGGTTGCTCCTTGTATTGTATTCTTTGATGAGATCGATTCCATTGCGCCCATGAGAAGCACTATATCAGAGGACTCCAAGGTTTCAGAGAGAATAGTTAACCAGCTTCTGACAGAACTGGATGGTCTTGAACCGCTCAAGGAAATAGTAATTATTGCCGCAACCAACAGGCCGGACATAATTGACCCTGCACTTTTAAGGTCGGGAAGATTTGACAGGATGGTTCTCGTTGGACAGTCCACCTATGCAGGAAGAAAACAGATATTCAAGATCCATTCAAAGAACATTCCTCTTGGAGATGATGTGACGATCGATGACCTTGCAACCATGACTGAAGGATTTGTAGGAGCGGACATAGAAGCAGTATGCAGAGAAGCTGTTATGCTGGCAATGAGAGAAGATTTCGAGGTTGATAAAGTCGGCATGAAGTACTTCAGGGAAGCTCTTAACAAGGTCAGACCAACACTATCGGAGAATCTGGTGGACTACTACGAGAAAATACAGGCACAGTTCAAGGGCGGCATAAAGAAAGAAGAAGCAAGTTCTTATATAGGATACAGATAAATATATGAAAAATTTAGATGTGATTATTATATCCAGGGGCGAATGAAAATGGCAAATGTCTTTGCAAAGAACCTTTCGAGCAAACAGGTAATGGCAACAGATGGAACAGAGATCGGTATATTATATAATATTGTAATGGATATCAGGACAGGGGACCTCATTGATCTTATAGTCAAACCGGACATGAGTCTTGATACTTCAAAATACAAGACCGATGAGCAGTACATACTTCTGCCTTTCGAATCTGTGAGAGCCATAAAGGACTATATCGTTGTTGATAAGAATATAGCCCGTGGCATTAAACCAGAACCTGTAGAAATATGATCACGCCGGCTGCAGAGATTGCCTTGCAGCCCTTGCATTTTCTTTTTTAACTAAAATTAACCGGAATTATCAGATAAGTCCGTTTGATCGCAGATAATCAATTGCTTCTACGGTGCCGTCACCGTAACTTGCCTTACTCACATAATCTGCGACATCTTTTAAGAAATCATCAGCATTGCCAACCGCAACTGCAAATCCTGCTTCCTGAAGCATTTCAAGGTCATTGACAGAATCAC
Source organism: uncultured Methanolobus sp. (assembly GCF_963667555.1). Classification (NCBI taxonomy): domain Archaea; kingdom Methanobacteriati; phylum Methanobacteriota; class Methanomicrobia; order Methanosarcinales; family Methanosarcinaceae; genus Methanolobus; species uncultured Methanolobus sp. The sequence continues at coordinate 2,283,679 of NZ_OY763421.1, forward strand.
CTATCGCAACGAAATCCGATGTTTCAAGACCCATAAGCTCCGCCATTTTCAAAAGTCCTGTTCCCTTGTTGATCTTTTTGCTCTTTATGTGTATGGCAAAATGCGTATCTATTATCTCAACGTTGGGGAAATGGGTTTCCAGCACTTCACGTGCTTTTTCCACATCAAAATTACTTCTGAGAACAATTTCGGTTCTTCTGTGAACCGAATCCAGTTTTTCCATATCGAACTGAGGAGAAAGGAACTCATAGGCTTCTTCACACTCATGGATCACATCTGAAACTATTGGCTCATTATCAAATCCATCTAGTATGACACCACCATTCTCTGCTATTATATTGCAGCATACACCAACCAGTTTAGCTGCAGCTTTGGCATAACAAAGCACATTACCGGTAGCGATCACAACAGGAATATCAAGTGTACGCAGTTTTGCAGCAGCGCTCAGGCTGAGCTTGCGGTCCCTGTGAGTAATGGTTCCATCGATGTCAATTACAATGGCCTTGAATTTCATAAGCATTAGAAGACAGGGAGAGATAAAAGTGTTTTCAGTGGCGTGATTTTCTGATAATATCCAGACAGACTTTCATGAACAGAAAAGGCCCTGCAACCACCAGGAAAAGATAGGTAATCGTAAGCAATACCGTACTTACAGATGGAAGAAGGCACGCAAAGTTGACAATTAAGAGCAACAATATTGAGAAATAAAATACATCCTTTGCAGAATAGAATTCATCTGGTAATGCTTCTACAAAATCACAAGATGGCTTCAATTTAAATAATAATCCTACAATCACGACATAAGATAGAATAATTGAAGCATATGGAAGAACTGTGACAGGAAGCTTTTCAGGAAGCAACGCAAAAAATGTTGCAATATACAGAATCAGAAGGTAAGCAGTTACAATCAGAAAATGCTTCTTTTTCAGATGAAGAGAACTTATATCACTACCCATTGATGCTTTCCTTGCAAGAAATACCAAAAGTAGTGTACCAATTACAGAGATGTTTGCTGTAAAAATATTGAAGGAATTTCCATTGCCGATAAAGTTGCTGAGAAGAATGATAGCTATTGAAATAAAAACCAAACTCCTGCGGCTCTTACGGAGAAATACCTCGTGTCCGGAGAACACTCTTCCGGTAAGTACCTGAAAAACAAGGATCGGAACTAAAAATGACATGACAGGATGCCAGAAAAAGACGAGAATAGAATACTCGGCTACTGCTATCCCCATAAATGTTCCAAGACCTGGACCGGCAGAGTCCATGTAACCTGCCCAGAGAACTTTAGTTATCCATGCTTCATACAGAGCAAATATCATGCCAAAAAGATATAGTTGATAGATACTGATTTTCTTATATTCCATTGCTATCCACAGGAAGAAAAGTACATGGAACATGTAAAGTGGAAGAGTAAGGAATATACCCCATGGATCAAGGAACCACATGGTAGATGCTCCTGAAAATACCTCCGCAAAGAACATGGACAGCAGACCGATCAGGAGAATAGAGTAAATCTTCTTCATGCAAATGTACTATGTTGTTTTGGAATATAAAAATCCAGATGAAGAATGAGAACTAAATTTAAAGAAATGATTTGCTTTTAAAAAAGGAAAAGAAAAAGTATTCTCCAAAAAGGAGAATCATTTACTGTATTCTAATCATGGATCACGAAGACCTGGTGTGGTTACAGAGATAATAGCTTCACCGTCAGGAAGGTTTGGAGAGTCCACCAGTTTGACAATCCTTTTGTCACCTTTAGACTTACGCAGGTAAAGCCTGAAAGTTGCTGTGTGGCCTACGATGTGTCCACCAATCGGTTTGGTCGGATCACCAAAGAATGCATCCGGTTTTGACATTACCTGATTTGTGACAACTACTGATGCATTGTAAAGGTCTCCACATTTCTGAAGACCGTGAAGGTGTTTATTGAGTTTCTGCTGTCTGTCTGCCAGTGTTCCTCTTCCTATGTATTCTGCCCTGAAGTGAGCTGTCAGAGAATCCACAATAAAAAGTCTTACAGGCATGTCACTGTCCTTTAACTCATTTGCCAGTTCCATTGCAGAATCTACAAGCAGTATCTGGTGATTTGAATTATATGCACGTGCTACATGTATGTGTTTCAGGAACTCTTCAGGGTCGTATTCCTGACCATATTTTTCGGACAGACCGTCAACCATCTGCTTTATCCTTTCAGGTCTGAAGGTATTCTCTGTGTCAATAATGATAACAGAACCACTAAGTCCACCCTGTTCCTTTGGCAATTGCACATTGACAGCAAGCTGGTGTGCAACCTGCGTCTTACCGGAACCGAATTCACCGTAGAGTTCAGTAATTGCCTGAGTGTCTATTCCGCCGCCCATCATTTCATCGAACTCTGTACAACCCGTGGTAAGCTTACCAACGAGCTTCCTGCGTTCCAGAACAACATCGCCGGTCTCAAATCCACCAATGTCAGCCGACTGTCTGGCTGCAAGGATGATCTTTGAGGCAGTGGATTCACCAATCTCGGCTGCAGTTGCGAGTTCTGCCGGTGAGGAAACAGCAATTGCTTCAATTGTTGTAAAACCAGCATCTTTTAATTTCTGCGCGGTCGCCGGACCCACATGGTCCAGTTCTTCCAATAACACTTCTGACATTTATCTTAACTCCTGGGTGCACATGTTTTCTTCTGGTGCACAATTCGATTTCCTAATTGATTTTTGAGTATATATACCTGAAGAGAGCGGAGTGAAAGTATTACAAATATTAGATATAGCAAATCTACGACAAAACTTATCATTCAAACCAGTCATTAAGGGTTCAATGGCCAGAGTAGTAGTAGGCGGGACTTTTGAATGCCTGCATGACGGACACAAAGAACTTATCCACAAAGCATTCGAACTTGCCGGAAACAATGGAATTGTCGATATAGGACTTACATCCAATGAAATGGCAAACAACCGTCCACGTCACGTTCCCGATTATGATGTAAGAAGGAAGAATCTTCTTGGATACATTGATGAGATTTCAGAAGGCCAGAAATATACGATACTGGAACTCAATGAGCCATTTGGAAAAACACTTGATGTAGACTATAACTACATCGTTGTTTCACCGGAAACATATCCTGTTGCAACGAAGATCAACCAGCTCAGAAAAGAGAAGGGCATGAAGGAGATAGAGATTGTCAGGGTAGAGTTCGTACTTGCAGATGACAAAAAACCCATCTCATCAACAAGAATAGTCCACGGTGAGATAGACATTCACGGCCACCTGAAGTAAGGTGCTGATAAGATGCTGCGTATCGGAACATAATTTTATAAACTATTTTCTACAACTACTGTCCATGGGAAGAGTATTCAACGAAATGGACAATCTGATCTTTAACAAGCTTGCACCCGAACTTGCCGGAAACACAATGTCAAATGCAGGACATAACTATCCGTTTATTCTCAGACCTATATCCCACAAGATAGCAGTGGATGCTGACGACTTCAGAGCAAGGATGGATAAACTGGACACTGAGGAAATGGAATATCTTTTCCAGCTTGCCATGGAAGGCAAAGAAGATATCAGATCCCTTGAAGAAGACGATGTTGACACCTTCATCGAAATGGTCGAAGAGAAACTTTCTACTGAAAAGATGAAAGAGCTCAAAGCAAAGCTCGGAATGGCATAATGAAGCCGTCCAGACTGCTTTTTGGAACAGCCGGCACGCCTAAGAGTTCCAAAAAGAGAAACAGCATCTCAGGTATCGAAAGAGTGAAGGAGCTTGGACTTGGCTGCATGGAACTTGAATTTGTCCGTGGTGTCAAGATGGGAGAAGCTACTGCGGCTGATGTTCGGGAGAAATCACAGAACGAAGGAATCTCTCTGAGCGTTCACGGACCATATTACATCAATCTGAACTCACAGGAACCTGAAAAAATAGATGCAAGTATCGAAAGGATCTACAAGTCATCAAGAATCGGAAGTCTTTGCGGTGCAAGAAATATCGTGTTCCACCCGGCTTATTATCACAAGGATAAGCCTGAAAAGGTCTATGAGAAGGTTTTTTCGCTGATGGAGCAACTCGGTTCAAGGCTTGATGATGAAGGCATAGAAGTAATACTCAGACCTGAAACCACCGGCAAGGGAACACAATTTGGCAGCCTTCAGGAAAACGTCAGACTTGGAGCAGAGCTTGAGAACGTGCTCCCATGCATTGATTTTGCACACCTGCATGCAAGAAGTAATGGTGCTGAGAACAGCTATGAGGAGTTCTCTGCAACACTTGAACTGGTTGAGGATGAACTGGGCAGGGAAGGACTTGATGATATGCACATGCATGTTTCAGGTATTGAATACAGCGAAAAGGGCGAGAGAAATCATCTTAATCTCGATGATTCGGACTTTCAATATGCAGAACTTATGCGCGCTCTGAAGGACTTTAAGGTAAAGGGTCTGCTGATATGCGAAAGTCCCGAGAATGACGGAGATGCAGTATTATTAAAAAGAACTTACGAGGGCTTGTAGACCCTCATTACTTGTTAGATGTGAAGTGACGGTGCCACATGCTCCAGGAAAGGATGAAGCAATGTGAAGATACCTATTACCACAATAACAGAACCACTCACTAGAGGAAGCTTGTTTATCTTTGTGCTGCTCACATAAGTTCCAATGAAGTCTTTTCCTTTAACGAACACAACTGACATTGTAGTAATTGCCAGTGCAAGCCCGGCACTGAATATCAGCACATATATCAGACCATTATACACCTGATCGTTTGCAATGCTGAATAGCAATACTGCAAGTGCAGCCGGACATGGGATAAGTCCTGTTGAAAGTCCTATCGCAATTACACCTTTTTTTGTATCAATTGCATGTTCGTGAGGATGGAAGAATTTCCTGAGGATCCAGGCTCCTACTACTATGAGAATGATGCCTCCCACTACACTCATGATGTCATGTGTCATGTCAACATTCAAAGTTTCTACCAGATAGATCGATGCAACTCCCAGTGCCAGTACGACTACAACATGAGATACAACAATAGTCAGCCCAAGAAGAAGTGCATCTTTAAGATCTGCATCTGTACCCATGACAAAAACTGCCATAATTGACTTACCATGACCCGGTTCAAGCGCATGAAGTGCACCAAGAAGGAAGGCAGATATGACTATAAAAATATTAAGACCTGAGGAAAGCCCATCTGCTCCAATTGAAAGTATATCCATGATGATTACCCCGTTCCTATTTGAAATTTAAGTACAACTAACCATTCGTTGTTGTTAGTAATACTTATTTGCTTCATATATATAAATAACTTATGCATTCGTATGTTATATAGTAATAAAAAAGTAACACAACGAATAATAATAGCACATAACTTCTGAAAAACAAGAAAGAAAACACCTACTCTAATTAGAAACAAACAATGCTAATATTGCCAATAACCTCCTATTAAGTTGTAGATACCATACTATTTTCAGTGAAAATGATAAATCTCCAACATGCAACATACATTAATAGCTTGTACATGTTTAAAGCATAAAAATATAGTACAAAATAGCACTTTATACTCATATAGAATATTTGAATATCGAATCCAAAAATAAAGTCGTCGCCCACGAACAAACGAAATTCAAAAAAAAGATGGTGAAAAATTAGGAAGTCTTTATTTTAAAAAATTAAGAACATTATCATCTACCATGACATAAGCCGCAAAATAAAGAAAGAGGTGTAATCCCAGCCAATAATAAGACGAATCATAAAAGAATAACGAAAGTAATCCTTTTATATCGAAAAAATTGATGTCAGAGCGTACAAACCAATTAGGAGTTAGTTAAAGATGTTATGGAGTTATTCAAAGATTGACGAAGCAAAAGTAAAGACCATCGAAGAACTTGAAAAGAAGCTGGGTGTAACCCTTCTTGCATTCTCCGGACAGGATATAAAGAATGCAGAACTCACATCTGCAGACCTTGAAGCAATCGAAAAGATTGAAGGCGAACTTGGCCTTTCACTTGTTGCTGTAAAGGTATAAGGTTAAATTATAACCTTTTTTACAATATACAAAAATCCAATTTTTAGTTAGATTTTCAGGCGTTCATTCATCTCCCATGAATGCCACTTTTTTACATCACCGTACACATCTTTCGAGTATCTAGTATAACTTTTTTGTAGAACATAACAACCATGTTCAAAAATAAAGTAAGAGAAAAGAAGAATACATATACTTGTATTTCTATTTACCAAGTTACATGAGCATAAATAATAACGATACTAATGAAATTGAGTCACAATTCTTGAAATTATTTTATGCACTTGATAGTAAAACACGACTAAAAATGATACAGAGCCTGCATAAGAATGAGAAACACATTTCTGAGCTGGCTCGTGAACAGGACCTGTCAATTCCTGTTGCTTCAAAACACGTAAGCATCCTTGAAGAAGCCAGCCTTATTGAAAGACACATATATGGAAAAACCCACGTTCTGGAAATAAACAACAAAGATGTTGCCAGTTCACTGGACATTCTGGCACCAACCAAGTGCATTAAGGTGAAAAAAGGAACTAATCTGCTGGATGCCCTGAAAAGAGTTGCCATTGTTGAAACAAAGAAACTGAAAGGAATAGAGCAGGTAGTTGCAGTTAACGGAGATGAAGGATTTTACATATATGAAAAAAATGGGGAACTCTGTGATCAGACAGTCCAGAAATGCACATTGAGTGATAATGTAACAATAATATGGAAGAAACTGGAACCGATTGCAAAAATGCGCCTTAATATTGAGATAGAAGAGTGATCTTCTGCTAAACACGAGCTTAATGCCAGTATATTTCTTTTTTTACATAACTGGCATCTGATCTTTTCAACTGGCAATACCGGACAAATTCAATCTAACATTTGCCAGATTACCGAACAACTACTTATACATTAAAACTAATTAATGTTAGTATTAATAATATTACTCATTATCTTATACGTAGAGGACTTGAGATGTATCCACAAATTGCTGAATACAAAAATGCAGCTTATGAGACACACAAAAACGGACTGTTCTGGCAGACTTACATCTACAAAAAAGATGCAGACCTCAATTTCAGACTAATTGATATAGCCAGATCCCTGATAGAACCCGAAGTGGAAGTCATCCAGGAGATCATTGACAATACAATAGCTACTGCCAGCCAGCGGTTTCATGATCCAGATATTTTGAAACTTTATGCAGCGGGAGACCTAACTTGAATACACTAATAGCTAAAAAAGCAATTGAAATGCTTCATGATACTAAAGGAATAGAAAAAGCAATCCTCCTTGACACTGAAGATATTAAGACCATAATGAAGCTTGAAAAAAAGGATGAACAAATGAATTCATTGTGCCTTGGCAAAAAACATAACATTGGCGTTAAAAAAGCACTTGGAGCAAACATACTGCTGGCTTTTGTGACAAACAGGGATTATGACTGGCCAACTGATAATCTGAAGATCATGTATCAGGGAGAGATTATAGGAAAAGACATCAGTGATGCCGAGGAAATTAAGAAATATATAAACTCAAGTGATCATTGCGTATTTGGAAACATTGTAGTCAACTTCCGTAAGATGAAAGACCTGAGAAACACAACAGAACCACCACTTATGATAATTAGTGAGAAAACATGGTATGAAGCTCAAAATATGGACTTTGTATCTGAAGCTTTGATCGCATCACCCTCAAGATTAACCGATGGATACATAAAATCCAAAATACCATATGGAAGAGAATATGTCGGAACTTTTCTTGTAGGATTAAATCTCGAAAAAAAGGGAATGGGAAAATTTGCAATAGACCACATAATGGAAAACTAAGATCAAGTCAAATCTAAATGAAAAAATAAATTAATTGGTTGTGTTTTCCATTTCAGACTTCTTTTGACCAGGATTTACAACAGTAACTGGAATATTGATTCCGCTTTTTTGCATATATTCCTTGATCCTTTCAAGTGCGTGTCCGACCATGCCACCATTTGTGAGAATAAGACAACGCTGACCTGCCAGGGAATTCAGAATTGAACGATCCACAACTCCTGCTGTTACGTGGAGATATATCTCATCCCTCTCTGCCAGTATCTTACTTCTCTTACCCATAGCACCAATGCACTCAATCTCATCCCTGGATATTATGTCAAGAAGCTCGTTTTTAGAGTAATGCTCCGTATCATATATACCAATAGAGCCTGCCCGGTATGGTCTTCTTTCCATCTCTACGATCGCAAGTCCACCCTCATGTATATGGAGCACCTTGCAGTTTGCAGCTTCATAGCCCGAGCTTGGCGCATAATCACCATACAGAATACCAAGATTGATGTAGTCACCCTCTTTAACCTCAGAAGGTACTTTAGCCCATAATAATTGCTGAGAACGCAGTGAGTGAACAAGGTCAGGAATGTCACGAGGACAACATTGAGGTTTTACAAGACCTCTGCGCTTGATCTCTTCATAGATCTCAAGAGTTACAGGTCGTCTGAGATATGCAGCTTTCAGATTATCATCGTGCATAAAGATAGCTTCAGGAGTGCCTTCACTGATTACTTTATGCTCATTCATCAGGAAAACGTAATCCGCCCATCCATATGCCAGATCAACGTCATGAGTGGATATGATGATGGTTTTCCCAAAGTAATTCAGCTCATTTAGCAGATCCATTACTTCATCTGCACCCACCGGATCAAGATTTGCAAGAGGTTCATCAAGAATGATAACTTCAGGGTCCATTGCAACAATACCTGCAATTGCAACCCTCTTTTTCTGACCACCGCTCAGATGGTGAGGAGGCTTGCCTTTCAGGTGTGTAAGCCCGACGTATTCAAGAGTCTTATTTACGATATCCTCTACCTTATCTTTTGGGTAACCAAGGTTAGTTGGCCCGAAGGCAACGTCCTGATAAATAGTAGGAGCGAATATCTGGTCATCTGAATTCTGAAAAACAATTCCGATATTCTTCCTTATTTCCCTGAGAGATTTTGAATCGTATTTCATGGGTTTTCCATGAAAGAGTATTTCTCCTTTCTTTGGACGGTGAGTTCCATTCATTGACAGAAACAATGTTGATTTTCCAGAACCATTGCGACCAACAAAGGCTATCTTTTTACCTTTTTCAATGGTAACACTAATATTATCAAGGGCAAGAGTCCCATCGGGATAGGAAAAACTCAGATTTTTTGTTTCTAATATAACCAATATCTCACCTCAAAAAACGGATGCACCCCGTGTAAAGTAAAAAGCCAGTATAACAACTGCAAAATAAATAACTGTTAGCAGAGCCTCTGTTATTTTAATGGGTCTTTTTTCATCCAGCAATATTAACTTCCCATCATAACATCGTGCGTTCATGGATACGAATATCTTTTCACCCTGTTCCCATGACCTTATGAAAAGATTTGTACCAAGCATAACCATGGACCTGAAAGATGTCCTGAAATCTTTGTAGCCAAGCCGTACAGACTGGGCATATTTTACACCCATAGCCACATCAAGGAAGACAAAAATATATCGATACATCATCATTGCTATCTCAAGGAATGAGTCTGGAAGTCTTGTGGCTTTCAGGACTGAAAATAGCTCGATCATAGGTGTTGTAAGCGAGAGGAAAAACAGGCATGACATACCGCCCAGTGTACGTGCAAGTACCAGAAAAGCCATATTAAGACCTGCACGACTTACACCCAGAGTAAGTCCTAAAATATCAAATGAAAACAGTTTAGCACCTTCGCCAAAGAAAAATGCGATAATAACAGCACTTACGAGAACAAAACCAGCTGGAGCAGCTAATATCCTCAGATAAAATGAAGCTGGGATCTTACCAAAATAAATAGTTGCAAAACTCATACAGATAGCTATTATAAAAGGAACCAGCGGTGAATTGGAAGAGACACCTGCAAGAAGACCAAAAGTAACAATAGCTATTTTGATCCAGTTGTTCTTGTACCTGAGCGGACTCAGTACTGCATAGTCATCAAGTATATGTGCCATTTTTAGATCCAACCAATTATAAAACAATCCAAATTGTGTAAATAATAGCTGTACAAGTGTAATGGAATACGATAGAGAGCTTCATACATAAGTATTTCGTTATTAAGTTCCCAGATAATAATCATACTCTAAAAAAAGTAGATGCATAAATCAAATTGCATAAAAAGCTTTGAAATGAATTAAACTAATCAAAATAAATTGATTACAAACATTACACTCCAAAAGAAAAGGAAAAGGTGCTTCTTTCAGGAGAAGCACGTTACGAATTATTTGTTACCCTGTCCTTTGCCCTTATAGTATCCGAATGTGTAACCTATCACGATTGCACCGAATGCAGCCTGAAGTGCAAAGAGCAGACTTTCTGTTTCCCCTCCAGGTGGTTCAAAGAGATACTTCTGGAACCATGGTGTGAAAGGTTCATAGCCGAAGTTTTCTGAGACAAAATCTCCTGCTGCACCGTCAGCACCACCAAACTCTGAGTCAGGGTTTGCTGCAGCTCCATAGAAGAACTGGGCAGCAAAAAGGATAACAATTAAACCTACAATATATTCTAGTTTCATTCCATTGCCTCCTTAAGTTTTGTAACTGCAGAGGTTGTAAGCACATTAAGATCTACAAGGACATCGCTCTTGATCTGAACAACATACTTCATGATAAGTGCTGTAAGAGCTCCTTCCATTATTGCAAGTGGAACCTGAGTTGCTGCAAATATTGTGGCAAATGCTGTGAATGATGCCAATATTCCCCCTTCGGCCGAAGGGAAAGCCACTGCCAGTTGCAGAGATGTCACAACATACGTCACCCAATCTGCTATTGCCGTTGCAAGGAAAACGTTCAGATAAAAGTTCATACCGGACTTTGCTGCTGCCTTATAGAAGACGTATGCAACAAAAGGACCAATTATTGCCATGGATGCAGAGTTTGCACCAAGTGTAGTTATACCACCGTGTGCCAGGAAAATTGCCTGATAAAGAAGTACTATTACACCGAGAACTGCTGTAATTGCAGGACCGAAGAGAATAGCTGCCATTCCCGTACCAGTTGGGTGTGAAGAACTTCCTGTTACTGAAGGAAGCTTAAGAGATGAAAGAACGAATATAAAAGCACCTGCTACAGCGAGGAGAGGAACAACTTCCCTTCTTTCGCTTACAAGTTTATTCAATTTGTACATTCCATAAAGAATTACCGGAATAGAGAATACGAACCATAACTGCCACCAGGGTGATGGTAAGAAACCCTCGAATATATGCATTATTTGTCACCTTCCATTTTTAAATTATAATTGTTTATTTAACCATACCCCATCAACCATATTAATCGAATACATTAAACAACTAAAGTTGATTTGGATACAAAGTGTAATATGTTATGGTACATAAACATAACGATTCGCATATGTGATTAATACTGTTTCTAGGTTAGCTAATAACCATAGTTATTAAAAAAACAATAATTTATAGGGATGATAAATAGTATCATCCAAACCCCCAGCTAAAAGATGCAGATGAAATGACAAAACTATGGTAAAAACAAAAACAGAATAAATTGATTTATTATAAAAATAGAGAAAAGAACGGCTCTCAGAACTACCGCACGACCATGATGCAATACACATCAGAGTAATTCTCAGGTGGTTCTGCAATAGTGCCGCTTACAGCACGCTCTTGCGGGTATCCTATATCCTCGTAGATGCAGAGCTTACCTTCCACCCCCATGCCCCTGAGTAATGCCCCGACTTCCTTTACGCCAAAGTTATCAGCAGGCAACAGGAAAATATTCTTACCAAGACCAATCTCTCTGATAAGGGCTTCTTTTGCAGGAGCCGGATCCCTGCCGTGTGCAGTTATCATTGCAAGTGTTGACATATCTACATGGAAACGAGCGCATGCAGCCTGTATGGATGAGACACCCGTAACAACCCGATCCTTTTCGGTTGCAAATTTTCCAAGTCCTGAGAACATCGGATCGCCGGTTGAGAGTATAACCGCATCTTCCGGCAGGAGATGGAGATTCTTATAATCTTTGATAATATGAGTCTCACATTTGATGAACTCTTCAACAAGTTCAATGGAACGTTTTGAACCATATACAACAGGAGCATTGCTAATGACTCCTATGGCTTCCTGGGTCAACATATTCGGACCAACACCAACGCCCACGACAATCATATTTATTCACCACTGTCCATCAGAACTGTGCCATCTCTGTCAACAACAACAATGCGGGCGCCTTTTCCTTTCTCCACAGCCATATTGAATGCCTGCTTAAGACGTTCGTTTTGTGGATCGAGATCGAGCATTTCCACAACAGTGGCAAAGCCGCTTTCCTTTAGCATATCAGGATTACCCCATTTCAAAACAAGACCTGGGAGTCCACAGATAACCACATCACCATGTGCTGCATCAAGAGCCTCTGATATGCGACTTCCTGCAAGTACAACAGTATGATCAGGGAAAAGCATAGTAGAATAACGAATACCAACCCTGCCGGTTGTAAGCACTACCTTATCAGAGTGTCTGATGAGATCGCCTTTCATTTCACCAAGGTGATCGTTCCATGGCTCAACAAATCCCGTACTGCCAAGAATAGAGATACCGTCAACGATACCAATACGGCTGTTCAGGGTCTCCTTAGCTATTTCCTTTCCACGAGGAAGATAAATAGTTACTTCAGCACCTTTTAATCCAAGTTCATCCACAGCCTCTTTGATGGATTCCCTTATCTGCTTCATGGGTCCAGGATTAATAGCTGGATGACCTTTTTTGGATTCAAGACCACTACGGGTTACAATTCCGATACCTTCGCCTGCATAAACAGTAATGCCTTCTGCTTCCCTTGCATCAGCAACGAATTCAAGACCCCTTGTGATATCAGATTCATGATCGTTATTCATCTTAACTGCAACAGCATGTCCCTTGCTTCCTGTGACATCCATTTCTGCTCTGAGTCCAACAGACGTTGGAACTGAAATATGGTTCACATCGCCGCCCAGGGAAAGAACAGCCGCCTTTGCAGCCATTGCCGCAGTGGTTCCGGTAGTATATCCTCGCTTTAATACAGAACCATCGCTCAGAACTACAAGAGTTCCATTCTTTATACCTTCTACAAGCTCTTCACGTGGCATTTTAGAACGATCCAGCCATTCGTCTGGAATTTTGGATTTGTTTACCGGGTCAATCATCTCAGGTCAATTGTAAGTCATACTTTTAAAATCTACCGACTCTATCCGGTCCTTTTGAAGAGCTTTGCCAGTTCATCCTTCGTAAAAGAAATCATAGTCGGACGACCATGTGGACATGTGTATGGATTGTTACAGTTCATGAGCTGACGTATGAGCTCTTCCATTTGTTTAGTATTGCACACGGCACCTGCCTTGATAGCTGCACGGCATGCCATGGTACTGCACAAAAGGTCATAGCGTTCAGTATCTTCCTTTACCCTGCCAACTGAAAGAAGGTCTGAGATTATATCATGTATAACATCAGTGTCCTCAAGTTTGCCGAAAATACTTGGAACAGTTGTCACAACATAACTCTTCGGACCGAATTCCGAGATAGAGAATCCCATTTTTTCCAGTTGTGGAATAAAATCCTCAATTATAGCTATCTCTTTCTGGCTCAGGTCAAGAGTGATCGGAGTGATCAGTTCCTGCCACCCCATGTCCTGCATCCTCAGCACCTGCTCATACATGATACGTTCATGCGCTGCATGCTGGTCAATAAGCACGAGCTTGCCATCCATTTCTGTAAGAATATAAAGATCGGCATACTGACCGAAGACTTTCACGCCCGATGGACTAAATGAAGCTTTCAGTTCTTCTAATTTCTCCATCACTTCCGAAGTCACACTCGTCTGTAGCCTCTCACTTCTTTTTATGCGGCGTTGCGTATCTTTAGCAGGATACTGATATGGCTGCTTTTCCTCTTTGACAACATTTGTTTTTGACTTTTCAAAGGGTTCCTCACCAGAGATGATAATAGGAGACGAAGCCTCATAGTCTGAACTTGGTTCACAAAGAGCCGGCCTTTCTGTCTTAGGAGGTTCAACATCGCGAGAATAATAAGATGAACTTGATGTTTTTGGAGATGCTACCTGTGCAGAAGAAACAGAAAACTCCGACGGCTTTTCAGACTCTACTGAATCATATGTTACTGGTTTGCCTTCTAAATTACTTGGAGAAGAAGACGAAGATGAAGTTAATTTTGTTCCGGAAATGTTTAACCGTGATTGAACTGGAACCTCCTTTTTTTCCAGTTGAACTTCAGGCACAAGAGAGTTCTTTGCGAGCGCTCCCTCTACGGCAGCTACGATCATAACACCAATCTCTTTTTCGTGGCTGAGCCTGACCTCTCTTTTTGCCGGATGCACATTCACATCAACGTTCACAGGATTAATTATGAAATTAAGGAAAGCTGCAGGATAACGGCCTTTCGCCAGGAGTGTATAATAACCAAGTCTTACAGAATTGCTGAGCTGATTTGAATAAATAGGTCTGCCGTTGATGAAAAACACCTGGAAATCCTTTCCGCTCCTTGTGAACTCTGGCTTTGATACATATCCTGAAATCATAAGGAGATCGGATTCATATTCCAGTGGAATAAGGGAACGTGCAACGTCAGCACCATACAAATGCACTATGCTGTCAAGCATTTTTACAGATGATGGGGAGCGGAGGTTTACTTTTCCATCAATAACAAGAGTAAAGGAAACATCAGGATGTGACAGGGAATTTCTTGACACGACATCGACAATATGGGCGATTTCTGTCCTTGCACTCTTGAGATATTTTCTGCGTGCAGGAGTACTATAAAAGAGATCATTGACAAGAATACTGGTTCCCACCGGAGTGCCGGTTGAAGTAATATTCTTGATGCCACTGGTATCGACCACGACCTTTGTGCCCTCTATCTCACCTTCCTGCCGGGTGACCAGTTCCACACGTGCAACGGAAGCAATGGAAGCAAGAGCCTCGCCCCTGAAACCCATTGTGAGAATGTTATCAAGGTCTTCTATTCGATTTATTTTGCTGGTGGCATGTTTTTTAAAGGCCATTGAAGCGTCAGTATGACTCATCCCTGTGCCATTATCCACAACAAGGATGCTTTTCGTGCCATACCCCCCTATTTCCACTCGAACATCGGTCGCATGGGCATCAATAGAGTTCTCAATAAGCTCTTTTACCACTGATGCAGGACGCTCGATCACTTCTCCCGCTGCTATTTTATTGATAGTGGACTCGTCCAGTAATTTAATCCTTGAAGCCCTGATATCACATGATTCCTCAGTCATTTTCCACTTCCTGTCCACGACAAACAAAGCCAATAAAGAAGATGATATATGCTATTCTCCAACCCATCACGGCAAAAATATCTTGTTGTTACTATTTTTGTGTTTTCATTGGAAAAAGCCCACATAACTATCTACTGTAATATGGCAACTTTGAAAAATTATGATTGACGAACAACAGAATTATATCATTTCATGCTATCAAAAAGCAACATCAAATAAGAAGGCTTTACATGGACAATTCCGGTAAACTAAAAAACATAGTTCCTTTGTTAGCTCTTTTGACCGCATTTCCCGCTTTTTCCACTGACATGATACTGCCGGCGATACCGTCACTTGCAGTACTATGGGACAAGCCACTATCAGTTGTTAATCTGATACTCATCGGCTTCTTTGTAACCTACGGATTCTCACTGCTCTTCTACGGACCAATATCTGACAGATACGGACGCAAGAAACCCCTGATAGCAGGTATCATCCTTTACATAATTGCCAGTGTCCTCTGCGCAATGGCCAACAGTGCAACTGCATTGATAGCATTCAGAGTACTCCAGGCTGCTGGTGCTGCTGCCAGCGCATCCCTGTCCATGGCAATGACAAAAGACATCTTTTCAGGAAATGAAAGGCAGAGAATACTTGCATACATCGCTGTAATAATGGCGCTTGCACCAATGTTCGCACCAATTGTAGGTGGGTGGATACTTGCTTACATGACATGGCACTGGATCTTCATTGCTCAGGGTGCAATGGGACTTATCGGTCTTCTGGGCGTCATCAGAACACCGGAAACACTAAAAGAACCAACAATAGTTCCGATATCAAAGGTTATGAACTCTTACGGAAACCTGCTGCTTAACACCAATTACGTGGTCATGGTACTTGTGATGTCCATCAGCCTGCTGCCGCTTTACAGTTTCATTGCCGGCTCTTCAGCCCTGTACATCAACGGATTCGGCATGACCGAGCAAACCTTCAGCTACTTCTTCGCATTCAACGCCCTTGCACTCATGGCCGGATCGATGTCATGCCTGAAACTCACAGACAGGATAGATCCAAAACACCTGATGACAGCCGGCTTTGCAGGAATTGCTGTCGGAGCCGTACTAATACTAATAATAGGACATTACGGACCCTGGGCATTTGCACTCCCAATGGCAATTATAACATATTCCATCGGCATCAGCAGACCTCCAAGCAACCACCTTGTACTCGAACAGGTGCACAAGGATGCCGGAGCTGCATCTTCCCTGCTCATATTCACATACTTCACCCTCGGTGCAGTAGGAATGTGGCTTGTCTCACAGGAATGGATGGAGCGCATGCAGATACTTGGAACCATCACCCTGATTTGTGGAGTAATTGTTTTTGCAGCATGGATGCTGTTGCAGAAAAGAGGACTCGGTTCTGGAAACTAAAATACAACAACCAGTCCAAAAGAAAATCAGAAATAACCTGGCCAGGAAAACTAAATCCTAAAATAGGTGCTTTCTGCACCTATGACAATTTTCCTTTTAATTCATTCAGTTTATTCAGTGCCTCTATAGGAGTCATTGAATTAAGATCCAGTTTTTTAAGTTCCTCGATCACCGGATCAGGAGCGCTTTCATTATAAGATGCATCCTGATCAAACAGTATGACCTGAGTATATTTGGCACTGCTGCGCTGTTTCTTTTTACTCCCCTTACGGTCCTCTTCACTCAGCATACACTCATCCTCAATATCCTCAAGGATCTCCTTTGCCCTTGAAGTGACTGCATGAGGAACACCGGCTATCCTTGCAACATGAATACCATAACTCCTGTCAGTTGCACCGGGAACGATCTTACGCAGGAAGACAAGGTCATCGCCATCTTCCTTTACGGCAATATGGTAATTCTTAACACGTTTCAGGCTGGCTGCAACTTCTGTAAGCTGGTGGTAGTGAGTTGCGAAAAGTGACCTGACACCGACACGTCCTTTGTTGTGAATGTACTCAACAACTGCCTTTGCGATGCTGTAACCATCATAGGTACTTGTACCCCTGCCGATCTCATCAAGCAGTACAAGGCTTTTAGGCGTTGCATTGTTCAGAATATTGGCAAGCTCAACCATTTCGACCATGAAAGTACTCTGGCCGCTTGCAAGGTCATCGAAAGCACCTACCCTTGTGAATACCCTGTCAACAATTCCGATGGAAGCATGGGATGCGGGTACAAAGGAACCTGACTGCGCCATGACGACTATCATTGCTATCTGTCTCATGTACGTGGATTTACCTGCCATGTTCGGTCCGGTAATCAACTGGAACTGGTGTTCATTGCAATCCATCTCAGTGTCGTTTGGGACAAATCCGCCAGCAACCGTGCTTTCCACAACCGGATGTCTTCCATCCCTGATAAGCAACCTGCAGTCAGGAGTTATCGCAGGTCTTATGTAATTGTTATTTGCTGCAACTTCAGCAAGGTTTGCAAGCACATCAAGTGTACCGATAAGATAAGCTGTTTCCTGTAACTCCCGTGAATGTGAGGCAATAATGGAATTGACCTCGGTCAGCAGCTCATATTCAAGTGCGGTCATTTTCTCATCAGCCGAAAGAATCGCACTCTCACGTTCCTTAAGTTCAGGAGTATAGAACCTCTCGGCATTGGTCATGGTCTGCTTCCTGATATAATCATCAGGAACCTGCGAGATATTGGCTTTTGTGACCTCAAGATAGTAGCCGAAAACCTTGTTATAACCTACTTTCAGGGATTTGATTCCAGACCTGTCACGCTCTTTCTGCTGGAATTTCGCTATCCATTGCTTCCCATTCTTTGAAAGGTCGAACAGCTCATCAAGCTGCTCATTGTAACCTGACTTTATCATTCCTCCATCCCTTACACTGAGAGGAGGTTCTTCTACGATTGCGCTGTCAATGAGTTTTGCAAGCTCACCAAGTTCTGAGAAAGAAGAGAATTGGGTCGATATGCCCTCAAGCAATTCAATATCTTTACATTCCTGAAGAGAATCAATTAGGAGAGGAACGGATTCCAGGGATCTTTTCAAGGACACAAGGTCTCTTGCATTGGAATTACCGTACATCACTCTTCCAACAAGACGCTCCATGTCCCTTACATAGGAAAGGTGTGCCCTTATGTCGAACCGCACAAGCGTATTATCATGAAGCCATGCCACTGCATCCTGCCTGTCGTTAATGGCATCTACTGAAATAAGAGGCTTGAGAAGCCACTTCTGTAACTGTCTTCTGCCCATTGGGGTTTTAGTTTCATCAAGAACACCGATAAGGGAAGCATCGTTTCCTTCACCTCTGACATTCCTTACAATTTCCAGATTTCTCAGGGTGATGGCATCCAGAACCATGAACTCGGAATCAAAATAGGTCTTCAGAGTCTGAACCTGTGAGAGTTCCCTCATCTGAGTGTCTGTTGCATAACGCAATGCTGCACCTGCAGAAGCAACTGCTTCCATAAGCTCGGTGCAACCCATGCCTTCAAGGGTTGATACTTTGAAATGCTCCATGAGCATTTTTTCAGCCATTTTATGATCGAAAGCATCCTCGTTGAACTCGTGGGTAATTATCCTCAGTTCCCTGAGACGAGTGGTAAGATGAGTATCTTTTAGCAGAGATGGCGGCATGATACATTCTGACGGACCCATGCGTGCAACCTCGCTTGCGATACGGTCATATGGTTCAGCATCAGTAAGCTGGGTAGTCAGGAACTCACCTGTGGAAATATCCAGAAAGGACAGGCCGTATTCGCCTTTATCACCATACAGCGCCATGAGATAATTGTTGGAAGAGTCCGAGAACATGGAAGAATCCATAGCTGTTCCAGGAGTGACTACCCTTACGACTCCTCTTTTCACAACACCTTTGGCCTGTTTTGGGTCCTCAAGCTGCTCGCATATGGCAACCTTGTATCCTTTCTTGATAAGCCGGGGGAGATAATTATCGATAGCATGATATGGAATGCCCGCAAGCGGCATCTTTTCACCATCCTTATCCTTCCCGCGGTTTGTCAGGGTGATCTCAAGTTCTTTTGCAATCGTCTTTGCGTCTTCTCCGAATGATTCGTAAAAATCCCCCATCCTGAAGAATATGAGGGCGTCCTTATGCTCTTCCTTTGCTGCATAATACTGTTGCATGGCAGGGGTTACTTTACTCATGATGATTCACACAGAATTGGTGCTGCAAATTATCTGGCTGTTAGTATTTTTGTGTTTTGCATACCACACCTTTCAGATGAAGTACGAACATTGCTAACAGTGTAATATATAAAAGTGCCACATTAATTGTGAAAGTTTTTGGCAAAGTTGATATACAATTAACCTGAGATGTATGGTTAGAAAGAAAAATAAAACAAAACAAACTTTGTTATTCTTTATTTCAATTTATGGTGGTACAAATGAAAACACTTGCAAGAACTTTGATATTAGCTGTATCCGCAATGATGCTCTTTGCCGGAACAGCAGTAGCAGTTGATACAACTGTATCTTCTGGAGATACACTTGTGGTCAACATTACAAATCCAGTCATACTTGGCGTGACTGATACTTTAATCATTGATGGAACAGTCCTTATTGAAAATATGGGGCTCCTTACAAATTTAGGAACCATAACTGTTGAAAACGAAGGGGCTATCGTTATTGAAAATGGTGGAACTTTTGCAAACTACGGAACTGTTTATAACAGCGAAAATATAGAGATAAGTGGATTTTTGCAGAATTCCGGTGTTATCGTATTCAATAATGGAAACATCAGTATCCTTCAGACCGGAGAACTGGATAATAGCGCTTACCTGGCAAACTATGGAAACATAACAAACCACGGAATTTTCAGCAACCATAATACAATACAAAACTATGGTACAATCAATTTGTATTATGATGGAACCCATTCCGGAATGGAAAATGTTGCTCCTATACCTGTTAACATTATAGCTGATCCTAAACAGGAAATTCCTGAATTCCCTTCAGTAGCTATCCCAATAGCAGCAATAGTTGGTCTGGCGTTTATATTCCAGCGCAGAAAGAATTGAAAGAATTAAAAGATTTAAATTTACCATCAGATCTACCAGTTGTAATTGCACCTTGCTGGTGCAATTCCTACTTACCTTTTTTTTACTTCAGGATTTTGAGCATAGTGTTCCCACCCTTCTGGAATTCATAGCTGACTTTGTCCTCACTGACAACATGACCCTGTGAAACCAATTCCCCTATAATCTCATCCAGATGTATGGACTTTCTTGAATTCAGATCAACCAGTGGAAATATCCTTACTTCCCCGGCAACCCTCAAAAGCTCATCAATTGCCTGAACATGAAAATCAAATGATAGTTGCTCCGAATACAAAAATAACAGGTGAGATACAAGAGCCAGATCAAATGAATCGTCTGCAAACGGCAGTTCAGGCAACCCGCCTGCAACATACCTACCCTGCTTTTTACCGTCCTCAAAATCATCAAGGAACATATTCATGGAATTCATGCGAATTCCGCCCAGTTCTTCAACTGAAGATATGTTCTTCCAGATGAATTTGTCCTGGTTTGCTCTTGTCTGCTCCAGCACTTCTAAGTAAGTTTCATCGATCCTTTTCCGGATGGTTTCCCCGTCTGCCTCATAGATCGGATCAACTGAAATAACCGCTTTGCCTTTCCTGTTCATTTCACAGTTAAAACTTGCAGGACCATCACCACAACCCAGAATGGACTTGTTCAGGTCTTCGCCTGTAAGACTGAACATGTCAACATATTCCTGAAAAGAGCGTCCCCATGGAACAACATTCTGGTACTGGACTGACATGATTATGCATTAGATTTGAAATTATTTAGCATTCTGCATCAGCGCATAACCCATCCCTATAGTGTATATCGGCATGGAAAGATACCTCATCCCAATGTCAGTAAAGTACTGGGTCACTGACATCTGGAAGAATCCACCATACACCATCGAAAGGTCAAGTGCAAGATTGACAACCAGCCATATCAGACCAAGAACGATTCCCTCGTTCCGATAATCAGATTCAACACCCCTGAAATACCTCACTGCAAGAACCACGCCTACAAGCGCACCTGTAACTACCATGATGGATTTGAAGAATGTCTCATCGATTGTGAAATTTCCCTGTTGGTCAACGAATGCGAAGGATACTATAAAAGGAACCAGCCACACGATCAGTCCGTAAAGGAACATTTTGAGATATTTGTTCATTTTAACTCCCCTTTGAGAGAATATCTGGATTCAAATGGGATATAAAGTTAGTGTTCTTATTGAAGAAATATTCTCACTTTGATATGCCAGAATTTTGAATAAAATTAAATATACAAATACCATATTTTATACAGAAGTTTCAAGAACATAATGGAGTACATCTGCCAAATGAATATAAAGATAGTTTTAATAGTACTGCTCTGCGGATTGATGACCATTGCTGCATTTACTTCCTACAATGAAAATCGCAGTGAAAGTGTTAGCAGCAATCAGGAAGATTCCTGGCCGGATAGACAACTAATTCCACTTGGGTTTTATGTCAACAACTGGGATGATACGAACCATACTATCCAGATAGAAGTATTTGACATTAATGAAACTCCGATATTTGATGAAGAGTATAATCTTGAATCAAATACACATGCAAATAGTACCAACATCACAACAGTCGGTGGAACATACATATTCAAAGCTACACTTGATCATAACATCACAGAAAAATATGAATTTACCATGGGTATTTATGAAGGCCCGGTAGACATCAACATCGATCATTCAAATGATTCAGGAGCTTCAATTGTTTTTGGATATATGGTAGAATAAAAAGAAAGAGAAAAATCTCTTTCTTCAAACAACAGTCACATTCATTCCCTTAACTTCAGCCACAACCTCCGGGTTATAGTACGAGTAAGCCTTGCTCTCTGACACAACTGCTTTCACAGGGAAGAGAGCCTGTACCTGCATATTGAAGTTCAGTTCTTCTCCGGGCTGCATGTCATCGATATAGAATATCACTTTTCTTCCGGCGATCTCGTAGCGGGTTATCTTATCCTCTGATGCTTTTGCTGCTTCCAGACTTGAAGTTACAGGACTAAAACCAGTTGGAACAGCAAGGTCAACTATCATCATACCACTTGAACTTGTAGTGCCATCGATGCCAGTGATTCCGTTGTACTTGATGTGAGCGTTCACGGTTACAATGTCATTAACTGAAACGTCAGTTGAATCGTACTCTACATCAAGCTCGATCTCATTCTGCTCAACGACATCAGGCAGAATGACATTGAAACGTCTTACAAGCTGGTAGTTCAGATCGCCAGTTCCTTCCAGTTCAAGTTCAACCTTTGAAGTGCCGTCAGGGATCTCAATTATCTGGACAACATCGAAATTCTTAGGGTTCACTTCAACCGACCTGATCTCAGTACCGTCAGCGATCACATGAACTGTTGCATCGATATCCCTTCCGGCAGATGCTGCTGCACTCATCAGAGCCCTGAAGGCCATGACAGTATCCTGAGTACTTGAGAATCCGCCGTTAGAATTACGCTGTGCTGCGATCCACTTCAGTGATGATGTTGCTGAAGGGTTGTTTGCCTCAATGAGTGCAAGGGTTGCGTATGCAGTTGTTTCCACATTCTTGCTTGACGGAGCTATGAATCCATAGCCACCGTATTCGTATGGGAGTTTGACATCCCCGGAACCGTATCCCCAGTACATGCCGTCATCGTCCTGCTTTGAGATTGCCAGCAACTCTGTCAGGGCTTCATCTGCCACCGGGCTGTTGAGTTTCTGCAATGCAAGGGTTCCGATGGCAAGAGCATACGGGTCATCCTGGCCTGCAAGGTTATCTTCAAGGTACTTCTGGGCTTTTGCCATAACAACAGGACTTGCTGAACCATATTCCTCAAGTGCAAGGGTCGTGTATGCTGTAAGAGCATAAGTGCCACTAACGCCACCCATCATATCCTGATGGATAACGAAACCGACCTGCTCCCATGAACCGTCTTCCTGCTGGTAGGATTCTATCCAGTCTGCAGAATCGGAAAGAATACTTTCATCGATGGTGGTGACATCCCTAGCACCACTGAACTGGGACAGCACGAATGAAGTCAGCCAGAGACTGCCGCTCTCGTCACTCTCACCGAATGCTGAGAAGGAACCATCGCTGTGGCGGTATGTCAGTTCACGCTGGTAGCCGGTGATAATGTACATCTCAGCCTTTGCACGGACTTCCGGATTATCCTGACCGGTTGCTTTCAGGTATCTCAATACCTCAACATCAGTGGAGAATAACATCATGTTCTGCTCGCCGCATCCGTAAGGCATTCCAAGCAGGTCGTCCACACCACTAATACTCTGGGCGACAATGCTCGGGGTAAAGCTCACAAGGATCTTCTCGGAATCAGAAACTATGTCTGCCGGAAGTGTCGCATCAAGCTCCACGGAACCATTGCTGAGCACGCCGTTGTCAACGATCTCACGGGTTGCACCCTCAGCCTCAACAATGATGTCCTTCCTGACCGCATCGGCTCTTTCTGTGGTCTGACCTGTTATCTCAACTATCTGTTTTCCAACCTTTGTCGGACTTATTGTGAAGCTGGCATATCCCACACCATTTCCATCCACTGTAACAGTCTGAACATCATCACCGATTATTCTGAACCATTCAGCACCGCTCAGTGTGAGTTTGACATCCTGCTCGGCGTCAAGATAATTGTAGACCTGCACCTGTACAGGGAATTCTTCTCCCCTTGTCACCGAATACGGCAGGTCCGGGTCAACGAAGAAATCCTGGAAAACGGTAAGACTTGATTCAGAAATACCAATGCCCTCCGGTCCGGTTGAAACTGCATGCAGCCTCCATGTAGTAATGCTGTCCGGCGCATTCAGGTCAACACTTGCAAGACCTTTCTCATCGGTTAGAAGTTCAGGCATCCACACCCATGTCTCAGGGAAGAACTGACGCACACGCTGCACTTCTGCAAGTTCGCCTCCACCGGCCATAGGTGCTGAATCAGTTTCCGCTACAGTAGGGATTTCCATCATAGGTGCTTCATCCATTACCATTTCCTCTTCAACATCCATCATGAAACCTGCAAAGTTTGCACCATCAATAGCAACTTCACGACCGGTTTTCTGATAGTCATAGTATCTGGCTTGAGGGACATCAATTCCCGGAGATGCCATCACAACCATGCCTTCGTTGTAAAGAGTATCATAAGCGCCTTCAGGATACCATGATGGATGAGATTCTGCCTGCGGTTCCATGAAACGCTTTTCCAGTTCATCGAACACCTGTTTGAGATTGAGCCTGCCTTCACTGAGAGCATAGACAGATTCATCAACGATGGAGAATCCGATCATTGACCTGCTGCCAGCATCGAAATCAACTGTAACATCATCACCTGGTTCAGCCGTTTCGCTGCTGAATGAACTGGAAAGATCGACCTGTGTTGAGAATTCCACATCGAAAGGAAGCACATCAACTGATACTTCGCTGTTTGGGTTTATCATGTAAGCAACGACCTTTGCCTGCGGGCTCATCTGTGGCGTTACTGGAATACTGATATCAGCTGCATCGCTGGTTGCTGAATAAACAGTTCTACCGTTGGCAAACACGTCATAGAAAACCGTTCCCGGATTTGTTGAATAGACATGGAACGAGATCGTGTCACCAACCTCAGGCACTCCGTCACTTGTCTGGGTAATGTGGATGAAACTGGCACTCGGAGAGTAAGCAGCGTACAGATACTCGTTTGCCCGGGCATCGTCTGCATGAGCTGAAATATCCAGACTTGTACTGTTCTCAGGAATATCCAATTCAAGCATTGAAACACCGCCTTCGGTGTTCACGGTGAACTCGTCATTTGTATACTCATAAGTGTCATCCCTGAGACCCGTCTCCACTGTTACTTCAGTATCAACAGGATTTCCTCCCGGGTCTTTTGTGACAATAAGAACCTGAAGTGGCATTCCGGGTTTGATGGTGCTTGACTCCGGGATAAGCTGGAGAACTAGAGGAGATTCTGCAATTGTCAGAAGCTTGTTTGTGCTTTCACTATGATTACCTGTGTCTGTGACAGTCACATTGAGCATGAGACTTGCCTGACCACCTGCTCCGTATGTTCCGGCTGCGTATTCCACTTCAGGAAGCTCGAACTCTATGGTTCCATTCTCAAGTGTTCCTGAGAAGGTTGCGTACTGCTCCCACTCACCAACGTAACGCGAAGCTTCCACAAGAACATCACCTTCGACTTCCTTGCCGAAGAAATAATTGGCTGAAACTGTTCCTGTTATTTCATCAGAAACAAGGAACCATTCCTGCGGTGTTTCAAGTGAAACATCGAATTTCGGGAGAACATATTTGTCTACCTGGATGTCAACCATTGATGATGAATCACCGGCTTTTGCGGTTACCTTCCATGTCCCAAGGTTAAGTTCAGAAGCTAGAGGCAGGTCAAAGGAAACGACACCGTATTCATTAGAGCGAAGTTCTTCCTTGAATACTTTGATGCCTTTTGCATCCATGATCTCAACGGTTATGTCTTCCTGAACTGGCACGAGGTTGTTGTTCAGTGAAACAATTCTTCCGTGAATTGTCTGTCCCGGCTTGTAGATCGGCTTGTCAGTTTCGATGAACAGCGGGTTGTTCTTCACAACATCCACTGTTGCCTTGAACTCAGTTTCAACGCCTGAAGGCTTTGCTGTCAGCACATAAGTCCCTTCTTCAACATCCGGCACTTCAAAGGTAGCCACAACATTTCCTGATTCTGATGTTGATGCCTGTACAAGAGTTATCTCGTTATTGTCTTCATCTGTAAGCGTATATTCCACACACCGCTCAACAGGCTGATTTTCGGAGAAAGCCGCCATGGTGACAGAGCTTTCACCACCTGAGAAAAGCATTTTTGGTGCGAGTATGAAGAACTCATCACCAGTAGCCGATACCTGATTGCCGCATGGCCCTGCAATATTTGACGGAAGTCCCGTGTCCGTATTGCTTCCGATACAACCTGAAATAATCACTGCAAACAACGATACTATAACTATTAAAGAGCCTGTTTTTTTCCCTTTTAAGTTCAATTTAACCACTCCAAACTAAGAGTATTATGTTTCTTAGTACAGAGTTTGGTAGTGGGACTGTATATACTTTGCTTAAACTTCAAAGATGTTCGAAGTTATGTGTTGTTGTGCCTATGGGTTTTGAAAAATGAAAAAAGTGATTATTTAATTTCTGTTATTTCCCAATGATCATACATCTCAGTAATACTTACAGACACTCCATCACCCCTTACTGCGGTTGTATCGTTCATCATTGTGAATTTGCCTTGATAACCACCTATGACAGTCATTTCATCACTTACAGGTTTCCAATTCAAAAAAAGCAGGACATTTTCACCATATTCAAATGAAGGAGCATCTTCAACCCATACTGAATCGTCACCAACAATACCTCCATCAACAGTTACTTGCAGATCCAGACAATCTAATGGATTTTTAAGATATCTATTAACTCGAATTCCAACGCCAGTATAAATCATGTCTCCAGTCCCGATATTCAGTTCGCGGTCAGGTTTATCCGGTCTTTGTCCGTAGGGAGTGTTCCATCTGGAAGGATAAGCACCTGTTACAGTCCCTACAATAATAAGGGAGGAACTTGAGGTTAATTCTTCAATACTTAGAGATTCAGCTATTCCTGAAACATCCACGTTCAAACCTTCATTATCAGAAGCTGATTCTGAATAAATGAACTCTTCGAACTCTGTCAGATCAAGATCAGAATTAACGATTTCATAGGGAACATTATCTACCTCTATTGAGTTATTGTCCACAATGTAGACCCGTGAAACACCGCCGGAATAGTTATAGAAATAAAGGAAATATCTGTATCCATTGGAAAATGGCTCTTCTGGTTCTTCCAGCTTGTATTGGTCAAGATCGGAAAGTAGTTTTCTGATATCGGTAATGTTGTCTGTGCTGCCGGATTTCCTGCTCATTCCATTTACAATTGACACTTTTGTCATTTCGTAGGTATTAATGTCTATAAGAGAACTGATACTGATGTTTCCTTCCTCATTTCGTTGAACAGGTAAATCCAGAGGATTTATGAGTCCTCTCAGTTCAGTCATATTGATGTGTGTGTTGTTGACCTTATAATAAACTCCATCAATCTCCAGAAGATCTTCCTGAATTATACTTAAATTGTAGATTTCAGTTGAATCATGGAAAAACGTAAGAGTATAATAGGTTCTGCTTGAAACTGATCCGAGCCCTATTTCTTCTAAATTGAGTGCATCAAGAACTTCAATTAATTGATCTATAGTTTCTTTATCATTGACTGTAGTAAGTTCACCGTTTAATCCGTTTCTTGCATAAACGCTGGTGATATCATAATCATCAATACCAGTTAACATTGTTACTGTATTGTTTTCATTTTCTTTTTGTTCGGTTAGACAACCTGAAAAGCAGAGCATACTGCACAAAAGAAGGCATAAGATTAAATGGCTCATTATTTTGTTCATTCTAATAATCACTACCAAAATTGAAAGAAATAAATCTAAAGTTCACATCAACATATACTAAAAAATAGAGTCTTGTTTAAATTAATTATGGCCATGTATCCAACTGAAAAACAGATCAGAAAAAAATAGAGATAAATAGATTTATGAAGAGTCAATCATTTCCTTCAATATCTCTATATCTACTGATGAATTATTTATCCCATAATAAACATTATCGACATTAACAATGTCCTCACCCACTATGGTTATTCCTGCAATTTTACCGGAGTCATCATAAAAATCCATAGAATAACGAAAGCCACCTCGGTCAGTTTGATCATCCATTTTTTCAAGGGAATATTGATCCAGATGGGAAATCAGTTTCTCTATTGTTGTCATGTTTTCTATTGTGCCTGAATCACCGCTCATCCCATGAAAGACAGATATTTTGGTGATACCAGAACCATCGATGTCAGCAATTGCAATAGCACTTTTACTATTGATTGACTCTACGACGTAATCATCCGTTAACTCTGCGATACACCCTGAAAAAAAGAGTGTGCTGCATAAAAGAAGGCATAAGACCAAGTTATTTGTTATATTGTTCATTCCAATCATCGCTACCAAAATTAAAAGAAAATAGATCTAATAGTTCGCACCATCATACAATAAAAATTAGAGTATCGCATAAATTAATTATGGCATATATCAAACTGAACATTTGAATGAGTATTCTACAAAGCCGTGAAAACAGAGCTATTGAATTTTTAATCTACAGAACAGTGATCTTATCAATCCTGGCAAACCGATACCGTGATACTTTACATTTAACTTTGTCATCAATCTTTACTTTATTAAAATCTTCCAGGCTGACAAAATAAGTACATGTTTTACCTTCAGGCACATCATTTGCAGAATCATCAGAGATGAGCCTTACACCAACGCAGTAATCAACATTGTTATATTTCCGTTCCAGGAGCTCTTTCAGTGAATCATTTACATAGAGATTCTTATCTCCTTGAGTGAAAAATGGTTCAAAATCTTCAGTATCTACACGTATCCATGGTTCACTAGGATGTGGGGCGTTGAATATGCTCTCGCAGGTGTTTCCATAATATCCATTGATAACTTTGTGTTCAACCACGCCTTCTACTTCGACCGGAGTTACGTAATAGATCGATGATATGAGGAAAATAACAAGGAACAAAAATAGCGTTTTATTAAAAGCTCCCATAACCAACCTGCCTTTTAGAATACTGCGAACTGAATATTAACTACTCCACATCTACTGTTTTTCTATCAAGAAGAAATCATTTCAACTAATTCTTTCTGACTTATAGTTCCATGTACTCCTACGGCATTTCCATCATCGGTTAACGTTAATTTGCCTTGAATCGAGCCAAGAGTAAAATAGTGATCAGGTCCAAGGTCTTTTGTGTACTCCCACTCATCCTCGATCAAATAGAGAAAAACCTTTTCATCCGGCTGAAATGAAGCTTCATAATCGGCAGTACTGACATCATTGCCAACTGTTCCTGTAAAAACCCTAACGACAACCTCGTCTTCTGGCAATGGATTTTTTAAATATTCATCAGCAGTTATCACAACATCAGTATAGATCATATCATACCATTCGAAATCATCAACTGAATCATGGGGTCTTTTCCCATCTACGGTATTCCATTTACCTGGAAGGATCTCTTTTACCGTACCTATGAGAATCACATTCGAATTCTCTGTGAGATATTCATAGCTAAGGAACTCCATTTCAGGGTTTGAACCTATAATAAGTCCATCCGACCCGTTATCAGAGATAAATAGTTCTCCATATCCTCCATAGGTATAGTATGGGTCATCACCAACTACCTCATTATTGGAATCATTCAGGAAGCCACCGGCATAAACCAGACCTACCAGCACCAATGAAAATAGAACCGATAGAATCAGAATAGACTTGATCTTCATTTCTTTCATAGAACATATTAAACACTTGAATCAATATGAACTTTTGCAGATAATAGTTACAAAAAATATAATAGTTAAGATGTTGTTTGATGATTACATGAACCATAAAAATGTCTGGTATTATTCACCAACCAGCTTCTTCGTAATCTCCGCAACGTGTCTGCCTTGAAACCTCGCAATTCCAAGCTCATTCTCACTTGGATGTCTGGTATCGGGACCGCTGCCTGCAATTGTGGAAGCACCATACGGACTTCCGCCTGTAATCTCATCAAGTGTTGACTGTCTTGTTTCAGAATAGGGGACACCCACTATGATCATTCCATGATGCAGCAGCGTTGTGTGAAAACTCAGTATCGATGATTCCTGACCACCATGCTGAGTGCTGCTGGATGTGAAAACACTGCCGACCTTACCGATGAGTAAACCTTTTGACCAGATGCCTCCTGTCCTGTCAAGGAAAGCGCGCATCTGTGCAGTCATCATTCCAAACCTTGTTGGAGTTCCGAAAATGATGGCATCTGCTTCGGTGAGATTATCAACTGTTGCAACAGGGATGTGTTCAAAACTCTTTTTTGATTCTGTGGCTCCCATTTTTTGAAGAATCTCAGGAGTGAATGTTTCCTGAACCTGGAAAAGTCCAACTTCAGCACCTTCAACTTCCCTGGCGCCTTCGGCTACTGCCTGCGCCATCCTGTAATTATGTCCGTATAAACTGTAAAAGATTACATTTATTTTCATCATTCCCACCTTCAAGCTGTATTTGCTGCTTACACATTATGGGTGGATTCCTGAATAAGTAATTTTCCGGAAGTTCATAAAAGCATGATTATATATAATAGATGTTAGATATAGTTCACATAATAAGAATAATATCTAACATAATGTTAGAATTAGATATAGGAATATAGTGAGACTTATGGAAAAGCTGGAAAAATATACAAAAGCAACCTATGCTCTTGCTTTGGTTCTTATCGTAGCTGGTATCTCTTTGATAGCAATGGTTGAAGAATATCAGCAGATGGGCATCAGTCTTGTGAATATAGGAACAATTGTCATCTTTGTCACATTCGTTAAAGCAAGAAGATATCGTAACGGACCTGTAAAAGATGAGAGAACAATAAAGATCGGTGCCTACGGACTTTCATATTCATGGCTTATAACATTCATTCTTATATCCCTGCTGTTCTGGGTAGATGAATTTGGAATTGCCATGCTGACGGCCAAGCAAGTACTGGCGATCCTCATGATAACAATGCTCGTAACTGCAAAAGGTATCCAGTGGTATCTCTTCAGGAAAGGAGATATTGAATAAGGACAAAATCAGGGATGATAGGATGAAGACAAGAATCAAGGAACTCCGGGCGAGATATGACATGACCCAGGAAGACCTTGCAAACAAAGTTGGCGTGAGGAGAGAAACCATTGGTTTTCTGGAAAAAGGGAAATATAATCCCTCACTAAAACTTGCATATAAAGTAGCAATAACTCTTGAGACAACAATAGATGAGCTGTTCATCTTTGATGAATCAGACCTCAAATGACACCCTGGAGATAATTATGGAAGCAAAAACAAAAGTATGGCTTGCAGAGGACGGAAAACCGATCATAGGCGGAGGTAAGGTTGAACTTCTCAAAGCCATTGACGAGGAAAAATCACTCCGCAAAGCCTGCATGAAAATGGATATATCCTACAAGCATGCATGGAATGTACTGAACAAGATCAGTGAAAGACTTGGCAAAGACGTGGTTACAACCATCAGAGGTGGAAAAAGCCAGGGCACTTTTCTCACAGACGAAGGGCGCAGGCTTATTCAGGAATATGAGATGAACAGGAAATTCATTGATAATACTATGGAAGATGAAGGTTCCTGGGAAAAACTGGGTCTTGCCATCTCAGCACGTAACAAGATCCCTGCAAAGGTTGTAAGCGTTGAGAAAGACGGACTTGTTGCCAAGATAAAACTGGAGATAGAACCATCTGCACTTACTTCTATCATAACTTCTGAAGCAGTAGAGAGACTTGGGATAAAAGAAGGAGACAGTGTCTTTGCAATAGTTAAGTCAACGGAAGTGCTTATCGGAAAAGAGCAAAAACAGGCGTTGAAGGATTAAAAGTGGCCTGTTTACCAATTAAACCTTTCAAAAGCCGTATATACTTTCAGGATACATATTATTTTGGATAGAAATAAGAATGAAAATAAAGTTGTTGTAGAACTGTTGATATTGTTGTTTTACTCAGGAAGGGAATCATGAAAAGTAAGGGAGATTTTTCGTGGGAGAACGGTAAGATCAAAAACGGGGATACTCTGGGGAAGATTGTGTCAATTCCGATCCAGGATGATTTAGAACCGGAAATTTTCGACGACATTAAATTAAAGCAAATTAAACAGAATTTTGATGAAGATTCTGACATCTTAGTGGATGAGTTCAAAGAGAAAATGACAGAGCTCCTCTCAAGAGAACTACATCACCGCAGAAAATGAAGTTTTACCTTTCTTCATTTTTCTTTGTTTATATATACCGTGGATTATGAAAGGGGTCAGCAGTATTGCAAATGCTGTCTTTACCCATGGATCCAGAACTTCCCCTGCATTTCCTGCAATGGATGAAGCTTCAATGCCAAGCCTGAAATAGATAGCATCAAGCAGCAATCCAAAAGCCAGTGAACATACGGCAATCATTGTAAGATACAATGTAGCACTTCTTTTTCCCAGGAATCTTGTCACCATTGTTATGGTGGCTGCATTTGTTGCCGGACCAGCCAGCAGGAATACAAATGCTGTGCCCGGACTCATGCCTTTTGACACCAAAGCAGCGGCAAGAGGTGTTGAAGCTGTTGCACAAATGTAAAGTGGAATTCCTATTACCAACATAAGGACCATGGAGAAAATGCCTCCTCCCAGATAATCACCTACAACTTCATCCGGTATTGCATAAGAGATCATTCCAGCTATCAGGATACCTACCATAAGCCATCCTGATATATCGCCAAGAAGTTCTACAAAGGAATATCGAAGAGCGTTTTTTATTCTTGTCAATACTGAAGCATTCTCATCTGTAACTGTGCCAGAATGACATGAGCATGACGAATCGCTGCACGCAGGAGCCTGCATAAGAGCAATCGAACCGCTTTCAGATGAGAAAAAAGATTTCTTTGAATCTCTCTTCTCACCAATGATATTTTCCGCGATTCCTGTGAACAATGCTGTTGTCATACTGGCAATTGGACGAAAAACCGTCATTATAGGGTCCAGCAGAGCGTATGTGATAGCAATCGAATCCACACCTGTTTCAGGAGTTGATATCAGGAAGGAAAGAGTTGCACCTTTTGTTGCGCCTCTGTTCTTAAGAGAAAGTGCAGTAGGAACTACACCACAGGAACAAAGCGGCAATGGAATACCAATAAGAGAAGCATTCAATGCAGACCTGAACTTGCCTGCGGACTTGCCCAGGTATTTGAGGATCTTCTCGTCGGGAACAAGTGCATGCAATAGTCCTGCAACTACAAATCCAAGAAAGAGATATGGTGCAGCCTCTTCAAACAAACTCCATGACTCTGCCAGGATTCCCACTATTATGCCTGGAATTGCATTGATAAATGTCATTGTTTGCCCTCCTCTACATGTTCCCTGCACATTGACATCAGTAATTCAACATGTTCATCCGCAAGATAATAAACAGCAAACCGGCCTTCTTTCCTGACCCTTACAAGATCGAGTTGCCTCAGGTTTTTCAGGCTATGGGATATTGCAGACTGAGTTATTCCAAGAGCATCCTCAATGGCTTTTACGCAAAGGTCACCCTGCAACAGCAGAAACAGTATCTTCAGGCGGGTTGTGCACTGAAGTGCATTGAATATCCTGCACATTGAATAGATAGAATCTTCCGAGGGAAGATGCCTTACTCTATCATCAAGACAACCTGGATCTGCACAAATATGGTCTGAATTATCCATGAATATATGAACACATGTTCATATATCAATATATCCCTTGTTTAAATACATATGAAAAATAACAGGACAAAATAGAAAAGAAGTAGAACATAATCAATGAAAGTGAATTTCATCACATGCAAGGAACCGCGTCCTTCACCAGTATAACAACGACCCTCCATTGCAAGAGCAACTTCATCCACCGACCTCAGCGACATTCTTACAAGTGGAACGGTCAGTGACATGATGGCTTTTACAGGTTCTTTTCTTACATCCAGACCGCGTGAGTATTGCGCATCCCGCAGATCCCTGAAACTGTCAAACAACATTGGTACGAAATAAAGTGACAATGACATCATCATCGCAAGATCGTACGAGGATATTCCTGCGTATCTTAAAGGCAGAGGTCTGAGAAGCCTTTCAACACCTGCAGTAATTCCGGCAGGCGAGGTCGTGGCTGTGATCAGAGCGGCAAAGAGTATCAGGAAAATAAATCTTAATGCAAGCATGCTGCCAAGTAGAAGTCCTTCGTAAGTGCCGGTCAGCAGGCCAAATTCAAATACAGGCGTTCCTTCTGTGAACAGGAATTGCATGAGAAATATGAATGAAAAAAAAGGGATCATCGGGCGTACAGACCTGGCAAAATGAACTGGTGGAAGATGACATGCAATGACAAGTGTTGCAAATATAATAGCAATCAGCGCCATTATTTCAAAGGATGAAACTTTAAGAATACAAAAACTGACAGCCATAAGCCCTAGTATCTTTGTCCGCGGGTCAAGCCTGTGAAAGAAAGATTTTCCAGGCACGTAAGAAAGGAAAAGGTCATTCATTCTCATTCACCCCATTGAAGCCAAGGGCTCTGCTTATCTCATTGAAGGCATCATCTACAGAATAGATATCGCTGGCTACTTCAAATCCACATTCCTGCAATTTCCTCATCAGAGATGTAATTTCAGGAATAGGAGACGAGACAGAACGTAAATATCCCAGAGGGCTTCCAATAAGATCAACACATCCGTTCTTTAGAAGAAGTACTTTATCGGCGCATGCCAGAAAATCATCGATCTGATGAGATACCACGATTATAGATGTTCCTGAACCATGAAGCTTTTTCAGAATTGAGAAAAGAGATGCTCTGTTCTCAGGGTCAAGACCTGATGTCGGCTCATCCAGAATCAGATATTCAGGTCTCAGGGAAAGGACACCTGCAAGAGCTACAAGACGCATTTGTCCTCCGCTAAGTGAGAATGGAGAAAGGTCTGCAATATCAGGACTTAAGCCCGCAAGGATAAGAGATTCATTTACACGTTCTTTAAGTTCTTCACCTTTTAAACCGAAATTTGAAGGTCCAAAGGAAACGTCTTCAAAGACGGTCTTTCCAAAAAGCTGCCTTTGCGGATACTGCATTAACAGGCCGATCTTTGACCGCAGTTTCTTATCCGTACAATCAATTCCGTTTATTTTCACTGAGCCAGAATAGGGTTTTAGCAAGCCGTTCAAATGCCTTATAAGAGTTGATTTTCCCGAACCTACCTCACCGGTTATAAGGATAAATTCACCTCTGTAGATTGTGAAACTTACATTGTCAAGAGCCTTTTTTTCAAGAGATGTACCTTTGTTGTAGAAAAAACTGACATCCTTTACTTCAACTGACATAAAGCCTCCCGAAGTTCTTCTTTTGACAAAGGTAAAAAAGAAGGTGCAATTATTCTGGCATCAACAAGCTTTTTTGACAATTCAATAATAGGAGGGACATCAAAACCAAAACTACCGGAACTTATCTTACTGATAATCTCCCTTGGATTCCCATTCTGTATGATGCTACTATTCTCCATTAGCACAAGCCTGTCCGCAAGGACAAGTTCTTCTACAAGATGAGTCACATAAATTATAGTTGTGCCTGTTTCGTGCAACGTTTTGATCAATAAAAGTATGTCCTTTTTTGAATCAGAATCAAGCATGGATGTTACTTCGTCAAAAAGTATGATCTCAGGCTCCATTGCAAGAACTGAAGCCAGAGCTATTTTCTGTTTCTGGCCGCCGCTGAGAGTCCGGGAGTGTTATACCTGTAATCAGACATTCCTACAGATTCCAGTGCAGCAGATACTCGCTTTTGAATTTCAGAAGAAGAAAGACCGAGATTCTCCGGGCCGAAGGCAATATCGTCTTCAACTGTCATGCCGATGAACTGGGATTGAGGATCCTGGAAAACCATTGAGGCTGTTCTGCGAATTTCCTGAAGCTTTGACGGATCTGAAGTATCCATTCCTTTTACAGTCACAGAACCTGAATCGGGTTGCAGAAGTCCGTTGATATGTCGCAGCAAGGTTGATTTACCACAACCATTCTTTCCGGCAATGGCTACAAATTCACCTTTGCGGATTTTCAGAGTTATGGAATCCAGGGCAGGGGTGCCATCGGGATAGCGGTAACTCAGGTTTTCAATTTTGATCATGCTGATCGGTCAGGGAATATCTGGAAGATACTGCTGCTGCAGCAACAAGTTTCAGAACTGCACCAGGAAGATAGGGAATCATTCCAAGTGCAATTGCCTGTGTCATACCCAGGTCTGCAACATTCATAAGTTGAAGTATTCCGAAAAGATAGATCACGGAAAGACCTGCAAGCATAATAATCATATTCATAGCTATATTTTTTGTTCCGAGGCGGTCTGACAGGTAACCTATGATAAAAGCACCGAACATGAAACCAATGAGAAATCCGCCGGTTGGACCGAATATCATTCCAAGACCGGAACTTCCACCGGAGAACACAGGCAGACCTGCTATTCCAAGAAGCAGATATACAACTACACTGATAGCTCCCCATCTTGCTCCCAATATAGCACCTGTCAGCAATACAAAAAATGTCTGCAATGTAATAGGGACCGGGCTTACAGGCACAGGGATCTCAATATATGCACCAACTGCCATGAGGGCAGCAAAAAGAGAGGCGAAGACCATTTTTTTGATATTGTTATTATTCGTTGCCTGAAAATGATTTTCTTTCAACATTAGATCACCATTCGTTTTAACGGAGTATTGTTAACCAATTGGTTTTGCGAATGGTTTACAAAATATATAACTCTTATGTCAAAAGAACAGTAAGCAACCAAAGTAAGTATACAAAAAGAGAATTGCTGTGCAGGAAGATCCTGCACAAAAAAGATTTACATATCCATATCAGGCTGTGGCATTCCTGGAGGCATTGCGCCGCCCTTGCCGGTTGCAGCTACAACATCATCGATCCTGAGGATCATTACTGTTGCTTCTGTTGCTGCATTGATTGCCTGGGTCTTGATTCTGAGTGGCTCAAGGACATTGTTCTCGTACATGTCTACAACCTTGCCGGTGTAAACATCAAGACCCATGTTCTTGTTACCCTGCTCGTGCTGTGCACGGAGGTCAATGAGCTTGTCTATTGGGTCAAGACCTGCATTCTCTGCAAGTGTCTGTGGGATGATCTCAAGTGCCTCTGCGAACTTGCCGACTGCAAGCTGCTCTCTGCCCTTAAGTGTTGCTGCGTAGTCCCTGAGTCTGAGTGCGAGCTCGATCTCAGGTGAACCGCCACCAGCTACGATCTTCTTGTCTTCGAGTGCTACACCGATAACACAGAGTGCATCGTTAAGTGCACGTTTAAGACTGTCTACGATGTGTGTAGTACCACCGTGAAGAATGAGTGAAGAGGTCTTAGCTTCCTTGCAGCCGAGCAGGAATGTCATCTTTGAACCGTGGAGGTCACGCTCTTCTACAGTTTCAGCTTCACCAAGGTCTTCTGGCCTGATGTCAGTTACATCCTGGAACAAGGTTGCTCCGGTTGCCTTTGCCAGCTTCTTAAGGTCGCTCTTTGTTATTCTTCTGCATGCGTAGATTCCAGCCTTCTCAAGGTAATACTGTGCAAGGTCATCGATGCCTTTCTGGCAGAATACGACATTTGCACCGCTTGCAATGATCTTGTCAACCATTTCCTTGACCATTTTCTCTTCCTGTTCTACGAAGAGGTTCATCTGATCCGGGGAGGTGATCTTGATCTCTGCAGTCTTCTCGATCTTCTGGAACTCAATTGCAAAGCTTGCAAGGAGGACTTTTGCGTTCTCGATTCTTTTTGGCATGTTTGGCCTGACTCTTTCCTTGTCAATTACAAGACCTTTGACAAGTTCTGTGTCAAGAATGCTGCCGCCGTCACGCTTCTCGATAGTAATATCCTCAACATCTACCTTGATGCCTTCATCTGTCTCTTCGACAACTGAAAGTACAGCATCAAGTGCTTTCTCTGCAAGGAACTCTTTGTACTCGCCAGCAGCTTTTCCTGTGAGGGAGGTCTTTGCCAGTTTCATCAAGGTTTCCCTGTCATCTGGAGAAACATCGATGGTGATGGTCTTTAAGATCTCAACTGCCTTCTCTGCTGCATGTCTGTATCCACCGGAGATGATCGTTGGGTGAACACCTTTCTCTATGAGCTCTTCTGCCTTTGTGAGAAGTTCTCCTGTGAGTACTGCTGCGGTTGTTGTACCGTCACCGACTTCTGCATCCTGAGTCTTTGAAACCTCAACTACCATCTTTGCAGCTGGGTGTTCAATGTCCATTTCCTTGAGGATTGTAGCACCATCGTTTGTGATGACGATATCTCCAAGTCCGTCAACAAGCATCTTGTCCATACCTTTTGGACCAAGTGTTGTCCTGACTGCTTTTGCGACTGCTTTTCCTGCGAGGATGTTAATGCTCTGTGCATCCCTTGCACGGGATCTGTTCCTGTTCCCTAAAGCGTAACCTGCCAATTTTTAACCTCCTAATAATCATAACGTTCTGTAAGTTAGAAGTAAACATTAATTTGATTTTAGTACTCTCTATGGTACTGCTCAATCTAAATGCAGGCAGTTCTATATAAAGATAACTGCTTGGTTTTTGACTGTTGATACAAAAACAAGAACAAAATAAAATATGAGAACGATGCAAAATGCACCGCTAAAACCGTATATAATTCAGAAATTCAGAGTTTCTCGGCAATCTGCACTGCATTGAGTGCTGCACCTTTTAGTATCTGGTCTCCACATACAAAGAACTCAAGCCCGTGGTCACCAAATACAAGATTCTGCCTGATCCTGCCGACTTCCACATCGTACTTCTTAGTAGCAGTCAGTGGCATTGGATAAACTTTGTTAGCAATATCATCCTTCAGATCAACACCCTGAACAGAGCTTAGTAATTTCCTTGCATCATCAGGATTTACAGGCTTTTCTGTTTCAATAACAATGCTTTCAGCATGCACTCTCATGGTTGGGATCCTTACACATGTACAGCTAATTGGCATGTCCGGCTCAGAGAAGATCTTCCTGGTTTCCCAGACTACCTTCATTTCCTCACGGGTGTAGTCATTCTCCTGGAAACTGTCGATGTGCGGAATTGCGTTGAATGCTATCGGGTAAGCAAATACCTTGTTACCAACTTCCTTGCCGTCAAGATAATTGCGAGTCTCCTGTGTAAGTTCGCTCATTCCCGCAGCTCCGGCTCCGCTTGTAGCCTGATAGGTACTGATGATTACCTTTTTAACACCATATTCCTTGTGGAGTGCATACAATGGTATAGCGGCAATTGCAGTTGTACAATTTGGGTTTGCAATGAGTTTTGAATCACCAATTGAATCAGCATTGATCTCAGGAACTACCAGAGGTACATTGTCATCATACCTGAAAGCGCTGCTGTTGTCAATTACATAACAACCTGCACTGGTTGCTTTCTCAGCATTCTCCTGGCTCCATCCGCCACTTATTGCGAAAAATGCAATATCCATCTCAGAGTAATCTGCTTCATCTGCATTTTCAATGGTTATTTCACCGAATGGTGTTTCCATGACCTTGCCAGCACTTCTTACTGAAGCAAAAAGCCTTAATTTCTCCACAGGGAAATTCCTGTCGTGTAGTACTTCAATAATTTCTCTACCTACTGCACCGGTAGCACCCATAATTCCTACTTTGTAACTCATAATTATATCATCCGTCAGATTGCAGGGATTTACTGTAAAACCAATTAGCATAATAAGTTTCTGATTTACTAATATCGTTACCGCATATCGGCCTTTTTTCTGACACTATCATATATAAGAAGTGATATGAAGATTATCCCTGTTCGCATTTAAAAAAGTGCATATTTTACATGTCTAAGGTTAACCTTAAATTGGGCACAAAAACTAAAATGAGGACAAAGCCAGCTTTTTCTGTATCATTGGATAGCTATTGCTTTGTTGAAAGGTTATAAAGCCTGCTTATAGGTTAGATCAATATATCAATATGAAACCAGCGTATGTATACATGCGGTTTTTACGAAATTGATCATGTGGCATCTGAGTTCGAATTCTTTCTCGGAAAGATCGTCTGTTTCCATATATCTACAGAACATTTCCCTGAACTCATCAAACTTTTCTTCATCTTGTTTCTTCATAAATTCCCCTCGAATTTACGTTTATAGAGTATTTCTCTATAAATAATATCTATCCATATTTATTATATAAAAATATTCTGATGCGGATTTCTATATAGCCACATAGTACAGTATAGAAATTAGAGAAAATAGAGCATACAATAAAATAAGTAGTGAGAAGTTAATCACTCACTACCAACAGTAGTTATACTGTATTCGAAATTGTCTGTGTTATGTGAAAGAATGCTTAATTCACATTCACCTGAAACACCGACTGCTTCGTAAATTTCAGTATATGTTGTGGAATATTCCTGATACTCTGATGAAGGCGTATATAACATATCTGAATAAATGACCACATTGTCATTTCCAAAGTTCACTGACCCGCTGGACACCGTCTTTATGAGTTTGAGCTTTACTTCTTCACCATCACTGGTCAGTGCCACATCAAAAGATGGAACCGACCTGCCGGATGCTTCTGAATAACCGGAATATGAATAACGGTCTGCTGACAGTTCGATCATAACAGTAGATTCGCTGTTCACTGAGAATTCCCTGACAAGCGGATCAGATGGCTGCTCCCAGACATCCAGATAGAGATTTACCTGATTCGCCCATTCATCCAGAGCCGGATCATCTATGTCAAGGCCGATAGTTGTACTGTAGCTTCCGGTGATGCCTTCAGGCACCTTTAAATGTACATTCACAACAGCAGTTTCGCCTGCATTGACCTTTTCAGGAGAATCGATCACAATTGAATCCTCACCGAACACTTCGTCAAAATATGTCCTGGAAGGGTCATAGTATGAACTCAGTATTTCAACAGATGAGGCACCAGACATAAGTTCAGGACTGATGGAAATATCCTTGTCGCCTGTGTTAACAAGCTTTATGACATAATCATATTCCTCTCCGGCCTGTACCCTGTCACTAATGTAATTGGTTGACACATGGACTGTTGGAGGTATCCATACCTCTACTGACAGATCAAGAGAGTTGCCGTAATAGACAGAGGATATCTTTGAATCAGCTATTGCAAACTCGGCATCGGAAGAATCTTCCATACTGTCGTCTATTGAGGTTATTGATGAACGGTCAAAGACAATATTTGCAGAATAATATCCTAAATCTGCATCTTCAGGAATAATAACCTCAACTGTGAACTCTTTTTTGTCACCTGGCTGCAACACCACATCTGAAGGCGTTACCGTCACCCAGTCCTCTTCAAGATAATTCTCAGAATACGGCTGCAATAACATCACAGGATCGATGTTTATGTCCTCATCACCTCGATTGGTAATGGACACTGTTGCCAAACCTGTCTCGCCAGGCTGCAACTGGAGATAGGCATAAGATGGCTTAACCTGCAAACTTCCATATCCCATATCAGAGATGCTGACCGCTTCGGTTTCTTCAATAGTTGTTTCTGCGTACGATGCAGAAACCACTGATTTGGCAGAGAGCAGTGGTTTCATAACAGGGGTTGCACTATCTGCCATTGCACCTGATGCAAAGACAGCGCTGACAAGCAGCAGCCCCATTAAAATATAGAGTGGAGTGGATCTCATTTTAATATACTTCCTCTTTAGTCCTCATCATAGAGATAGTATCACTACATATTAAAGAATTATCTAAACTTCAAATTGAATTGTAGTTATGAAAGGCACCATGATGTGAAATCAAATTCTGACTGAAAAAGGAATATTCTATTCCAAAAAACACCCGCAAGATAAATATCCGACGAACTTTATTAAAAAGTTTTATATGCATTGGTCCTCAAGAGTTGCGTGGTAGTATATACTATCATGGTGGTGGTAAATACGTTAAAAGAACCTAATAAAAAGAACTTTGTTTTTAAAATTGCCAGAGTTGCAATGCTAATGCTTGTGGCATTTATTGCGTTGTCCTCACAAGCATCTGCATGCCATGTAACTATTGGCGATAAGGTATGGAACGACCTTGATATGGACGGAAAACAGGAAAGTGGAGAACCAGGGATATCCGGAGTAAATGTGTATTTGTATAAGTACGATT
Organism: uncultured Methanolobus sp.; assembly: GCF_963667555.1. Taxonomy (NCBI): domain Archaea; kingdom Methanobacteriati; phylum Methanobacteriota; class Methanomicrobia; order Methanosarcinales; family Methanosarcinaceae; genus Methanolobus; species uncultured Methanolobus sp. The sequence continues at coordinate 2,325,768 of NZ_OY763421.1, forward strand.
ACTGCAAAGAACAGTGGTTCGAGGTACAGAAAACAACTACTGATAGCGTCGGGGAGTACAATTTTTTCGTAGAGAAAGGTAGCTATTATTATGTCAAATTCGAACTGATCGACGGTTACGTATTCAGTCCTCAATGCAAAGCCAAATCTGATAAAGACAGTGATGCAGATGTTGTGACTGGAAATACAGCCTGGAAACAAATATGTGATAACTATTACAAGTGGGATGCCGGAATGTACTGTGAGCCAACTCCTGAACCAGCCAGCGTAGGTAACTACGTATGGAATGACCTGAACGTCAATGGAATACAGGATAGCGGTGAAAGTGGCATGTCAGGAGTTACTGTAAACCTCTATACATGCGAAGGACAGCTAGTAGCGACGACATCAACTGATGGAGATGGATCTTATGTATTCAATGAACTCGATGCAGGAAGCTATTACATTGAATTCGTAAGTCCTTCAGGATATGTGTTCACCACAGCAAACCAGGGTAACGAAGATGAAGACAGCGATGCAGAAGCAGGTGGAATTACAAGTTGTTTCACACTCAATGCAGGAGACTATTACAACATAGTTGACGCTGGTCTACATATTTCGGAACAGGAGATCCCTGAATTCCCAACAGTAGCGATCCCAATGGTTGCTATCATCGGACTAGCATTTGTCTTCGGACGCAGGAAGGAGTAAATTTTACTCATTCCTTTCTCTTTTCTATTTTTACCAGGCTGCCACAGCAGCATTGTAGCAGAATATTTATACATTTGATCATTGACTTTAAACCATGCAGGAAAAAAGATATCCAAAAGGTCATTTTGTAGCAGTTGGAATGGTCATGGGTCTGCCTCTGGGGATTCCTATTGGCATAGTATTGGGAATGATAGCCATTGGACCAGCCATAGGACTAATTCTAGGACTGGGGATTGGCATGTATCTTGAGAAGAAATACAATCCTGAACCTTTACAAATGACGCCGGAAGAGGAAGCTCAAAGAAAAAAGATTATTTTGGTTTTATGTGGTGTTTTCCTGCTGGGCATTATTGCCTTTGCCGCTTTGCTGCTCATGACTAACTAGAAAAGATGTTAATTAAACAGTCTTGCAGTCCAATAATATTAAATGTGTTCTAACTAACAAATTAAAAAAGATGGTGTGACAATTCACACCAAACGATTGATCTTATTCTTTATTTGTGCCTTACTATCAGCAATGCAGCAATAAGACCGAATGCTCCTATGAGCAACTCAAATCCCGGGCTTGACTCTGAGGTATCGGTTTCTGATTCTGTGGATTCTGCATCCATAGATTCGATCTCTTCGATCTCCTCTTCTGACATGAACCTCTCACCCACGATCATTGGGTCGCCCTCATAACCAAGAGCTGCAAAGTCCATGGCTCCTTCATCAAGGTGGCACTCCTTACACTGGAGGGCATCTTCTTTAGGAGCTACTTCGTGATTTATACTTTCGTACAATGAAGTTTCCACGAATTCATACTGACCGCTGTAAGGCACATCCACATATTCCATTCCAGCCCTGGATGCTTTATCCCAGTCATATGTAGTCCAATAAGCGTTCTCTCCTCCAAACAGGTCAGGAATTATAAGGTAATTGTATTGTGCATCACTGATCTGTTTTGCCAGATGGATCTTGAACGGATAAATCTTGGAATCACGGTCATACCTGTCACCAAGTGGAAGTGTCAGGACTGTGACTTCTTCAGGATCGATTATGTCTTCAAGATAGTACTTGTCAAAACTACCGTTGAACCACAGATATGTCGGAGTGACATTCATTTCCCATATGAATGAACCTTTCTTCTTGTCATAAGTGGCTTTTCCGTACTCATCAGTTGGTATAGGATCTATATCCTGTCCTGCCTGTGACCAGTCCCAATACATTTTTGTCGGTACTGCACGGGCAAATTCAGGAATGTGGCATGTCTGACATGCTATTGCGTCAGAGTGACCATCCAGCCTTTCCTTGAAAACACCCTGATGTGGTGTATCTCCATGACAATCAGTACATTCTACTCTGCATTCTGACCCGGGAACACCTGCAAATCTTCCTGCGATGTTATGTGCTGTTGTCTTGTGACAGTTCTGGCAATCAAAGTCCATGCCGCCCATGTGTACATCAAGGTCTCTTGAAGGATCAAGCAATGCAGATGACATATCACCGTGCTTTACATTATCTCCTCCGCCACCGAAGAAGTGACAACTGCCTCCACAGGTTTCACGTGACGGACTGCCAACACTCTGTGCTACAGCTAAAAGATCAACAGAAGGATCAACAGCACCTGCACCTGTTGGTATTTTTACATATGTACCTGTAGTCTCGTGACAGACCACACAGTCTATATTCGATGCGTTTGTGAAGTCAAAGGTATCATCTGTCCACCCATATCCAGTGTGACAGGAAGTACAACGCGGTTCATTTGAAGCGATGGCAACACAGAAGTTATTAATTACTGTGCGCTTACCAAGCCCTTCATATGCCTCGTCTCCACAACATTCTGAACATGTTGTCCAGAGCCAGTGAGTTGAGTTCAGCATGTCTGCAGCCTGTTGTGAGTGACACGAGATACAATCCGCTGTCACATCCGGTCCGTTTTCATATGGCCCCGTAAGGAATGAGTGATTCAGATACGCGGCAGAAGATGAAAAGGACAGAGCTATAACACAAGCCAGCAAACAATAAAACCCAATTAAGAAATTGTGTTTAATGGTTTACCCCCTTTTAGAGTTAATATTTAAGCCAACCTTCTTAGTATATAAAGGTGAAAAGTATCAATATATAAATACACGGAAATACTGCAAATAACCCGCAGTTACACAGTGTTAACAGAGTATCATTTCGATACTGCATTAAAAGAGTAACTGCCAAAAAAAGAAATTGGACATCAAAAGTAAAGAAGATGGAATCAGAAAGCGAAAGTCTGTCTGTTAAGATAGTACTTTGCACCCCTACATGATGTTCTTGTCTTCTTTTTAGACAATGACCTTTTACTTTTGACTTTTACAGAACCTGATTGTTTGGTTATACTGTTGCTGACTCCGTTTTTCTTATTATGGATATCGAACTTCACCTTTTTGATCGCAAGATCAATAGCAAGTCCCCTGAGCATCCATCGGAGAGCCTGTGCCTGATAATATTTGTTCTTATCACGCTTTCCCGGGAATGTTTCGATCACCAGCCTGGTGGCTTTTTGACCTGCCATTTCCCGAAGCTCGAAAAGATCTTTGTCCGAAAGAATATCTCTGGTAGAGACATGAAGGCGTTTATACATAGCATTTGTAGGAAAAGGAGTGGCATTCATCGCAGCGATCGTCTTTCTCAGTTTGCCAATTGCAGGAGAGTTCCTGATATCGATAATGAACTCACGGTCATTAGGATACTCTATCCTCACTTGCTGTTTGGTCTTAGAGAGCCTATCAGCCTGCTTGTTATGAAGCCTTGGAACCCAACGGAAATGAATGTCAAGTTCATATTCCCGGATAATGTTGGTAATGTCACGATGGATGTGCCAGATATCATCATCCATTATCGGATAAATACCACGCATCTGATAGATCACGGTCTGACTGTCACCCGTAACGGTCAGTGGACCCTGACCATCGGCTTTGACATATTCAAGCATGCCTTTTTTAAGGGCAAGATATTCTGCAAAAAGAGCGTTGTTGCTGGTTTGTTTCTCAAGGCGGTCGTTTCCGAGTATTGAGAATGAGTTGTTTTGCAAGGTAACAACCCAGCCTAACCCCATGCATCCTCCCGGATTAGGTGTGCATGAGCCATCGAAGGTTATTGCATCCATGTTTCTCGTACTGTTAGAATGTATCTTCAGTCGTACACAGGAACTTTCCCTTGCAAAATAATATTGACTTAAAAATATATAACTGTGTTCCAGGTGAACTATTGTGGGATATATAGATTAAAAAATGTGATTTATAGCTGTATTAATTAAGCTATACCAATATATGACCAACTACTCAGCAAAATACCAGAAAGGTAATTTCCCGGATTTTGTCTATCAATTCCCGAACTTCATTTTCCTGCAACTCTGCATCTGGATTCTGGCATTTTTTCCCCAAGGACGCAAGATGCTCTATTGTTCTGATCATTTCCATATCAAAATCATTACCCTTGACTGATTCCTGGAGTTTCAGAGCCATTGTCAGTACAGAATCATAATCTGCAGATTCAATATCGTTTTCTTCACACAATGAATGAAGATATATTTCAAAAGCATTGATTACAAAAACACCTGCTGAGTGGAATGAACCATGCTCATATAACATTTCAGCATGTTCAAGTTGGGAGTTCACAACTTCTGCTGTAGCATGTCTTTTTTGATTATTGATTGATGAAGCCACCAGAGGTTCAATAGAATGAAGGACGCTTACCTGAGAATCAAAACATGCAATGAATTCCTTTCTCAGATGATTGCGCTCGTTTGATCTTCTGATGGAATCTTCCAGAGCTATCAGGCCTACTATCCTGTCATATAGTTCCGTGAAGGAGTCATATTTGTCTTTTCTGATCTGGCCTGCGTATTTCAGGACAAGTTGCTGGCAGTCTTCGTACCAGGAGTTGTACCTTTCAAGGAGAGTGCTCTGAAGTAGCTCATTTTTGGAGTTTATCACGCAAACCCGGTATTCGACATTTTGCATTCCGGTTGAACCGTCATCGATGCGTTTCATTTTTCTTTGAGTGGTGCCGTCCAGAAGAGCCATATACATTTTTTCAAGTTTTTCGGCTTCTTTGAGGTAGGTATCAATATCCGGACTTTCCATAGTAGTAGAATGGAAAAAATCGTATATAAATAAGCGTAAATGAACGCCTGGAGGAATGTCAATTCCTGGCGTGCATCAAATGCACAAAAGATAAATACCCATAAACAAATCTTATTATTAGAGGTTTTTAACATGCCAGAGTTCGTATCGATAGATATGAAGGATCATAGCCATGAAAAAACCCAGAGACACATAGCTTTGATCCAGGATGATATGGAACACTGTTGTACTCCATGTCGCTATGAATGCATTTCTTCAGCCATGCAGCAGCTTTACGACAACCACCCTCCTGCCCGGATACAGACCCTTCTCCTGCAGTTCAAGGATAAGTGTGAGAAACATTCCAATGATAGTTTTGTTCAGAAGCTCAAGGAACTTCTTTTTGTGAACTGAGAAAGAACAAGATAGGATAGATTTGAAAAGATTCCGGCAGAAGATAATATTAATTCACGGGTGCTGCAGGTAGTTGAACTCTTTGACCTGCTGCATGGTTTTGTCTGTTCTTAATGCTTATGCTGGTATTTTAGAGTAGAATCAATAAGAATCGGCACAAATATCCCGAAAAAGTAGCCTGTATAATGACCTACTGAATTTACGTAGGCTCCATTCTGCATGACTTCCTGTGGAACCAGATCAGGAAGTATGAACAGGAAGTTGATAGCGGCTAAAAATACCATTAAAAGATAGGTTTTCTGGAGATGAGGAATTCTTTCCAGCCATTTCCTGATATCAAATCGTGTCTGGATCACTTCGAGTATCACATCTTTTTGCATAAATACCAGTATCAGAGCAAATGTTATTATGAGTGAGTACTGGAAGATCTGTGAGGATATATTTGCAAGAACCAATAAGAGATTCATTAGGATGATCAGTAGCAGGAATGTGAGATCCATGCTCTTGCAGCAGAATTTTTTCAGGAATTTATAGATGGCATATGTCAGATAGCCAAACAGGGAGCTGACGATTCCTGAAAATCCCTGATATGTTGTCTGAAAACCTATCAGATCCAGAGATATTGCTGAGATTATCCACGGCAGTAGCAGGAACATGAATATGGAATATACACGGAAACTGCTCTTGTTGGTCTCAAAGTTAAATATCAGAAAACATGCGACCAGATAAGAGATGAGATTTCCCATAAAGTGTGGCATGCTGCTATGGGTATAATTGGATAAGAACAGCGAGTAGGCCGTAACCTCAGATGGAGTCAATATAAAATACGCCTCTTTAATCCCAATCGGAAGCTCAAATGCGATTATAAGCAAAGCCGGCACTAATAGAAAATAAAAGACACAGTCACTAATTTTCCAGTGTGCAGCAAACAGATGTGTTGAAAACAAAGGGTCAACACGGCGTTTAATTGACTCGAACATTGTAAAATCTATTTTAATTTGAAGATAGATATTCTTTTGGGAGCGAGGAAATAAATCACTGATGAATAGTGATGTAATTTCTGTAGCTCGTTGAAGTATTGTTAACAGGAACAATAAATCAGGTTAATTGTTGAAGTATATCGTTAAACTCCTTTGACCGATAAAACAGAATCTTTTTCTTGTCAACTTTGTTTCTTTCCAGCAAACCTAACTCCTCTAAACCCATTATATCAGTTCTGGCAGTCTGATAAACAATAGACAATCTGTTTTCTATCTCTTTTATTGTAAAAGTCATCTTAGGGTCATCAAGTAACCACTTTAAAATGTAAGATTGTCTTTCGTTGATTCCGGGCATCTTCTTAAAATCGTACAGTTGCTTCTTTTCTTCGATTTTCTTTGAGATATACCCTTTTAAACTTTTGAATGCCTGATCCATGGTTTTCAATTGATAAGTTATGAAGTAAGTTACGTCATTCTCATCAAGTTCTGTGTATAGATAAGCCTGAGAATATTGTCCGGGAGAGTCTTTGATCATTCGAGAAATCGACATATATTCTATTAACCAATAGTTCTTTGAAAGTAAGTACCAATAGAATAATGCCCTTGCTGTTCTTCCGTTACCGTCAACAAAAGGATGGATATATCCTATCAAGAAATGCAATATGCTCGCTTTAATTATTGGATGAATGAAATCATCGTCAGATTCTTTGTTGACGAAATCACATATATCCTGCATTACCTGTGAAATATGAATATGCTTCAATGGAGTGTGTACAATTTCACCGGTCATATTGTCAATTACATAAATGTTATCAGATTTGCGAAATACACCTACATGATCAGGATCTTCCAGAGTGTTTTCAGTCATACAGCTATGAATATCCAGTATCGATTCAATGGTCAGTTTTTCGTGTTTCATCGACGATAATTTCTTGATAGTTTTGTAGTTGTTGAAAATCATCTGCTCTGATTTGTCTTTTGGATTTCTTTCCTGCATCAGCATTTTTTTTGCTTCCTGCCGTGTGGTGCTTGCACCTTCCAGTTGACTTGATGCTATTGCTTCTTCCATTATCGAATTCATCAAATACTGCTGTTGATGATCTTTGCCAATAATGTTCTGGCTTTCAAGAGTGCCACCTAAATTCAAATCAAAATTATGCAGTTTTTCCTGAATATCAGGAGTTAAGTAATAACTAAGTTGAAATCCGGGAACATCACTAATTTTGAGTTGTTCCGAACCCAGATCCCTGCTTAATTTGAGCAATAACCACAGTTGTTCATGCGTGACAAAATCAGGAATTGGTTTGTGTTTAAATTCAGACCAATATAGATATCGATTGTTGTATTTTTTTGTAGCTGCGCTTACGTCAGCATTATTAATGTAAGGCAGAATGCTCTGCAAAGATGAATCATTTAATTCAGGAGGAGCTTCAGGAATCCTCATTGTAACCCTCACAGTTGTAATTACTAATTTAGTACAAATTAGTAATTAATAGTAATTAAATCTAATTACTAATTTTAACAAAATTAGTAATTAATAGTAGATTAAAACAAGTTATTGTAATTTTGTGACTGCTTTTGGCATTTTAGTTGAAATTATCTAACCTGATTAAGATTAACTAACAATTAGAAAATTCTCTTATACCCTTGAAAAACGAGGCATGAACGCATACCTCAACATGCAATCAATTGACCTGATAGACGGTCGCTACCGTGACAGAATGATGGCAATCCTCATAGTAGAAACAATCAAAGACAAAAATGATAATCCTCAACTTATCAAAGTGGATACTCTAAAAAAGGATAAATGGGGAACTTTCTCCCTCTCCCCTGCTCAAATCCTGATAGACCCTTCACCGGTTCTAGGATTATATGACACCTGTGAGGTTATTGAGTCCTTGACATAGCAAGAATAGTATATTATATAAATATCCAAATCATTCATCGACTTTTTTTAACATCTCATGAAATTCAACGTAATGTTCACCTTTTATTCCGTTCAATTTAAGAGATATTTGTTCCTGGAATACGTTCCCCCACATAAATGAAGGTTTGAGATTCCAGAGACCGTGTAGAGATTTTACAGGATATCCATACATTTCAAAAAGTGTGGAAATAGATTTTCTATAACTTAAATCTGGCTCATATAAATTAATTCTTAATAATTCTATAATCTCTTTGTTTATATCGTTTAATTCATCAAATATAGCAATCCAACATGAATAAAGTTTTAATTGCTTGTATAAATCAATCGCAAAGTATTCGCTTAATTTGGAATCAATTTCTTTGATGTATCGGTAAACATCTACAAAATCATGAATGACTTTTTGAATAATATCGGGTTTCTCGTGATAAAAGTATATTAACAAAGCAAAGTAATCAATCAAATATTCTTCAAAGTTAAAAGGCACATGCCTTATGGATTTTTCTACAGATTGGTTATATGTTAGTTTAGTGAATCTAATTAAATCATCAAACAAAGAGAGAACTAACATTTCTCTATCATCATCCATTAAATCAATATAGTTGGTAATCAAGAAAAGTGCTTCAGGAAAATAACGATATGATTCATAGTTATTTTTTTCAGGATTGGTAAAAAGCACATCTTTGTTGAATAAAAGGTATTCATCCATATACGTTTTGAGGTTTCTTTTGTTGCTTTCTTCAACAGAAGTTAATCCAACTTTTGCTATTCTTTGTGCAAAAGATTCTACTCCATACACAGAAACTGATATGATTTGTCTATTAGTATGATTATGATTTTGTTTTGATTTATTTAAAAATCCGGAAATAGTCTTAAAATAACTGTTTATGAAATGAACGTCAAAAATGATCTTATTTGTTTTCAGCATCGACAAGAATAATAAGAACTGTTTTTGATACATCCAGAGTGATTGTTTTAAAAGGAGTGCTGACCAATACCCATTTTTGGATGAAAGTTGATTTGAAATCTTATTTAAGTACATTTCATAAGTGCCATATGATCTATAATAACCTTTGTCTAATGTTAACAAAACAACTTGATTTATTTTTTCTAAACATATTTTGCAAACAACAGTTCTATCTTTAGAATATGATTTTATGAATAGATCATATAGCGTGTTGACCCAATTAAGTGCAAAGTCATTCACATCACCGATACCCATTCTGTATTCAATGATATTTTGGGAAATATTTCCAATAATTGTGGCAATATCTTCTAGTATTTTTTGATTATAACTTTTTAGTGCGTGCTCAATTATAAAATTGAATTGGTCATTCATTTCCGATAAAAATTTATCATCGGCAATCAAAGCGTCTGATGATTCTTTTAAATAAACATATATGATTTTATCTAAGGACTCCAGAGAAATTCTTAGCATTTTATCTTGATTTTTGTTAATTGACTCAATTGCAGTTTTAACATATATTGAAGATTTATCGTTGAGAGCAGAAACAAATTCATCTGAATATGCAAAAGGTCTATTAAAGAATGGAATAGATTTGAATGATTTTTTTTCTGTATATATTTTGTAATGTCTTCTGACATTACCATTAAGATATTAGATATGTCAAAATAATAAAACGCTCTTAGGACAGTTACACTCACTAACAAAATGACCGAAATTGAAAAAATAAGGCTTATTAAAGTGTAAGGAAATATTAATTTTAAATATATAGCTAGGAAATTGTAAATAAGAAATATTAACAGCATGAAAGGAGTTATTTTGAAGTATTTTCGTGAAATTAAGAAATCATGTATTTCATGATAATCTGATCTTGAACCGACATATTGTACCAAGAATATAAGTATTGCAATCAGAAAAGCAGTAATACTAAATGTAAAACTCAACCCATTTGAGAATAAAGTATCTGAAAAAACCGTATCATTAGAATTAATAGTGAAGAAATCCTGATAATAATAAGCATATAGTATCAAAGCTGGGATTACTATCGTCAAAATAAGAGTACACCAATATATCGCTTTCAACCAAAAAAACTTATTTATTTTCATGTTTCCCACAGCAAATTATTAGAAAAATTACATATTCATATTGTTTAGATTTTTAATTATTAGAATATTTGCTTTTTCTCAAAAATAATCCAACTCCCTGCTACGTTCAGATTCCTTAATACTTCCGCGTCATATAACAGAATAAAATCGATAACTACACATCCTTTCAGAATGCCGGCTATTGTGCCAAGGCAAAGGCAAGCGATTAAAGCGCCCGCCTTTGGCGGCGCATAGGCAGAGTTTCAATATGGTGCTTATTATGGTTGGATAAATTGAGTAAATACAAGATTACACCGCAAAAATTGCTACATAAGTCTCAACAAGTAATCCAATTACCAAAAATAGAAATGATAAATTAGACCATCTCCTAATGTGTATAAATTTCTTATGATTATTCCACATGAAATTTCTTAAAGTTCCGAGAGTATGCCAAGCATTTTCTGATTTTGAAGTGGTCCTAAAAGTAGGAGCCCCTCCTATTTCAAAAGGTGATACTTGTGTTGATGAATACATAACATACAATGAAGAAAGAAGTGAAAGAATCAAAAATAAAATACTTGCTAAAAAAAGCCAATTTGAAAAGATAAGTTCACCTTCATTAAACAAATAAAAATTACTTGATTCAAAGGCTCTTGATATTAAGTTCAATTCTAAACCAAGCAAAACACTGGTAAGTACTATTAAATTATTAGCTTTATTTCCAAAGTCTCTTATTGTTTCATTCTGCATATTAAATATTAACATCACACTTTCAAAAGGAAAACCTTCATTCTCTTCTTCAAAAATGCTAGTTTCTTGTGTTTCATCTTTAGACATAAGTATTTTAAAATATATTACAACCTACAAAAATTATTCTATCACTCCCTTTAACACCTTAGCAACTTCCGGGTCCTCCTCAACAAGCTCCATCAAAGCCATAGCAATATCAGAGCGTTTCTCCTCAACATCAATAACAGTCTGAACAGTAAGTGTCATGCTATAATCGGAGCAGAAAATAATTGCCAAAAAATGTACGTCATTTAATTCAATTAAAAGTTAAACTCAAACCTTCACAAAACAATAAGAAAAAAAGCGTCCCGATCGAGGATCGAACTCGAGTCTAAGGCTCCGCAGGCCTCAAGGATATCCACTACCCTACCGGGACATTGGGGGGTTCATGCACTAATGTCTTTCTGGGATATAAAGATTGTTGATAATAGAATTGGCGTGTATCCTTAAAAAAGTACGTGTGCAATCAATAAGAGTTAAATGCTGCAAGAATGATTACTAAGCATGTCGATGACAATAGGACTTGCAGGGAAGCCAAATGCAGGCAAATCCACATTCTTCAAGGCTGCAACACTTGCAGACGTTGAAATTGCAAATTATCCATTCACAACCATCCATGCTAACAAAGGAGTAACCTACGTAAAAGCAGAATGCCCTTGTGTCAGCCGTGACAAACGCTGTGGAAACTGCAGCGACGGCATACGTTACGTACCTATAGAACTCATAGACGTTGCCGGACTGGTTCCTGACGCACACCAGGGACGAGGACTTGGTAATGCCTTCCTTGACGATCTTCGCCAGGCACAGGCCATCATCCACGTAATTGATGCCTCCGGCGCAACAGACATCGAAGGCAACCCGGTGGATATAGGAGACCATGACCCGCTTGGCGACATCGATTTCCTCAACCACGAACTCACAATGTGGATACACAGCATCATCATGAGGAACTGGACAAAACTGTCACGCAAGATCCAGGCAGAAGGGCTTAACATCGAGCACATACTTGCCGACCAGCTCATGGGTGCAGGAGTTAACGAGCAGCACATCAGTGAAGCACTCAACGAATGCAAACTTGACAGGAACCACCTCACCAAATGGACCGAGGAAGACATAGTCCATTTCTGTGACGTAATTCGCGCCCTTAGCAAACCAATGATAATCGCCGCAAACAAAATGGATGTAGCACCACCACAGAACATCACAAACCTTCAGGCGCTTGAGCAGATAGTCGTGCCCACAAGTGCAGCCGCTGAACTGGTACTGCGCTCCGCTTCCAAAGGAAAAGCCATCAAATACGAACCGGGAGACAAAGACTTCACTATCCTCGCAGAAGAGTTGAGCCCCGCACAGAAAAAGGGACTTGAAAACGTGCGCACACTCATTCAAAAAACCGAAGGTACAGGCGTGCAGAAATGCATCAACAGCGCTGTCTTCAATCTTCTTGACCTTATCATCGTCTATCCAGTAGAGGACGAAGGCAAATGGACCGATAAGAACGGACGCATGCTCCCTGATGCATTCCTAATGAAAAAAGGTTCCAATGCTCATGACCTTGCATACAGGGTTCACTCTGACATAGGAGACAGGTTCCTCTACGCAGTTGACGCAAAAACAAAGATGCGTCTTGGTGAAAAGCATGAACTCAACGACGGCGATGTCGTTAAGATAGTATCCACTGCAAAATAAGTCAGGATAAAAACCGATCAAAGCTAATCAAAAATCAGATCAAAACTAAATCTGATTTTAAACTACATTTGAAATAATATTAAGAATAATACAGGCGTCAGACACACAATGAGCTTTGCAACTTCTCTCTACGAAAAACACCTGATGCAGCAGATCAGTAAGTATCCAATACCGGAGCACATATCCCTGGTAATCTCCGAGACTGATCTGCTCTATGCAGACGGTTTCAGGAAACTCAAGGATTACGTCACCTGGTGCAAGCAGACAGGCATCAAGATGACCAGCATCTACATTGAGGTTCTTGATACAGAGGAAACACTCAAGTCCCAGATGATAGAGAAGCTTACGGCAAAGCTCACTGAATATCTCACAAAAGCACCCGGAAGTATCGGTTATCAGATATTCGGGGAGAACGGGGAACTTCAATCCGAAAGAGAAGGAAAGGATTTTCAGATCTACATGTCAGTTGGTTTCGGTGGAAGAAAAGAAGTTACAAACGCTGTAAGGGACATACTTCAACAGGTAAAAGAAGGAAAGATTAAACCATCCGAAATCAGTGAAAAAGACATTGAATCCCGCCTTACTGTCAGACATGAGCCTGACCTTTTCATCCGTTCAGGCGGAAAACACCTTTCTGATTTCCTTATCTGGCAATCAATCTATTCAGAATATTATTTTACCGATGTGGACTGGCGCAGTATCAGGAAACTTGACATCATCAGAATAATCAGGGATTTCCAGAAGCGTCAGAGACGTTTTGGAAAATAGAGAAAACTAAAGAAAAAACGAACCTATCAGATGTCCCTGCCCATAACAATGGCATTATCATCGACATAGTAGCCGTCTATCCTGCCCTCAACCTTAAAACCATTGTCAGAGTAAAATGACTGTGCATCGAGATTTTTCTCTCTGACCTCAAGCATCATTCTGTCAAAACCATAGAGCTTTGCAAGGTCAATGCACCAATCAAGCAACCTTGTGGCAATTCCCTGACGGCGGCAGTCTTTATGAACAGCGATACTCTGCAAATGTGATCTTGTTCTGTCCTCTGAGGTTCCGACAATTGCATAACCAAGTATCCTGCCGTTCTCATAAACAACAAATCCCGGGTTGTTAAGATAGGCCTTGAAAAGAAAATCAGGCCAGGGAACCTTGAAAGAACATTCCTCTATTTCTACAATGGCCGGAATATCCGATAGTTCTGCCCTTCTGATAACAACATCTTTCACTTTATGCACACCTGAACGCGCGGATTACGTCTCATTTTCTGTGGTGCTATTATTTATAGAATACATACTAAAAAGTTGCCGATGACCTACGGAGTAATCATCTGTACCAAATGCAGGGAGCATGCACAGATAATTGAGATTGGCAGCAGCAAGACCACACGCTGTCAGAGATGCAATGCCAACCTGAACATCAGAAAGCTGCGCGTCTTTTTTTCATCGGATGAACTTGAAGAGACTATCTCAGTGAGAACGCAGATACAGGCACAGCTCTCAGAAACCGGAACTCATGGAAAATCACTGGATGCTCTCGCAGAAGATTTTCAGAAGCATCAGACATTTGGAAATGAAATTAATGAGAAAGCCGCCTGTCTTGTTGATAACAGAAAATCACAGAAAAAGAAGAAGGCAGATGAACTGATAATCGGCATACTCCTGAAAAATAATAACCAGATGAGCTTAATTGATCTGAAAGAGGAAGCTCTGAAAATGGATATTGTGGAGGAGCAGTTCGAGGAGATTATCAAAAAACTACTGCTTGCAGGTGAACTGTACTCACCGTCAAAAGATATTATTAGAACCGTATGATATTTTAAATTCAAAAATGATTTGCTAACAAACCAGGATTAACACGAGCATACATAATTGAAATATATTCCGGGAGATTATACAAAAAATATATCTAAAAAGATGTATAATATAGAATGTCTCAACGATTATCAAATACTGAAATTTCCTTTAAAAATGACTTGATCAGGTATTATTATGTCCGATAAAACCCTTGATATTGTGGAACTGCTCCTAACAGCGCAAATTTACAGCAAATACCCAGAGATGGATGCCAGTGATCTACCAAAGGAGACACGCAAATATTACTGGAGCAGGGACCAGAGAACAGTTCCAAAGCCCATCAGGGTCACAGTCAAAGATATAGAGAAGATCTTTGGTGAAGAGAGCATTGACAGCAAATTAAAATCACTTCCTTTCATCAACATTGATGACAAGGAATTCTCTGCAAAAATAACCGCGCTTGAGATCGGTGCTGAGTGGTTCCAGAAAAAGGATGAAGAAAGGGAGAGAATTTCACAGAATCCCGTACTTGCATTCTATTTTGAGAAAAAGCAAACCCAGGGCGCGGATTACAAAACTGCCAAATCAAAGGTCAGACCAAAAGAAGTGGACAGGGAATGGATCGAATCCCTTATAGCCGATATTGAAAAGGAAGAAGGCGGCGCAGACATGCTCAAACTGGCGCAGATCAGTGCCCCTGAGGACATCCGCCAGACAATGAGAGATTTTGTCCTGACACATGAGCAGGAAGAGGAAACTAAAAAGATCGTCAAGGCTATCCAGTATCGTGATTACCTGAAACACATCGGACTCTATGATGTTGGAAAAATACTCATGGTCGGCCCGCCAGGAACCGGAAAGACATCACTTGCCAAGGCAATGTCAGAACACCTTGCTATTCCTTTCGTGGAAGTCAGGCTTTCTATGATAACCGACCAGTACCTTGGAGAAACCGCAAAGAACATCGACAGGGTGTTCAATCTGGCTAAAAAGCTGAGTCCATGTATTCTATTTATTGATGAGTTCGACTTCGTTGCAAAAACACGTTCATCTGATGAACATGCAGCACTCAAAAGAGCTGTAAACACACTCCTCAAAGCGATCGACAATATCAGCCTTACAACTGATGGAGTGCTTCTCCTTGCAGCAACCAACCACCCGAAGATGCTTGACTCTGCAGCATGGAGACGTTTTGATGAAATTATGAAGTTTCCGCTTCCAGACGTTGATATGCGTAAGAGAATACTCGACATCGTCACAAAGGAGATCAAAGGCGACTTTGACACTGCCGAGATTGCGGCAGTAACACATGGTTACAGTGGTTCCGACCTTAGAATGGTTATCCGTGAAGGAGTTCTCAGTGCACTTGTAACCGAGAGAATGGAACTCACACAAAAGGACATGCTCAATGCAGTGGCAGCATTTGATGAGAGAGCTGTCATCAAGACTAACGAGTATGAAGAATAAGGACAATTCATGAAAATAACACTTCTGGGTACCGGTGACGCAACCGGAACCCCTGTTATAGGCTGCAATTGTCCCACATGTCAGGATGCGTTGAAAGGTACTAAAAGCCAGAGAACCAGATTTGCAGTCCTTGTGGAATCTTCAGAAGGAACTGTCCTTATCGATAGCGGACCAGACCTCAGGTACCAGTTACTCAAAGCAGGAACAAGACACATAGACGGAGTTATCTGGACTCACGGCCACTACGACCATTTTGCAGGCTTTGCCGAGTTTCACAGGGTGCAGTACAATGTCGATGTCTACGGACTACCTGAAACTCTTGAATATATATTACGTTTTCTTCAATTCCTTCGTCCTAAAAAGCATGAGAAAGAAATGTATGAACCTTTCAATCTGATAGGACTGGAATTCACACTTTTTGAGGTGATACACCCTCCGGTAAAGAAATCGATCGGAGTCATGATTCGTCAGGGAGACACAAAAGTTGTCATCACCGGAGACACCCAGAGAGAGATTCCCCAGAAAAGTATCGATCTTATTATGGAACCTGACCTTCTTATTGCAGATGCCATCGTGCCTCCCACTGTCGAAGTCAAAAAGCACATGAATACAGTAGAAGCTTTTGACCTTGCAAACGAAATTAAAGCAAAAGAAGTAGTATTCACCCACCTGAGCCACTTTTTTGCTCCGCATGAGGAAGCTATCAAGGAGTATCCGCTCGGGTATGACGGGATGGTCTTTGAGTTTCCTGAAAAGTAAATATTAGTATTTTCAAAATAAGCTAAACTGAGGATTTAAATTCAAGCATCCTCATTTCTTACCATTACCTTTCTTTTTTGTATTTGACAACTGGCTCTCAAACTCATTGCGTATCTTTGCCAGTCTTCTTCTTTCCTTTCTTGACCTCATATACACCGAGAGGGCAACCAATCCCAGTACGGTAGCCGCAATGGTCAGATCCCTTGGAGCATCTTCTGTGTAGAATTTCACACTGATAAGCTTTGGTATCGGCTCAATGGCTGCCTCATCCTCTGATGAATACTTACCAAGCAGATTCAGGAAACTGGTTGTTGTGACCTCATTCTTCCAGACAAGATTCTCTCGTCCCTGCGAGTCATAATATATCTCATCAGGTGCAGGTTTTACTTTTCCGATAAGGGTGTTACCGGTTGTATAACCTTCCGGGAGTACATAACGGACAACAGATGGCGGTGTTGTGACATAGATGAAATCCTGACCTAAAGCTGTGGTCATCGTGTAAGCTACAAATCCGGTCACTGGTTCTTCAAATGTGATAAATACGTACTTCTGTCCTCTGATAACATCATCCGATATCGTATAATTAATATCTGAAGGTGAGGTCATGGAAGCGAAATACTCAAAGTTTTCCGGTGTCGCATTGGTATTATTTGAATAATCTCCGAGTACCACTACATTGCTTACGGTTTCACTGTTCTGATTACTGAGGTCTTCCAGCGGAATTATCTGTATAACAGATTCATTCTCAAGAATGGAAACAACCTTTGCAGAGCCGTTCTTTGATAAATAGAATGTATTGGTTGGAATGAAAGCACCATTATCATAACTATTGTTTAGGAATACTTCAAACTCATAAGCAGAAATGTCCTGAGCAGCATCACCATCAACAGGTACAAGGTCATCTACGCAACCTGATACAAAAAGCATGATACTTAAAAGGAACAATGCCAGGAAAAAATATTTTTTCATTGATACACCAATTGATGATTTATTTTATGAAACTATCGCTACATATATTGATAGCCTTAATTGATAGCTTTATCTCATAGCTGTTGCGTAGTATTTTCAGGAATTACTTAAAGTATTCATATCCGATCAGACTATCAATCTTCTTTTCATCAGATTTATTGAAAGCACCAGCAGAACTGCGCTTACAAACAAAACCCATGCTACATCAAAAATCAGAGATGAACTCAGCACTCCAAATGAAAGAGTCCTTATGACATTCACAATATGGGTCAATGGAAGAAATGCCGTTGCAAAATACTGAAGCGGAAGAGGAAGCGCATTTAGCGGGAAGAATGTTCCACTAAAAAGGAACATCGGTGTGATGAATAACAGCACCGGATAGTTGATGGACATAATGTTTGGAGTAACGGCTGTAAAGCACATACCTATGGCTGCAAAAAGTAGTCCTCCCAAAAAAGCGAATGGTATTATCAGAAGAGAGTACTTCAGGTCGATCAGACCAAAAGCTGCTATCACAGGGATCATAACTGTGGCATTTATCATGCTTCTTGTAGCTCCCCAGAGCAGTTCCCCTGCAATCACATCCTCTATGGTAAGCGGGGTTGCAATGGTGGCATCGAATGTTTTCTGATAATACATCCTGACGTAAGAGCTGTAACTGCACTCGAAAAAGGATGCGTACATTACTGAAACTGCGATCAGCGCAGGGGCTATGAACTGCGCATAAGGAACTCCGTCAATGCTCTCAACGAACTTCCCAAGCCCAAAACCAAGAGCAATAAGATACAATATAGGTTCAAGGAACGGAGGCAGGAAGTTCAGTTTAATGTCTTTCATGAAAACGTCCTTGTTCCTCTGCCAGACCTTATATGACCTTGAACTTACAGAGGGAATCCTGAAATAATCCACCGGGTTCATTCTCTCAGACTCCTGCCGGTGAGTTTGAGGAATACATCCTCAAGTGTTGCCGGTCTTGCACTTATTTTTGAAAGTGAACATTCCATGAGCAGATACTCCGATATTTCCCTTGCATTATCTGCGTAGATGTGGACAATATCACCTATAACCTCATATTTTGCTTCTTTCTGCCGGAGGCATTCCAGCAGTTCCGGATTATTTTCAGCTTCGATGATATCTGACCCTATGAACTCTGCAATAACTCCCATGGGACTGCCTTCCACCAGTATTTTGCCGTTGTCCATTACCACGAGTCTGTCACAAAGCTTTTCAACCTCATCAAGATAATGAGATGTGAGAACGATGGTAACTCCCTGCTTTTTCAGGTTCCTTAGCTTTTCCCATATAAGATGACGTGCCTGAGGGTCAAGCCCGACAGTCGGTTCGTCAAGTATGAGGACATTGGGTCGGTTTATCAATGCTCTTGCAAGAACAAGCCTGCGTTTCATTCCTCCTGAGAGGCTTTCAGTCATTACATCCTTTTTTTCCTGAAGATGAACGAAATCCAGAAGTTCCTCAATCCTCTTTTCTGCCTCTTCCTTTGGAATATCAAAGTACCTGGAATACACAAGCAGATTCTCATATACCGTAAAGTCACCATCAAGATTATTTTCCTGAGGAACAACTCCCATGAGTGATTTAATCTCACGCTGCTGACTGGAAACGTCCATGTTCAAAACTTCAAGTGAGCCTCCGGTTACCGGAGATACACACTGTATCATTCGCATCGTGGTTGTTTTGCCTGCTCCGTTGGGTCCGAGGAATCCGAACATCTCGCCTTCTTCTATGCTAAAACTAATGCCGTCAACGGCTACAAAGTCCTTGAAAGACTTTTTCAGATCCCTTGCTACAATTATCGGAGCTATCTAAACCACCTTTATGGAAGTTGGGAAGGCTCGGTATTAATAATTTCGACTGGAAATAAAGGGGTTTTGTAGGTTGTGTGCAAACAGTATTTAACGATAAAAGACATAATACAGAATAGATTAGAAACTCGGAGGATTTACAATGACCGAACTTAAGAATCTGATAGCAACAGCAAAGGAAAAGGGTTCTTTTCCAACTCTCATGAAAGCAGCAGAGAACCTCAAGCTCGTCAGCAAATACAGCAATGAAGGCCCTTTCACTATCTTTGCACCGGTAGAATCTGCTTTTGAGCCAATACCCGATGATGTCATTGATGAGTCCTTTGATGACCATGCCTACCTTCTGGGAATTATCAACTACCACATCGTTGAAGGAAAATACACAACAAAAGACCTTGAAGGACTTACAGAGCTTGAAACAATTAGTGGAAACAAACTGAAGATCACAGTAAAAGATGGAATCAAAGTCGATACTGCAAATATCATAGAAGCAGATATCGAGTGCAGCAATGGAGTAATCCACGCAATTGATGAGATACTGATTCCGTAATTATTCGGAACAACTCCTTTTTTTAGAATAATAAAATGGTATAACATTTCATGTAATATCTTATAAATCAGCATAAAATGGTGGGACTGCGGAGATTTGAACTCCAGTCGCTAGACCCCCAGCCTAACAGGATGGACCAGGCTACCCTACAGTCCCGCAGGATTGTAATTAGATATACATTACAGTATTTTAGTGTTTCCGAGAACAGAAGCTTCAAAAGAGTAAAAAGAATGGTTATTGAGACTTCAACCAGATATCGTAAGCCTCAACAACTTCCTCGCCTTCAACAAAGACAAGGTCATTGTCCTTACCATACTGCTTAGCATCGTTCTTTGCAAGAGCTCTGCCATTCTCATCGTCCAGCATCTCACAGACGACCATTACAGGAGTTATTCCTGCAATCTTTGCAAGGGCAATGGAGAGTTCTGTCTGACCCATACGTTCATGGACAAGTCCTTTTGCAGCACGAAGGGTTGCAACGTGACCGGGAGTTCTGAACTCACTACCGAAATGAACCTCTTCACCTGCAAGTGTCTTGTCTACGATCTCACCAAGTTTGTTGATGGTCAGCGCCCTGTCGTTGTCAGGAATTCCAGTACGAGTGTCCCTGTGGTTTACCCAGATGGAAAATGATGAACGTGAATCGTATTTGAGGTCGCCACCTTTTTCCACAATCTTATGAAGTGCTGTGCTGCACTGGTTGGCTTCTCTAACTATGTCTGCCATAAATGGAAGACCAAGTTCCTCTGATGCTTCGGAATCAAGAGCTACACAGATGAGTCCACCCGCATCTTTTCGCATCCATCTGACATCTTCGGGTGTGACTGCATTTGCTGCAATGGTGAAGTCGGTTTCAGCTTCACGTCCCTCAAGATCGAAAAGCAGGATCATCTCACCGTTCTGAAGAGCCTTGATAGCCTTCTGTATGTTCTTACTGTAATTTCCAACAGAATCCGTATTTGAAACCATAATTATCACTTTTCTTTTCCAATCATCACTTGCATTTTTGTGGGTTTTTGACCACTATCTTTACTTCGTCCCCATCATGCAATTTCAGAGTTTCACGCAGCTTTACAGGTGCGATTATCTCAAGAAGGTCTGCCGGATAGTGTGTCCTGTCCGGTATGATGATGGCGCTTTTAATTCCTTCTATTTCTATCGGATAACATTTCCCACCGCCAAAACTGCGTTCTCCATCATTGAAACCATTGATCACGAGAGGTTCCATGAAATCCATGTTGTCACGTATTTGGGCACTCTCATCATTGAGACGCACATTCAGTGTTCCAGGGAATGGATTGAAATCGAGCTTGTCCCTGAACTGGGACATGTAACCGTCCTTTGCAATGTAGTACTGGCCTTCTCCCAGACCTGTTATGACCTCGCCATAAAGTTCTAGGTCAAGATGGTCTTTGCAGAATATCTGCTGATAATCCGCATACTCTTTTTTGAGAAGCCCGATACCCTCACCCGTGAGATGAACCATCTGCCCGCCTGCGACAAGTTGTCTGGAGATGAAACCATCGTCCTCAAGCTGCTTGAGCACCCTTGCAGCAGTCTTGGAACTGGCGGATATGTGGTGCATGAACTCAGTGGAGGATATCTTCACAGGTTTTTCGATCGCACCGAGCAGTGCCAGTTCTTTAAGGGACGTTGTTGTGTACATTGACAAATCACATCAATCTCATATTTGAGTAGAATCTCATATTTGAGTAGAGAGTAAATAAAGGTTTTGACATGGATGTAATGATACAGCTTTTGTTTTGTATATCAAATACGGAGTGATTATCAAGTATTATCGATTACTAGTAAATAAAAATAAAATATAGACATAAATTTTAAAATAGATTTGTACCATTTAGTTGACTTGAGTTAATGACTATGTATTGTCCAGAATGTGAAGACAAAAATGAAAATCCTGCAACAGAGTACAAAAACAGCGATCAGGAACTAAGAATAGATTCTTCACTGCAACCCGATTTATCAATGTATGCAGGTTTTGGGAGAAGGGCTGTTGCTTTTATTATAGACGAGGTTTTATTGACACTTATTGGTTTCATGATTATTGCTTTCATTGCACCTATTGTATGTGACATAACTCCTCCTTATTATGAATTATATAAAGACTTGTTTAACTGGATTAACGTATTGTTTTATGCAATTGATATTGTTCTTACTTTGTTCTATTTTGCGATGATGGAAAGTTCAGCCGGCCAGGCTACTTTTGGAAAACTGGCAATGGGCATTAAAGTGACAAATCTGAAAGGAAATAGGATCTCTTTTACAAAAGCCTTCATGAGACATATTAGTAAATTCATCACAACATTAGTTTATGGAATCGGATACCTGACAATCATTTTCTCCAAAAAGAAACAGGGACTCTATGATATGATTGTTGGAACGGTAGTTGTGTATAAGCAATGATTTTAAAAAATTGTACAAAAATGCCTGACAAATGTAGGAGCTTAGCTACATTCATCAATATACTGTCGAAATATACAAATACAGACATTGTGTATGAGCCTATCGTGATCAAATGAAGAGAACAACATTCATATTTATAGGGATTTTACTTGCAGCAATTCTATTATCGGGTTGTGCAGAGTCAGCTGAGAAAGCTACCAGCGAATCAGAGGATATAACCATTGGAGCACTTTTACCACTTACCGGCAATCTCGCCTCCATTGGAGATGCAAGCCAGGCAGCACTTGTTGTTTCAGCCAGTGATATCAATGGCTATTTTTCAGGACTTGGTTCCGGGAAGAATGTAGAAGTAATTGTAAAAGACACTGAAAGCAATCCGGAAACCGCCCTTGAAAAGCTCAAAGAACTTGATGAGATGGGTATTACAATTGTTATCGGTCCACAATCAAGCAGTGAAGCAGAATCAGTACTGGATTATGCCAATGAGAATGGAATTACTCTTCTAAGTACAGCATCAACTGCTCCTTCTTTGGCTATTCCTGATGATAATCTTTTCAGGCTTGTACCTGATGACACTAAACAGGGAATGGTTCTGGCTAAGTTCATGAGTGAAGAAGAAACCAGTGTTTTGATCCCTATCTACGTTGATGATGTATGGGGTAACGGACTTGTTGATGAGATAGGTAAGAATTTTGAGGAGCTTAACGGCACAATTATCGAAGGAGTCACATATGACTCAGAAACCACAGACTTTTCTGCTGAAGTAGAGACACTCAATGAAAAAGTAATAGCTGCAACTTCTGAATATGAAGATGGAAACGTTGCTGTACTCATTTGTTCATATGGAGAGGTTACTGACATTTTTGCTTTAGCTCAGAATTACCCTGCTCTTACAGGTATCGACTGGTATGCTACCGATGGCATAGCACTTAACAACGAACTGATCATCGATGAGCAGGCAGCCACGTTTGCTGCAACGACCAATATCAAGGCAGCTATGTACGGATACGTGAGAGCTAATGACCTATATCAGGTAGTTGGACCTGAAATTGAAGAAGAACTTGGAAGAATGCCTGATTCCTATGCATTGGCTGCATATGATGCTCTCTGGCTGGCCACATTCGTAGACCTCGATTCTATCCCGGAGAATGATGCCAGTGTTAAACTGGCAATGACATCACTTACAAACACATATTACGGTGTAAGCGGATGGACAATTCTCGATGAGAATGGAGACAGAAAATACTGGGATTATGATGTCTGGACAGTCAGTGAAACAGACGGAACTTACCAGTGGGAACTTTACGGCAAAGTCCTCCTGCCATACAAGAATAACATGGTTATCATGCGTGGCGAAGAACTGACTTTTGCTTAATGAACGATGGTGGATTTAACCACCATTTACTTTTTTTATTCTCTTTTTTGGGTTGGTGAGATAATCTCAAGGTCAACCTTGGTATGTACTTCCGCATTCAATCAAAAACAATCACATTAGGCATATTTGGTTTAGTAGACAAAATAGACACATAAAATGGAAAGCATGCTGAAAATTGAAGAACTATAGATAAAAATTCAATGTCATAGCTGGAATCTACCGCTAAGGCGGATAATCATGTCAAACTCCAATCAAATATTGGTTTCAAATAACGGCTTCAACTTCACTCAGTATGTGCTTCCCGATATTCGGCTTTAATGAATCTTTCATTACAAGATCTACCTTGATTCCAAGAGAATCCGAAAGATAGTTCTCAAGATGAACGAACCTGAAAATAGTAGGAGTTTTGCTAAACTCCACCAGCACATCAAGATCACTTGCAGGAGTGTGTTCTCCACGTACATAGGAACCGAATAATCCGATGTAACTGACATTGTATTCTTCTTCAAGCTCCGGCAGCATTTCACGGAGCTTTCTTCTGTAAGTTTCAATATCATTTTTGGCTGGCATGTTTATTTAAAAGATAATCAGGCTCTTCAACAGTTCCAACCATTCATCCCTTGATAACTTTGCATCCTGCAACAGTTTCCTGACAAGACCCTTTCCTATATCCTTTCCGCTATGAACAGGAACTACAGTTGTTCTTCCGTCTGGATGCTGCATAAAAATATGACTACCTTTTTGGCGTACCTGTACAAAACCCAGAGATTCCAGTGCTTTGATAACTTTCTTTGCAGCAACTGGCTTTAGTTTGTCACTCATACGCCAACTCTTACTTTCTGGATGCCTACAAAATTAAGATGGCTACGGTCATTCTCGGAAGTTACTTCTAAATAGAGTTCAATCGCCTCTTTGATGCGCTGGTTGAGTTCATCAAGTGTCTCTGCCTGAGTATGACAACCCGGCAATTCCGGTACGGAAGCAACATAAATGCCATCCTCATCTTGTTCAATTACAACGGTGAATTCTTCCATGATCTTAACCATTTAGTGTTATAAAGAAAGATAGTACTCTGAATTAAAATAGATGACTGTTCTAACCTAAGTTAATTCTGTTAAAATAAAACCATTTCAATACTGTTTTATTTCTTGAAACTGTTTATTAAATAAATGCAGCTAAAAAGCATCAAAGATAATTTTGAAGGACCTTCATGGTCAAATAGAATCTTTTTCTATTTTTGCCTCTTTAGTTTTATCCTTATCATTTTAATGCTTATATTATGCTTCTTTGGTGTGCTAAATATTGATTTAACTCCATTTGACACTTCCCAATACGCTGCTAAAGAACTACAAGACATAGGTTTTTACGACAACGAACGCTATCTCCTCAGCGCCCTCGTCCAGAGTCTAGCCGCCACCATCGCTTTAGTTATCACACTCAGCCTTGTAGCCGTGCAACTCGCAGCCCAATCCTATTCCGCAAGAGTCATTGATGTCTACAAACGGAACCCCGATATGTGGATACTTCTCTTCATCTACATTATTACTATATTCTACGGACTTGGGTTGACTAAAATTGTTGGACTTGGTATTTTAGGAAACTACATGGAGGGCGCCATTTTTATAGCTTACTTTATGGGGTTCTTTGCTTTTGTTTGTCTGGTGCCGTATGTATGGAATATTCTTAAATTGGTTGACCCATCAAATTTGATTAATTTACTAGCTGTTGGTATTACTAAAGAGACTATCCTAGAAGCAATGAACAATAAAGGAAAAAGAAGTCCAGAGGAACCTATCATAGATATAATGAACATTGCTTTGGAAAGAAACGACTCTTTCACAGTTAGAGATGGACTTGAATCCATAACAAATTCTGTAGTGTTTATTTTTAAAGATACTCAATTCAAGGAAGAAGATAAATTACTCAACCACATAATTAGGCATATAGGAACAATTGGAATACAAGCTCTCAATAGACAAAATGGAGATTCCACTTTATCTACAATTACAAACCTTGAAATTATTGGAATAAGTGCAGCAGAGAATAATTATCCAGAAACTGTACTAGAAACTATAGAAGCTCTTGAAAATATAGGATTTAAAGTTGCAGAAACATATTATCAGAGTATTTTACAAGAGAACATAAAAGCTCTGGGAAGTATTGGATCAAGAGCAATTGACGAAAATATGGGAAAGTGTACAGAAACAGCTTTAACTGCACTAATGAACATTGGACCAATAGCTGCGAATAAAATGTATGACGGTTCTGCAATAGAAGCTTCAGAAGCAATTGGCATTATTGGAAATAAAGTTGCTGATAAAAAAGATGGAATTACTGCACAGGTCGCTGTAGAAGCACTTCTAAGAGTTGGAAGAAAATCAGCTGAGAAAAATTTAGATATATCTGCAATGGTAGCTGCAAGAGAACTTGGCAGTATGGGTATAAAGACTGCTGAAAACAAACTTGATACCGCTACGGCAGTAGCCATAAACGCACTTGGAGATATAGCTATTAATGCCGCCCATCATATTAAATTTGGAACGTCTTCGCAGACAGCTACTATGAAACTTGGAGAAGTGGGTGCTAAAGCAGCCGAACAAGAACTTGGAAGTGCGACAACTGCAGAGAATATACTAACATCATTATTGGAAACAGCTAAAGAAAACAAATGGGAGTTTATCGTCAAAGAATGTGAGAAAGGACTTGAAAATATAGAACAAAAACGAAATGAAGAACATTAATCTTCATCATCCACGAACATCTGCACCACAAGACCCAGATGATCCTCGTGAAATAGAACAAGCACTTTTTTCTCCAACTCCCTTAACTCAATCCCAAATAACTTTCAGGTTTCTAACCAACAATACATCAAAACCAGCATCATACAGACATTTGGTTTACTAATCCAAATAATAGTACATTTATTTGGTCTACCAGACCAAATAGATATAAACAAAGAACACTCAGTATAAAACATGGACAAAGAGAAACTAAAAATTCTGCTGAAAGAGCAGAACGACCACATCAAAAAAGTTGAAGGGCTGGTCAAAAGGGAACTACTGGGTGAAATAAAGAGCAGGACGTCAGATCTTATCACAATCGTTGCAGGGCTTCGCAGAGTTGGGAAATCAACGCTCATGAACGAGATAAGAAAAGACCATCTTCATGAAAGCTATTTTGTTAACTTTGATGATGAGAGGTTCTTTGATTTTACAATAGAGGACTTTCAGACCATGAAGGAATTGCTCATCGAACTTTATGGTGAAAGGAACGTCTACTTTTTCGATGAGATACAGAACATTCGTGGTTGGGAGAGGTTTGTCAGAAGGCTTCACGATAATGGTAAGAAAGTCTATGTTACCGGTTCAAATGCAAGCATGCTGAGTCGTGAGATGGGAACGCATCTGACTGGCAGGCATCTCAGTTATTCATTGTACCCGTATTCATTCAAGGAATTCCTTCGTTTTAAAAAATACGAGCTGCCAATTCCGGAAGTGCTTACTACTGTGGAGAAAAGCACACTTAAACGACACTTCAATGAATATATTGAAGCCGGAGGAATACCGGAATTCGTGAAGAACCGGGACGAGCTTTATGTTAAAACGCTGTATGAGAACATAATCTACAGAGACATAATCGCAAGATATAACCTCAAGGATGAAAAAGCGCTCAAAACAACAGCCTACTTTGCGGCATCTAACATTGCAAAGGAGATAAGTTACAATAATGTCAGAAAACTGACAGGGTTTTCCAGTGCAACTACAATCAAAGAATACTTTGAGTACCTTGAGAACAGTTACCTTGCATATCTTTTACCAAGATATTCCACATCCTTGAAGACACAGGTCTATTCGAACAAGAAAGTGTACTTCATAGACACACCCATCGCCAAAATACTGGGTTTCAGAACATCAGAGGATTATGGAAGAATCCTTGAGAATATGGTGTTCATGGAACTGAAAAGAAGGAATCTTGAAATCTACTATCACAGGGAAAACAAGGAATGTGATTTTGTCATCCGGAACGGTTACAACATAGCAGAAGCAATCCAGGTCACACAGAGCCTTGGAAATCCTGATACAAGAAAAAGAGAGATTGAAGGGTTATTTGACGCACTGGAAACTTACAACCTTAGTGAAGGTCTAATTCTAACAGATGATACTGAAGATAAAATTGAAATTGATGACAAGCAGATTATTGTGAAGCCGGTCTGGAAATGGATGCTTGAATAAATATAGCAATATAGCAATATAGCAAGAATGCCACATTGTCACTAATTAAGAAAACATTTAATTTCAAAAACAATTATTGAAACGAAAATGACTGACAATTACACTAACAAGCTTTGTGGATTACATAAAGAAATCTGGAAAAATGTAGATTCAGAAGAATATCTGAAAAAGGAAAGGCAATCCTGGGATAAGGATGCTGATAATTGAAAGTGCTCGAAGATAAAAATCAATTCAATGTCATAAATGGAACGTGCCGCCTGCGGCGGATGGCTGCACTGGAACTAATCCTGTAAGCCTTGTTCATTAAAAAAATTCATTCCTCATCATCCATAAACATCTTCGCCACCAGACCCAGATGGTCTTCGTGGAAAGGATCAAGCTCTTTTCTTTCCAGCACCTCGAACTCAATGTCAAAGCCGCTTTCAAGTTTGCGGACCTCTTCCTTGAATACCTTTTTCGGACTGGCTACTGTGTCGATGCTCCTTGACTTAATGGAAAGCATCAGGTGGCCGTGTTCTTCTAAGAAGTATTTTGAATTGATTGCTGCGATCTCAGCCTGATTGGGCTGGGCAACATCCTGGAAAATGACATCCGCTTTTTCCACAATATGAGCGTAAGATTGTGGTTTGTTGGCATCTGCAAGAATTGGGATTATGTTTGGACGCTGGTCGCAGAGCTGAATTAGATCACGCATGGTGCGTGGGGAGAACTCAACTGCGTAGACAAGGCCGTCTGTAAGAATGTCGGAAACGTGGCTTACTGTTGTTCCTGAAGCTGCACCGAGATAGAGCACTACGGAATCGGATTCAAGAGGAATATCGAAGTTCTTAAGCACCATGGCTCCGAGCTTGCTCCTGCTTGGGTCCCACTGGCGGTATTCTGTGCCATCTTCAGTGATAAGACGCTCACCGTAGACACTCATGCCTGGAATCATATTCCTTGTTGCAAGCATCTTCCTGTCATCAATATCCAGTTCATAGATACCACTGGATAATTCTCTTACCGGCATCAGTTCTTACCTCCTGTCTTTTTACCTTTCCCTCTTCCTCTGCTCCTGCGTTTGCCGCCTTTGCCTTGTGGTTTTGCTTCCGGCTTCCTCTCAGGAGGATTTGGGTTAGCCTGCCTTATGTGTTCCAGTTTCTTATCAAGAGCTTCCTTGATCGTTGGGTCAAGTTCACCTGAATAGAAATCAGTCCTTGCAGCAAGACTTATCTTAGCTGCAAGTGCCCTTGCAAGTTTACCTCTCTGCCACCAGGGCGCATTCTTGATAACTGGATTGTTAAAAATAATTCCATGTTTAGGAGACGGTGCCCGGGAGCGGAGATGCTTGAAAAGCGCCCTGCTGGCACCAATTACCTGAACCGTGCTGGAAGGGAAAGCAGCCAGCTTCTCAAGGCTTCCTGCCATACTTATCAGGCGGGCACCAAGAGATGCACCTGCGATCTCGCAGAGGTTCGGCGCCACAGAGCCCATGCTCGTATTAATGTAATTCTCAATATACCTGCGTGTGTCGTAAAGGCTACAGATGTTGTTTGCAAAAGTCCGCAGAAGCTCTTCATCTGCAAACAGGAGTTCAGCACCCATTGAACTTGATGCCTTCTCTGACATATCGTGGTCCTCAGGAACATTTGTCCTTGAACCGTAAACGGAAACAAATCTCGCAAGCTCCTCACCTGTCATTTCAAGTTCCGGGAAATACCTTCCGTACCACTCGAACAGGCGCTCGCTCAGTTCGTTCACATTCTTATCAATATCATCCAGCGCCTCAACTGCCTGTATAATTCTTGAATCATCAGTATCGGTCTGTGATATCTGGCTCTTTGCAGCCCTGATACAAACATCACGAAGCAGAATATCATAATCCTCATCGAGTTCAACAAAACCACATTCAAGTGCAGCATCTCTCAGATCAGCTCTCTGTAATGGAACAGATTGTGGATTTTCCTTTGAACTCTCCTGCAACTGTACAACAAGCTCTGCCAGTTTTTCAGGATCCTTATCGAAAAGATCGCAGTCCTGTATCTCACCGTCTGCATCAAGTTTGAGTTTACCAAACCATGCAGTGAATTCTATGTCTGCCAGTTCAAACCCTCCTGATCTCTGCACCGGTGTTGTTCGCCTTGGTAACCAGAACCTTGCCGCCTATTGTCCTGTCAAGAAGCTCCTGAACATCCTCTTGCAGGTAAGCAGCATCTTCAGGGTTTTCAACAATTCCATAAACAGCAGGTCCGAATGAACTCATGCCTGCACCGTAGGCACCGTTATCCTGCATAAGGGTCATAACGTCCCTCACAACCTGGTGCTGGAGTGCTACTTCACGCTGTTTGAAACCGATGTTCTGTATGTGGTTTACGCAATAACCAAAAGCTTCGATGTCCTGCTCCATGATTGCAGGCATCATTTTCATAAGAATGATATGTGAGAGTTCCTGAACCTCTCTCTGTGGGATCGGACACTCTTTCTGAAAAATATTGACCTCTTTGGCATCGTGTGCGCCTGTGGTGTCAGGTAATGCAAGCACTATATCCCAGTCGGGAAAATCATGTCTGAAAAGTACCGGAGCCGGGTCTGCCCTGCTTGCAGATGACGGCGAAAATGAACCTTTGTCAGTGAACCTGTGACCGCCGTCAACTATGAAGCCGCCCATCTCAAATGATGCAACACCAATACCGGATGTGCCACCTCGTCCCACTGCAATTGCAAGTTCCCTTACACTTTTGCCGAGATCATATATCTCGTTCACAGCCGCAGCCGCTGAAAGCGCTGCCTGTGTCCCGGAACCAAAACCGACATGTGCCAGCATGTCTTCTTCAATTTTAAGGCTGATACCCTCACCTTCCGGAAGGACCTGCTTTACAGCATTTATCATCCTTTCAGCAAGGAATGAATCCCCGATGACTTCAATTGTATCTGACTTCTCTGCTGAGATGATAACATGCGGAGATGCTATCGAAATTCCTGCGCCGCCATCCACTCTTCCAAGTTGCGCATTCATATCAATAAGAGTCAGATGAAGCCTTGATGGGGATTTGATGGTAATCATGTCATGGTTTATCAGTGACCCATACTATTAAAGATTAACACTTGATTTTCTGTAATATTTTTTAATAAAAATACCCCATGAAAACCTCAGCACACTCATGTTAAGTACAAACTTCAGAAATACAGGAATAAAACGATACAATCTTATACGGAGCTTACCCGACATGTCGAATTCGATTCTGCTGTTCACAAAATCCGGCTCAAGGTTCATTTTCAGATTTTCAAACTTGCATCCAAGATAAGCCATCAATGCATGAGAATATCCGCATGCAATACCGGTATAAGAGGGATCTGGAAATCCATACACCGCATTTACCCTGGCATAAGGAACTTTAACAGCGCAGATAAGTCCCTTGATAAATCGAGTTACAGGCACTCTCAGTTGCCTGAAAGCCAGTATCATCTCGGAATAGCTCATATCTAGTGACCTTTTCTTTTTTCCTTTTTCTTTTTTCTCACTATCAGATTCCTGAAAATGACTCTTTACTTTTTCTGTAACATATTTTTCTGCATCCTTGAGTTCTTTAGGAAAATCATCATCTGAATGCTCATTACCAGCACTATCTTCCAGCTCAGGACTCACCTGTCTGGAAAATAATAACCAGTGGACAAAAACAGTATGTTCAACTGAAACGCCGGAACCTTTCACATCAAAAACAATATCAATAGCTGCAACTAGAACTAAGACTACTAAACATACAATAAGAAGCAGTATCACCGTCAGAGCTAATAGCATAGCTGCTCCTGTGCAAGCCTGTCAAAAAAGAAAAGATCAGTAGTTAGGAGATTCTTCTGCGTCCTCGCAGGGGGCATCGCCTTCACAACTGTCATCTTTCTTTGACTTCTTCATTGACCTGACTTTCTCAATAAGTCCCGGAACAGATTCGAGTATCTTTCCAAAATCGGTCTGCCCTGAAAGAGTCATGAGCTTTGTGCCTTCAGGAGAGGTCACGATGAATGCAACAGGTTCTATCTTCGCACCGGCTCCTCCGCCACCGCCAAAACCTTCTTCTTCGCCTTTTTTCTTACCTTCGCCACCGCCGGTTCCAAATCCAAATGAAACCTTTGTGACAGGAATGATGGTGGTCTCACCTACGATGATAGCTTCCCCTACCACGGTCTTTGTACTCACTAGTCTTTCAAGTTCGCCGGATACTTCTTTCATTAGATCTTCTAATGCCATATTTTAACCCCTATAGGAATAATGGAATCTTA
This sequence comes from uncultured Methanolobus sp., assembly GCF_963667555.1. NCBI lineage: Archaea > Methanobacteriati > Methanobacteriota > Methanomicrobia > Methanosarcinales > Methanosarcinaceae > Methanolobus > uncultured Methanolobus sp. The sequence goes on from NZ_OY763421.1 coordinate 2,358,033, forward strand.
TCGCTAATATTAGTTCCTGATAAAAGAAGTGTCATTAAAATATATAGAAGTAGTCCCCATAAAATATGCTGGGACTATATACTGAAAATACAGTCGATTTCAAAAATGCGCTTTTTGTTTTAATTCTCTGAATTATCCTGGAAGAAATTCATCAGGGAATATTTCACTTTTTCAGGTTCAACATCAATGAACTCATCCCTCTCATCCTCCGGGAACATTTCAAAAACAGAGAATTTTCCGAACTTCTTCGGTGCTTCAGAAGTGAATCTTCCGTCAAGAAGGATCCTTACTCCATAATCTACCGGTGAGCGTACAACTCTTCCCATAGCCTGACGTATCTTGCGGATAGTTGGCACCTGAACTGCAAATTCCCATCCGGCACCAAATCCAAAAGTGTGGTCGTAAGCAGATTCCACTGCATTCATCCTGTCATTCAGGGCGGGATAACCAACACCTACTATAATAACAGTCCTGCCCCTGCCATCACGATAATCGATTCCCTCACTCAGGGTTCCCCAGAGATACGAGACCAGAACTGCTTTTCCACCGGATTCACCCATTCTGAAGAAATCTTCCCTGATCTCCTGGGAAGATACACCCACCTCATCAAGGAAAACAGGAACATTCACACGTGCTTCCAGCTTATTGTAGTATCTTCTTGCTTCAAAAGAGCTCTGGAAGAAGATGATAACATTGCCTTCCGTTTGTTCTATGGAATCAAAGATAACCTCTTCAACTGCCTGAAGTGTCTGTGGGTCGTCTCTGGTCTTTGCAAACAGAGGTGGAACTGAAACTGAAAGTGTCAGTCTCTTTTCTTCAGGGAACGAGGTTCCGTATGATAGTTCACATGTAGGTCTTGCAATTCCAAGTGTTGATTTTACCATATCGAATGGACGTAAAGTTGCTGACATTAGAACCGCTGAGAAGACCGAATCAAATAACGGTTCGGTTACGTTCTTAGGAATACAGGTAAAAAGTTCAATACGTCCGTATATCTCATCATTAAGATCTCGTCTTACATTTAAGACCGGATAATAGTTCAGGTTATTTGAAAGCACAAGATACGACGAAAGAAAGTCTGCTGCATATCTTATGTGGGAGCGTTTCAGGACACCTGTAAGTCCTTTCTTATACTGCTCACGGTAGTTCTCATCAAGCATAGCCCCAAAAGCACTTGCTTCAGAAAGTGTTTTCTGGATTGCGGCCTCGTCACCAAAACCTGCATCCTGAGCCTGTTTCAGAAACTTACCGCTTACCATGTCATTACGTTCATAAGGATCACTGATACGCATATCATACCAGTGTCTCCCAACACGTTCACGTTCTCCGAATTTGAAACGGTTGTTATAGATATCCTGCATTACGCTGGTCAGAATCTTTAGCAGATTATGGATTCCTCCATCGGGCATAATATCGAGATTTGCCTCGATCTCTGCAATTGCCTTTTCCAGTGTGTGCTCGGTTATTGTAATGGATGAATGCGACCTTGCAGCAGATTCGATGTTGTGTGCCTCGTCAAAGATCACAATGACATCCTGTGGCTCTTTTTCAAGCCAGTTGAGTAAGGTCATGAAAATATCGGAATTGAGCACATGATGGAAGTTACATATCACAAGCTCTGCATGTTTCAGCTCACGTTTCAGCAGTTCGTAACCACACATGTTTTTCTGGGAAGCATAATCGTTGACCTCTTCCGGTGTGCGGACATCATCAAAAAGCCACTGTCTGAAAGCTTCTCCGTCATAACGCAGCACTTCATAAAGTTGATCACATGAACGTTTGCGAAGTTCCTTTGATTTTTCCTCTGCAACATCAAGCTCCTTGGAAAGAGCATCACGCAATGCTACTAAAGCCGGATCCTTTGATTTTTTATAATTCTCAAACGCAGACTTCATTTCCTGCTTTTTGAGAGCTATTTCCCTTTCGGTTTCCAGAAGGTCGAATGTGTTCTCACGTTTAAGTCTGCATTCCTCATAATCGGTCTCATTTGGACACATCGTGGCTTTACCTTTAACCACTGCAACCTTCAGGTCGTTCGTCTGCCTTATCTCACGGGCCTCATTGATGAACTGCACCATCTGCTGATGAACGTTCGTTGCAATTATAACGGTCTTCTGAAGTTGTTTTCCCACATTAAGAGAAGGTGCAAGTGCACTGAGTGTCTTGCCTGTACCGCATGCTCCTTCAAAAAGAATTATCTCTTTATTAATGAGAGAAGCATGGATCTTATCCATTGCATCCTGCTGATTCGGGTAGCAGGTTTCCTTAGGGAAATATTTCATGTATCCGGTTTTGCCGCTCATCGCAGTACCTATGAGCTCACAATACTTAAACGGTTTTGATAAGGATAATCATTCTGCGGAAATTACCTCACACTCACATTCAGATATCAAAAGTTGTCTTTCACTATCAAATACTTTGATAGTTACTATACTGCCAGCTTTGAGACCATAATTGTTTGATGTATTAGCATACCCGTTTACAGAAAGGAAGACAGTTGACGAAGGATTATGGGCATCCTGCCCATTAAGGATCAATTCTTCTCCGACCGACCACATCCCATCGGAAAGCGCAGGATTCCTTGTAGCATATGCAGTTTCTTTACCATGGAAAAGTAAGTTATCATAACTGACAAGAACTGTACCATATAGATTCATGCCTCCAATAAAGTTAGTTGTATGACCACTTCCATCTCCAGTAATTACTATTTTAGTAGAAGAAGCAGGTAAAGGGTCGCCACCTTTGTGAACCATACGTATATAGTTCTGGTCAAATCTTATTTGATTTGGCACACCACCTTCCACAGATTCCACTTTTATAGAAGCGAGTGGTGAGCCTGAAAGAGATGTGCCGATGTCATCACTATAAACTGCCGAGACAGTAATACCTGCCAATACTATTGTTAAAAGTAGCATCAACACAACACCCAGTATAGGTGACATGCCGCCCCTATCACCAAATATAGTAAAATTTTTTGCAACCACATACGGAAATTTAACAACAACTATATAAATTAATCTTAATTATCTTAATATATTCATTGCCAGTATACAAGCATCCGAATAATAAAATCTATAGAGAAATTAAGTTTTTAAACTCACCTATAGAATAGCAATAGAATAGCAGTCTCCATGATTTCATATTAATAACGATAACTTTTTATCCCACTTCTGTTATGATAGTGTGTAGAGTTCAACTAATATACTCTAGTAAAATATACAAATGCAATAGCATGTTGTTATACAACTAAAGGAGCGTAAAACAAATGGTAGCAATTATTACTGTCGATGAATGCGTAGGATGCGGAACATGTGTAGACGAGTGCCCAGCAGAGGCAATCACACTCAACGGTGACAACATTGCAATCGTAGATGCAGGCGAGTGCCTTGACTGCGGTGCATGTGTTGACGTCTGCCCAACAGACGCAATCGCAATGGAATAAGATAGACATCTATTCCAAACTTTTTCTTTTCTATTCTTTTTTTATCCTGATACTTTTCTGCATTCTGAAACATGATATTTCTCGATGTAAATTATATATAATTAAATAACTTAATTAGTATTATAATTCACTCGATGTGATAATGTGTTAAAAAGCAGTACATTCAGAATAGTTATCATGGCATTACTTTTACTCAGTTGTACTGCCACCAATGCATATGCCTCAATGTTTGAACTGGAAATTGTGCCGATCTCCAAGATCAATGAAGATCCTACCGTTTATGACAGCACAATGGCCTATCGCAAGATAAGCGTCATAGGAAATATTACCGAACTTAGCAAACAGTCAGCAAGCATTGATGACAACACTTCCAAACCATTGAAGATCGATGTTACAAAGGCAGAACTTTTTGAAGGTTTCAATGTCAGTGATGAGATAATGGTCACTGGAGAGTACATATATGACCCGCTTGGACAAAGCATGCTTACACCCAGTTATGTCCTTCATTATCCGATACAGAATCTGGGACTTATGAATATAAGTGACATAATTACATATCCTTCAGAATATAACGGAAAATACCTGATAGTTACAGGAAATCTCACCAGCGTGGAAATGAGCATGGGCAGGTATACTGTGCTTGTAGAGGATGACGAAGGAAACATCCTAAAAGTGTTCTACTATGGTTCCACTGAGCTTCAGGTCGGTGACAAAGCCAAGGTCACAGGACTTTACAACGGAAGAATACTTCATAGTGAAACAATGGGACTGAACAAGTCACCATTATCAATTTCCACATTAGTACCCGGATTTTCATCCCTTATGGGAGCAATGGCCATTTTGTCCATAGCGTTACTTTTAAAATCAAAGCAACGTAAGGACTAGCGATCATTATGTTAATCGTATTATCAGTCGGTGGATCGATACTGGCTAAAGAACTCAACCCTGACAGTTTTAAGGGATATGCTGAAGCTCTTAAGGAGCTTGCAAAAGAGCATGAAATCGTGATAGTAACTGGTGGCGGTGTTGCTGCAAGGGATTATATCAACGTTGCACGAAGCACAGGTGCCAATGAAGTCGAATGTGACTACATTGGAATAGACATTACACGCCTCAATGCAAAGCTTCTGATCTCTGCACTTGGAGATGCCGCTTATCCTGAACCACCAAAGGATTACAAGGAAGCACAGGACAAACTCTCATCCGGCAAGATACTTGTTATGGGTGGAGTCATCCCCGGGCAGACTACTGATGCCGTGGCAGCGATCCTTACAGAATATCTGGGTGCAAAGCTCCTTGTAATTGCAACAGCAGTTGACGGAGTTTATTCTGCAGACCCACGCAAGGATCCAAATGCTACCAAGTACGAGACCATGACAGCTAAAGAGCTTGTAAGCACAGTTATGGTCACTGAGATGAAAGCCGGCTCAAAATCACCTGTTGACCCTCTGGCAGCAAAGATAATTGAACGCTGCAACATTGAGACAATTGTGATGGACGGCAGCAATCCGCAGGATGTGCTGAAAGTTATTCGTGATGAGAGCGGAAAGACCGAGAAAAAAGCTGTTTATTTAGGCACAAGGATCATTAACTGATCCTGACCTTTTAATTTTGAACTAAAATTAGTGAAGGTGGCTTAGTTGTAAGCCACAAGGTATTCAATGGATCCTTCCTTGCAGGAAGTTACCTCTTTTAATTTGTCATTAGAGTTCTTAAGAGTCTCAATGGTCTTTTCAAATTTTGCCATCTGCTCTTTTGCCTTTCGGACCTTTTCATTCTCAACTTCCAGTTTTTCCATTAGAGCTTTGCGCTGATCATCAGGAATATCTGCGTTGTTTATCTGCTGCTGGTAATTTAAAGAGAGTTTAACGTACTTACGAAACATCTCATTCATGACATCAAGGTCATTTTCCAGTTCTTTAATTGTTTTTGCCATACGAGTTTCACACTCCTTTAACTTAACTTTGACTAAAGGTCCGTTTTTTGATTAACTCTACAGCCCGATATGCCATAAGTTTACATCTAGAGGGTACAATTACTAATATATAACAATATCTATTCTAAACCATCTAATCATCATTATGAGGATGATATAACCTGCAAGTCAAAAACAATATAATGAGAACACAAAAAAGAATAAAAAGAGAATAAATTAAACAAAAAAAGAAGATATTACATTTCACATAGCTGGAAAGTTGTCACACCAGGATTGGCAGCAACTTTTGCCATGATCTCTTCCTTGCAGGATTCAGGAATATTTACAAATGCTTCATCCTTTTCAAGGAAATCCACAATAGGGACATTGTCTGGAATTTCAACAACGTCATAACCGTTTATCCTGAACATCGTTTCAAGGACATCGATCTTTTCATCTCTTTGTCCTTCTTTGACAAGCTCTATAGCCATGTTCTTACTGAGTTTATTATATTCCTCACAGTCCTCAAATACAGCAAGACCTGCATCCATGGTGTCGGCTGCTGCAAAAATGTGGAGGAGACATGCATTTCCCTCTTCGAACATGTCCCCAATTGCTTTCATGCCTTCTAAAAATCCCTTCTCTATAATCTCGTTTATGTCATAACCCAACTTAAGGGCTTCATTTGCTGCGTTTTCTGCGCCTTTCTCATCAAAATCCAGTATGGATTTTTTTGCTTCATCTATAAGTTGTGTAATAGTTTTTTCCTGAGACAAATTATCATCCCTTTGATTGGATTAGAACATCATAAATTGCTCACTTTAGTGCAATTTGGTCACATTTTTGACAATTTTACCATAATATATAAACTCATCGAGTAAATCGCACTAATCTATCACTAATATACACAATAAAATAAAAATGTAATAAATAATTCACTTATGTGCATTTAGAGCAATAAATTACGGAAAATAGACAAAATTTTCAATTAAATGAGAATAATAGAATAAAAAAAGAAAATGAAATGCATCCTCCGGGATGCAAGTTAGAATTACTTTCCAAGAACAATTCTTGCGATATCAGAACCAACATCTGATGTGCCAGCAGAACCGCCCATATCATAGGTCTGGACCTTTGCTTCACGGATGTTAGTTTCAATTGCAGAGACGATAGCATCTGCAGCTTCCTTCTCACCCATCTGTTCAATGAGCATTGCGCCTGCCCAGATAGTTGCGATAGGATTGACCTTGTTCTGTCCCTTGTATTTTGGTGCTGAACCGTGGATCGGCTCGAACATACTTGTACCTTCAGGGTTGATGTTTCCTCCAGGTGCAAGTCCAAGACCGCCCTGTACCATTGCACCAAGGTCAGTGATAATGTCACCGAACATGTTTGGTGTTACAACGACATCGAACCACTCAGGGTTCTTGACAAACCACATGGTCATTGCATCAACATAGTTGAAGTCTGTCTTTACACCAGGGTGCTTTGCAGCAACTGCATTGAACTCCTCTCTCCAGAATCCGTATATGTCTGAAAGGACGTTTGCCTTGTCAACTGATGAAACATGCTTCTTGCTCTTCTCAGCAAGGTCGAATGCGTAGCTGATGACTCTCTGTGTACCTTCCTTTGAGATCATACCGATCTGATAGCCGATCTCTTCGCTGTCAGTCTCGATGTCAAGACCGAACTTTGCGTTGTAAAGTGTTCTGTGAACCTCAAGGAGATCCTTGCTTGCACCTGACTTTGCACGTCCGCCAATACCGATATAGAAGTCTTCGGTGTTTTCTCTTACAACGGTAAAGTCAATGTCTGCAGGAGTCTTGTCCTTAATTGGGCACCATACGCCTTCCAGAAGTTTGATCGGGCGAAGGTTGATATACTGGTCGAAGTAGAACCTTGCAGCAAGAAGGATACCTTTTTCAAGTACTCCCGGTGCGATCCTGTCATCACCGATAGAACCAAGGTAGATTCCCTTGTAACCTGAAAGCTCTTTCAGGGAATCCTCAGAGATAAGTTCCCCTGTTTCAAGATAGTGGTCAGCTCCGTGAGGGAACTCAACCCAGTCAACATCAAAACCAAATTTTTCACCTGCAGCATCGATGACCTTACGTCCTTCTGCTATGATCTCAGGTCCGATACCGTCTCCAGGTATTACAGGTATTTTATACTGTGTCATAATAACATATCCGTGTTATATTGATAATTTATTGATAAGATGCCTTTGACAGATCAGATTATCTGTCTTGTGTATTCGATAAGCCCACCAGCATCCATGATCCCTCTTACGAAATCCGGCAGAGGTGTTGCCTGATACTGTTCGCCCTTTGTAACATTCTTAATTACACCGGATGCGAAATCAACATCAAGCTCATCTTTGTCATCTATCCTGTCAGTGTCAGGACACTCAAGAAGTGCAACACCGATGTTAATGGAGTTCCTGAAAAAGATACGTGCAAATGACTTTGCAATTACACAGCTTATCTTTGTTCCTTTCAGTGCGATTGGTGCGTGTTCTCTTGAAGAACCACAGCCAAAGTTGTTACCGGCAACGATGATGTCACCTTCTTTTACATCTTTTGGGAATTCAGGTCTTACACCTTCAAAAGCATGTGCTGCAAGCTCTTCAGGGGTATTCATGATCAAATACCTTCCTGGAATTACAGCATCTGTATCAACATCGTCTCCAAATTTCCAGACTCTTCCGCTCATATTTACACCTAATTAGTATTAATTGATAATTATCATTAATGAACTTGAAACTATACCATAGATAGCATCATACTAAATAATACTACTGGAAAAAGCAATGGTTTTGAAAAAGTATATAGAGTAGACATTTACAACAGAAATAAGTTAACAAGAAATCATTAATAATAGCAAACCTAAGTTAAAGGCAATGGTCAGCAAAAAGGATGAACTCATTCTATCCATACTGCAAGAAAGAGCCAGAACACCGATATCAGAGATCGCAAAGGAAGTGAGCCTTAGCGAGAATGGTGTCAGGTACAGGCTCGAAAAACTGGAAGATGAAGGATACATCAAGAATTATACTGTTTTACTAAACCCAAAAAAGTTTGGAAAGGGAACGTTTGCCATCTTCAATCTGGAAATGGAACCCAAGAAAACAAAAGAAAGCATAAAAAAGCTTATGGAAATTGAAGAGTTCATAAAAATATACCAGACAACCGGACAATACTCCATCAAAGCTTTCGGTCTTTTCAACGATGATGAAGAACTAACCAATTTCATAAACAATCGTCTTCTCTACGAGATCCCTGTACAGAATTATAGCGTCGAGATAATTACAAAAAGTATCAAGGATAGCATATATCACATTTGATCAAGTCTCTTGTACCAGACGTTCATGCTTTCAATTGAACCGGAAATGTTTGTGTTATTAACAAGAGTCCCGGCGTATGAATATGAACTTCGCGAGAATGTAATGTTCATTCCATACGATCTTGCCCTTGCAATCGTATAAGCAGTTATCATCCCCATCTCACACATTTTTGACTCCATCTTTTTCAACAGGTAGTAAGAATAACCTCTGCCCCTGCATTCAGGCAATGTTGCAAAATCCGTCATCTCAACATTACTGTTCCCAACATCCATTTCACAGGATGCAAGAGCAACGATTTTCCCGGCTTTCCTTATTCCAAAATAGACAATATTTGCCTGCATTGTCTTGAGAAGATATTCAGGATCGTTTATGGGGAAAGGATAACTTGGAAAGACCTGGTCATATATTTGTGCCATTTCCTGAGCATCTTCTCCGGCACAAACAAAACACTCTTCATCATCTGAAAGTGTAATTTCTTTTGGCTTATTGAGTTTTGAAAGAGCAGTACCGATGACTGCTTCAACCTCATCCGGAGCTTGCTCATTCTCACGTTCATCTGAAAGGAACTTTGCCATGAAGCTGGCATTTTCATCTCCATTATACATACCGGGTACGCAGGCTTCTTCAACATGACCTGTTTCCTGAAAATAATCTTTTGCAGACAAAGGAATCTTAGAGAATATCTTTGAATACCCATTCGTTTCTGCTATTTTCTCTATCTTTGCAGGTACCTCTCCATAATCCTCTGGTGAAAGCGTCATCAGATACACACGGTCATTGAAAGGACCGTGCTGGATGACCGAATTATTGATCTTAAGAACCTGATCACGCAATGTTCCTTCTCTCCATGCGTTCAGTGTCTTCGGGCACAAGGCTTAATGCATCATCAAAATCAGAAAGCAATTTTGCAATTCCCACTGATCTGAATTCCTGGGCTTCATCAAGCTTTAGCTGCAAAGCACAATCATCGCATTTCCTGTCACAATAAACCGCTTCATAAGAATCCGGTTCTTTGTAGGAAGTAATAACTCCCTCGTAATTCCTGAGAATGACCTTGTTGGTCGACCAGGATATCAGGTAATTCGGCATAACAGGTATTTTTCCTCCGCCGCCGGGAGCATCAATTACATATGATGGAATTGCAAAGCCACTGGTGTGCCCTATGAGATTTTCCATGATCTCTATACCTTTACCCACAGATGTCCTGAAATGGGTCAGACCTTCGGAGAGGTCACATTGATAAAGATAATAAGGACGGACACGGTTTTCCACAAGCTTATGGAAAAGTCTCTTAAGTATCCTGTAGCAGTCATTCACACCTGCAAGCAGCACGGTCTGGTTACCCAGCGGAATACCTGCATCTGCAAGTTTAGCGAGTGCCTGTTTTGAAGAAGCTGTAACTTCACGTGGATGATTGAAATGAGTATTCAACCATACAGGATGATTCTTTTTGAGTACATTTACGAGGTTGTCCGTTATACGATAAGGTAAAACAACCGGCATTCTGCTGCCAATCCTTATTACCTCAACATGCGGAATTGCACGTATTTCTGAAAGGATCCAGTCCAGATATTCATCTGAAAGCATCAGAGGATCTCCTCCTGACAGAAGGACATCCCTTACCTGTGGATTGTTTGCTATGTACTCTATTCCCCGAAGAACTTCATCTTTCTCGGGAATGGAATCTACGTCCCCTACTTTTCGTTTTCTTGTGCAGTGCCTGCAATACATTGAACATACATTGCTGATATGGAAAAGTACCCTGTCAGGATACCTGTGTGTTATTCCCGGAACGGGACTGTCGTGGTCCTCGCTCAACGGGTCTGCCATCTCATCACATGAAACTATCAGTTCCTGCGGAGAAGGAAACGATTGCATGAAAATAGGGTCATTTCTGAAATCATCCACTTCTATGAGAGAAAGATAGTAAGGAGTTATTGATAATGGAAATTTTTCAAGTGTTTTTAGTAGGGCTTCTCTTTCTTTAGCCTCAAACTTGATGTCAAGAAGTGTTTCAAATGTATCAATGTCATTAACTGAATGCCTTAACTGCCATTTCCAGTCATTCCATTTTGCAAGAGGTTCTTCAGAGTCTATTCTATCTACAATATTTTGCTGCCTGCGTTTGTAAGATTGCATCAAATCACTTAATAATATATGAATCTGCAGAAGAGAGTTGAAAACAGAACACACTGAACCAGCTTTCTGTTTGCGATACATGAATGGTTCACAAACAAGGGTTCAGTGATAATCTTCTGCATACGTATCAATTCTGATATGAATGCAATTAATCATTCGAGATATTATATAATTTATTGGAGATATCAGATGATTAGCTATTTGATTTTTGCAGAATCTGCAGAAACACTCTTAAGGAATGACTGAAGGGTCATCCCCTCCATGCCAGCTAAGACGTGGACGCATACGAATAATGTGTGTTGCCTCGGTATTATCATCCACTATAAATGCAATCCCCTTCTCAGAGCCCATTTTCATAATTGAATCTCCAAAATTGTCCTTCATATAAGTGGGCCTCACAGATTCGAGTACATTGATATCATCCTGGGATGTGAGTCGATGGCATATAACAAGATCAGATTGTGAAAGCACATCGGGATGAATGGATGCAGGACGCTGCGTTGCAAGCACAAGTGAAAGACCAGGCTGACGACCTTGTTTTAGCCATTCGTTCAGTAACACATCCGATGCAAGTGTCTCACCCTGTGCTGGCAGGAACTGTTGGGCTTCATCTATGAACATCCAGACCATTGGAATACCGCTTTCAACTGAATTATCACCCATCATTCTTCTTTCATATGAACGTCTAGCTTCCAGTCTCAAATGATAGACACTTCGGGCAATTGAACTCACTAGTGCAGACCTTACAGCCTCACTCCTGATGGTACTGACATCAATAACTGATGTTGAGCCACCTTTTACAAGTTCTGCTATTCCCACACCTGTTTCCGAGAAAATGCCCCATGAATCTGCTGTTCTGAAATGATTTTCAACAGCGGCTTTTGCAACAGTATCTGCACGTTTATCTGCGATCACAGAAGCAATGATGTCTTCAAATGAGAATGTCCCTTTATTCTGCAGCTCATCTATCAAACGCACTATAAGGACTCCGGAAGGAGATACTGTATCTATTCCAAACAGCCTGCACCACTCATATCCATCCATCTCTGATATCGGTAAGGAGATCGGCTTTACATTGATGTGCCTTTCTTCATATGAACTCAGACTTCCTGCCGGTACGAAAACATCGATATCAAATGATAAGGGTTCAAAACCCCATCCTATGACCAGTTCTTCCTGAACCTTGTTGGATTTACCAAGAGTCCAGAAAATACCCATAGTATCAATAACAACTGATGAAACGTTGCTCCTGATTTCATCCGGAAGCATCATCATACCTTCCATGAGAACTGCCATTGTGTAGGATTTACCATAGCCCCTTTTTCCTGCAATAAAAACTGCATGGGGTTTGTTCACATCCAGTGATACATGTGAGCCGGAAGAGCGATCACGTGCAAGATACCTGCCCATGTAAAGAAGAACATCTTCACCTTTCCCGCCAAGGATATATTGCTGCTTTGAAACACCTGCATTTAAAGAGTCTGACATACAGGATGGAAAAACATAGTTACAATATATAGTATTTTTGATTTTGTCTGAAAATGTAAAATTTATATTTCCAAAAGATTAAAATGAATATCGAGAGACATTCCAAATTAAAAGAGTTTCAGTATTTTAATTAATAAAGTATTTATAGGGACATCAATATGTAGGTGACGAGGAATCTCCGTCATCACATCATTCCCCTCTGATGCATTGATTCTTTTAATGTATCATACCCCAAACTTCACCCAAACCATCATTATGCGAGGTTCCTCATTTCTTATCATTAATGCTTTTTTAAGATAACAGATCCTGTTCTGCATGTGTGAGTATACCTCTTGCCGCCAGAATTCCTGTGGCTGAGGAGTTAATAAGATCACGTGACAAACCTGCACCGTCACCTGCAACGAACAGACCTGCAATATTTGTCTGCATGGTTCTGTCCACATCTATTTTCAGGGAATAGAACTTTACTTCAGGAGCATACAGAAGAGTGCAATCCGAATAGACACCTGGAATAATCTCATTAAGAACTTCAAGACCTTCCATGATATCCATAACTATCCTGTGGGGCAAAGCCATGGAAATGTCACCCGGAGTTATGTCTGTAAGAGTGTTCACTACAGCATTTCTGCTGATGCTTTCGGATGTTGAACGCCGTCCTCTTTTAAGATCACCAAGCCTCTGAAGAACAGGTTTTCCACCTCCAATTGTCGTTGCAAGTTTTGCCACTGACCTTGCATATTTGATAGTGTTTTCCATAGGTCGTGTCAGTTCCACATGAACAAGAAAAGCGAAATTGGTGTTATCGGATGCTTTGCTATGCATGGAATGTCCGTTAGTGGCAACAAAACCCTCGTACTCTTCCTTCACCACAAATCCCTGTTCGTTGGTACAGAAAGTCCTGACAAAGTCATCATGGCCTTTGGTATATATGTGAAATTTTGGGTCGTGATTTATCTTTGTTACAGGGTCCATGATTATAGAAGGAACTTCCACACGGACACCAATATCAACTCCACTATAAGAGAAGTCTATACAATGGTGGTCCACAAGGTAGTTTACCCATTCGTATCCAACTCTTCCCGGTGCAAGCAAAGTATATTTAGAATGGATCTGCCTGTGTTCCAGAACCACTCCTTTGCAGCTGCCATTTTCAACAATTATATCCTTTACTTTGGATTCCAGAATGAAAGTGATACCCTTTGATTCTAGATCATTCTTCATGCATTCGATAAGTTTTACAGAATTATCGGAACCAATATGACGCTGCTTGATGTCAATGAACCTGGCACCAACTGAAGCTGCCCTGCGTTTGAGCATTTCTGCATCCTCACCTGTTGCAGAATAGGTTTTGGTAGTAGCTCCGTATTTAAGGTAGATCTTATCCACATAATCCACAAGTTCCCATGCAGACCCTGGATCGCCTGTCTGCTCTGCAAGGTTACCACCTATATCAGGTCTTAGATTAAGAGTTCCATCTGAGTAAGCACCTGCACCTCCTACACCACAAAGAATGGAACATGGGGAACAATGACCGCATGTTGAGCTCGATGAGACACTACAATGCCTTGCATTGATGTCCTTTCCGCCGTCCACAACAAGCACTTCTAACCCTTTTCCGGCAAGTTCATAGGCTGCAAACAAACCTGCTGGTCCGGCACCTACAATAATAACATCATAATCGTAGCTTGCTTCAGAAATAGTATCACTCCGTGATTCCCCTTACAAGAGAATCACAGAATATTATAGTCGTTGCAAAGATAAAAATATTATGACAAAATTTTGTCAAGTTGGCCCATGGAACTTGCAATTTTTATTTCCTGGGCAATTCTCTTACCTGTAGAGAGACCAGGTTCAATAAGATCGGAGTATGGGGAACCTGAAAGATAGATGTTAGTACCTGCAACTATACGTGCGGATATCTCAAAGACCTTTATCTCAAGTTTGTCAGTAACAACAGTTTCCAGACAGAAAGGACCGATCATACCGCCAAACAGATCAAGGGACCGTTCAACCACCCTTTCACCTAGATTGAATATCTTTGGAAGAAGTGACTCCCTGGCAACAAGAGGAACGTTTCCTGTAACCACATAAGATGGGATAATGTCAGCCTCTTCAAGCTCTTTTGGTGAACCAAGCCTGAATATCTCGTCTGCGTTGGACTCGACCCTGCGGTCCATGCTGAGCATCTCAAGGATACCGGTACTTAGTTTGTATCCGTTCTCCCTGAGTGGTGAATAGAAGAAGTGAAGATAATATCTTGTTCCTACAATGAATTCCTGAATTGTGAATTTTTCATTCGGATCGATGTGTTCCTGGAACTCCTCATAGTTTTTAGCAATAAAGAAACCACGACCGCCTTTTGCACCATGGTACTTGACCATTACAGGGCCATCGATATCCTTAGGCTTCACAGACCTTGGCATTTCAATACCTGCGCCTTCAAGCCATTCACGTTCCATTTCCCTGTCAGATTCCCATTCAAGAACAGCCCTGTTTCCAAAAGTAGGGACTGCGAGTTCGGCAAAAGCCTTGCCACCCATATACTCTACAAATGAACCATGTGGGATGATAATAGCATTCTTTGCACGAAGCTCATCAACGATATTCGGGATCTCTTTGTAGCTGTCAACTACAATGAACTCATCCGGTTTTGCAAGAGGAAAAGCATCGTAGAATCTTGGCGGCTCTTTTACACAGATGCCTATGGTCCTGAAACCTTCCTGTCTGGCACCATAGAATATTTGAAGACTGGAGTGAGAACAAACGGTGGCAATGCTCAGATTGTCCATGTCATAATTCTCAACGATTTCCATTATTTCTTCTTTTGTAATCATAGTGTAATAGCCCCTAGAATTTACCCCTTATTGTTCTTGCTATTCTTTAACTTTTCGAGTTACATCTTAAATTGTTATAAGTTCAAATGAAATTGAACTTAAAGGAAATGATTTAAGCCAACATTAATATACTGAAACTTATGGGAGAGAACGACGAAAGTACAAGCTCAGAAAAAGTGCTTATTCTTCCTCTTAGTGAGGATTCTAAAAAAATAACCCAATTGCTCTCAAATGAGAAAGCAATGAAAATGCTGGAGATACTTGCAGACAGACCAATGTCAGCCAGTGATGTTGCTGAAAAGCTGGACCTGCCCCTTACAACTGTGAAATACAATTTGGACGGGCTCATTGAAGCTGATCTGATAAAGGTCAAGGAAACAAAATGGAGCCGTAAAGGCAGGGAAGTCAAAATATACGAACCTGTCCAGAAACTGATAGTAGTTGCCCCGGGGAGCATGAAAAACGACAGGTCTTCCATTATCAGCATGCTCAAAAAGTATCTTGGTCTTGTTGCAGGTGCGATTTTTGCTGCCACAGGAGTTGAAGCCCTTGGAAGATACTCAATGTTCTCCTCTGCACCACAAATGGCCCAGGACTCTGCCAGCACCGCCAGTATTCCTGTTTATCCGGAAAATGACTCTGTATTGATGACAAAGGCAATGCCGGAACTTGATGCAGAGAATTTTGCAGGATACGGATATACCCCGGATACAAATGCATCTGACACTGTATTCTACGAGCAGGCAGCTATGGAAGAAATGCCCGTTGAAATGCCAACAGAAGCTGCTGACATTCCAACCGAATCAGTAGAAATGACTTCATTGACATCAGATGGAGTTCAGCCTGAAATGCTTGCCTCCGCAGCACCAAATGGAACCGATGCAGGTGCCGACATAATGAGAGAAGGCGCACTGGCAGTGAACCAGACTCAGATGGAACCACTGTCAAGCACATTTACTGACAACGTTACTGCTGCCGGGGGAGCGGTGACTGATACTTTTATGCACGGACTGCTGTCACATGTGAGTGTGTGGTTCTTCTTTGGCTGTATTTTTGTAATTACGCTTCTGTTCATAAGAGAAATGTATAATAGAAAAAAGAACATATGAAGCCTGAGTGAATGGTATGAGAGTTGCTCTTAAAATAGCATATGTAGGCACTGGCTATCATGGATCTCAGGTCCAGCCGGATGTAGCTACAATAGAAGGCGAGCTGTTCAATGCACTCACGCAGCTTGAGATCATTGAAGATCCGAAATCCGCGCGTTTTTCAAGTTCCGGAAGGACAGATGCAGGAGTACATGCAAGAGAGCAGGTTGTTGCTTTTGATACTGATAAACCCAATCTTGCGATTCCAAGGGTCATTAATTCCAAATTACCAAATTCTATCTGGGCATGGGCACATGCTGAAGTTCCTGAAGACTTTGACCCCAGAAGGTGGGCCACCAGCCGTAAATACAGATATATTATGAGCGGGGAGCAGTATGATATCTCAAAGATAAGGGCTGCCTCAAAACTACTTGTGGGAGAACATGATTTTGCCAATTTCTGCACAAAGGAAGGAGACAAGAGCACTGTTCGTAATGTTGAAAGAATTGATGTGCGTGTCAGCGGAACCCTTACCAAGATAGACATCCAGGCAAACAGTTTCCTCTGGAACATGGTCAGGAAAATTGTCACAGCCCTTACAATGGTTGGAAGCGGAGTACGGGATGAGGAATGGCTTATGCAGATGCTTGACCCTGAATCATATGAAGAAGGAATCGAATCATCTCCTGCATACGGCCTGACACTCATGGAAGTGGAATATCCTGAACCTATCGAATGGTGCGACGATGCCTATGCGATCAGGAGAGCCACCGATAATGTACACGACTATCTGGTGAGACACAGGGTCATGGCTGAAGTAATGGACCATCTGCTTCCAAACGAATGATCCTTTTACATTTTTTAAGAAAATGCGCTGTACTGCAAGCATCCGGGACATTGTCATAGATTATGAGCTCATCCGAAGGGATGTGAAAAATCCACAGCTTGAGTTCCGGGAAAGAGAGTTGTATATTATTGTCCCACGGAATTTCATGGAACATGACAAAGTTATCAGGAAGCACCAGAGATGGATATACAATCGCTATTCTAAAATGCAGAAGATCCAGGAATTTGAACAGGACATTGAACTTGTAACCGGCAGGTCAGTTGACGAACTGAAAAAACTTGTCCTCAGGTGTGTGGCAACAATTGAGATAGAGCTTGGGGTCAAGCCTGAAAATATAAGGTTCAGGAAAATGAGAACGAAATGGGGAAGCTGCAGTTCAAAAGGTAACCTTAATTTCAACACTTTTATGCAATACCTGCCGGATGAGATGGTGGAATATATTGTTCACCATGAAATGGTCCATCTCATTGAACTAAACCATAGTCCTAAATTCTGGAACCATGTCAAAAAGCGTTATCCCGAATATAAAGAATCAGAGACAAGGCTTGCAGCCTACTGGTCCCTGATACAACAGAAGTGTTGATCTGCTCTAAAGGTCATTTCAGTCCTTGCGGATGACAGTAAATGTCCTTGTAAGGCTCTTGTGTACTTTTTGTGTGAACACATCTACAATCGTAAATCCAGCCTTTTCTGCAAACTCAACGACCTTCATTTCTGAAACCACAACTGCGAGTTTTCCGGTCTTAAGTACACGATGCATCTCTGCAAATGAATCTTCATACAAATGATGAAGAGATTCAGCCCTGATAGCCGCAGACCTGCCATAAGGAGGATCGGTCACGATTGCATCCACACATGAATCTTTGAGGGAGGCACGACATGCATCGCCTACTAGTAATGAATAATCAGTATCGTATTCATCTAAGTTCATCTTCGCACCGTGGGAGATCTTACGGCGAACTTCAATACCTATCACATGAGCGCCTATAAGACCAGCTTCAACCAGGACACCTGCTGTTCCGCTGAAAGGGTCCAGAAGCACTTCATCTGAACGTACCTGTGAAATGTTTACCAGCGCCCTTGCAACTCTTGGCATGAGCACACCGGGATAGAAGAAGGGTTTTTTATGCGGTGCACGGCGTTCATAATCGCCCCTGTCAACTGTTGCCACCAATGAACCCAGAACTGCCTTGTTTGTCATTATCAAACGGAAAGTCACATCAGGTTCTTTCATGTTTGCCCTGAAGCCTTTGCGATATATGCTGCCACCAAGTCTTCCTTCTATGAATTCCCTTTTGACATCACCGTGGTGTTTTGCCCTCTTTGCACGGACAACATAGGTCTGGCCTTCTGACATGTGTCCTGAGAGATCGGAATTATCACACAGCTCTATTATCTGATCTGCTTCAACATCGCATATACCGACGACCTTCAAAATGTGATGGGACATTGCAAGCCTCTTTGCAATAGATCGAAGCTTTTCTTCGACATCCTCACCTTCAATATCAACTACCAGACATTGGTCATAGAATGCATGTTCCCTGAATGTCAGTCCTTCCATTGATAGACAGGCGTAGACCTCTTTTATTGGAAGGACAGCGTGCTCACCGGATAACTCAAAAGCATACAGCATAATAACTGCAATAGAGAATAGAAGTAGTATTTAAAGCGTTTCAGTGAAGGATCAAAAACAAAACTAATTGAAATATTGGCACAAAGAAACTATCAGAACATTAGTTCTAATGCTTCTTTACCGGTCATGCCGACTTTAATGCCAAGATTGATGGCTTTCTGGGTTGCTCCGACAACCGGTGCTGCAAGCACATCTTCAAAGCTGTTAACGCCTTTGACCTTTACAGCCACATCCCCAAGAGCAGATGCAGTGTCCATGTCAAGATAACCGCACATCACAAAACCCTTGTCCGCACGAATCACAAGTAATGATGCATTCTGCATAGTAAAACTCAAACCCATGGCAGTTCCATTCTCAAGTTCGATATTTTCTATCAGCATAATTTCACCTTGATCTTTTTAGTATTTTTCAGGATTATTAGCGCCATCCAGATTCAATTTACTGAGTACCTCATCTGTATCACCGGAAAACAGCCTGTCAAGGAAATCCCCGATGCGTGTTTTCTTTGTAGATTCAGAAGAAGCCTTTGTAGTGTTTGCAGTTACATTTGTCGTGGTATTTTCTTTTATTACAGGTTTTTCTTCTTCAATAGAATACTCAATAACCACTTCACCAGTAAAACCGAACTTACCTTTAATCACAGTTCCTTTTGATGACTCTTTTACAGATTCGTTGTCAACCCCATCAACCGACATGAGTTCCATACCAACAGGCAGGCTTATTGCAACATCTGTTTCCGGTTCGCCCTGAAACCACATTTCAGAGCCGGACTTGTCGAGTGGAACCTTGAAATCATAAAATACTTCGTACTTATTGACAATGTCACTTTCTTCGTCTGACAGACCAATAAGCTCTGATGACATATCCGTTTCAACGTCAAGCAAAATGACATTCTTTGAAGATTTATCAATTTTCACGTCCATATTATCCTCTATGGACTGCTTAAAATACTTGCTCATTGATACGTCAGCTTTCAGCAGTTCCCAGGCACTCACAAAACCATCGTCGTTGCCAAACTCCATATCAACGTATTTTTTGAAAATAACAGACCGGTCACCGGAATAACTTTCCGTGTAAGCCCATGTCATACTATCTTTTTCTATGGTTATGTCGTTGTTCCAGTCATATGCCGCATATGCCGGAACGACAAATAATGAAAAAAGAAGAAAAATTAAAGATAAGAAACTCCCGATTCTCACTCAGATCTCTTCCTGATATTATTATTTAGTTGTGACCTGGCATCCGTCTTCTGTTACTATAACAGTATGCTCTTTCTGTGAAACCATTCCACCTGCAACTTCTTTTAGAACAGGATATGAATGAACTATACCTGCTTTTTCAAGCTGCATAAGAGCAAAATCAAGTTGCGGGGTCTTGAGCCATCTCTTTGCAAAAGGAAGAGTCTTGTAAGGTTCAAGTTCTTTAAGAAGTGCCCTTGCAGCCGGCAAACGCACAGGTTTTTTGTTAATTACCTGGAAGATCTCGGTAAGTGATCCATCCACTACCTTGCCTGCACCGTCTGTTGCAAACGGCTCTATGGCAATGATATCACCTGTATGAAGCACAACACCGTTGCTTATTCTCCTGTTGGGTATACTTGGGTGCGCATGAGGAATGTATCGGGCAAGCCCGTGTCCTGTAAGGTTTCCTACAGGTTTCAGGTCATGTGCAAGGATCGCATCCTCAATAGCGGCAGCGATATCCGCAGTGTTCACGCCATTCTTAACAGTATCAATTGCAGCATCGAGTGCATCACTGGAAGCTTTTACAAGTTCAGTGTATTTTCCGGACAGGTCAATTGTTATCGCAGAATCTGCAATGTAACCGTCAACATGAACACCCAGGTCAAGTTTGATTACATCTTCACCGAAGACGGTTTCCTCACCTATGTATGGCGTGGCGTGAGCTGCTTCATCATTACGGGAAATATTACATGGGAATGCCGAGCCATCAGCACCGAGTTCTACTGCCCGGTTCTCCACGAACTCAGCGATCTCCAGCAGGCTGACACCTACCTTGATCCTGTCCTCTGCCTCACTTCTTACCTGTGAGAGTATCTTTCCTGCTTTGAGATATTTTTCAACTATCTCTTCGATCTCCTTAACTTTGTCAGCCATGTAAAATCTCCTAATAACACATTAGTTGGCACTAATATACAAATTTCTTTTCCATTTCGGTCAGGTTCTCATGCCCGTCTGCTGTTACAAGGATGAGGTCTTCAAGACGAATACCGCCTACATCAGGATAATAGAGTCCCGGTTCAATGGTGATGATATTTCCTTCTTCCAGTTCCACATCACTGTTGCCAACATACGGAAGTTCATGGATCTCAAGACCTACACCATGTCCGGTTGAGTGAATAAAACCTACAGTTGATCCTTCTCTTACTGTGTCGTAGCCTCTTTCCTTAAAAATATCGCAAACCTTGTTGTGTATGTCGCTACATTTGACACCGGGTTTGACCATTTCAATGCCAGCAGTCTGCGCTGCAAGTACCGCATCGTACATGTCCTTGAGCTTATCAGAAGGAGTGCCGTTAAGAACTGTGCGGGTCATGTCGGCATAATATTTTTTTCTTTTACTGCGAGGGAAGATATCTATGACCACAGGTTCATTTGCTTTTATCGGGCCTTCGCCTTCCCAGTGAGGATTGGCTGAACCTTTGCCGCCTGCAACGATGGTACTGTCTGCCTCACAGCCATGTTCAAGAAGAGTTATATCGATCTCTTTGCGGATCATTTCTGATGTCAGGGCAAAGCCACGGTAATTGAGTATACCTTCCACGTTTTCGGATTTGCGGATCATTTCAGCAGCTGCTTTCATTGCAGTGTTACAGGCATCCTGCACCTTTCTGACTATTTTGATCTCAGATTCGTCTTTCCTTGCGCGCAGCTGGGCAAATGGGCTTTTGATCGCCTGTATGCTAAAACCTTCTTCCTTGAGGGTCTGAGCAATATGATATGGGAAATCCCTGGGCACGGCAATATGCCTTGCACCTTCTTTTTGCAATATCTCTGCAATACAGTCGCAATATGCAAGAGCAGGATCCTGTCTTGACTTCACTTTTGACCTGTAATCACAGCCCTGTAAAGTACGAATGTCGGAAACCCTGGATTCGATCTCAGCCCTTCCTTTTTCCATGTCGGAAATAAGAAGAATTTCGCTACCGTCATTTATCTGAATGTACGTGAACTCGTCAGAAGCAGAAAAACGAGTTGCGTAAAAGATATCGGCATTGTTCGAATTCCCTACCATCAGATATGCATCTGACCTGTGGCTTTCCAGCACTTTGGAAATATCAATGGGAACTGTTGATGAGGTCATAATATAATATCTAGTAGCTACTAGTACAAAATTGTTATCAAAAGTAGGATTGGAAATTGGTTCCATAATACATACTAAAAAAGACTCGTGTGTTTATCATATATTGTGCCATGCCTTTTGAACCTTAATATTGGGCTTAGAGGTGCATAGATCCTGCATACTATGAACATGGATGTATGAAATACCCCCATTCTAATTATATACAGCTCCATGAAAAGCAACTATTATGCACAACGCAAATCAGTACGTTTCACAGTTCACAAATGTCTCTGAGTTCCTCAGGGATATTAAGTATATAATACTGTTTTACGTACTGGGAGATTTCCTGACAACGGCCCATGCGCTTAACTATGGATTCGAAGAGAATGACTTCCTGGCGGCAGTTATGCAGAACTATGGCGTGGGCTCTCTCTTGATACTGAAGATCCTGTTCATTGGAATAGTATACTGGAATTACACAATCCTTAAAGATGCAGATTCAAAATGGACAGATATTCTATGGAGATTGTCAAGGAAAGGGATTGCATTTGTAGGTCTGTTTCTGGTGGTAAACAACCTGATGGTAATATTCATGGAATGCAGTCTTGTGCAGATACTCCACTCAGTGGCTTTATGATGGTAAAAACGGAAAAACGTTCCAAAAACGACGAAAAACGAAAAAACGTCTCAAAAACGGAAAAACAGAAAAACGTTCCAAAAACGGAAAAACGGAAAAACGTCCCAAAAACGATTAAAAACGGGAAATCCACCATTTTTATTAACCTGCCATCTAATCTCTTTTTACTTTTATCTGGACATAATCCCGGCCAGCAGACCAATGGATAGCACCATTAAAAGATACAACATTACAACAAATAATATTTTAATAGTGGGAAGGCTGGCTATTGAGTTCATTCGTGCCATAATATTCTATTAGTACATCATTATAAATAATTATTGAAGCTTAGCTTCTAAAAACAAGAAGATCGTTGCAAAAAGAGTATGTGGGGAATTAGTGTATCAAGGCTGAGAAAACACCCACCGACAGCATTAGAAGAAAATAGAGAGACGCTAGAATCATTAACCTCATTACTGTGGATCTGTCGACTTTTGTAAACATAACATTCTCCAAAAAGAGAGTTTTGTTATAAATACATTTCTAATTGATACAAACATCACACCTTTACTAAGTATGTGTGATCAGTAACCGGATAAAAGAAAGGTTGACAGGACAGAGGCGCCAATGAACACTTATAATTACAGGAAGTCGTTTTTGAAGTAGCATTTGGAGAACACTAGAATAATCGTAGGCGCTTATCCGACCTGTCTGTTCCCTAGATAGAATCTATTGTATATCAATGTTACTAATGTACAAAATAGTAATATTTTGTATGCGTTTTGTATAAGTTATCATAAACAATGCTTAACAACCACAGACAATTTACCAGGATGTGACAGAAGATAAAGAATGGCCATGAATGCTACCGCTCATAATGCGTGAACTGCATTGTTATGTAAAAAATATTCAGAAAATGTTATGCAAATCATATATTCGTAATGCCTGCAAAGATCACTATCCCAAAAAGGAGAGCAATGTAAAGGATTGCAAGTATCAGAGCTTTTGCAGCAATTAAATTGCCAGACTCATTCATATCTACCACTCTTTTACACTATAGATGCATGCTATTTATATGTAGTTAAAATTCAAAATTTATTAAAACAGATTGATAAAGGTAATTGAATATTGGAGTGATTAAATAATTGGCAATCGGGTATGACCGGAAAAGGAATCAAAAAAGAAGGATGGAAAAACGTTTACATAAAACGCATACCAGAATTGAGCATGAAAACATACTGGCAGTATATTTGAAGAGATTATGGACATATATTTCTGTTCGAATTTTATAATGATGACTATAAATAGATACAGTACAAACATAAAAGTGTCGAAATTTTTAAAGATATCGACAAAATACTCAATTACTTAACCGAGTGGTGGGAAAATGCAGAAAAGAAATATAATATTAGGCGTAGCCTTGGTATTGTTACTTGCAACACAATGTGCTGCAGGATGTACTTCCTGTAAATTTGAGAATGGATGTTACTACATCACAGTAGACGGAAAATACTACACGAATGGTGGTAATACAAACATAATTGATCTGGGTTTGAAAATCAATTATGATGATGGAAAAACAACCATTGTAAAGTGGTATGATCTTGGTAGTAATCCAGCAATTACACTTGATACCAGTAAGACGGTAGTAAATGTATATTACGACAAATTCTGTAACCCGTATGTAAAGATTGAGCCAGTATTCACTGCAAATGGAAATGAATACTCTCCAGATTACATTAAGCTGTACATTGACCAGGCAGGCCCTACAGTTAGTAGCATCAAAGAATGCGGATTCAAGGACTATAGCCTCAGTGCAACAATAAGCAGAGCACCATGTGAAGAAACAGACATACCGGAATTCCCCTCGATAGCCCTTCCTATAGCAGCAGTAATTGGATTGGCTTTCGTGTTCATGAGAAAGAAAGAAAATTAGATTTTGGGGTATAAACCCTTAGTTCCTTTTTTGAACGTTTTTCTTTAGAGTTCAACATAAAGAAAAACAGAACATATTCTAAATCATTTAAAATCTTAAAAAGAGAAAAGAAACCCGGAAAACCCGGGATTAAGCTGAAAACGCCCGAACCGGGATTCGAACCCGGGTCGGAGCCTCGACAGGGCTCCATGATAGGCCTCTACACTATTCGGACATTCAATTTGATTTCGCTTGTGAGCACCCCTAAATGGGGGCTCTTGTATATAAAGCTTTTTGTGCTTTATTCATGATTTTGAAAGTCCCGCCTCCCAGACTCGAACCGGGGACATCGCGGTGCCTGCGCGTAATGTGACCATGCACATGAATCAAACTACAGCCGCGCACTCTACCAACTGAGTTAAAGCGGGTCTTACAAATCATGCTTCCGCACGACAATGCCGTGCGATGCAACACTCCAATACGCATAATCATACTTAGCTCTTTCGCCGCAAAATGCGTTCGCACCTGCTGAGTATATAAAGAGAAGTATCTAAAGCTGCCGTAGTAAAAATCTGAAAAAAAGAATAAAATCGAAAATAGTTAAAAACAAAAATGAAGTTGCCCTGTCACTAGCTGACGGGCGCACTTCAGAATTCGATTAGAAAGTGTCCAGTTCGCCGTTGATGACCATCTTTGTGATCTTGGTAACGTCAGCGAGCCAGTCATCCATAATGACCTCAACTTCTGACTTAATAGAATTGAAGTTTGCACCGTCAGCAGGGATGATCTGCGCGCTGGCTACAAATGGCTGGTCTATTGGCTGACCTATCTGGGAAAGGAGCTTAATGTAAACATCATCTACATCAGGAACAGCCTTCACGATATCCTTTGCCATCTGAGTTGACAGAAGGTTATATATCTTACCAATGTGGTTGATCGGGTTCTTACCACTGGTTGCTTCCATACTCATTGGCCTGTTAGGAGTGATAAGTCCGTTGCAGCGGTTTCCACGACCTACTGAACCATCGTCACCCATTTCTGCAGATGTACCGGTAACTGTGAGGAACACAGACTTTGCCTTAATGTTGTCTGCTGCATTGATGAAGGTCTTTACTGTGCGGTCTGTGCGCTTAAGAGCAAGGTCAGTAACGTATTCAACCATTTCTTCCTTAAGGTTCAGGTAGTGGTCCATGTCATCAATGTACTTTCCTACCATACCACAGCAGATTGTAAGCTGGATATCGTTGTTATCCCTCAGGCCCATTACCTTGATGTCAGTACCAATTCCAGGGATCTTCTTCTTAAGGTCAGTGATAAGCATCCTTTCGGACTCGTACACGATCTGCTCAAGTTCTGAGAAAGGAGCATGCCCAACACCAAAGGAAGTATCATTTGCCACAGGAACCCTGTCCCTCTGGAAAACATCTCTAAGATCAGATGAACCAGTACCGAGCTTACAGTCCAGAATGATGTCACTCTCAAGGTCAAGGTCAACTATTGTGTTTCTGAGATAATTCCTGGCTGCCCTCACAGCAACAGCTTCTGCAGGGATCTCTACACCGTTGAATTCCTTGGTTGCCCTTCCTACAAGCAGAGTGTAAATTGGCTGGATAACCTCTCCGCCTCCAAACTGTGGGTTTGATCTTCCTGCCACGATCTGGGTCTCATCGGTATTGTGGTGAAGAACTGCACCGCACTTTTCGATATATTCCTTACAAAGTGCACGGCTCACTGCCTCTGCCAGACCGTCGGAGATACTGTCAGGGTGACCTATTCCCTTTCTCTCCACAAGTTCTATCTGCTGTTTTTCGACCGGCGTTTCGATCAGGTGTTCAACTTTGATGTTTCTCATATTAATCCTCTAATAATCAATTAAAACAAATGAAAGAAAATAAATCAAATTGATTATCTATTCTTCGCTATATCATGAACGTAATATCTATATAATATTTACCATTCGGAAATATAACCGATGGTAATAACATCACACGCGTTAAATTAATTCCACATTATTTACTGTAAATTACTACAAATCTGAGCTCAGCGTGAACTCTATATGCTATAAAAGTCTTTGAAAGAACGTTCAATTGATACTGATTATAATTTCACAGAAGGATCCCCATGATACGTATTGCAATACCTAATAAAGGGCGTTTACACGACCCTACCGTCAGCCTCCTCAAAGAGGCAGGCCTTCCTGTACTTGAAGGAGGGACAAGAAAACTTTTCGCTAAAACAACAGACCCTGAGATCACATACCTTTTCGCAAGGGCAGCAGATATTCCTGAATATGTGCAGGATGGTGCCGCAGACGTTGGAATCACCGGACTTGACCTCATTGATGAGACCGAATCCGATGTCGAAATTATGCTTGATCTTAAATTCGGCGGTGCAAATCTGGTACTTGCCGTACCTGAAGATTCCAAAATAAGCTCTGCCGCAGAGCTTCAGGGAATGCGTGTTGCAACAGAGTTCCCAAACATCACTGCAAAATACTTCAAGAACCTTGGCGTTGACATCGAGGTCATAAAGGTCAGCGGCGCATGTGAAATGACACCACACGTTGGAATTGCCGATGCAATTGTGGACATTTCAAGCTCAGGAACAACTCTTGTAACAAATCATCTCAAAATGATAGAGAAGGTTTTCACTTCATCGGTTTACCTCATCGCAAACAAAAAGTCAAGGGCTGATAATGAGAAGATCGAACAGATCCAGACAGCCGTTGAAAGCGTACTCAGGGCAAAAGGAAAACGCTACTTAATGATGAACGTTCCTGAAACTCAGCTTGAAACCGTAAAGAAAGTACTCCCAGGAATGGCAGGGCCAACTGTAATGAAAGTTGAATCCGACGATTCCATACTTGCAGTACATGCTGTAGTTGACGCATCCAGTATCTTTGCAACCGTTGGCGAACTCAAAAAAGCAGGTGCAAAAGATATTCTTGTAGTTCCAATCGAAAGAATGATGCCCTAACTGAGGATACATGTCATTTGAAGTGATCCCTGCCGTTGATATGAGAAACGGCAAATGCGTACAGCTTGTACAGGGTGTTCCCGGAAGTGAGATGATCTCCATCGACGACCCTGTTGCAGTGGCAAAGGACTGGGTATCCCAAGGCGCAAAGACCCTTCACCTCATAGACCTAGACGGTGCCATCGATGGAAAACGCAAGAATGCGCCAATCATTGAGAAAATCGTAAAGGAATGCAAACCTCTTGGAATGAAGATACAGGTCGGCGGTGGAATCCGTTCTTTTGAAAATGCTGCTGAACTCCTGAACCTTGGTGTTGACAGAGTAATACTCAGCACTGCCGCCATCAACAACCCGCAGCTTGTAAAAGAGCTCACCGATGAATTTGGAAGCGAACACATAAACGTGGCTCTGGATTCAAAGAATGGTAAGATAGCCATTGATGGATGGAAAAAGGAATCCGAATTCACAGCTGTGGAAATGGGAATAAAATTTGAAGAACTTGGTGCAGGAAGCATACTGTTCACCAATATCGACACCGAAGGATTACTTCAGGGAGTGAACACCGCTCCTACCAAGGAACTGGTAAGATCAGTAACCATACCGGTTATTGCATCCGGCGGTGTGACCAAACTGGAAGACCTCATTGCATTGAAAAATACTGGAGCAAAGGCAGTAGTTGTCGGAAGTGCATTATACACCGGTAAATTCACGCTTCCAGAAGCGATAAATATTATCAGTGAAGATTTATAAAGCAGTCAACTATAGAGAACAAATTCAACAGGTGTATCCATGAGAAAAGCAGAGATTTCACGCAAAACCAGCGAAACTGATATTTTCATTGAGCTTGACCTTGATGGAAAAGGTGTTGCAGACATAAGTACAGGAGTCGGTTTTTTTGATCACATGCTGACTGCTTTCACAAAACATGGAAACTTCAATATCACTGTGAAAGCCACAGGCGACCTTATTGTAGATGACCACCACCTGATCGAAGATACGGGTATTGTTCTTGGACAGGTGCTGGCTGAAGCACTGGGGAATAAAGCAGGTATTGCAAGATTTGGAGAAGCACGCATCCCCATGGATGAAGCGCTTGCAACCGTTGCTCTTGACCTTGGAGGACGCAGCTATCTTGTAATAGATGCAGAGTTCAAAGCTCCTAAAGTTGGCGAGTTCAGCACCCAGATGGTAGACCATTTCTTTGAAGCCGTCGCCCAGAATGCAAAAATGAACATGCATGCTCATGTTTATGGTGACAACGACCACCACAAGATAGAAGCACTCTTCAAAGCCGTCGCCTATGCTCTCAGAAGAGCAATAGTTGTAGAAGGAAATGAGATCAAAAGCACTAAAGGAGTGCTTTGATCCTTTAATTCTTTATTGAGATTTTAAAGCGAATCTACTTTGTAATTTCATAATTCCGAATCATCGGAATTTATTTCTCAATTTTTCGTAAAATGCCTGTTCTTTACCACCGGTTTTCTTTGAGAGCCTCTCGACTATCAGCTCAGGAGTGCTTTTTGCAACATAGTTGTACCGTGGAGTCCTGTCAACCACAAGATTCAGTTCAGAGTCAAGACCACTGGCTTCAATTCCATCAACACGGATATTGCATTCAGTATTTTCCATGATCTGTTCTGACAGGTGGGATACGAATATTGACATTGTGCTATCGTTCTCCATCAGCACTTCAAGTATTCCTGCCATGATCTTAGCTGATGCCCCAGGTTCAGTTATTGATTCCAGTTCGTCAGCCAGAACAAATTTTGCGGATTCATCCACAACCACTGAGAACTCAGTAAGGGTTGTTTCAAAAGCACCGGCATCCAATGTGCCTTTTGATTTGGCAAAGTAATACATGGATTCCGTAAGAGAGATTTCCATTTTTTCCGCAGGAACCGGGAAACCCATGTGCGCAAGAATTATGCTCTGTGCAAGTAATTCCAGCAATGAAGTCTTACCTCCTGAATTAACTCCGCTTAGAAGTACAACACGACTATCATCGTTTTCCGGGCCGAATGAATTTGCACCTATAGAATAATCCACCGGAATGACATTCCCGTGCCTTGAAAGCAGGAAAAGGTTCCTTCCTCCCTTAAACCCGATACCTGAGCCATCTATGATATCAGGCATGGAAAGACCGTATGTCCTTGAAAATAGTCCAATGGCAAAACCTACATCAAAATCAAGAACCGACTTTACCATCTCCCGGGAAAGTTCCCTGTAAGCAGATAATATACGGGAAACTTCACGTTTATGGTTGAACTTTCTTTTCTGTGACTTTTTGTTCAGATGCTGCCTGAGATTATTAAGACTATCAACGTCAGCCTCAATAGGATGAACTATTTCCTCCGGGAAAAGAGAATCCACAAGCAGCCGTTCCTTTTTCTCCAGATGAAGTCCATTGCAAATATTTTCAGCAGCACCCTTTACGATGGAACTGTAATTTTTATGGAGCTTCTTACCCAGTATCTCTTTCAGTTCAATTGAACCGTTCATGACCTTGAGCATATCCTGACCGCTCAATGTCATCTGGCTATTCTCAAGAGAGGAATTCAGTTCCTTATTTACAGAACTGACAGTTTCAGCAACAACTGAATTTAGGCTGGAAATTGCATCTGAAATCCGGTCAAGTTCAGTATCCATGCCCTGAACAATGTCACCTTCTTCATCTATGAGCGCCAGAGTCGATGACAACATTTCAATAGCATCATCATCCATTTTCTCAAAGAAGCTCACACCTTTTGAGCGCAGAAGCCGCACTGCGTTAACAGATGATTCCAGAGATCTGAGATTTCTGGAAAACAAGTAGATCTCTTTTTCCGGTATTATCTTATAATCATCCAGGTCATCTAGATCAGATACAAATTCAGGCTCAACATCCTCCGGGAAATCAAAAGCCAGAAACTTATCTCCTACCGCAATTACCTGAGAAAAACCTCTGGAGACATCTATGAACTCTGATAGAGAACGTGCAAAATGAACATCAACTAACCCGTTAAAGCGTTTCCTTGCAGACTCATAACATTCCTGGTCTGATGTGATGATCACACGATCACGTATTTTCGGGCATTGATACTTGAAGTTAAGCTGGGAGACAGTTGAGAGAAGAACAGCTATGTTCTCGTCACCTTCCAGCAGACTTGCTGTGTGCATATAATATGAAACAGATTCCCTCACCTGTGTGATCTTTTCGGTCTTCGAGGCTGGATAAGGGAAAAATACGTGCAGTTTTTCCCTGGAATATCGGGTGTGTGCAAACTCACGTACAAGGTCAAGCAATTTCTCGTAGACATCCATTGCCTCCCTGGTCCTCAGAAAATCTGCCACTGTTACACCTTCCACCCTGGATGAGACATCCTGTATCAATGATATAGCATAACGCTGCCCAATTCCTTCAACTTCTGAAATGCTGGCAATATCCCCTGCCAGTATCGCATCGAGTGCCTGAACCTCACTACCAAAATGTTCAACGAAACGTTTTGACATCTTATTCCCTATACCGGGAATGTCCTGCAATGTCCTTACTTCTGCCAGCATTAGACTCATACCTCCGACCCGGATGCAAAATTGTCAAGAGTACAATTTGCGATTCCCCTTTCAACTTTATATCTGTCCCTCTCAGACATCTTGCTCACTGAAGCTGATGCTTTTAGTTGCAACTGCTTTGCATGAGCCTTGTTTCTTCTCTTTGGAATTGCCTGCGAATCATAATACATGTCCCACAGGTCATCGATCTCATCAGTTGTCGATGTGAATTCCAGACTTCCTGCAAGAGATGAAGGAACACAGGTGTAGTGTTCCATTCCCACATGACCGCCATTTCCTATCCATGCTATATTCCCTTCGATAACTGCAACCGGAAGGTCTGGATTCTTTCTGGCGAGCCAGCGACAGAACATATCTCCGATGTGATGCGGAGAATCAACTTTCACTGAAAGCACGCCATTCACAGAATATGGGCGTGCGAACATGCACAAACGATGATATGAGCGACTCACATCCCGCATATAATTATAGTATTTTTTTCCGGTTCTTGTCTTGCCGGAGTATAGCAATTCGGCATTGCCTTCACATGAAACCAGAAAGTGCACCAGTTCTATCGGACTTGAGCCATGATGCCTCAGAACCAGTGAAATGTAACCTTCAACATCAGGATCACGCTGGAACATCCTTGGTCTTTGTGAGCCGAAAATATGGTTTACAAGTTTAGAAGTATCAACTGTAGCCCTGAATCCCAGCATTTTTGCATCAGTTATACCTGCAAACTCCATTTTCTGTTTCAGTGATTCCCTGTCCTTTGCACTGATGAGTTCACAATCTTTATTCCCCATAAGTTCTGCACATGCAAGCAGAACACCTTCCACATTTTCCCTGAATGCTACTATCATGCTCCCACACCTGTAAATGAGAAAAGGTTCGTCTGTCTTTTTCCATTAAGCTCGATGAACGGCCTGGCACGGCTCATAACCACACCCATGCGTGAAAGTTCCTTTTCAGAACTTATTGGCCTTGACTGAATTATCCTGTTTGCACCTACCGGACCGATTCCCGGTACTTTGAGCAGGTCTTCCCTGCTTGCAGTATTTACATTGATCGGGAACATATCAGGGTTGCATGAGGCAAGAAGCATCTTTGGATCCATATCCATAAGGAAACCATTGTCATCAAGAACAGAATCCAGATCATAGGCAGTCATGCCATAATCCTTCAGCAGATAGGATGTCTGATACAGCCTTATCTCCCTCCACATTGGAGAGGGATCATTGTTTTCAAGAGGTGTGAATGGAACCGGGTCAAAGCTCATGAAATACGGCCTTCTCAACTCATACCTGTTCATGAAATTCTCAACGGTCCCGATTATTTCCCTGTCAGATTCCTGAACTGCACCCACCACGAATTGAGTGTCGTTGGCACCGATTATGCGTCCTCTGAAACTTTCTTCCTTTCTTTTTTTATTGATGAGATCACGAGTCCATTGCAATCGCTGAAGTACGTCGTTCTTGTAATCAAAATTAGGGCAAATCTCCGAGTAATTAATTGTACTTGTAGTCTCTGCGTTCACCCCGAACTTGTTTGCACATTCAGCGATCTCCTCCAGCAGATACTTCGGAGTTCCCGGCATCACACGAATGTGTATATAACCTGTGAACCCCTGCCCCCTCAGAAGCCTTGCTACCTCCAGTTGCTTCTCAGCGGTACGTTCTGCATCGCCCATGACACCTGATGACAGGAACAATCCTTCAATTGCGTTCCTGCGATAGAATGACCACGTGACCTTAGTGATCTCTTCAGGACTTAACGATGCCTTCACAGAATCCCTGCCGCACCTGTTCGGACAATACGTGCACTCCCCGGAGCAGGCATTGGTCATCAGCGTTTTGTAGAGCTGTATGCAGCGGCCATCAGGTCCGAAAGCATGACAGACAGCGCTCTGGTTGCAACTGTCATACTTCGTGCCTTCGGACAATACTCTCATCCTTTCCATAAGCGTCATATGGTGCTCATTAGCAGGATTTCTGTGATTCATCAGTAAATGTATGACAGCTATGAATATAAGCAACCTGTAAGCGGGGTGAAAGTATTCATTCAACACGATGAATAACAGATTATAAAATAGATCAAGCGGAGGAGAACAAGAAAAAGGACTAAAAATAGATAAACAAAGAGAAGAACGACTTAACGTTCTTCAGGGATGAGGTCACTCATCCTTTATCTTGACCTTTACTTTCAAAATGCTGATAGGTTCAAGTTTTTTCCACATAACTGTGGAATTCTTATCAAATACGAATTCATTGACGTTCTTATCAGAGAATACGCCATCTACTTCATAGACAAAGAAACCTTCCTCGCCGTTGGTAGAAACAATGTTGTCCTGCCCATGAACTTCTTTCACTTCGACAACTGCCGCCTTTTTAAGTGCTTCCAGCAATGTGGCGCCTTTTTTAACCTCAACGGTTCTTGAAGGTGCGAATATGTCAAGTGCATTGAAAATATTCTTGTTATTAAGCTGCAGGACGTGGGTCTTTCCATAAACCTTGCGTTGTATAAGCTCTGCATCTTCCAGTATGTTTGCGTGTTTTGCAGCAACCGGAACGGAGATGCTGAGTTCCCTTGCAAGTTCTGATATATGCATTTCACCCTCAGTCAGCCTTTGAAGCATCCTGAGCCTGGTTTCACTTCCAAGAGCGCTGAACAGTTTCAAACGGTCACTGTGCTCTGGATTCTCGGGTTCATTGTTATCGAGAGTGCTCATAATTAGAAGTAAATCATGAGTGCCATATATACTTTTCTACAAAAACAGTTCACATAACAGTTCACAAATCAAAAAAATAAAAAAATAAAACTAAAAATATCAATAATAAAAGAAAAAGTAATAAAAAATATAACTTATTTGCGCAACGCACGTGTCTGTATATACAACTTCTCGTCAAGAGAGCGCAAGTCTGTAGAGACAAATTCATGCGTAAGGAAATCAGGAGACACCATATCAACTATCTGAGAACACTTCCCGCTTGAAAAGGGCATATGCTGATCCATCTGGTCCAATATTTCCATTACAGAAAGCAGTCGTTCATGGAATGGTAATTCCCCATACCCTTCCGGAATTTCCAGATCCAGTGAGTTGCGCATAAATTCACCCGACAGACTGCAATGGAAATGCATACCTTCGATTCTCTTAATAAAGTCCTTCGAATGCCGGGAAAGAACGTCAAGCACCACATTGATAGAACAATTCTCATTCTCGCATTTCATGGTTGCATTCATCAGATGACCCGTATCAAGAACAAAAGCCCAGTTATTAAAATCAAGCAGTGAAGCAAAATATTCAACATTCATAGGATCAAGGAAAGTGAGTCCCGGCCACCACAGGTTCTCAAAGAACAGACGGACCGGAGGCTCACCATCAGGATAAACGGAAACGGCTTCGTTCAGAAAATCAGCTGTTGTTTCAAGCACATCAAAATCCGTACAATCAAAACAACGTGTATAGACCTGTTCCAGTTCCGCATAGGATACGTGAAAAACTGCATATTCAGCTTCCAGGATATGAGCATTCTCCAGAGCTTTTCTAAAAGTCCCGATGACCTCACCCCGACTTCCGCCACCAAAAACATAGATCCTTTCAAAATCCTCCATTTCCTGGGTGAACACAGAAGGATCGACCCATGCCCTGTGTCTTCCCATCCAGTAAGGCAGATGAACACCTACCACAAGATCCTTCGGCACACCATCGGGAAGAGGAGAAGAATCTACAAAAAGCTCCAGACCATCCAGATTGTGACGCACAAGAAAATTCCTGATCTTACCCCAATCTGAATCGAACATCTTCATATCGTTCTCATACAATGAGAAATTCATTAGCTCTTTCATAACTCCACCACCTACTCCTGCGGCACATGCTCACACAGACCCCTGTGATCACAGTTCTTTGCCATCCAGGCGGTCACACGAACCCAGTTGTCTATGATACGGTCCTTTTCATCCGTCAGTTCATTAAATGGTATGAGATCATCCATTCCAAGCATAGCAGGAAGACCTTTCATCACAGAAACAGCAACTCTTCTCCCAGCTGTTTCAGGAATGAGTCCCCATGATATCTCATCAACAATATGCAATATTGTCCCGGTTGCCCCTACGAGTACAGGGTTCCTGGACATTTCCCTTAGCACTTTAAAAAAGGCCGCCTTACGATTAGCACCGTTGAGTCCTGAGGCAACCTTCCAGTAATCAGCGTCAGATATTCCGAAACGCTCAAGCCTCACAAGCATATCCCGCTGTGAAAGAGCGGTAAGATCCGATTGCAGTTCAAGTGCCTTGTGAGTGCACTCGATCACAGCCTTCCCGATCAGCTCACCCAATTTGGAATGCTGTCCTGCGTCTGTCAGATTCAAGTTACTTGTCCCGTCACAGACCACCGCTATCATATCAGTTCCCGAACCCGTGGCAATCCCATTTGAATAACGGCTCGGTGCCATAAGTTGCTGTAATGCCGCAGCTTTTGCCTCGCTTGCTGTAATTATCGCTCTGGCCATGGCATATTCCGGCAGGTCAGCACCGATGAGAAGGATGAGATTAATAGTGCCCTGAATGAACTGATGAGAACCGTCCTCCTGGTAATACGATGCGGGATCACCGGCACGTCCTCCATTGACTTCAATACCGGCAGTCATGATAGCAGTCACTTCAACACCACGGAAAGATCTCGTAACTATGGCAACATTGTCCATGTTGGCAGCAGTCAGAAGTACCGAAGAAGTATCAGGGTCTGCACCAAGTCTTTCTGCAACAATACTGAGATACGCAGGAACACTGCCACCTTCCAGCTCCTTTGGCGCATGTTTACCTTTTGGTATCATGTGGTTGAAAACTGCCCTGACATCTTCACGATATCCACCGTTCAGCCAGGAAGTTGTTAGTGTTTTGCGCCCCTGTGGCAGGCTGACAAGAATCGAATCGCTGAACCGGTAGACTTTTTCCCTGCCCGTGGTCTCAAAAAGAAGAGTGCTTTTTCGTTCTGCGCCGTTGCCAGTCTTTGACGGACCAGTGTCCGCATCAACCCCGTTCGTGGTTCTGGAACTCATGGAATATTCCCCAGGATATTATAGAAACAATAAATGAAAATGACACTAGCAATTCATCATTGCACAGTGCCGACATCAATATGTGAATACATATGATCTGTCCTGCGACTAAATCCGGTTACACGGAGGATCTGGTTGCACAGGACATTAATGGATATATCACTGAGTGTTTTAAATATCTTTTCAAATACAACGGGATGGAAAATCATCCCCTTACTTCATCATGTTCATGCAAAACATGGGCCTTACTGCTAGTTCCAGACTTAAGAAGCCTTGAAACATAGAATCTAGCCCAGCCGAAGATGAACAAAGAACCCAGTATATTACCAATGACCATTCCCCACCATACACCAATGAGTCCCATATTCAGGGTGAAAGCAAAGATGACGGCGAACAACGGAACGAATATCAGAGCACGCAGTATGGAAGCAAAGAGCGCATTCATACCTTTACCTACACCCTGGAACAGAGAAGAAGAAAGCAGACCAAGGGAGACGGTCGGGTAGAATATGCAGATGATCCTCAAAAATACTGTAAGGTCATCTGTAATATGTGATGCGCTCTCTGATTGTGTAAATATCCATGAAATATGAGGAGCCAGGACAAAAGTGAAGAAAGCTATTACAGTCTCCGCTATAAGACCTACCTTCATGGCGTATATGTGTGTGAAAGACACCTTGTCATAGGAGCCTTCACCATATGAGAAACCTGCAAGTGTTACTACCGCTGTGGAAATACCAATGAGCGGCGCAATGGCAATAGTAACAACACGCCATCCAACAGTGTAAACAGCAACACCATCGGTATTGCTCACAGCAATGATGATGACATTCATTACAAGCATCATAAGAGCCATTGAGGTTTGCTGAACTGATGCCGGAACGCCGACCCGGAAAATATCCCTGAGAATTGATTTTTCAAAATGGAAATCCTTGAAGTCAAATGTAATGTAAGTGTCCTTCCTGAAGAACAACCAGTTAACCATCATAACTGCGGTGACTCCCATTGAGAGCACAGTTGCCCATGCTGCACCGGCAACACCAAAGTCAAGGGTATAGATGAAAATAGGGTCAAGAATGATGTTCAGTACTGAACCGAAGATCATGGCGTTCATAGCTCTTTTAGTGTCACCCTCGCTGCGAAGGATAGCATTTGCCACATTGGTGAAGAAGAGAAGGATACTTCCTGCAAAGATGATCTTACCATAAGTACTTGCCATTGCAGCGGTCTTCCCTGCACCAATTAGAACGAATATAGGTTCAGCAAAAATGTAAAGTGGAATCGTGAAGAGAGCTGAAAGTATCAGCATCAATATCATTGTATGAACTGCAACATTGTCAGCCCCGCATTTGTCCCTTGAGCCAAGCCTGCGGGATATTGCAGAACCTGCGCCAACACCAAGACCGTTTGAAAGTGCAATTATCACAAAGAAAAACGGAAATACAAAACCAACTGCTGCAAGGGCATCCGCTCCAAGTCCTGAGACCCAGAATGTATCCACCAGGTTGTAAAGTGTCTGGACAGACATTCCAAGCATCATTGGCAATGCCAGTTTGAGCATCGCTTTTTTAGGGTCACCCAGCATGGCCTTCATGCCGGAAGTGGTTTTTCCAGGCCCTGCTTTTGGCTCAGAGTTATCATCAAAGTTATTATCAGTCATTTGAAGCCTTCTTAATTTCGTTTTCCGAAGCGATGTTCATTGCGGCCTTTTCCACAAGTGAGATGAACATGGCCTTTTCCTCATCATTGAAACCCCGAAGCAGTACACCATTGAGATCTGCACTTATTTTCATCAGCACAGGGCCCATTTTCTGACCTTCTTCGGTAAGGTAGACGCAGTACGCGCGTTTGTCATTTGGGTCGCGTTTCCTGACAACATATCCCTGGTCCTCAAGCTTGTTCACCGAGCGGGTGATGGTTGCCCTGTCATATCGCAACATATTTGCAAGCGATTCCTGACTGACACCATCATGATGAAGCAGGCGCATGAAAAACGGGAACTGTCCGCTTCCCAGACCATATGATTCCAGTTCATTTGAAAGATAGATGTTGATAGACCGGAAAAGGTGCGAAATATCACGGCCTATACATTCGTTCTTCCCTATACATTTACATGAACATGGTCTGTCATTGGATTCGGATTTCTGGTTCGGGGTCATAAAGTCACCATAATGTTGCGATGGCAATTATTGCAAACGCAATTGTTGCATATGCAAGTAATCTATAAAAGAGTATGCCGTATAAAAAAGAGGAAATGGATTCTATACAGAGCCGAAAAAAGAAGAAAGATCAATCAACAAAAAGCTCAACACCCATGATCTCAAGGAAGATCTCTTCCAGTGACGGAACTATGGTGCGCATCTCTACAATGTCCCCACCTTTGGAAGCAACCCACTTAGTAGTCTGGTTTACCACGTCAATGTCGTTTGTGATGACAACATAGTTATCATTGACTTCCTTGACAACTTCGGAAATATCATAATCCGTAATGTCATCAACCTTGAACTCAAGGCGATACTGGATCTTACCATATTCTTTTCTGATCTCTTCGGCAGTGCCAAGTGTCACAAGTCTTCCGCCTTTTAATATCAGTATCCTGTCACAGAGACTTTCCACCTGATACAGGTTGTGGGCAGTGAAAATGATAGTTTTTCCTGATTGCTTCAATGAGCGCACATAATCGGTGATGTACCTGGAGGTCATAGGATCAAGACCCGATGCAGGCTCATCGTAAATAAGAATATCAGGATCATTGATAAGCGAACGTGCGATTGCAACCTTACGCTTCATGCCTTTTGAAAGGTCACCTATCTTCTTGCCGTCAGGGTTGAGCGCAAGATCAAAAAGAAGCTCACGTATCCTTTTCTTTGCACGGTCTTTGGGAACACAGTATAACTCTGCGAAGTACAGGAGATAATCGTCTACTTCCATGCCCTCATAAAGAGGAGACTCTTCAGGAAGAAAACCAAGGAACGATTTTATCTCAACGGCATCTGTTGCTATATCCAGACCTTGCATGTGAATAGAACCGGAGGTCGGTCTGATAAGACTGCTGAGCATTTTCAGAGTTGTGGTCTTGCCTGCGCCGTTAGGCCCCACTATTCCGAATATCTGGCCCTTTTCCACAGAGAAAGAAAGGTTGTCAACGGCTACAAAATCACCATATTCCTTGCGAAGTCCTTTTACTTCTATAATTCCAGGTTCCACACTTAGACTATGATGTTTACTATATATAAATTCAATTATAAAATAAAAAAGAGCATAGTTGATCATCAACTATGCCTGCAAGCCTTAGATCTTGTACATATGAACATCCATCTGAGGGAACGGAATCTCGATATCCGCTTCATTGAATGCTGCATGTATGGCTATTGTAAGATCATTCTTCACAGCCCAGAAGTCTGAAGTATTAACCCATGCACGAAGCTGTAGATTCACTGAGGAATCTGCAAGTTCCGTGGTAATAACTGCAGGTGCCGGGTCTGCCAGAACACGGGAATCCCTTTTGATGACATCCATTGCAACCTTAACAGCTCGTGGAATATCAGTAGAGTAACTAACACCCACATCAACAGCCACTCTTCTGGTTGGCATGCGGGTCACATTGATAATTGGACTACCCCACACAAGTTTGTTAGGAATTGTTATGAACTGGTTGTCAGGTGTGAGAAGTTCTGTTGCCATAATACCCACTGCATGCACATTACCTGACATTCCATTTACTGTTACAAATTCACCTTTGTCAAGTGGCCTGAGGGATGCTATCCATACACCTGCGGCAAGGTTGTTCAGGGAATCCTGCATACCGAATCCAAGAACCAAGCCAATAACCGCTGAAAGTCCGACAACCACCGAACTTACGTCAACTCCAAGTGTACTGACCACTGCCAGCAATACACCCACGTACATCAAGGCACGCAGGAAACGCACAAGGAACTCAATGACCAGTTCAGGAAGCTTGGTCTTTTTCAATCCCTTGCGGAACATACCTGTAAGTATTCCAGCAACAACAATTCCGGCAACAAGCACCACAAGAGCAAATAAAATATTTGCCACTGTGATGGTTGTGTAAGGAATAGCCATAGATAAAATATCTGCCATTTATCACAACTCCACTAAATAACTATCCATAAAGACCTATCATAAATAGTGGGTGATTTGATGCATATAACTCTTTTTAATTTATATAGTTCATATTTTTATGAAATAGATATTAATATAATAGATTCCTAATAAAATAATAATGCCAGGCTGGTTAACTATCGCAAAATGGGAGCTGATGCGGTCAAAACTCAAATTTGACGCGCGCTCGATAATCATGCTCGTAATATCACTCATGCTCGTAATAGTGGCATCCTACGCTGCCGCACAAACAGGAATGAGCATGAACCAGAAGATATACCTTGTAGCATTTTCCCAGCCGGACGTGCAACCGATAATCCAGACTGACCAGCGTTTTGACTACATGCTTGTGGACAGGTTTGAGGCTACCGTTTACTACGAATACGGAGCCGACATGGCCATTATAGGTAACAATGTATACCTGAGCGACACACGAAAAGCAGCGTCAGCAGGTGACGCGCTGGAAAACACATTCATAGAATACAGGGAGATCGTACTCACATCTTACAACGATATAAACAACAGTCACCCGGTATGGGTCACAGTCCATGACCTTGAAAGACCCCAGGACTTCCAGCTTGCGGGAAGTACCGGCACACTGGACGAGCTCAGCAGAGGATACAACAGGACAGCCGCGCTGGAAAATATACCCGGTGGCCGTGAAGCGGCAAGTGGTAGCAGCAGTGGACGTATAAGGACAGGCTCGTCAACGATTTCCCCGGAAGATATTGCGGCACTGGATGCCACAGAAGGAAAGACATTCTTTGAGAAGCAGACACTTTCAACACCATCTAATTTCAATCCGCCTGTTCCTTTTACAGCAATACTTTACGCATTCCTGTTCATATTCCCCATATATTTCGTTTCTCAGTTCTACTCTACCAGCCTGATGGATGAGCGTACCAATCGCAAAGGTGAGCTTGTGCTTATAGCACCACTGAGAAGCAGGGATGTTGTAATTGGCAAGACCGTTCCGTATCTTGTAATAACAATGGCGATACAGACTGCCATAACTCTATACATACTCAAAATGCCATCTACAGTCGCTGATGTAGAAAGAGTACTTCTGATACTGGCTGCAATATTGCCGGTAATACTGCTCTTCTTCGCACTTTCATTTTACAGCGCGATCCTTGCAAGAAGCTTCAAGGAACTCACATTTGCAAGCGTATTCCTTTCAGTAGTAATATCAGGATACCTGTTCTTCCCTGCAATGTTCGCAAATATCCACGCAATAAGTTCCATTTCCCCGATAACCCTGATTGTCAGGCTTATAGAAGGGGAAGCTGTACCAATGAACACATACCTGTTCTCTACATTACCATTCTACCTTGTGGCAGGAGCAGTGTATGCATTTGGAACCGCTATTTTCAGGGAAGAGGATCTGTTCACCCAGAAGTCCATCGGCTCAAAGATAATAGATTGCTTTGAGATGTTCCTTTCATACCGCTACGGGTCAGTATTTTTCCTGAGCATCATCTTCATTCCGGTAGTATATATGACACAGCTTATGCTCATTGTCATGCTATTCAACCTGCCGGTTCCGTATTCAATACTTGCAATGATAGTACTGTCAGCACTGGCTGAAGAGATAGTCAAATCTATCGGGATATATACACTTTTCAAAAGGAAGATAACCGAGGTTACATTCAAAAATGCAATCCGGCTGTCAATACTGGCAGGTGCAGGATTCTTTGTCGGAGAAAAAGCTGTTGCAGTCCTTACACTTGCACCTATCGCAAGTTCAGCTTTTGGAACGGTAATGACATTGGGTGCAATGTTGCTTATACCACTGCTTCTGCATGTTACAACTGTAACTATCAGTTCACTTATCATGTACTGGAAGGGACCGAACGCCTACAAGTATGCGGTCGTAGCTGCAACAATATTCCATACAATATATAACATGACAATTCTCAGGGGGCTGTTATTCTGAGCGGCAGAAATTCATGCAGGAAAA
This sequence comes from uncultured Methanolobus sp., assembly GCF_963667555.1. Classification (NCBI taxonomy): domain Archaea; kingdom Methanobacteriati; phylum Methanobacteriota; class Methanomicrobia; order Methanosarcinales; family Methanosarcinaceae; genus Methanolobus; species uncultured Methanolobus sp. Next base: position 2,400,240 of record NZ_OY763421.1, read on the forward strand.
TGAAAACTGTGGCTAAGAAGGAGTTCAAAGACCTGCTTACAGAGAAAACATTCATCCTTGCGATTATCATCCAGCTTTTCATAGCCTCGTTCTCAACCTTCCTGGTCATAGGACTGACATCTTTCTATGACCCAACGGCACTTGGAAATGTTGAATTTGAAGGAGTGAACATCGGAGTTGTCGGAACTGCAGATGATGAACTTTACCGTGTACTGATAGAGAACGATGTGCAGGCCTACCTTTATGATGATTTCATCCCGGCATACGGTGACTTCTTTGACCGGAAAATAGATGCCATCATAGTAACTCCTATTGGAACAGCCGAAGGCACGGACCTGCTCAATGTTGATATATATCTTCCTAAATCAGAGATCAAAGCCACTGTCATATCACTTCAACTGAAGAACTCACTGGAAGAATACGAACAGAACGTCAGGGATGTAAGAACCCAGAGACTTCCGGGATATACACCTATAGATTTTAACATAATTAAAAGAGGGGTCAGGGCTTCCTCGACTTTCTTTGAGTTCGTTTACGTGGCACTGCTTCCACTACTTGTATTCACGCCTGCTTTTATCTCAGGTGGTCTTGTGATTGATTTCATAACAGAGGAATATGAACGCAAGACCATGGACCTGTTGCTGGCATCACCGGCATCCCTGCTTGAGATCATAAGTGGCAAAGCCATACTTGCTATCATTATCGTTCCATTGCAATCGTTTGTATGGATGCTGCTTCTGTCCATGAACCGCATATCCATAAGTAATTCACTTCAGATCTTGCTGGTAGTAACTCTGATAGCAGGAGTGCTGGTATTCTCAAGCACCATAATTGCGGTGTTCTTCAAGGACAGAGGTGTTGCACAGCTATTGTACTCTCTTGTGCTGATATTCCTGTTCATGTCATCGTACCTGTTCACAAATTCCCCGCTTAACCTTGTAACAAGGCTCTCCATCGATAGCATACCTGCTGTTGAAAGCTGGACATGGACTGGCATGTACACGCTTCTGGCACTTTTCCTCTACATGGCAACAATGTTTGTAATCAAAAAAGACCCACGTAACATTTAAAGAAAATACACGGATGATAATGATGCGACCGATCAAGCTGCTTTTACTGACAATAATCCTGATGGCATTCATAAATCCCGTAGATTCCACTGCAATTAAAGAGGAAGACATATGGATATTCCAGGGTTCGTATGAACTTGGTGTCGGGGAGAGGGCACAACTTGAAGGATTCACAGTAAAAGTGAACGACATCAATACTGAGAACGTGTCCGAAGCAACTCTGCTGATATACAGTAACTCTGTTTTCATGGAGTCTTTTACTGTAGATGCCGGCGTAAATAATGAATACAACTATGATGGCGAACTGAAGATCAATGTCATGTCCCTGGATGAGAACAAGATATCCCTGGAGATATACAAACATAAATCCGAGCTTGTGTGGGTCACCGATATTCCAAAGACTGCATTTAAGGTGGGAGATTCACTTACTGGAAACGATTACCGTATTACACTTAAAGGAATCAATGAAGGAACAGCAAATGTAGTTGTCAAACTTGATGGTGAAGAGTACGAGAGAACATACATTAGTGGCGCTTATGAAAAGTTCTCTGAGGATTTTATGATAAATATCGTGTACATCAACAAGAACACTCAGGAAGTCTTCATCGAAACACTCAAACCCGGTGAACCCAAAATCCAGATAGATGCCGGCAATATCCAGGAAAGCTATGAGCCTGATGAGTATGTGGAATACGAACTTGTGGTGACAAATAACGGGTCGATACCACTGCATGGGATCATACTGACAACCGAATGTGATGATGGCGAAGTTGAACTTGTAACACAGCAGCACTCCATACTTGAACCGGGGAAGAAGAAGAAATTCCAGATACTGGTTAAGCCTGATGTTGAACCTGTTACCGGGAATATCACGATCACTACCAGTGTGCAAGGTTACGATTACAGGGGAAATCAATACAACAATGAGATTAAGACGCAAGCCACGGTCAATTCATATATTTCCATTGAAAAGGAAGTGATCTCTAAAGAGAAAACATCCGAAGACCCTGAATTTGGAACTGAGCAGTATTTCCAGATCAATATTACAGTTGCCAACAAAGCAAATTTCCAGACCGCAGTCACAGTTACCGATGTTCTGCCTCCTGAATTCATACCAAATGACATTGAAAGCACCGAATGGTCAATGGCTCTTTCTGCAGGAGAAACAAAGAGCATCGGATATTTTGCATCCTCAACCGAACCGGGAGATTTCACTTTTGAGCCTGCAACTGTTGTCTGGAAAGACAGCGGTGAGACCTTCACTATGCAATCCAACTCGATTGAAGGAACATTCCATGTGAGTGGTTCAAAGGTCATGCTGCAGAAAGAAATAACTTCCAGCTACATGGTTGTGGGTGAGACTATCGATGTTATTCTCAAAGTCACAAATGACGGAGACGAAGATATCAGTATCTCATTCAGGGAAGATATACCGGATGAACTCAGTTATGTTGTTGGAGAAAGGGAATGGCATGGTACAATGGCAGCAGGAGCAACAAAGGAGTTCACATACACTGTAAAGGCTGAAAGAGCAGGAGAATATTACCTGCCTGAAACCGAACTCAGCCTCACGGATGAGAACGACAGGAAGGATAGTGTGGTTTCAGATGAACTTTTCCTTTACATTGACGATGCACCTGCTGAAGCAGAAGATGAATACTACGAAGAGACTTACAACCAGGTTGATGCATCATCTTCGTACCCCGCTGACACGTCTGTTGCAGACCCTGACATTACAGGTGTGGAAGTAATGAAGTTTTTAGTTTCGACTTTTGTGAGCCTTTTCACCATAATTGCAATCGTACCGACCTTCGCATATTTATTTATATCCAGAGTATATAAGTAATGTAAAAAAATATTGACACCAGGAATTGAGTATGAATATTGCAGCGTTTATAGGATCGTCGATGCTTTTTGCCCTGTTCGCCATTGTAGTGCTCTTTGTCCTGATAAACATGTCATCAAGACTTGCACTTATTATACTACTGGTAATCCCGCTTGCATTCATTTTTGTGATACCGGACATCTCAATAGCTTTTCTTTCCGTTGAGCAGATGTCACTTGCAAACGGACTTGTGCCGGTGAATAATTTTCACATATTGCTCATGATCTGGTCAACTCTCATAGGCGTTATCCTGTACACGGAGTTTTTGACATGGTACCTTGGAAAAGGGATGAGGATGAAGAAAAAATCGGATGACACCATGAAAACCAGTTTTTCTGCAAAACTGGATAAGAGTTTTTACGATGCCATTGGAACGGTCAAGGGCATGCTTAACCGCAAAAAATGACCGGCACAAAGGTGTTATGGAAATAGCGCACTTTTAAAGTACATTTTTAGATCAATAAATGCGAGGTATGTGCCTGAGAGCCAAAGAACCAACAGAAAGTAACGATGAGGTCGTAACTACCACCCGGGAGTTCAAACCACAGCCATGGAGAGCCGGACTGTATTCCGCAATATTTCCCGGACTTGGCCAGATGTACAATGGGGATTTTGCCAGAGGGTCTTTTTATTTTGTCCTGACATTCATACTGATAATCACATTTTATTTCGTCATAACGTTCTTCATTTTCATTGTATTCTGGCTGTACAACATATACCAGGCTTACAGCTATGCAAGCAGTTTTGGTAAAGACATCAACAAAGAACAAGAAGAATAAGAAAAAGGAAGGAGTAAATACTCCTTTTATGTAGAGTTATTTCTGTTATATGGTGCTGCTGCCAGTGATGAGACACCACTTGCTGCAATTGAACTGTAAACTGGCTGTGTTGGTGCAAGCCATACGGCACCTGATCCCTCAAATGTCTGGAGAAGACCTTCGCCGGATGTAAGTTTGCCTGCAAGTCCTTTGCCTGATCTTTCAACACTGAACTTAACAGAATCTGACCTGAGGAGGGCAAAGTTACCGTCAACCTGAAGACGCTCGTTGTCGAGGTTGTATTTCAGGATCTCAGACATTGGCACCGGGCTTTCAAGTATGCATGTGCCTGTTCCGCTGATCTTTGTCTGGAACCATCCTTCGCCACCGAAAAGACCTGCTGTGATATTCTTCTGACTTGCAACGCCTACTTCAAGGCTGGATTCTGCACAGTAGAAAATGCCCTTGTCCACAATTATAGAACCGTTGTCAAGGCTTACAATGATGAAATGACTGAAACTTGGTTCAAGGAATACCTCACCGCATCCCTTGTACAGTGGGTTAAAAGCTGATTCGTTTGTGAGCTTATTCTTGATCATCTTCTTTGCAAGACCACCGACTCCACCGATGTTTGCATCGCAGGTGATGTTGCCTTTCTGGAAATAAAGAGCTCCAGGCTCTACGATAACACCGCTGTTGTCCAATGTGACCTTTACCTGTTTGAGGGTCATTCCAGCTCTGTTAAGATAATAGAGATTCTTTGCAAGCGCAGGGTTCTTGCTTCCTGTAAGAGATTTGTATTCTATGACCTCTACTTTGAAATTTCCTTTATCGACACTATCAAGAACATTGATGTTGTTATAGAATTTACTTTCCGCCATAATACCACATCCAAGTGAGAAATCACTAAGGTAGATTAACTTTGCTTTTAGTATCGAATATTATATTAATATATGGCATATAAATATATCCAAACTGTGAAACCGCATGTACTCTAACCCAATCATACACGGCCCGCAACCTTACAAAATTGCAGTCATACATGGCGGCCCCGGTGCCCCTGGAACTGTAACTGATATGGCAGAAAAACTTTCAGACAAATACAGTGTACTGGAACCTTTGCAGACTGCCATGAGCATTGACGGGCAGATCAATGAACTCAGGTCAATGCTGAAAAAACATGCAAAATTGCCAGTAACTTTAATAGGCCACTCATGGGGAGCATGGCTGGCTTTCATGTTCACTGCACGCTATCCGACATATGTCAGTAAGCTAATTCTTGTGGCCAGCGGACCTTTTGAGGAACACTACGCCAGATCAATAATGGCTACAAGACTTGAAAGACTTGGTGAAAGCGGAAGACAGGAATATTTACATTTGAGTACAAGCATGAATAATCCTGCTGTGAGCAATAAGAACGTTGCTTTTGCCAGGTTTGGAAAACTCATTTCTGATGCTGACTCCTTTGAGCTGGAATCAATGTGGAAAATAAATCCGACATTCTGTCATGACTGTTATAATCTCAATAAGCGAGTATGGGAAGAAGCTGATTACCTTAGAAGAACGAAAAAGCTCCTGAACATGGGAAAAGAGATACATTGTCCTGTAGTCGCTATACACGGAGACTATGATCCGCACCCTTACGAAGGTGTAAAAGAACCCCTCTCGCAAATACTGGAAAATTTCAGGTTCATCCTGCTTGAGAACTGCGGCCACTATCCGTGGCTGGAAAGACATGCTGCCGGAGAATTCTACCGGGTTCTGGAAAAAGAGCTGGAATGATAACTGAAGTAAATGATAAAAGAAAAGAGGCTGACGAACAATCATTCATCAGCAACGTCGTGATAGTAATATTCACCTTTGGATTTCTGCTCCCTGTCAAGCCTTGAGTCCTTTTTGTTGACCCTTGGACGGGAAGTATCCTCATCACGTCTGAATGTGATATCCAGATTTGCAAGGAACTTGTTCATTCCATCCTGCATGCTGGATGGCTGGTGTGCCTTACCATAGACTGCCGGCTCACCTTCAAAGACTATGAGACGTTCGCTCAGCATGTCTATCATGTAGATGTCGTGGTCAACGACCATTGCGGTCTTACCGTTGTTCTCGGCGAATCTTTTAATGACCCTTGTTGCCAGTGAACGTTGTTCTACGTCAAGATGGGCGCTTGGTTCGTCAAGAATATACATGTCAGCTTCCTGACAGAGACATGCGGCAATAGCAACCCTCTGGAGTTCACCACCACTGAGCTCTGTGAGCATGCGGTCATAGAGTCTCTCAATGTTCAGCGGTTTTGCAATCTCGGTCTGGAAATAACTGCTATTGAATTTGTTAGAGAGGCCGCCAAGGAAGTATCGAACCTGCATCGGGCTGTCAGCTTTGATGTACTGTGGTTTATATGCGATCTTGATGTCAAGGTCAAGTTTACCTTCATCAGGTTCGACCTCGCCTGCAAGTATCTTTACAAATGTGGATTTACCGATACCGTTCGGACCAACAATTCCCAGTACCTCACCCTCTTTCAGTGAGCCACCATCGGTTGAAAGAGAAAATCCTTCACCGTATTTCTTGGAAAATGCGTCATAGTCTACAAGTGTGTTGATATCAGTCTCAACTCTTGGAGGGTGAACCTCGAACTTAATAGCTTCAGGCCTTATACGCACGTTCTCTTCAGGCAGGAAGCCTTTCAGATACTGGTTAATTGCAATGCGTACACCCTTTGGATGTGTGATGACACCATACCCTCCAGGCTCACCGTATGCAACGTGCACTGCATCAGCAAGCATGTCAAGTATCGCAAGGTCGTGTTCTACAACAAGAACTGCTTTATCCTCAGATATCTCCTGAATGAGCTGTGCGGTGTTGATACGCTGGTAAATATCAAGATATGGACTTATTTCATCAAAGAAGTAAAAATCTGCATCTTTAGCTGCACAGGCTGCAATGGCAACTCTCTGAAGTTCTCCACCACTAAGCTCTGTTATTTTGCGGTCCATTACATGTGCAAGGTTGAGACGGTCAATAAGTTCAGGAAGCTTGCCTCTTTCGTCGGTCCTGTCAAGGAGCTCGCTTGTCTTGCCCTTGAAAGCCTTTGGGATCATATCCACATACTGAGGCTTCTGTGAGACTTTTATGTCGCCTTCAACTACGTCACTGAAATAATCATAAAGGGCTGTACCTGCATAGTGTTCGAGAACCCTTTCCCAGTTGCTGTTATCCTCTGAGAAGTTAGGAACAAGAGTTCCGGAAAGGATCTGAACTGCGGTACTTTTACCGATACCATTCGGACCAAGGATACCTGTTACTTTTCCTACCTGTGGGATCGGAAGGCCATATAGTGCAAAGCCATTCGGGCCGTACCTGTGGGTAGGCTCTGTAAGCGCTTCAGGAAGACCGATTATCATTATAGCTTCAAATGGGCACTTGTGGACACATATACCACAACCTACACACATCTCTTCAGAGATGATTGGTTTTCCATCCTCTCCAAAGATAATGGTCTCGTCACCCGTTCTCACACGGGGACAGTATTTTTCACATTCATGACTGCAGCGTCTTGGCTGACACCTGTCCTTGTTCAATATGGCAATTCGCATGTAAGATCCCTGTCAATAAATATCAGTAAAATAAAGAATAAAGGAGAAAAATAGAAGATCAATTCAGAAGCAATGTCCATGTTACAAGACAGAAGTCAACAACTATGAACTCTACGTAGAACCAGTCCTTAAAACCAAACTCTTTTGGTTTGATCTTGAATATCGGGAATGAGAATTTCATGACATAGAAGGATATACCGACTATGAACATCATTATGACATACCATTTAACAGTAGGGTCATCACCGATACCAAGCTGCATGTAGGCAATTATTCCTGCTACGATACCTATAATAGCAGCAACTGCCGTTTTGATGATTCCCTCCTTATGAGCCTGCTTCTTTTCCTCTGGAGTCTTCATCTTGAAATGTGACCTGCCGTGGGATTGAGTAGGAGCTGGTTGCGCATCATCAGCGGGTTTTACTTCTTTTTTGGCCACTGATGGCTTTTTGTTGGATGATTTTGACAAATTGATCTTATCTCCTGGTACAACTTGGATAGTGTGGGTACTATAAAATCAAGTACTTATATAAATGTTTATCCTAAAAGGCATAACTTCATACAAATTCATTGCTCAGGACATTTTCGATCTTATCAATTGAAAGTGCATTAAAACCGATGGAATCGAGATGTTTTGCAAATCTTCCGGGACGATGACCATTAGGATGGTAGACAACCGTGAACTCAGGATCTATGTTCTTAACCATATCTACAAGCCCTCGTGCGTCAAGATGGTCACTTATCTGGATTGCAGGATATCGATAATCGCTGCGCCCTGTCATTACGAATTTGGAGATATGGGACGGCAGTTTGTCCAGATCCCAGGGCGGCACTATACTTATACTGTCACCGCAGCAGTTACCGAGATATTCCAGTTCCCCGGCATCCTCAAGAAGAGTCCGTGTCAGGGAAAGTGACTGGTCATCCATTTCAATGACACCATCATAGCCAAAACCTCTTAAAAGTTCAACAGCTCTCTGAGCTTTGCCGAATGCATAGGCTCCAAAAGCAATTGAAGGATTGTCCCTGAAAGCATTTTCAAAACCTTCCAGGTCGTCATCAAAATAACATGTTGTATCACCAGGATCGCCATAGTTGGCTTCGGTTATCAGAAGGTCACATTGTGGAAGCATGGATGCGTCTTTCACATCGCCTGTGACAAGTATGCGTGTTCCTACTTCATTCTCCCACATGAACGACACTGAACCAACTGTGTGGAAATTCGGGAATGTATGGATCTTTACGCCCCTGACCTCAATGGTTTCTCCAACCTTGAATGTCCTGCCTGCATACTTGCGGTCATGACGTATCTCAAGTGCAATGGCAGTTTTTTCAGAACAGACCGCACGGTCAGAAAGCATTGCGGATTTGCCGTTATGATCCGAATGTGCATGAGTGATAAGATAAGCATCAGGTTGCTGGTATTTCGCAGGAGTGCGGGTTGTGTCGATAGAAAAAGTCACAAGCTCTCCTTCGGTGGATCTGAATTTAATAGAAAGATGGGGTTTGAACGAACCGCGGGAATTCTTCTCCCTGAAAACCATTACACCAAGATCGACCAGTTCTTTCAATTCCTGAAACCCTCGAAACTGGAATGATGTTAAGCTATTTACGCTTTTTCAAAAACAGACAAAAATAAGCTGGTCCGAGTGACATGAAAACAAGTATAAAACAAATATAGAACAGATTTAAAACAGATATTAAAAAAAACTAAAGGCAGGTGCTTAAAGCACCTTTTTAAGCTCTTCAAGGAGGATGCCTGCGGTTGTAAGACCTGTGAAACGCTTTACCATTTCTCCGTCCTTGAGGATAATAAGTGTTGGTACTGCCTGGATACCGTATTGTGCTGCAAGACTCTGGTTCTGGTCTACATCAATGACCTTCACTTCGACCTTGTCACCAAGCTCTGCTTCTACCTTCTCAAGGAAAGGCTTCTGCATTTTACATGGTCCGCACCATGTTGCACTGAAATCCAAAAGTTCTACTTTGCTCATATAATACACCTCTTCATTGTATAGTGATGAATAAATTATTTTTACTTATCGATACAAGCATGCATTACAATAGGAAAAGCTTTTCCTACTACATATTTGTCCCCGCAAATTATGCGTCTCTTTTGAACGGTAATGCACTTTGCATACACAACCATATCAATTATTGAATATAAGGTTTTCGCTTAACTTATATATCTAGATCCTACGAATCTTAGAAGTCAGATCAAGAGGTTTTGCATAATACGGAGCAGTAGTTACAATAAAGTCTACATGCTTTGCATAATCAGAGATCATTCCCAGATCAATTCCACCTACTCCAATCTCAAGTTTGGGATTCAGGGCACGCAACTGCGGAATAAGTGTTTCCAGTTCCTCAGGACTGTAATGGTCAAGCAGGAGTACATCTGCAACCGGAGCAGACTCAAAAGCCTCTTCCCTGGTCCTTGGCTCTATCTCTATCTTGCGCATGGACCTGAGCTTTACACGCTTTTCCATGATATCGAGATGGTTCTGTGTGATAAGAATAGAATCACTGAGAGAGTTGCGGTGGTGGTCACCTCCACCAATCTTTACCGCCTTAAGCTCATATTTCCTGAATCCCGGATGGGTCTTGCGACTTGTTGCCACCATTATGTCAGGATTTGATTTTCTTGCAAGCTCAACAGCAAAGCGTGTTTTTGATGCAATGGAACAGACCATTGAAAGGAATGTCTGTGATATCCTCCAGAGTTTGAAAATGGTTGGCAGGTCACCCTGAGCTTCAAAAATAACATCATTCGGATTGAACTCGGCTCCATCTGAAATCATGCTCACGACTTCAAGACCATTTTTCCTGTAGAAAGCCGCAAGGTCATCCATGCAAGCCGCAACCCCATGTTCCCTTGATTTGATACGAAGCCTTCCATTGCCTTGAATCTCAAGAAGTTCGGTAGTCTCATCTCCGTATGGGCAATCCTCTGCAAGGTAAAGGTCAAAAAAGTCTATCATTTTGTCACCTGACAGAATAAATAGTGTGGATGATTCATAACTATTACTATTTTTGTGCTACAACTAAAATCAAAAACTCACATCCCACTTTAGATATAAATATATAGACTCCCTCTCATTTTGAATATACATTACAATTTCTTTGATATTAAATACTCAGATCAAATCGGGTGAAATCAGGCAAAAGGATGTGCATGCAATGTTTAAGAAAAAGATAGAATTGATAATCGTATTTTTGTTGATAACTGGAGCATGCACACTAGTTGCAAGTGCAGACCAAACCAACGACTCTGACAAATACACTTTCCAGAATTACGGAGGCGAAGTTTATACACCTCAACCGATGGAGTTTGGGGCGAACCTGAATGGCAATGAGAGTGTCATTTTGGAAAATGGAACTGAAAGGAAGCACGTATTACTTCAGGTCTATGAAACCCTTACAGTCGAAGAAAAAGAACTATTAGAAAGTTATGGAGTTAGGTTCTTACTGGGATTAGGTTCCTCTTCATATACGGTTTCAATGCCAGCGGATTATACTGCGGCTGATCTGCCGGGTAATGTCGGACTGAGATGGATAGGAGAAATTCCAGTGGAAAATAAAGATCCACGAGGTTATGGTTTATCAGTACCGGATTATGCAAAGTTAGATGACGGAAAAATAATTCTGACAATTGTATTTTATGAAGACGTTACAGCAGAAAATACATTAGCGGTGGTAACTAAGCATTCAAACAATTATACCACTCCGGGCACGGATTACTCATACGTTTATGACATTATAATTGATGAAAACAACATTAGTAATGTAATTATAGAGGACGCTGTTCATTCTTACGGATATAGAAATGAAGAAACAGTTAATGAGGATTCTTTTGTAGGCGATGAAGAACTTATTGATGAGGATGAGCCTGACATTGTAGACGAACAACAAAATTACAGTCAGGAAACTGCTGAAAACATCAATGATTCGGAAGAAAAAGAAGCTCACGGTTTCACAGCAACCATTACAATCCTAATTTTTGCATTAATCAGCATTTTAATGAAAAGGAAGTGAGGAATAATGCAACCGGAAAAATTAGCAGGCACAAGATCAACTCAAATAATAATCTCTTTCTTAATTTTAATCTCATGCACAGTAATTGCAAGTGCAGACCAAACCAACGATTCTGACAAGTACACTTTCACGAACTACGGCGGCGAAGTTTATACACCTCAACCGATGGAGTTTGGTGCAAACCTGAATGGCAATGAGAGTGTCATTTTGGAAAATGGAACAGAAACGAAGCATGTGTATTTACAATTTTATGATAATGCTACTGATGAGCAGCTTTTATTGCTGGAAGAATACGAGATTCAGATTTTGAATTTTGCTGCTTATTATACATATGTTGCATCAATGCCAGCTGATTATACTGCGGCTGACCTGCCTTCTGAAAGCAGACTTCGCTGGATGGGAGAAATTCCAGTTGAGAACAAGTACGATCAAAATTATGGATTGAACGTCCCGAATTATGCAAAGCTGGAAGATGGGAATGTAAAGCTAGGTGTTATTTTTTATGAAGACATAACTTTACAAGATTCAGTAGAGATAATGCAAAAATACTCCAATAATATTTCGACTCATGTGTATGGAAATATAGATATCGAGTTTGAAATCATAACTGCTGAAAGCAATATTAGTCTGATAGCAAAAGAAGATGCTGTTGAGTACGTTGGATATTTTGGATATGAAACCATACCTTGTGATGACAGCGATTTTGTAGAATATGAAGAAATCATTGAAGAAGATGAGTCTGATATTGCAGATGAAATACAAAATAACAGTCAGGAAACTGTTGAAAATATCAATGATTCGGAAGGGAAAGAAGCTCACGGTTTCACAGCAACCATTGCAATCCTAATTTGTGCTTTGATTGCCACTTTCAGTGGAAGGAAAGACTAAAAAAGAAAAATAAAAGGAGGAATCAATCCTCCAGTGTGGAAATGTCTCCGGGGTCCTGGCCAAGTTCCTGAGCCTTGAGGAGACGCCTCATAATTTTTCCGCTTCGGGTCTTTGGCAGGGATTCCACGAACTCGATCTCAGAAGGAATTGCTATCGGACCGAGGTTCATCCTGACGTGGTAGACAAGTTCCAGTTTGAGCTTGTCGCTGGCTGTGTAGCCCATACGCAGAATGATGAAAGCCTTGATTGAATCTCCCTTGAGTGGGTCGGGTTTGCCGATTACTGCTGCTTCTGCAACAGCTTCGTGGGAAACGAGGGCACTTTCAACTTCTGCACTGCCGATGTTGTGACCGGCAACGATCAGGACATCATCGGAACGTCCAAGGATCATGATGTAGCCATCCTCATCCTTTACAGCAAGGTCGCCTGCTGCGTAGTATTTTCCGATTGTGCTCCAGTACTGGCGGTATCTCTCATCGTTGTTGTAAACCGTTCTCATCATGGAAGGCCATGGCTCCTTTACAACAAGGAAACCACCTGTACCGGCAGGAACAGGTTCACCGTTCTCATCGACTACATCTGCAACGATACCCGGAACCGGACGGCCTGCAAATCCAGGCTTCATCGGCTCACCGACAGTTGTTGTGAGCATGTGCATTCCGGTCTCGGTCTGCCACCATGTATCAAGTATCGGACACTTTTCCTTGCCGATCACACGATAATACCATTCAAAAGCCTCAGGATTTAGAGGCTCACCGACAGAACCCAGTATCCTCAGTGAACTGAGGTTGTACTTTTCTGGCCACTCCTCGCCCATTCTCATAAACATTCTGATAGCAGTAGGTGCTGTATAGAAGATAGTAACATCGAACTCCTCTATCATGCTCCACCAGACACCAGGGTCAGGATAATCAGGAGTTGTCTCGGATATCAGGATAGTTGCACCCATAGCAAGCGGACCATATACAATATAACTGTGGCCTGTGATCCATCCCGGGTCTGCAGTACACCACATGACGTCGCTCTCTTTGAGGTCGAACATATTCTTTGTTGTATAATATGTACCGACCATGTAACCACCACAGGTGTGCACGATTCCCTTTGCAGGGCCTGTGGTTCCACTGGTGTAAAGAATGAACAGCGGATCCTCGGAATCCATTACCTCAGGCTCACATTCCTTTTCCACATCTTCCATTATCTCGTAGAAATCGACCTCGATCTCTGAGAAAAGCTCCATCTGCGGTGTCATTCTCCTGAGAACAACGATCTTCTCTACACTGGAAGCGTTAACAACAGCCTCGTCTACAAGTGTTTTGAGGTCGATCCTCTTTCCACGCCTCAGACTTGCATCAGCAGTTATGACTATTTTTGCCTGTGCATCCTTGATCCTTGAGTGAAGTGCATTGGCACCGAATCCACCAAAGACTACACTGTGTACAGCACCGATACGTGCACATGCAAGCATTGCTATGATCTGCTCAGGGACGAAAGGCATGTAAATACAAACACGGTCACCCTTCTCTACTCCAAGGGACTTAAGACCATTTGCAAATCTCATAACATCACGGTAAAGCTGGCGATATGTGAGAACAATTTCCTCGCCATTATCCCCTACCCAGATGATAGCTACCTTATTCCTCTTACCATTCATTACATGCCTGTCAAGACAGTTGTGAGTGATATTCATTTTTGCATTGGTAAACCACTTTACGTGTGGATGGTCCCATTCTCTGACCTTATCCCATTTTTCGAACCACTCAAGTTCTTCAGCAACGTTTTCCCAGTGTTTTTCAGGATCATTAAGGAATTCATTGTAAGCAGTTTCATAATCGCCTATCCATGAATTTTCTTTTACAGAAGGATCAGGAAGATAGCTTTTCCCATCCAATTTGACATCAAAATTTTCAGACATGTTTACTCCATTCATAACTAATAATCATTATGTTTCTTTTGTGACCCAGAACTATCTCTAGGTCTTGAACCAATACCTGCAGAGCAACCGTCTCATGTCATTTTGAAGAACAAACAAAGGTTCTATGTGGAACCCCGGGACATGAAAGGGACCGCATTGAAAGAGCAATCTGTAAGTTAGTTACTCCTCAACTATCATGTATAATCATGATAATAGTATATACCTATTTTGGTCTCCAGGAATATACCATGTTATAAATTTAGAGAAAATAGTATTAAAGAATATGAAAACTAATCGACAATTGCCTTATTTTCACTAAAGCATTCAGGCCAGAACAACGACAGTCAAACAAAGAACAGTGTCAGAATTAAGCAGTATCGAATAAAACTGCTGACAAAAAAGAGAAAATAAAAAAGATTTATGATGAGAGTGCCAGAATTGCTTCTGCCAGATCACCGTTGGCATTTTTCAATGCTTCACGTGCCTGACTCTCAGAAACGCCTGTCTGCTCTGCAACGAGCCTCACATCATCATCAGGTATCTGGACTTCCCTGGCGACCTCTTCCGGAGTACCGACTATCTGATAAGTATCCACGCCCTGAGCATTCATAATAGAGACATTGGCATCATTAAAAACAATATCCCTGGATGGAGTTCTAATGATAACCTGTTCAACGTCATCGATCTCAGTGATGTTTATACCCATCTGTTTCATCATCTGTTTTACTTTTGCAGGGTTCATTCCCCTGCCGCCTATTCCCGGAAACATGTAATCACCTTATATGAAATTATTCAATTATCCAGATAATTATTACTTAACAGCAACCGCCACCACAGGATGAGCTGTTGCAGCCACCGCCATTGTTGTTGTCGATGATAAAGCCCTTGCCGGATGGACCATCCACGTAATCGATCTTTGCTTCTGAAAGATTATCTGCATCGTCCTTGTTCATGACGACCTTAAGTCCTTTGTCCTCAACTACAAGGTCATGTTCTTCGCTGATCTCGTCCTCAAGTGACATTCCATACTGCACACCGCAGCAGCTCATGCCTGCAACGAATACTCTGAGAGCAAGACCTTCTTTACCCTGTTCCTTAAGCAGTGATTTTAATTCGACTGCTGCATTGTCAGTTATTTCTACCATTGTTGATTCCTCATTATTTATTTGAAATTGATACAAGGTGACTACCGGGTAATCCCTTATATGTGTTTTTGATATATAAGTTTATTCGTATTGGTACGAACTTTTTAGGCCTCTGTAAGATATAAAGTTCATACGAATTCTACGTCATCATCAACTGGATTTCTCAGAACTTCTCCACTTGAAGCATTGATCTCTACTGAATTCCTCTGACCTTTAATTTCCCATACAGGCACATAAACAAGTTCTACGTAAAGATTAATATCTGATGCTGCTGGCTTAAACCTTTTGTGTTCGGATATGATCGCCTCACCCTTGGTATCATCAAAACGCAGATCGCGTGTATACTCATCAATGATGTCATCAAGCAACTTATTAGTAGCCTCATCTTCAGTAGACACAGGCATCTTGACATCATATTCCACATTTGGAACAGCAACTGTCTTCTGGATATTCTGAAGGTTCATTTTTTCCTCATTGCCGTTCAGGGCATTGATATAACCAGAACCATCTCCAGAAATATCTATTATCTTGGAACGGTAGCGGTGTTCCACATTAAGGGAATAGTTATACATCCAGAAAGGAACGAATTTCAGTATTGCTGCATTGGCACCACGGATATGTGGAGCAGCCAGGGAATACGCCCTGTCAATGGATATATTAACTGGCGGACAGTGAAGGCTCATAACGATGGGCTCTTCCTGAGCTATTTTTGCCGGAGCTGTAATTGGTTCATAGAAAGATCCCTCTTGCGGTTTTGCTTCCGGCTCATCGAATGCTTCGGACAGGTAAGAGCCTTCAGGAACCATTTCTACGGGCGGAGGGGTTGGAACAGCAGCACGTGGGCGATAATACTGTACTTCCATTGGTCTATTGTCCGGGACAACAACTGGTCGTGGCGGACGTGAAGCCAGAGATTCTTCTAAAGCCCTGGTTTCCACATGAGGAGAAGAACCTGTACCAAATATTGCATTTATAGCCTCTTTTGCAACCTCATCAACACTGCTTAGAACAGATTTCTTAACACATATTGCATCCAGAAGTTGAAGATCTTTGGTAGTTCCTTCCATATCTGCAAGTATGGCCCTGCCAATCCTTGTGGCCACATCGTCGCGTGTCCAAACTGTAAGGCCGGTGTCACGTGCATTGAGCAAGAATGATTCACTTACCTCGCTTGCCAGTATGTAAAGACCCTGACCTTCTGAGACCTGACTTTTAAAGTTCCTTATATCGTCAAGGTCGGGATTATATGACAGTTTAATGAATGTCTTTGAGCCGTTCTTTTCGGCTATCAGGTCAAACCTGAATGATTCGGACATCTCATAGCCCGCTGATATGAAAATATCCCTCAAAATTCGCACTAGTTCCTGTTTCATTATGATCATTATCCATTTTGCCGGTTAACTAAAATAGCTTTCTGTGAATAAAAAAGTAAAGGTAAAAAAGACCCGAACAATGGGTCGATCAGAGGACACGGGTAGTAGTTTCAAGTTCAATCCCTTTATGGGTGACCATATAGGAGATCGTCCTGTTAGGAACCAGCATTCCGCGCATCTTCCGTATCATGATAGTTCTTTCAATTTCACTACCACGTTCCTTTATCCTGAATTCGATAACACCGTCACAAATGTGGCGAAGCGTGTTCTCTGTAATAGGATCATGCATTCCGCTTGTCATTAATATGAGTTGGATAGCTCCGGTCGCCTTTCCAATAGAAGAGATCATTTCAATAGCTTCTACCACATTGTTCAGGCTGTACGCACGCAGGAAATATGATATTGAATCTACAACACCACGATATTTCTGGCTTCTTGGTTGTTTCACGGTTGCTTTAAGAAGACCCATGGAATCTATTCCCTTTTTGAGAAAGTCCTTGGCCGACAGTTCGTTGGTGAACTCTTTAGGAAGAACGCTGTAGAATCTTGGCAGATAAGCATCCACGAATTGCAGGTGGCCATCCTCCATGAATTTTTCTACGTCCCACTTCATGTCCTCCATCTCATGAACTATTTCCTGGGCCGGATGCTCGGAAGTAAAATAGAAGACATCTTCGTTGTTCAGTAGACCACCGTAGACAAATTGCTGAGCAAACATCTCTGAGTTTGCGCCAGGTTCTGCAAGAATAAGAATAGTTGATCCAGGAGGGACTCCGCCTCCAAGCTGTACATCAAGTCCGGCTATACCTGTAGGGATTCTGAATCCACCTGTACCATCAAAACTGTAATCCATTGTAAGACCCCTGATAATAAAAATATTTTGATTTAATTTGCTATGAATTATATTAATACAGATAGATAATAGTATTTTATAGTATATAGCAATTAGTGGTGCACATGATAAATCTCGATGAACTCAAATATGACAATGGTCTTATCCAGGCCATCGCACAGGACAGCAATACCAAAGAAGTGCTCATGTGCGCCTTCATGAACCGGGAAGCTCTTGAGAGAACAATCGAAACTGGTATCGCCCATTACTGGAGCCGCAGCAGGCAGAGTCTCTGGAAGAAGGGAGAAAGTTCAGGTCACACACAAAGGATCGTTGAGATTCGCATTGACTGTGACATGGATGCCATACTTATGCTTGTTGAACAGGAAGGCGGAGCATGTCACACCGGATTCCGTTCATGCTTCTACAGAACAATTGACGGAAAGGAAGTCGGAGAGAAGGTTTTCGATCCTGAAGACGTTTACTGAAACCAAATAATGCTGAATCGACTGCTAATACCAACAGCAGTTACTCTTTTTTGTGCCGCCTGACGCAGAGTGGCAATATAATATTATAGAATCAACAGCTTATTCGTAATTATGGAAGAGAGTTCACAGAACAGACAAATAATAGTTCCTGATACCAGTGCGGTCATAGACGGGATCCTTTCCGCAAGGATACGTGATGATGGACTCAGGGATGTAGATATCTACGTACCTGAAGCGGTCATGGCTGAGCTGGAAGCCCAGGCAAACCGCGGGCTTGAGATAGGATACAAAGGCCTTGAAGAGGTACAGGAACTCCAGAGATTCGCTGAGACCGGCGATATCAGATTATTTTTTACAGGCGTCAGACCTAATTCTGACCAGGTCAAACTTGCAAAGGGCGGAGAGATAGATGCCCTTATCAGAGAGACTGCAGTTGAACTTAAAGCTAAATTTGTCACAGGGGACAGGGTTCAGTCACTTGTTGCAAAGGCAAAAGGACTTGATGTTGAATTTGTCAAGCCTCCCATGGAAGAGTTCGGACCCCTTCTTATTGATGAGTTCTTCACACCTGACACAATGTCGGTGCACCTGAAACACAAAGTTTCCCCTATGGCAAAGAGAGGTTCCATTGGAAATGTGCAGTACATGAAGATAAGAGATGAGCCATGCACGTACCAGGAACTGAAATTGATTTCCCGGGAACTGCTTGACAGGGCTCGCTCTGATCAGGAATCATTCACTGAAATGTCATTTAGCGGTGCAACGGTACTTCAGATAAGGAATATGAGGATAGCAATTTCCACACCTCCGTTCTCTGATGATGTTGAGATAACAATTGTAAGACCGGTTGCATCTGTATCACTGGAAGAGTATCGCCTGAGCGATGTGCTTAAGGAGAGAATAAGAACCCAGAGAGGAATTCTTATCGCCGGTCCGCCTGGTGCGGGAAAATCCACTTTTGCAGCAGGTGTGGCGATATACCTGAAAGACAAGGGATTTGTGGTCAAGACCATGGAATCTCCACGTGACCTACAGGTTCCTGATGAGATCACACAATACGCACCTCTTGAAGGTAGTCTTGAGAACACTGCGGATGTGCTGCTGCTTGTGCGTCCTGATTATACTATCTATGATGAGGTGCGCAAAACAAAGGACTTCGAGACCTTTGCCGACATGAGACTTGCCGGTGTGGGTATGTTGGGAGTTGTCCATGCAAACCGCGCAGTAGACGCTATCCAGAGACTTATCGGCAGGGTGGAGCTTGGTGTTATCCCGCAGGTAGTAGATACTGTTATTTTCATCGACAAGGGAGAGATTGCAAAAGTACAGGTGCTTCAATTCACTGTGAAGGTTCCTGCCGGAATGATGGAGCAGGATCTTGCAAGACCTGTAATTCTTATTTCAGACCTTGAGACCGGCAAGAGCGAGTTTGAGATATATACTTACGGTGAACAGGTTGTAGTTATGCCTCTTGGCAGCGAACAGCAGAGAAGTCCTTCATGGAAACTTGCAGAAGGAGAGGTCAAGGATTACATCAGCAACTACGCCAGCGGTCCGGTAGAAGTGGAAATGGTTGCGGATAACCGCGCTTTTGTTCGCATAAGGGACAAGGATATGCCAAGGGTTATCGGCAAGGGTGGAAAGACCATTGATGATATTGAAAGGTCACTGGGAATCCATATTGATGTACGTAAGTTCGAGGATGGAGAGGAGCGCAGACCTCGTGAAAAGAAGGAACACCACCCTATTATCGAGCGCAGCAGAAAGCATGTTATACTCAATGTCCCTGAGGCTGCAACGAGAGATGTTGAGGTCTACGCAGGTGAAGGATTCCTGTTCTCTGCAACTGTTGGCAGACATGGAGATATCAAGGTGAGGGCTGATTCTGAGATCTCACATGATATTATGTACGCCTTGCAGGAAGGCGAGGTCATCTGGGTAAAAGAGATCTGATGACGCTGTCATCATCTATCTTTTCTTTTTTATTGATATTTTTATTCTCAATTAACTGATCCAACAATGAACCAGTACCAGTTCAAAACCTATTTATATTCAAAAATAATTAATTTTTAGTTAGAATGGATGTTGACATAAAACGTGGCTATGAGATTCTCCCGGACAACAGTATCATATTTGGGATAAGGATCACCAATAATACAGAGACTGTTATTTCTGACGTGCAGGTTATCCTTGATTGTAATGAATCGATCTTCCAGTTACAGGAAGACAGAGTCCTGAAACTGGGCGACATTCAGCCAACCATTGCCAAAACTGCTAAATTCACATTGAAACCTGTAACATGCGTTCATAATGAGACCATCAAAGCGAGTATAATATACCATGATGCAAACCGGGAAAAGCATATGGCTGCCGTGCAGTCAAAGGAAGTTCACTGTATCTGTCCTTTCCTGCGTCCAAAAGCGATCACGAAAAATGAATTTTTTCAACTATCTGCTGCCTGTTATTCCACTGATACAGGTATGAATTTTGAAGGAATAGATGCAAAGAAACTGACATCATTCCTGATGCGTGCCTGTGCAAGAGGTCTCAATACCGTAGACGGATACACTGTTGCAGAAGGAAAAGTGATCCATCTTTCGGGCAGATCTGATGACAATACCCGTTATATGCTTACAGCCCTGCTAAAAGAGAATGAAGGACTTACGCAGATGATGTTCAGGGCAGCTTCTGATAAAAGACCTGGATTGGATGGTTTTCTCAACGAGGTCGTGTCAGAGGTCAAACGTCTTGTTAATACCGTTAATTCTGCAAAAGATATCGGTTTCATCAAAAATGAACTGGTTACCAGTATAATGGATACTGTGGTTCCGAGAAATAGAAATAGATCAGGGGATGCCAACAGTGGCTTTTCAACAGATGTCCAAAATACAGGAATGCAGAAAGCCAGTTCAAACATTCCCGGCGAAAATGATCAAAATCACCAAAATCGTGTGAATGCTGATGTTGCCAGAATGTATGACTCATATTTAAAAGAGGTAGAAAATAAACCGGAAATGATAATAAGTGACGATGCAGAATCAACCGCTTCTTACCCACCGGACCTTTTTACTTCGGACAGAAAAATAGGACCTTTTCAGGACATTGTTACCACCAGAAAAAGAAAAAGAATATTTAGTGCACCTAAAAGATCAAAGAAAGAAATATTGAAGCAGTTTTTTGTCATTGCTGTTCTGATGGTAAGTGCTGCGTACCTGTTACAAAATTTTGGAATAGGATTCCTTATAGGAGAAGAGTACAGTTCCTCTTCGTCCGCATCTGCAGAAAATGTTGTTATTATTTTTTATAATGCGATAAATGAAGGTGATTTCACCACTGCTTTCAAACTCTGCCAGGGACAGGATTTCCTTGTGCCTGCAAGTGTCCAGATGATATTCAATAACAATGGAATAGAAGCAGGCGGTATTAAAGAATTCAATATCGTGTCAACAACTGTTGAAGATGACATTGCGGTAATTGAAAGCAATTGTACCGCAGTTACCTTTAATATTATGGGTAAGGAGAACGAACCGAAGATCATTGACGTGTATTTCCAGTTACAGAAAAGCGGATCAAACTGGATGATCACAGGAATAGCATTTGACCAGCCTTACGAGATAGTAAGCGAGGTACCTACTGATCTAGCTATTGTCAGTACTGGCAAACAGGCTACACAGGAAGTCTCATCAAACCTGATGGTCAAGACAATTGAAGGAGTACGAGCTAAGAACTCAGCAGATGACATGTCCAGTACAGTTGATCTGTTGAAACTAAAGGTTGGATTGAATGTTGGCAGTAAACCTGTTGATATGAGCAATGTTGTGATATCAATAACGGACGGAACAACTTCAAATAATCTAATATATGCAGGAAACCAAAAATCATACGCAAGTGCAGGGAATTCTGATGGATATATGGATTCATTCAGCTATTCTGCATCAACTAACCTTGTGACACTTCTGACAGGAACTACTTCAACAAGTAACGCCATGTTCAAAAATTCAGACCATTATTACACAGTTGAAGTCATCCGTGATGAGGATGCAACATTTTCTCAGAGCAATCCTGTAATGAATACTGGTGATCTCATCACTGTTTTTATTGCAACAACATCTGATAGTGCAGCATCTAGAGGTTACTCATATATAGGTACTACAGAAATTTCAAGCTTGAAAAGCTCAGAACTTGATCTGGTTCCGCGAACAACTGTGAACATTGTCCTGACCCCTGAGTCAGGTGCAGCAACCACTGCAGACTTTGTATCTCCGTCCTCATATGGGGTAAAGGAGACCGTACAATTGTATCCGTGAATTATCCGAGAAGAAGTTATATGGGTGAAATAGATAGGCAGGACTTGTAAACTGGTATACTCTGTTTTAGATTTAGAAAAAGGTAATAAAAACTGATTTCTTAAGACAATTCCTGTCCGGTAATTCTTTCAAGAAAATGCCGGTTCAACCTGTCCTCATAGTAGTTCCAGTCAAGATAAACTGACATGATGCGGCACTCAACATCAACACGCAGATTCTCATCCCTTGAAAATATGGTAACGTTCGGTCTTATTACCTCAAAGCTAAGGACGGGACTTGCATCATTTACCACGAGAAGGTCCAGTTTATCACTTCTCAGCAGGTCGGAAAGCTCATTTATCAGGTCAATTCGTTTGTAGATCCTTTCTTTTTCTGTAAGAGTCTCAGAAAGATAAACACCGATATCCACATCACTTAACGGACCTGCCGTGTCCTCTGCCACTGAACCAAAAAGGTAGGCAAGCTCAACGGATTCTTCTTTAAGGAAGAATTCTCTCAGAAGAGGAAGAAGTTCTTCTTTGTCAAGAAATGGAGCTCTTTCTATCATGATAACAACAGCAAAGATGTTCTAAATTTTTCTATGTGTTTATAAGTAATAAAGATTGAGTGATGGTAAGATTGTGGGTGACCACATTTTACGTGCAATCTTGTGGTCACCTGAGTAGAAGTTTACGATAGAGCATTTTTGGGGATTATCGTAAGCAAAATCGTTAACTTGAGGTTAACGATAGAACTGACCATTAATCAAGTATATTGATTGCGATTTTAGACTTATCGTTAAATCGTTAAGTTAACGATAGCCCAATGATGGAGACAATTACGCAAATTTACATTAATCGATAAATCGGCAAAATCAGATACAAGCGTGTCAGATAAGCGAATATGGAATCTGATATCGTTCCTTTTACAAAAAAAAACGAGGGATGGAGGAACTTAATCGTTTTCTCCGCAGTAACCGCAAACCCCCATCCGTGGGGAATTAACAACGGGAAGCATCATATCCTCACCACATTCATGATCCTTGGAACATTCATCGCAATAGAAAGCAAGTTCTTCGTAACTGCATTCAATACATAACTGTGTTGCAGGTTCTCCACACTCCATGCATGCAAAAACAGGAGGCATGTTGCGCGCCATGAGTACTATTTTTTCTTTCCTTTTGACTCCCAGACTTACTGACAATACCTTCAGTACCAATTCAGTTGTCGAGCCGAAATCATATTCATACATGAATTCGAGTCCTTCGGGCAGAACATCCTTCAACTTCACTTTCATATCCCTGCTTCCTTCAGACATAAAAAAAGGATCAGGATGGGAATCGTATGTCTCGCCGCTGATGCTGAACATACTCAGATGTCCGCAGCATTCCAGCCACTTATCCCTCAGGAACTGGTCCAGGTCTTTCAGAGATGCATTAGCTGATGCATCAAGATACATGCAATATTCTTTCCTGTAAAGACCTTTGACCTGAATGCAATAATATAGCTCTCTGCCAGGAGGATTTTGTTCTTTCCGGACCTTACAGTTCTCAAGATGCCTTTTTATGGCAATCTTCCCAAAAACCTCACCACAATAATTACACCTTATACTTTGCTTCACGCTCTTCATCGGACTTGCTCCTCTTCAGTTGTTCCTTGCCCAGCATGCTACTATTTTGTTAAACCTGAAAGGATAACTTTCTTTTTCGTTAATTATAGAGGTTAACAACTGGAAGGTTTTTCAAACTATGGTTATGAGGAGGAAAAGTAAAAGGACAGTGAAAAGGGTAGTTGGTGCAACCATCCGCCAAAGGCGGCATCTTCCATCGCTGACGTACTGAAGACTGTTATATTAGTACCTGCATTGAATAAGGCATATCGTTTACTTCATAAGCTTAAAAATGAAGGAAAAATAGCTCAAAAAGGAATGAAGAAAAGGATAGTTTACGTAAAAACAAGTAAATCTTTTTTTGCGTAGATATTTGCGCGCCGTGCATATACGCTGAAAAACAACATAGTTATTTTGGATTAAGTGCGCTACGTTTCCCATATATCAGGAATCTGAAATATCCTAAAAGAGGCTATTGAATTAGTGTGTGAGATCGCTGGCGTATGAACCTGCATAAATAACTCAGTTCTAATCCTTCCCCAACAACACAACCTTATTAGGAAACATCTTCGGCCTGCCCGTAACCACAAACCCGGCTTTACCGGCAATCTCAAGCATCTCATCGAATGCCTTTTTTGAAACGTGCATCGGCGGCTCGACTATGAGAATCCTGCCATCCATCTTAAGCAGTGAGGACAGTTCCTTGAAGAATCTCTCCTGATCCGGCAGTTCATGAACAACATAGAAGAGAAAAACAAGGTCAAACTCCCCGGATACTCCTAGCCTGTCACTTTCGCATTTGTGTAGCTCTATGTTCAGTTCTTCCCCTGACAGCCTGATCTTCTCTTTTACTTTCTGAAGCATGCCTTCCTGAAGATCGACTGCCAGAACACGACCGCTCTTGCCGACCATCCTTCCCATATCCATTGTGAAAAATCCCGGACCGCAGCCTATTTCCAGAACTTCCATCCCTTCGCTTACATAGGGACTGAGTATCTTCTGCGGGTTCTGCAGCCATCTTCTGAGGCTGCTATCGAGGCTGCCGGAGCGTTCTACGGGGCATACGTTGGTATTGTCGTGGGACATGGTTGTGCTCTTATGAGATGCTTGCGGGTAATGTTTTTGTAACTTTTTGGGAAATCTATTGTAACCTGTTGTAAAGTTGGTGTTCTCATGATAAATAGTCTTTCTATAGAGATTTGGAGGGCAGAGGGCATGAGAATAGTCTGTAGGGTCTTAGGTCTTTAGAGTATGTAGAGGCAGCTAGGTTTGTGGGTGTATCTGACAGGTGACCACAAAAGTGCTATATAGAATGTGGTCACCCATTTATATATGCATATTGAGAAGAGAAAACAGGGAAACAATACGAAATACTACCTGTCCCATTCCTACCGTGTCGGAAAAAAGACGAAGAAGATACGGCATTACCTGGGCCTGAACCTGAGCGAAGAGGAGATTGGGGAGCGCAGGGAAGAAGCTGAAGAGGAGATCATGCAGCAGATGCAGGCCAAGACCGACCTGCTGAAGTTCTCGCTTACGAAAAAAGAGATTGAGAAGCTCAATGAGTACGATAGGGGTGTGGAGATCGTTCACCTTGATGTGGATGGCTGGAAGGCGTTCACGGAGAAATTCGTATTCAATACTAACGCTATCGAGGGTTCGACAGTTACCCCGCAAGAGGTGCATGACCTGCTCCTGCACAATGAAGATGCCACGAGTTCCGATGAGCTGGAGGCTCTGAATGTTGCAAAGACTGTGGAGTTCATACAGAACACGGATGAGGAACTGTCGGTCGAGCTGATACTGAAGCTGCACATGATCTGTTTTGAAGGCTCCAAGAAGTTTGCCGGAAAACTGCGGGATGTTGAGGTTGTGATACGCAATGCCTATGGAGAGATCGTGCACCGAGGTGTCCCGAGGGATGAGATCAAAAGAGAACTTGTGGATATGGCCAGTTGGTACAGGGATAATTCGGATGAGCTTAAACCCCTGGTCCTCGCTGCCCTGATCCACAACCAGTTCGAGTACATCCACCCCTTCGAGGACGGCAACGGCAGGGTCGGACGTCTCCTGCTGAACTATGTGCTACTGAAACACGGTTATCCTCCCATCAATATCCTCTTCGAGGACCGCGGCAGGTATTACTATTGCCTGCAGCAGTATTCAAAAGAGAACAAGCTTGAGGATACGCTGGAGTTTCTGGTGGAGCAGTATGGGAAGGGGATGGAGTGAAGGAGAGGGTGACTACAAATATTGTGGGTTAGTGTGGTCACCTTTTTAAGATCCCTAAGCTCATAATAGGGAATAAATATATACCTTAGGTACCTAAATCTTCCCGGATGGAAAAAAGGAAGGTTCATGTTAGAGTAGATGAGGATATGCACCGCACCACTAAAATATGTGCTGCTGCAAAAAACCTAACCATGCAGGACTATATTGTAGAAGCAATTGCGTCCCACAATTCTAAAAGTCCCATACTGAAAGAGTCAAAACCGGAATACGGGACAGTATTCACCTTCATTGATTTGTTTGCAGGGATAGGAGGAATGAGACTAGCTTTTGAAAAAGCCGGTGGAAAATGCGTATTTTCTTCGGAGAATAATAAATTCAGTCAGGAAACCTACCTCAAGAACTTTGGAGAAATACCGGAAGGTGACATTACACAAATTGATGAAAAAAATATTCCAGACCATGATATACTTGTAGCAGGTTTTCCCTGCCAACCATTTTCAATAGCAGGTGTTTCTAAAAAGAAAAGTCTCGGAAGAGACCATGGATTTCTAGACAAAACACAGGGAACCCTATTCTTTGATATTGCAAGGATTCTTGAAGAAAAAAGACCGAAGGCGTTCTTGCTTGAGAATGTAAAAAATCTCCAATCACACGATAAGAAAAGAACATTTGCAGTAATAAAAGAGACTTTAGAAAAGCTGGACTATAAAATATATTGTCAGGTTATTGACGGAAAATATTATGTTCCACAGCATAGAGAACGAATATTCATAGTTGGCTTTGACAGGGAAATATATGGAGACAAAGAGATTTTTTCATTCCCTGAAAAAACAGAAATCGACCATTCAATTAAAGATATACTCGAACCTAGCGTTGATCCAAAATATACACTCAGTGATAAACTCTGGCAATATTTGCAAAAATATGCTGAAAAACATCGAAGAAAAGGTAATGGTTTTGGATTCGGACTTGTAGATCTTGATGGAATTTCCAGAACCCTTAGTGCACGCTACTATAAAGATGGGGCAGAAATACTAATTCCTCAAAAAGGTAAGAATCCAAGAAGACTTACACCGCGAGAATGTGCAAGGTTACAGGGTTTTCCTGAATACTTTAAAATTGTTGTTTCTGATACGCAGGCATACAAACAATTTGGAAATTCAGTAGTTGTACCTGTTGTGGAAGACATTGCAAAACAATTAATAACTTCAATGAACATAGAAAAAGTAAAAATTTCAGAATATGTTCCAAAAGTGGAGATTGAATGTCTGATATAACACAAAAAGCAATTGATTCCTGCATTAACGGAGAGCTAGCATTCTGCAAATTTATTTCTGCAAATGAAACCGGAACTACAGGGTCTCATCAAGTTGGTTTCTACATACCTCATAATTCTTACAAAATACTTTTTGATTCTCAGGGAATAAAGGGAGAAAACAAAGAAAAAAGTATTTCTATTAAATGGCAGGATGATTTTGAAACCGATAGTCGATTTAAGTACTACGGAAAAGGAACCCGTAATGAATATAGAATTAC
Organism: uncultured Methanolobus sp.; assembly: GCF_963667555.1. NCBI lineage: Archaea > Methanobacteriati > Methanobacteriota > Methanomicrobia > Methanosarcinales > Methanosarcinaceae > Methanolobus > uncultured Methanolobus sp. Next base: position 2,427,884 of record NZ_OY763421.1, read on the forward strand.
TAAATTTGGCAGAAACTTTCCATATTTAAAAGAGAATACAATTGGAGACTTATTCGTAATCGCAAAAAAAGAAGAAGAAAGTTATGAAGCATTTGTTCTGGATAATGAAGAAGACATAGAAACTTTTCTTTCTTACTTTGGCCTATCACCTTCAGACACAAATCGAATTGTAAAAATATCCAGACATTTACAACTTACCTTAACTCCAGAAGATATTCTAGATAGGTTACTTGGAGATTATGTCAATAATTTGACAGACGATTTTCCTTCAACAAATGAAATATCCAGAGAAGCACGAGAAATATATAATACTACAAAAGACACCAACAAATGTCCAGACAGAGATATATTTACTAATCCGGATCGGGAATTACTAAATTGGTTATCTATAGAATTTGAACTCTTCAAAGCTATAGAAAATAACAGATACTCTTCTTACATAAATGAACCACTGTACTCTGTAGAACGATTGATAGAGATTGCTAATACTGTGTTAAACAGAAGAAAAAGCAGGGCAGGGAAATCTCTTGAAAATCATCTTGTTGAAATGTTTACTCTACATGAATTACCTTTTACCCATCAACCAGTCACAGAAGGTAAAAAGAAGCCTGACTTTATATTCCCTGGAGAGAGCTATTATTTCCAGGACAGATATAAGGAAAAACTTGTTTTTCTAGCTGCAAAGACTACATGTAAAGATAGATGGCGACAGATACTCAGTGAAGCAAATAGAATTGAACAAAAACATCTCTTTACACTCCAACCAGGTATTTCAAAGAATCAACTTGATGAAATGTATGAAAGTGACGTAATATTAGTTGTTCCAAAAGACTATCATTCCTACTATCCTACACCTTATAGAGATGAAATATTAACTCTAAATGAGTTCATTTCCTTCACCAAAAATAAATGTGTTATTGATTGAAATGAAAGACATTTCGGAGATATTAATCAGCAATCATAATCTCTATAAAAGAGATTTTCTATGGAGACATACTTGTGACCCCTATAGAATAATGATTGCTGAATTCATGCTTCATCGAACTAAAGCAAACCAAGTGGAACCAATATACCAACAATTCTTAGAAACATATCCAGATGTTAATTCTCTTGCAAATGCCAATCTAGATGATGTAGCAAGGTACACACAACATCTGGGACTCCATTGGCGTGCAGCACATTTTATAGATGCATGTCGATTCATCAACATGGAATACAAAGGAGTTTATCCTCAAGAGAGAAGGAAATTGTTGAAAATACCTGGTGTCGGAGAATATGTTGCCGGAGCAATTCTTACAGTTTGCTTCAAAAAACCTGAATTTGTAATTGATAGTAATATTGCTAGATTTATTAACAGATACTATGGTCTTGAATTAACAGGAGAGATCAGAAGAAAAAAAGCGATAATAGAAAAGGCAAAGATTCTTTTTAACTGCAAAAATCCAGACAAACTTCTATTTTCTATATTGGACTTTACCGCTCTAGTGTGTAAACCACGAAATCCAGAATGTTCCAGATGTATTTTTAATGATACATGTTCTTTTTTCAATTCAAAATGTTAATACGAAAATCACATCCCAAATCCTAATATACACTCCCAAACAATTTACAGCTCAGGAGAATCTTATCATGAAAGTATCAATTATCGGTTCAGGCTATGTTGGTTCCGTCTCAGCCGCTTGTTTTGCAGAACTCGGACATGAAGTTATCTGCATTGACATTGATGAAGAGAAGGTAAAACAGATCAATGCGGGAATTGCACCTATCTGGGAAGAGGGACTGGATGAACTGCTGGGAAAGTACAGCCAGAAGACACTCATTGCCACATCGGATTATGATTATGCTATTGAGAACTCCGATGCTTCATTTATCTGCGTGGGGACACCGTCAGGAGAGGATGGGAGCATTGACCTCTCAATAGTCAAGGCTGCAAGTGCCAGCCTTGGAAGAGCGATTGCTAAGAAAGAACACTATCATGTAGTGGTTGTAAAGAGCACAGTCGTGCCTGAAACAACCGAGAAGGTCGTACTTCCGATAGTAGAAGAATACTCCGGCAAAAAGGCAGGAAAGGACTTTGGTGTTGTAATGAACCCAGAGTTTCTCAGAGAAGGAAAGGCTGTATATGACTTCATGCACCCTGACAAGATCGTGGTTGGTGCTATCGATGAGAGGTCGTCTTTTGTTGTATCTGAGCTCTATCGCAAGCTGGACTGTGAGATCACACGCACCAATCCAAGGACAGCAGAGATGATCAAATACGTCAACAACTCCTTCCTGGCAACCAAAATATCCTTTGCAAACGAGGTAGGGAACATCTGCAAGCAGCTTGGCATTGACACATACGAGGTCATGGATGCCGTGGGAACTGACTTCAGGATAGAGCGCCAGTTCCTCAACTGTGGTGCAGGGTTTGGCGGCTCATGCTTCCCCAAGGACGTTAAGGCACTTATCGGCAAAGCAAACCAGATCGGATACGCACCAGAACTTCTCCAGTCCGTTGTTGAAGTAAATAACAGGCAGCCCCTGAAGATGATCGAACTCCTTCAGGAAAAGATCGGGGACCTCAGGAACAAGAGAATAACCGTACTTGGTCTGGCCTTCAAGAACGACACCGATGATATCAGGGAATCAAGATCCATCCCGGTTATCGACAAACTGATGAAACTTGGAGCAGATATTGCCGCATACGACCCGATGGCCGAAGAAGGTATGAAGAAACTCTTCCACGATGTTGCATACTGCAAGAGCGCATCCGAAGCCCTTACAGAAGCTGATGGCTGCCTCATTATGACCGAATGGAACGAATTCAGGAACCTTGACAAAGAGTTCGATCTCATGGCAAACCGTGTGGTTATCGACGGCAGACACCTCATCAATCCTGCGAAACTTAGCACCGAGATAGACTACGAAGGTATCTGCTGGTAATCAGGAACATAACTATAATATCCGGTGTGGAAATGACCGAGACATTCACCCTTGGAATAGGTGAAAGAAGAAACATCAGCAAAAGCTTCTTTGGGACTATCGAAGACATGATGTACTGCGGAATGTCCTCGGAGAACACCTTTTCCATCGGCCTTCTTTTTTCAAAAGGTTATCAGGGGCATGCCCTGAACCTTTATTTCCCTAAAAAGTCGTCATATATCACCCTGAACAAACGGAAGTACTATATTATCGATGTAAATTCTGAATATATAATTCTCCAATTATCCGAGTAAAATCGAAGATTTTTAATACTTCAAGTAAAAATGACAGGTCTGTTGGTGCAGACCATGAAAAACGACAATCAGGTAAAAGACGATATCAACGGCAGGTTACACTCTCTTGACCAGACCGTCAGAAGTGTGGAAAAACGACTGCGTGCAGTGGAACGCAGACTCTCTGTGGACGTGCCCGTGGAAGACTCCATCCCGGAGTACGAGACTAATTTTGAACAAGCACTTGAGAGCACAAGGATCGAGATCATCTCAATACGTGCCGAGATGAATAATCTCATACAAAGCAATTCTCAGGATCATGAATACGACATGAGATTGCAGGAACTCAACTCTGAGATAACCTGCCTCAATTCACAGATCATGGAACTGATGGAAGAGAATATCAAACTCTCAGAGCAGGTTATGATGAAAGACAATTCTAAAACCGAAGATATCCAGAATCTATCAGTAGACATCAGGAATGAAATCTCACAACTCAACATGCGTCTTGAAAAAGCTGAGAATCACAACCGCATCAATATAGGTTCTGTGAAAGTGCCTGTTGAACTCTCAGGAATCGTTGGAGCCGCAATCCTGACACTAACCGGAGTACTCATAATGAATGGGCACTGGGATATCATAAGGTCAGCTTATTTCTCATTCGGTATCGCTCTTGTGTTTGCTGTTGCAGTGCTCATGAAATTCTATATGGTCAACAGCAAAACAGCATGAAACTTGAATGATCCCGAAGGGTACGGCGAAGCCGGCGCTTTTCCATATGACTAAAAGATGATGGGCTTAATGCCATCACCTATTTTTTTACAGTGGCTTTATTGCATTCTCTGCATAAATTAACTGATCACTTGAATGATCTTCTGCATAGAAGCATCGGAACGTGCCGCCTTCGGCGGATGGTTGCTTTGTTTGTAGATTGCAAAATGCTTTTTTGGAACTGAAAATAAGCAAAGTTCATATCACTCACATAAACAGGATTTCTACAAAACCTAAAATTCAAAAAATAATAAAGGAAAGAAGAATGAGAAAGCCAGATAGATTTTCTCACACTCTTTTTACTTTCAGGAAATAATCGTTACTATAATCCAGATAGCCTTCCTGCATCACTTTGACAGAGAGGTAACCTTCGGATTTTCCCTGCGGAAGTGAGATGTTCAGCAACCTGTACTGGAACTCACCGTCAGCATCCGTTATTCCACCTGCAACTATTTTCCTTGACGGACCCCACACAATGACATTAGCATCTCCTACCGGCCTCCCGTCGTTGTCAAAGACATTGACAGTAAGGTATGGAGAATCTCCAGTCCCACCGGTCAGGTTGAAACTGCTGCAATTGGAAGATGCGAACATAGTATCAGGAACGAATGGCGTACTTGTAACAGCCGAGAGAATAGTATAGATACCTATCATTCCGATGATCGTTAGGACAACAATCCTTATGGGTAGTCCCACTGATGCAGATTCATCATCTAACATAAGAATCAGAAAAATAAAAGGATGTCAGGGTCATGAAGTCCTGACTACCATTACAGCCTTTGCTTTCTCAAAATCGTAGAAACCATCTGCGGAGATGGTAAGATCCATGCTTCCTTCGTTCTGGTTAGAACCTAGACTTATCTGGGCACCAGCCGGGGAAGCTGTGGTCAGTGTACAATTTCCATAATTATCAGTTGTACCTGTTGCCACACCACCAAGGCCCCGGAGCACGACATTGGCAGCCCTCACGGGATAACCGTCCGGGTCAGCCACTGAGATCACAACATCTACTGTGAAAGGAGAGTTTGCTATTGAAGAATCAACGATGACAGTATTTCCGGCAGTAGGACCTGCACTTTGTTCACCTGATTCAACAATGTTCACTGACATATTCTTAGTTGGAGGAGGAATAATAGCTACAAGTGCCGCAAGGGCAACCATACCAACCACCAACATTACAACGATATTGATAGGAAGCTCAATGGCCCTATCATCATCAAATAGTTTTTCAATCTTTGGCAAAAAATCACCGAATGCTAACAAATAAACATTAGATATAAATTTATTGATTTGTTCCTGATTTTTATGTTGTGCTTCGAATAATTAAAAACAGCAAAGGCAAATGATATCAACAATTATCAATAGTTATAAGATAAAATTAAAAGTTATAATTAATTATAAGTAACTATAACTGAATATAAGCACATATAACGAGGAAGAAAAATGGCAACTACGACAACCATACCAACCACAAAGACAATAAGAGACAGACTGAAAACCTATGGAAGAAAAGGGGATACATATAGCGACATTCTCACACGCCTGATGGATGCTGTTGACAGAGATGAATTCATGGACCGCATGTACCAGCGCCTTGAAGAAAAGGACCAGTTCGTATCCCTTGACGATCTTTAATAGTGGGAAACTATGCCATACAAAGTGAGTGTGCACCAGCATGCCAGTAAGTTCCTTAACTCACAGGATGCTGAAACGAAAAGCAGACTAATTGAAGGACTTAAGAAATTGCAGGATGATCCTTTAAGCCATGATGTGAAAAAACTGAAAGGCACAAAAGGCAGACAGGATCTTTACCGTCTGCGCATTGGTGATTACAGAGCTATTTTTGCAATTGAAGATGATGTTGTTTACGTACTGGAAATAATTCCAAGAGGTTATGGATATAAGTGGCTTTAAAAATCAGCTCTGTAGAAATCCTGTCAGGCAAACTTTAAAGAAAGTAGGTTGGCTTTGTCAGGTCAATAAATATCTTTCATGAGAAACTTAAGCAAACCCGAAGGGTCCGGCGAAGCCGGAGCTTTCCCACAAAAACAAACAAAATTATCTACATTAATGCATTATACTTTCTTTATGAGTATTCAGTAGAATTCCCAGCATAACTACATTTATGCCTGTATAGCAGCATCGGAACATGCCGCCTTCGGCGGATGGTTGCTTTGTTTTTAGAGTGTCAGTTGTTTATATGAAACAAAAATAAAGCAAAGGTTATGTCAATCATGTAAACAGGATTTCTACAGAGCCAAAAAACCATAAAATCCCACATCGTTACATTCATGTACCAAAACCATTCTTTAATTCTCACATGAAGAAGATCGTTATCATCGATTACGGACTTGGCAACCTCAGAAGTGTTCGCAAGGGGCTGGAACACGCAGGTGCCAACGTGATCATTTCAAGTGACCCTGAAGAGATAAAAAGCGCAGATGGTGTTATCCTTCCGGGTGTCGGTGCTTTCAGGGATGCAATGAAGAACGTGGAAGTTCTCAGAAATACCATCGATGAGTATGTGGCATCAGGAAAGCCAATGCTTGGCATCTGCCTTGGTCAGCAGATGATGCTTAGTACATCAGAGGAGGGAGGACTTACAGAAGGACTTGACCTTGTAAAGGGACGGGTGCTCAGATTCCCGCACTCTGAGCTTAAAGTTCCTCACATGGGATGGAACTCCATCACAATTACACAGAAACACCCTATTTTTGATGGAATACCTGATGGTTCCTTCGTTTATTTTGTCCACTCATACTACGTGGATACTACAGATAAGAACACACTTATTTCATGCGAATATGGAACAGAATTCGCAGCCGCTATTGTCAATGATGCAGGTAATGTGATCGGAACTCAGTTCCACCCGGAGAAAAGCGGTGACATTGGCCTGAAAATGCTGAAGAATTTTGTTGCAATGTGCTAAAAGGATGAGAATATGGATATTGAAGGCTACGCAAAACGAGGGCTCGTTAACAACGTCCCTGACCTTGAAGATAAACTGACTGCCAGAATACTGGAGGTCAAGAAAACAAATCCTGAACATGCACGCAAACTTGCACAGGCAACCATCACAGAAGCAAAAGCAACACTTGTCCTGAAAGGCGATGTACTCGAACCTACCGTATCCGGCGTGACAATGGGAGAATTTGGTGTCGGTTCCAGAGGTCTTGGAGATTTCTACACCCACGAGAAGATCGCAGAGGTCATCGGCAAGACAAAAGCAGTAGTGGACACCACACATCTTGATGACTCCGGAGTGGTAAAGTCAGAAGGTGGCGAATATGTCATCCTCACAGTTGACGGCATGCACTCCAGACTTAGCGATTATTCATTCCTTGCTGGATTCCACGTTGCAAGAGCAGCACTGCGTGACGTATATGTCATGGGTGCAAGACCTGTGGCAATGCTTTCAGACATCCACGTTGCAGATGATGGAGATGTTGGCAAGGTCTTTGACCACATTGCAGGTATCACTGCGGTGGCTGATCTTTCAGGAATTCCACTCATTACAGGCAGCACCCTCAGAATTGGTGGCGATATGGTCATCGGTGAACGCATGACAGGCGGAGTTGGTGCTGTTGGTGTTTCAACAACCCTTACATCACGTGAGCAGACACAGGTAGGCGATGTTATCCTCATGACTGAAGGAGCAGGCGGCGGAACAATATCCACAACCGCACTCTATTATGAGATGCACGATATCGTTAATGAGACCATCAATATCAAATTCCTGGAAGCATGTGAGAAACTTCTGGATTCCGGCCTTGTAAAATATATCCATGCAATGACAGATGTCACAAACGGCGGCATTCGCGGCGATGCGAAGGAGATATCCAGAACAGCAGGAGTCAAGCTCATTTTTGAAGAAAAGGATATGAGAAAACTTGTCAACCCAAGAGTCCTTGAAATGCTTGAAGCATTGGAAATAGACTACCTTGGAGTTTCCCTTGATGCACTGCTCATCATCGCACCTGAAGAGTATGCAGAAGACATCATGAAGACCATCAGAAGCGCAGATGTGGAGATTTCAATAATCGGAAAGGTTGTTGAAGGAACCGGAGCAGAAGTCATAATCGACGGAGAAGCAAAGGATTTCACACCGCGCTTCAGGGAATCAGCATACACACCCATCAAGAAGATGATAGGTGACGAGAACCCACGTGACTTTGAAGAAATGAAAAAGGCCATTGACAGGGCAGCGTTAAGTGCTATTGAGAAGAAGCGCCGCGTTGTTGAAATGGTCAAAAGAAAGTAGAAAGGAGTTCCTTTCTACCTCAAACTTAAAGCTCAAAATCCTATATTCTGTTTCTATTTTTGATCTACTTATCGCCATTCTGGCTTTCAGACCCGGGTTCACTTTTCTGTTTTTCAACCACAAGCACAACACCGTCTTTTTCAAGTATCGTTACCTTGTCGTCTTTTTGAATAATCTCAGATGACCGTGCTTTCCAGTGCTGTCCCCTATGTAGCACATATCCGGTCTGACCGTTCCCAATTGGTTCAAGTGCAAGAGCCATGTCACCGATAAGCTCACCAAAAAGCGGTTTTTTCCTTCTGACCTCAAATACCTTGTAAATTATAAACACAAAGAAAAAACCGATCAATATTGTCGGCGTGGACACCGATATTATCAGTGAACGCTGGAACTCAGCAGGCGTATAGTTATTTGGAAAATCAGTCGGAGCAAGCAGGATACTGCCTGCAATTATACACACAAGACCCGCGATACCAAAAACTCCGAATCCGGGAGCCTGGAATTCAATGACAAGAAGAATGACACCGGCAATAACCAGAAACAACGCACCGATATCGACATCAAATCCGGTTCCGATAAGTCCCAGGGCAATAGCGACCAGGCCGAACAATTCAGCACCAAATCCTGGATGTGAGATTCCAAGTATGATGGCATAGACACCAAGAAGCAAAAGCAGCGAGGAGACTATAGGATTGGAAATGATTTCCATGAAAGCCAGTTTCAGAGATGGCTTATAATGCGTAATACGTGCGCCATCCGTATCAAGAACCTTGTCCTTTACTTCCAGACCGTCTACCTGTGACATCAGGTCATCGATATCCGATGCAACATACTCGATAACTCCATATTCAAGAGCAGCTTCAGCATCAAGGTTCAGATTCTCAGTGATGAATTTCTCGGCAGCAGTCTCATTACGACCATGCATCTTTGCATTCTCAGTCGCTCTTTTGACAATGGCATTTATTATCTTGTCTTCCTCTACAGGCTCGCTTCCGCTTGCTGTCACAGTAACAGGCTGCGCAGAACCTATAATAGTATAAGGTGCCATTGCGGCAACGTCAGTGCTGATGAGTATCAAAGTACCGGCAGACCATGCTTTAGTTCCTTCAGGATAGACATATCCAATCACAGGAACATCGGTTGCTGCGATCTGCTCGATAATATTGATGGTCTCATCAAGGTTGCCACCTGGTGTGTTGAGAGTGATAACAAGAGCTTCATAGTTGTCATTCTCTGCAAAGGCAATGGCATCAGCTATAACATCATCAGTTACGGGAGTGATCGAATCCGATATCTCCACTACCAGAACCTTTTGCTGCCCTGCGGCACACGCACTACCTAAGAAAAGGGATAAGAGCAGTGTTAAAAAAAGAAAAGTGCTCAGGTATGACCGGCACTTATGTAACATGATTCCTCCATCACTCTTTCTTAGCAAATGCCTTTGAAATGGCGGCAATTTCACCAACATTATTGGAGTTGGCCACAACGATCATGTTCTTTTCTCTTGCTATTTCGGCATAGGTTTGTAGTTCCCTGAGTTTTATTGCAACAGGCACTTCCTCATAAAGACGTGCTGCATCTTTCATCTTTGTAGCAGCAATGAACTCACCGTCTGCAAGAATGATACGTGAACGCTTTTCACGCTCTGCTTCAGCCTGCTTTGCAATGGCACGGAGCATTGTGTCATCGATACTTACATCTCTAAGAGTTACACCGGTAACTTTGATACCCCACGGATCAGTGGAAATGTCAAGCTGCTCCTGAATGTTCCTGTTGACATCTTCCCTGTTGGAAAGTACATCATCCAGTTCAAGCTGGCCTATAACATCCCTGAGGGTTGTCTGTGAAAGCATTGCGGTTGCGTATCTGAAGTTCTCAACTTCATTGACTGCTTTGGAAGGATCAATTACCTGGTAATAGACAACAGCATCAACAGCCACTGTTACGTTATCCTTGGTGATGACAGCCTGTTTTGGCACATCGATTGCTATAACACGCAGGTCGATCTTTACAACCGTATCGATTATTGGAATTATAAGGAACAGACCCGGACCTTTAACTCCGCTTAACCTTCCCAGACGGAAGATAACTACACGTTCATATTCATTAACGATCTTGATAGCCTTTGACAATATGATAAATGCCACTATAGCTAACGGAAAAATAATGTCGATCAAAGCCATATTTTGCCACTCTCCTGAAGAAGAAATAGAGAACTTGTTAAATAGATATAAAGAGCCTACTTCTTAAAAATATACCGGTGGAGAAGTAATAAAAGCTCGTCGCTTCATGACAACAAAATCAATAAAAAAGATATAGAAGGCTGGGTCTGAATACTTGTTTGAGGGGATGTACACGAAAGCATGAAAGCATTGTTATTATTGAAATAACACTTCAGACCCAACAAATAATAGAACTCGTTTATCGTTTATTAATGTGATTGATTTTGACGTTAATAATTTCAAACATTGTCTCAAAAAACGCTATGCTGCAAAGATTATATAAATAGAGATTATAAATATTTCGCCTTTTTGACCATTCTGGATAACAAGCAAACACATAAATCCAATATATACTATCTAAGACTAGATACAATGAGCGAGAAATGTGTAGAATGCAACGGGAAAGGCTATAGTGTCACAGGCACTGCCAAATGCCCCGAGTGCAAAGGGACAGGAAAATCAAAGTCCGTGGACTTTATGAAGCTTTCAGAGAAGGATATGGCAAATTTCCTGAAAAATGGATCAGCCTGTAGCAACTGCGGCGGGACAGGAGAAATAGAGGAGAGAGATAAATGTGCCGCATGCAATGGAAAAGGTGTCTTTTACAAGTGCAAGGTATGTGGAACTGAAATGGACCGTCTTTATGATGGAGACGAGGTTTGCCAGTCATGCGCAAAGAAGCAGATCGTCTACAAACTTGACAATTCATGCACTCTTGATGAGCTTGAAGTCGGGAAAATGTACCATGCAACCGTAAGGAACATTGCTGATTTCGGTGTTTTCGTTGACCTTAATTCTAATCTCAGGGGCCTTATTCATTCCAGCAACATGAATGGAAACCTGGAAGTTGGAGAGGCTGTCATTGTCGGCTTAAAGGAAATAAAACCAAAGGGCAAGATGGACCTGGTTCCACGCAAGCTGAAAGAATACCAGACCATTGAACTTGAAAAGAAGCTTCCTGTAATGCTTGCTAACGAAATATCACAGATGGTTGGCAAGAAAGTAAAGGTACAGGGAGAGGTAATACAGGTCAAACAGACAGCAGGCCCTACTATATTTACGATCGCAGATGAGACCGGACAGGTTTCCGGTGCTGCCTTTGAGAGTGCAGGTGAAAGAGCGTATCCTTCAATAGAAGCTGATATGATCGTTGCAGCCACCGGTGAGATTACCGCCCGTGGTGACAGTTTCCAGCTTGAGATACAGAGTCTTAAAAGACTGAGCGGACCACAGGAAGCTGAGATCCTCCAGCGTATAGAAGATGCTATTGACAAAAGAGCAGAGCCTTATGAGATCGAATTCATGGTAGAGAGCGAGGTTCTTGAAAACCTCAGACCAATCATGAAAAAAGCTGCAAAAGAAATAAGGAAGGCAATTATTAAATCCACACCTATACTTTTGCGCCACCATGCAGATGCTGATGGTATGACTGCTGCAATGTCAATAGAGAAAGCCATAATTCCACTCATAAAAGAGGTCAACGGACCCGATGGAGAATATTATTTCTACAAACGTGCACCTTCAAAGGCACCGTTCTACGAGATGACCGATGTTGTCCGTGACATTGGCTTTGCCCTTGAAGATGTGGCAAGACATGGACAGAAGATGCCCCTTGTTATTAGTGTTGACAACGGATCCTCCAACGAGAACGTGGCTGCAATGAAGCAGGCAAAGGTATACGGTATCAAGATGATAGTTATGGACCACCATCATCCTGACGATGTGGTCGATGAATACCTGCTAACCCATGTTAACCCCGCACATGTTGGAGGAGACTTCGGAATGACGGCAGGTATGCTATGTACCGAAGTGGCACGCATGATAAATGTCAACGTCGAGAACGAGATAAAACACCTCCCTGCAGTAGCTGCTCTTGGTGACCGTTCTGAAGCTGAGGAGGCAAGGAGATACATCAAGCTGGTGTCTGACAGGTATACCGAGCAGAACCTGAGAGACATGGCGCTTGCACTTGACTTTGCGGCATACTGGTTAAAGTTCAACACTGGAAAAGGTATCGTTGATGATATCCTGGACTTTGGCGATCATACAATACACAAGAACCTTGTCAGTGTGCTTTGTGAACAGGCAAACGAGATGATAGCCGAACAGATGGATGTCTGTATGGCGCACGTGAAGTCCCAGAACCTTCCAAATGGAGCGATCCTCAATGTCCTTGATGTTGAGAACCACGCCCACACATTCACATTCCCACCACCCGGAAAGACATCAGGCGAGGTCCACGACAAACTTTGCAAGAAATACGAAGGCAAACCTGTCGTGACCATAGGATACGGACCGGACTTTGCTGTTATCCGTTCAAGAGGAGTCCTTATGAACATACCACAGATGGTAAGGGAACTCTATGAGGAAGTAAAAGGCGGTGGAGTCAACGGCGGAGGACACCTGGTTGTCGGAAGCATCAAATTCGTACAGGGTATGCGCACAGAAGTGCTTTCAAAACTTGTAGAGAAAATAGGTTCTGTAGGAGTTGAATAACTCCTACTGAAAACAAAAATAATTTCTTTTTTTATTTGATCAGTCTACACGTGTGATGCGTACAAGTGAGTGAACAGGCACTTCAGAGAGGGATTCAGAACCGCTCTTGTCCACAAGCACGGCAATTGCCACTGGTTTTGCACCGGAGCTGCGCAGGTGGGTTACGACATCGGTCATGGTGTTACCGGTTGTAATGACATCGTCCACTATGATGCATTTCTTTCCCTTGATACCTGCAAAGTTTCTGCTGAAAGCACCGCTTAGTCTGGAATCATCGCCCTGCTCGTTGTAAGCGTGGTAAACTGAAAGTTCCGTGTTGAGCTCTTCTGCCATAAGACTTGCAAGAGGTACACCACTAAGGCCAATTCCTACCACAAGATCAATTTCATTGCCTGTTGCTTCTACAGTGTCAAGGACCATGTCACACATGGCAATTCCTACATGACGCATCCTGAATGCGCTCTTTCCTATGCTGCTCCAGTTGACCGATATGTCTTTTGGTGCGGAGGATACTTCTTCCTTCTTTGCGCGGGTCAGAAGCCATGTGACGGTTTCCCGGGAAACGTTGAGCTCATCTGCAATTTGCCTTGTAACAAGACCATTTGCCTGCAATTCAAGGGCTTTCTGTATCAATTTGTCAATATTCTTCATATGAATCCCGTATTTTCATCTTTAACTTATATGTAATATATCAACAGAGATGTTATATTTTTCTTTTGCGCCTTTTCTTCAATGGAGAACCACAAACAGGGCATACATCACCACTGTCAAATTTTCTCCGGCATCCAGTACACTGTTTTTGCCACACCAGAACATCCTTTATCTTTTTCTGTGCCACAGGCTTGACTTCCAGTCCCAGAACTTTTGCGACATTCTGGACTGCATAGTCATCGGTCAGAAGCACAGAGTTTCCTTTGTATTCAAGTGCCTTTGCCAGAATATCAAGGTCAGTAGAGGATAATTCCTCACTATCTTTTGTCTCGGTGGCAATCTGCAGTACTTTCTCGCGGAAAGCATCCTCAGGCATCTCAACCCTGGCACCACTTTCCTGTGCAAGATCAAAGCGCATTACAGCCTCGCTGCTTTTCAGTTCATTTACAACCGAAGGAATTGTTATGATACGATAAGGCTCAATTCCGCTACCCATTATAAAGACCGCAGAATCTGCGATGTAGTATTCCATATAATGCCAGATACTTTCTGAATATAGATTAATTCTTTGTCACCAACTGTCGCAATTGTTACACAATTAAATATATACTTGTAAATACATATAAACTCAGGAGGAACATCCCATGGCAAGAATATCAAGTGGTGTCAGCGACCTTGACAGGAGATTACAGGGAGGGTTTCCCGAGGGAGAATGCATTCTCATCACAGGAAAACCCGGAACAGGAAAAACCATTTTTGGTATACAATTCCTGCATAGTGCATGCCTTGCTGGTAAGAAATGCGTAATGTTAGCAACAGAAGAAACACCGGAAAAGATAGTGGAGCATGGCCAGGCGCTCGGATTTGACCTGCAACCATTCATTGAAAATAAACAACTTACAATGGTGCGTTTCTTTGAAATGAGAGTCATGAACATGGAAGAGGATGCAGACACCTTCACCTACATGAACATTGACACACTGAACAACCTTGCACATATTATAGAGGATGATGTGAATGTAATTGTTGTTGACAACCTGGGAACATTTTCCATCGGAGTTGACCTTAAAACATTCAAGGAAGAACTTGAAGTACTCTCGTTCCTGCTTTCCACTCAAAAAAGGACATCTCTCATGATAATGGATGCCGCTGCACATGAGTTCACGCATAACATAGCCGAATATTCCACATACGGAACCATCAAACTGATGTTCAAAGAAAACCCTTATACCGGTAAAATGGAAAGGTTCATGTTCATTCCTAAGATGAGAGGAACGAAGATCACTCTTGAACTGATAAATTATGATATTACTGAAGAAGGAATAAAACTATTCACACCAAAAATGAAAAGATGAAAAAAAGCTCAACGGGAATGAAAACACAATAATATCATTCGTGTCGGGCACTATAAAGGAAAAACGTGGTATAAATTATGGAAAGGATATCAACCGGAATCCCAGACATCGATAAAAGAATACAGGGAGGATTTCCTGCAGGGGAATCCTATTTGTTGACAGGAGAGCCCGGCACAGGTAAGACAATATTTGGACTTCACTTCCTTTATAATGCATGCATACAAGGGAAGAAATGTGCAATGCTGGCAACAGAAGAGACGCCGGAAAAGATTGTACGCCATGGAAAAACGGTTGGTCTGGATATTGAACCCTTCGTAGAAAGCAAACAGCTTACAATGATACGCATACTTGAAAAGAGAATAGAGGGCATGGAAGATAAGTATGCAAACATTATCACGAATACTACTGATCCCCGCAATATCAAATATATTATTCCTGAAGATATCGAAGTAGTTGTTATTGATAACATAGGCACTTTTTCCATTGGGGAGGAATTGAATGTATTCAGGGATAAACTTGATACTCTCATTTACCTGTTCTCTGAATCAAAGTGGACTGCACTTATAGTAATGGATGCAACTGCACACGAACTCTCATACAGGATCGCAGAATATTCTACCAGCGGAACCATCCGGTTGATGATAAAAGAAAATCCATATACCGGGAAAATGGAAAGGTTCATCTATATTCCAAAAATGCGAGACACAGAAATATCACTGGAGATCTTAAACTACAACATAACATGTCAGGGAATCAAGCTTTCCTCATCAAAAACCAATAAATAAATATAATTGGGAACATTCTCAATTAAAAACTGACAGGGCTGATAAAAATGGATATTTCAAAAGCTAAAGACAACATCGTTGAGTTCATAAGAGATAAAACAACAGAAGCCGGTGTAAAAGGTGCGGTTGTAGGTCTTAGCGGAGGAATTGATTCAGCACTTACTGCATACCTGACAGTCGAAGCGCTTGGAAAAGAGAATGTCCTTGGCATACACATGCCTGAACTCACTCTGACACCTGCCGAGGATGTACTGGATGCAACTGAAGTTGCAGAGAGACTGGGAATCGAATTCAAGACTGTTGATATTTCAGAAATACTTTCAGGATATCTTAACTCCATTCCCGAAGGTTCCGAGTCAAATTCACAGGCCAATGGTAACCTCAAAGCCAGGATAAGAATGTCAGTTCTCTATTATTATGCCAACATCATGTCCAGAATGGTCATGGGAACCGGCAACAAGACCGAAATTCTTCTAGGATACTTCACAAAATACGGTGATGGAGGAGTTGACCTTGAACCAATAGGCGACCTTTACAAAACAGAGGTAAGGGAAATGTCAAAACTCATGGGAGTTCCTGAAGATGTCATCACCAAAGCGCCTTCTGCAAGACTCTGGGAAAACCAGACAGATGAAGACGAACTAGGAATTACCTATGAACTGGTTGACAGGTTCCTTGCACTGTTACTAGAGGGAGAAACACCTCAGGTAGCCCAGAACACTCTTGGGATGAGCGTTACCCAAAGGGATTCTGTTCTGAGAAGGATAAATGCAAACCTGCATAAACAAAAAGCTGCGCCAATAGCAGAGCTAAAATCACTAAGATAATTAATTACCTGCCAGGAAAAACTGGCAGATCCTCATTTTCAAAGCGCAGGAGTTGTTTTGCAAGATGGCGCCTAGCACATGGTGGAACTTCATAGAAGCCTGGCAGAATATCTCTTTCTATTGCTGTTCTTTCAGGAATCTCTGAACTGGTGCCACATTTCTTACATCTGTAACCCTGACCGGAACCAGCGGATTTCATTCTCTTTCCACAGGAAGGACATTGAGGATTTCGAATTTCACAAGCTGATGCCAGTTCAGTGATCTTTATCTTTTCAATGTTGATGGTATTATCAGTAACACTACCATACACAGTCACTTTATCACCTGGAATCAATTTACGCACTAACTCCCTGAAGTTCTTTGTTGGTTCAAAGGCAGCGCAGTCAATAACATCACCTGCTTTATCCTTCAAAGTGAATATAGTGTGTCCACCCCTGATGGTCATTGGCTCTGAAATGACCTCACCTTCCAGAATATAGGAATGCATTTCCTCAATTTCACTAATTGATGAAACAGATATCAAATGCATATCAGTTCCCTGGTTAGTCCGATAGATACAGACACGTTCCACTGGTTCTGAAACTACAAAAGAAACGGCTTTTTTTACAGAGGCAGCATCCTTTCCTCTAATTCCGTAAAGGACCGGGTCACCTGAATGCGGAACACATACTACCATGTCATTTACCAGATCCACCGAGTCCCATGTATCAGGATATGTCTGTTTGTCGGCTTCAAAAAGAGATTTTTCGTCAACTGAACGTCTGGTACCCCATTCCTCTTTTTCCCGGTAGGCCAGATACTCATAAGTGTGGTCCCATTCCAGATCAAGCATAGCTCCACATGCAGAGAGAGCCCCAATAAGACCGCGACCATTCTTAAAAGCCTTGAACTCAAGTTCAAGCTCAGAAGCAAGCTCCTTTGCTTCATCTATTGTGATAACTTCTTTGACAGCACGTTTGTAAAAAGAATTTAGTTTATTCTTTACAGTATCGAACTGTTCCTCTGAAACAAAAACAACTCCGGGATTTGTATTCTCATTTTCCAGACATGACATTGAGGATATTTTATCAGTAACGTGCCTGATCACCCTCTCTTTGTCATCACATTCAATGAACAGTGCTACTGATGCATTTCCACGGGTCTTGTAAGGTATAGTAGGATTGAGACGTACAAGTATTGGTTCTGACAGGATCAGGGCAAAAGAAGAAAGCTCATCCCGTAAAAGAGCACACAGGTATGTGGTGCACATGCCTTCCCTGGAATCGGTGTCATCGATACCAATGACCATTTTACTGTTATCACTACTCATTTGACCAATTGCAGATATAATTGATTAGTGTTAAATGATTCCTCTGGAGTGAAAATAATCTGATAAACTGATATTTATTCGTCTATAATTGGCAAAAGGACATGTATCTCAGTACCTTTGCCTACCTCACTGACTGCACGGATAGAACCTCCATGAGCCTCCACCACACTTTTACAAAGATAGAGGCCAAGACCATTTCCACCGTAGCGGCGTGTCAGGGAGCCATCTACCTGATAGAATCTTTTGAAAATATGAGGCATTTCTTCGGGGGAGATCCCTATACCTGTATCCCTTACAATGATGCGGATATCCTTTTTCTCATGAGAAACTGCAACTGTGATCAAACCATCAGAAGGAGTGAATTTTAAAGCATTTTCAAGTATGTGGGAAAAGACCTGCTCCAGATAGGTAATATTGCCGCATATGAATGGCAAAGGAGAAGAGTATTCTTTTTTCAGTTCAGCAGCCTTATCTTTAAAGGTCAGCATCTCATCTATCACATTGTCCAGTACGTTTACAATATCTACTGAATCAAGATGATACTGTATGTTTCCTGAACGGATGTTCTGCATATATAATAGAGAGTCAATCAGTTTGTGCAACCTGTCAGCATTCTGAAGGATCACACCTATTCCTTTTTTCTGATCCTCATCCAGTGAACCCAGATGACCTTCATAAAGGAGCTCACTGTATCCTTTAATAGGAATGAGCGGGGTTTTGAGCTCGTGTGTTATGTTTGCCATGAACTCGTCTTTCATGCGGTCAAGGGATTCCAGTTCCCTGTTGTTTTCCGCAACTTCCCTTGCATAGGATTTTATCTTTTCCTCATTTTCCCTTCTTTGTATAAGCTTCCAGGTACCTTCCATGAGGAGTGTTATTTGTCTGATATCAGAACTGTCATAGTCTCCATTTTTATTACCCACGCCTGCTATCATGACAATGTTACCTGAATCTAATATGGGTATACAGAGATAATTATGAACTTTCACATGTCCTGCAGGAGAACCTTTTTTGATAGGAGAATCTTCAGGGTAATTGTTTGAGATAATGGGTTTGCGCTGCTTTACGATAATACCCCACAGATTCTCTTCTGCTATATTACAGTCCATATTTACCGTTTTTATCTCATAACCAGATTCGGTTATTTCAGACCATGAGTACATGGAAAATGTTGCTTCAGCTTCATTGACAAAACCAACATAACCTATGCTGCTTTCAGTAAGGTTTACTGCTTTTTCAAGTGAGAAATCAAGGATCTCCTCTATTGTAGAATCTGAGTGTTGATTTAGTTCTACAAGAGCCTCAAGCCTGGATTCATCCAGAAGGAGCGCTTTTTCTGCAATTCGCCTATATGTAATATCCTCCCCTGAGATGGCGATACCAGCAAATCTTCCATTGTCATCAATAAAAGAAGCGGCATTCCAGAGTACATATTTTTTGCAGCCGTTTGCACATATAACAGGTACTTCAAAATTTGTGACAGAATCGATCTCAACTGATACAAATCGGTCCCAGTAAGAGCGCAGTTCTGTCTGGTACCCCACGGGTAAAAACAGTTTAAACCATTTTTTACCGGATATGTGCTCCTCTTCATACCCTGTGAGTTCAAGGATCTTCTTGTTGACGCACGAAATATTTCCGTCAGCATCCAGGAAAAGGATGAGCATTGGAAGAATATCTATGATCTTTTTTGTATTGAGAAAAGCTCTCTCAAATGCAGACATCAGAAATACTCCTTAAATAAGATCTATACTTCGTATATTTCTGGTTCCATATTTTTCACTCAACAAGCAATGCACCAACTATCATAAAAAAACAAGAGATTATTGTATATACACCTGTATTTCTGCACATTAGATAAATAATTTACTCACAAAATATTATAATGTATTACTCATAGGGATAAGGAGTCTGTATTTAAATCCACCATAAGAAGTATCTATATATAGATGTGCAAACAATGGCTATTTACCTATGACAAAAGACATCCTCATAAATGAGATTATTGATGTATTACAACAAGCAGGTTTTATGGTCTCAAAGCGATGCAACATTCGTCCACGGAGCTTTGACCTTGCAGCCAGGAAAGGGGATGTGCTCATCTTTTGTAAGGTATTGTATAATATTGATGGTCTGAATGAGGAAACTGCAAGGGAAATGAAAAGCCTTGCGCGCTATCTTGGAGGAACTGCAGTACTCATAGGTGCCAAGACCAGAGACCAGATGCTGGAAGACAGCGTGGTTTACATGCGTTATGACATTCCTGCGGTGAATGTCCAGACCCTTTATGATTATTTTGTTGAGGACGTACCGCCTCTTGTGTCCGCAGCTCCAGGTGGGCTCTATGTGTCAATCGACGGAGATGTGCTAAAAGAAGCACGTAAGAGAACCGCAATGTCGCTAGGAGCGCTTGCAACAGAACTTGGAGTCTCAAGGAGAACCATAAGCAAATATGAGGAAGGCGGAATGGATGCCTCAATTGATATTGTCCTTCAGCTTGAGGAGTTGCTTGACGTTGCACTTGCAAAGTCCATAGATATACTCCAGTGTTTTGAGAAACGTATCAGTCTGGAGACAACAAAGGAAAAGCCTGTTGAGACTCAACCTGACGATGGTATACTTGGAATGCTCAATGCTCTTGGATATCAGGTAATGTCCACAAGCCAGGCACCATTTAAAGCAATATCAAAGGACACTTCAGATACACTACTCACAGGCGTTAGCACATACAGCAGCGCAATGATAAAACGTGCAGATCTTATGAGCAGTATTTCCTGTGTTACAATGACAAAATCGGTCTTTATCATAAACGGACAGATCAAGTCAGAAACTGTCGAGAATACTGTCCTAATTGAAAAAAGCGAACTTGACAAGCTTTCAGGAAGTGAAGAGCTTGCTGAACTTATTGATGAGAGAACAAAGAAGCATAACATCAATATTGAGCACTAGAGCCTTTTTCAATAGGTCAAAGAATTAAGGTTACTTTCCCTGATATTTTTGTTTTTTTGATAAATCCAAAACCCTAATATACAGAAATCCCTTTTAGAACTAACAATGACTACCAACATTGCAGTACTTGTTTCAGGAAGAGGATCGAATTTACAGTCCATTATAGATAATATCGAGAACGGATACATAAAGAACGCAAAGATATCCGTTGTTATCAGCGATGTTGGCGACGCGTATGCACTTGAGCGTGCACGCGATCATGGAATTACTGATGTGTTCGTTGACCCTTCAGATTATCCAAACAAACAGGAATATGAAAAAGAGGTAATGGAAGTACTGAAAGACAATGATGTCGGACTGGTACTCCTTGCAGGATACATGCGTCTTGTTGGTAAGGATCTGATTGCAGCATACCGAAACAGGATAATAAATATCCATCCTGCCTTGCTTCCTTCTTTTAAAGGACTTCATGCACAGCAGCAGGCTTTTGATTATGGCGTAAAGGTCAGTGGCTGCACTGTCCACTTCGTTGATGAAGGAATGGATACCGGACCTATAATTATACAGAAATGCGTACCTGTACTTGACACAGATACTGCTGATGACCTTGCAGCCCGTATACTTGAACAGGAGCATAAGATTTACCCTGAAGCTGTCAAACTCTTTGTTGAGGGTAAACTTAAAGTGGAAGGTCGAATTGTAGTACACACATAAATATCTCATATTAACCAAATAATGTCCTGGCAAGCCAGGATCCCAAAAACAGATACAATCTTTAACGTGGTAACAATGTCTTACATCTCAGAAATTGACCCGGATATTGCAGAAGCCTTAAGGCTTGAAGCAAACCGTCAGGATTACAAACTGAACCTGATCGCATCAGAGAACTATGCAAGCCGTGCTGTAATGGAAGCACAGGGCTCTGTCATGACAAACAAATACGCAGAAGGATACTCAGGAAAGCGTTACTATGGCGGCTGCGAATTTGTAGATATTGCAGAAGACCTTGCTATTGAGAGAGCAAAGAAGATCTTCGGTGCTGAGCACGTTAACGTGCAGCCACACTCAGGTTCCGGTGCTAACATGGCATGTTATTTCTCTGTTATCAAGCCAGGCGACACTATCATGTCAATGGACCTCACACACGGTGGTCACCTTTCACACGGAAGCCCTGTGAACTTTGCAGGACAGCTCTATAATATAGTACCATATGGTGTTGACAAGGAAACAGAGGCTCTTGATTACGATGCACTCATGGCAATGGCAAAGGAACACAAGCCACGGATGATCGTTTGTGGTGCTTCAGCATACTCAAGAACCCTTGACTTCAAGGCATTCAGGGACATTGCAGATGAAGTAGGAGCATACCTCCTTGCAGACATCGCACACATCGCAGGTCTTGTAGCTGCTGGTGCACACCCAAGCCCGGTACCATACGCTGACTTTGTCACAACCACAACCCACAAGACCCTCCGAGGTCCAAGGGGTGGAATGGTAATGTGCAGAGAAGAATACGCAAAAGACCTGAACAGATCAGTTTTCCCTGGTATTCAGGGTGGACCTCTCATGCACATCATCGCAGCTAAGGCTGTTGCATTCAAGGAAGCACTTGGAGAGAAGTTCAAGGCAGACCAGTTCCAGACAGTAAAGAACGCAGATGTCCTTGCAAAGGAACTTCAGGCAAGAGACTTTGACATCGTATCCGGTGGAACTGACAACCACGTAATGCTCCTTAACCTTAACAAGTTCGATATCACAGGAAAGGAAGCTGAAGCTGGAATGAGCAAGGCTGGAATTGTCCTTAACAAGAACACAATCCCATTCGAGACCAGAAGCCCATTCATCACAAGCGGAATAAGGATCGGTACACCTGCAGCAACAACAAGAGGAATGAAGGAAGACCAGATGAAGGAAATAGCAGGATTTATTGCAGAGGTAGTAAACAACCTCGACAATGATTCAGTCCTCAACAGCGTCAACTCAGATGTTGAACAGATGTGCAGCGGATTCCCTGTTTACAAGTAATTAAAAACGCAGGCTGTATAGAAACTACATCAGGTGTTTTCATAATGGCAGAAGAGAACTACGATTCCAGGAAGATAGACGGCAGGAGCCTGTCAAAGAAAGTGGAAGAGCAGGTAAAGCAGGGAGTTGACAAGCTCAAGGCAGAGAAGGGTGTCACACCCGGACTTGCAACCATACTTGTTGGCGAAGACCCTGCGTCCAAAATGTATGTCCGCCTTAAGCACAAGGCATGTGAGAGAGTTGGCATACATGCAGAGGACCAGAATATGCCTGAGTCCACCACACAGGAAGAACTCATGCAGAAAATCCAGGAATTGAACGCAAGGGAAGATATCCACGGGATTCTTCTCCAGTTACCTCTTCCAAAACACCTTGATGATAAATCAGCAATGCTTGCAATAGACCCTGCAAAGGATGCAGACGGATTCCACCCATACAACATGGGTAAACTTCTCATCGGTGACGAAGGTCTTGTACCCTGTACTCCAAAAGGTGTGATAAGAGCACTGGAAGAGTATGATGTAACCATTCAAGGAAAACATGCAGTAATTGTTGGACACAGCAATGTTGTGGGAAAACCAATGGCTGCAATGCTTATCAACAGAAATGCAACGGTTTCTGTATGCCACGTTTTCACCGATGACCTGAAGAAGTTCACCCTTGATGCGGATATCCTTGTGGTCGGAACCGGTGTGATGCACCTCATTAAAGAAGATATGGTGAAGGAAGGTGCAGTAATCTTTGATGTTGGAATCACCGAGAAAGAAGGCAAGGTTTACGGTGATGTTGATTTCGATAATGTCGTGAAGAAAGCTTCACTGATAACCCCTGTTCCTGGAGGCGTTGGCCCAATGACCATTGCTATTCTCATGGAACACGTGCTTATGGCAGCTTCAAACAGCTGATAAGCACACTTATATTTTATTAATTGAATACTATTTTGGCAAAACTGTTTTGCCCTTATCTTTGATTAAAACTACCAGGTTGAATAATGGTTGTTGATGTAGACATATGCGGCTTGAAAGTTGGTGACGAGCATCCTGTAAGACTTATGGGTATCATCAACCTGAGCAAGGAGTCCTTTTACAAGGGTTCGGTTGTTAGTAATGATTCTCTTCTTGATGTTGCACACAAAATGATCGATGAAGGTGCAACTATACTTGATATTGGCGCCCGTTCAACATGGCCCATGGCAAATCCTGTTATCAGCGAGGAAGAAGAACTGAGTCGTATGATTCCTGCATTGAATCTACTGAATGACAACGTGGATGCACTCATTTCTGTAGATACGGTCTATGCAAACGTTGCTAAAGAATCCATGAAACATGGTGCAGACATCATCAATGACGTATCAGGCTTTACAACAAATCCAGAAATGATGGATGTTGTTGCTGAGTATGACTGTCCTGCTGTTGTTATGGCATCTGAAAAGGTACCCGGTGACCCTATTGGCATGGATGCGATTATGCAGTCACTTGCTTACATTATCAGCAAAGCAGATGCTAAAGGCATCGACACAAGCAAACTTATTCTTGACCCTGCGGTAGGTAAATGGATACCTGAAAAAGACCCGATATTTGATTTTGAGACCATAGACCAGTTTGAGAGTCTCAGGGTTTTTGGCAGACCGCTGCTTGCAGCAGTATCAAGAAAATCCTGCATCGATGCTGTGTTACACAAACCGGCAAACGAAAGACTTTACGGAAGCCTTGCTGCAACTGCAATTGTTATCCACAAGGGTGCTCACATTGTAAGAACCCACGATGTCGCTGAAACAAAGGATGTCGTTGAGGTGGCGGCTGCAATGAGAAAAAGACAGCCTTTTGTGAAAGAAGGCGACTTTGAAGTTACTATTACAGATATAACTCATCCGGATGATGCGGAATATCTCATGAGAAGTATGAAGGTCACAGGTTCCGGTGCAAAGGTCATGAAGAACAAGACCGTGAGCAAGGTAGTTCGTGTGAACAATATTACAACTACTGAGGCACTGATAATCAAGCAGGAAATCCTGGCAAGAGGAGGGGACGCTGCACTTGAACGTGATGCTGTGTCACACGAAACTGAAAAGACAGATGTGCTCATAATAGGAACCATATTACAATTTGAGAAACTTGTCCATAAGCTCTCATTCCAGGCACGCAACCTTCCGCTTATCGCAGAGATGATCGCGGAAGCGCTTGAAAATGATATGGATGTAGAGCATGGTTACCTGAGGGAACTATGATAATCTCATCTGCAAAGCCCTTTGAAGAAATACTTGAAATACTGAAAGACGAGGATGATATCTTCGTTATTGGCTGCAATGCCTGTGCAGCAAAGATACACGTTGGTGGAGAGCCTGAAGTTCTTGAGATGTGCAATCGTCTTGAAAATGCAGGAAAGCATGTCGTTGGCTGGGTTATCCCCAGTGCAGCGTGTAGTGTAGCTTCTTTTGATTCACTTGTTGAAAAGAATCCTGCCATTAAGGATGCTAAGACTATTCTTGTAATGGCCTGCGGAAGCGGAGTTTCTATAGTAGCCAGTGTTGTAGACGTGCCAGTTTATCCTTCAAACGACACTGTTTGCCTCGGAGGAAGAACTCAGGGAGAAGTTGTTCCTGAACTCTGTGCAATGTGTGGTAAATGCAAGATATATTATTTTGGCAGCGTTTGCCCGAAGAGTTTGTGTCCCAAGCATTTACTGAACGGACCCTGTGGAGGATCAGTCAATGGCAAATGCGAAATCGATTCTGAAAAAGACTGTGCATGGGAACTTATCTGCAACAGGCTTGAGAAAATAGGAAGACTTGATCTGCTTGACATCACATGGGACGCTGAAGAAGGCACAGAAGAATCAGTCTGACATTACTGCAAATTTGTTATTGTTGTTCTGAATTGCCGAGAAATTGCTTGCAGGATAATATTTCCTGTACCTGCCATCTTTTTCATCACGTATTGCATTCTCATCTTTCAGCCGACTAATGTGCCAGTGAATCGTACTTTTGTCAACTCCGAGCTTTTCAGATAATTCCTTACCAGTCACACCAGGTTCTTCACATATTGTTTCCAGAACACATTTTCTAGTATCACTTTGTGTATTAGAACCTGTAGCTTGCAGAACTTTCTCATTAGAGCTACCCTTGGTGAAATAATTAATGAATCTCCCCTGCCTGAGAGCAACAAGGAGATTTGAAAGCTGAAGCTTATTAGCATGATACCTGAAGGTTCCTCTTTTCATATCCAGTTCTGAAAGAACATCACTCTCAGAGCAACCCGGATTTTCAGATACATACGAAAGTATCTTTTTCCTGTTCTTTTCACCTTTATTGCATGCTACCTTTCCCAGCAGCAATGGGATGAATTTACCTATTGAAACTATAACAAACCAGATAGTGCAACCAATCCATATGAATTTGAGCTTAAAAGGAAGGTCCCAGAAAGTAAGATTACCGTCTGCACCTGTAGAATCAATAAGTTCAGGCGGGATATCGTCCGGGCGATCATTGTAAGGAACCACAGTATACTCAGCGCTTGCAATAAAGCAACCACATACAATCAATAATAAAAAAATCAGGATTTTCAGAATACTGTTTAATTTAAGTTTCAAGTAATGGAACCCCCGCCATCACATCAATTGTAGATAAGTTCTACGATTAGACAAACTTTGAGTTGAAGATAACAAATATATGATATATAGATTATGGCCAATCGTTCCAACTAATTTCAAAATACTACGTCATCAAATATACCACATTATTTTACATAAAGTACCCCAAGTAGAAAACGTAACATACAGGCAGAATTATGAAAAATAACCAAGACAAGTATTAAATTTATAATTATAAATTATATGTTCTGCATACTCAGTTTAAACGATGGCCACAATAGTTAAATAAAATAACAAATAATTTTACGATGTCACATTATAATAATGTGGAGTGGGGTCCAAACTAAACTTGCAGAGTCGGCTTGAACCCCGGAACGCCCTAAGGCAAGGTTAAGGTTGGCTTTGTTAATGTTTAAAGTTTGCGTAATCTTGCCTCAGGAGTAAATTAAAAGAGGTAAGAAACAGATGAGAATAATATCGAAAATACTGTTAGCACTTGCAGCATGCTTTTTACTAACAGGTATTGCAGCAGCATACGAGAACCCTGATGCAGGGGATACATGGAGTACAGCAACAAATTTTGACTGTGATAGCACATATAATTATGTAGTGGGAGGCGTGGCATCACCAAGTGATGAACATGATTATTGGAAGAGTTATGATCCCAATGTAGGAGATAGCCTAGAAGTCTGGCTCAATAATGTTGGATACATTAATTATGTAGCTGCATTTTTGCTTGATGGTGATGGGGATGAAATTGCACGGTATGGCAGAAGTATCGGCACCTCTGTAACTGATACGACATTGGACACTACGAAGGTTTACTTGCACCTTCAATATGGTGGAGTGAACACTGACTACACGGCATTAGTCATAAATCATGACGCTTGAACATCAAAAGCTCTGGGATATCCAGAGCTTATATTTCTTTATAAGTAGGATACTAAAATGGGTGCAAAAACTATTACTGTTTGCATGATGTTGCTTTTATTTGGAACTGCACAAACTATAGCAATACCGAATAATTCCAGTGTCAACTCAATCGAAATAAATCCCTTATTTGTGGCTGAAGAATATATTATATCATCCGAAAGATTGAGTCCTGATGGAAACTACTTATTGGTGAGTTCATACAGCCCAATTTCAATGTCTCAAAGTCTCAATCATATTTATTTGATGGACATCAAAAACAAAACCTATGGAAAAATAGACTATAAGATTACAGAAGAAGAAAGTAACTATATCGTCTTTGCTTTGCCAATTGGCTGGAATCCATCAGGCGACAAAATCTATTTTTCAATATCGAAAAGAGAGGGAGGAAATGTTGTTATCTGCAAACCCGATGGTACAGATATGAGAGTAATGGGGTCTTCAGAAACAACTACTCTTTCTGAAGCAATAAGCAATCTTGGTGGTAATGTTCGGTACAGAGAGTTAACATTCAGCCCGGATTCAAGTAAAATAGCTTACGTATATGATGATCCAGATAATTTTCTTGGAAACCTTTGGATTGAAAATACAGATGGAACAGATGCCTTTGAATTAAGAGCAGAAGCCAGTAAACCTGTATGGTATAATTCTACGATTATTTGTTTCCTGACAGGGGATGGGTCTTTAATGTTTGCTGATAAAGAAGGAAATCCTATTCAAACCATATATCCATCCAATCCAGATGAAAAATTTACGAAATTCACACTTAGCCCCGATAAGAAAAAAATAACCATTTTTTCAAGCATTGGTGACAGATATTTAACATATATTGCTAATGTAGATGGAACAAATCTACTGGAAGCTGAAATAAATAAAAATAGTCCTAATTATTCTGATTTAAGTAACTGGCAACCAAATGGATCCTCTATAGTGCTGGAAGAAAATGGAGATTTATATATTTTTGAAGGGGAAAAACATACCCGAAGACTTCTGCATGAAGGGAATGCATCTCAAGTTCAGTGGTTCCCTGATGGGGAAAAGTTGCTTTTTATTGAAGATGGGAGCAAAATTTATTCCATAAATCGTGATGGAGAAAATCTTTTTTACATTACTGATATAGGGCTAATACCCAGTCATATATTGGAACTATTTGAGAAAAAAACAGTATCTATCAGTTCTTCAGGAGACTTTATTGCATTCACATCTGGATTATCATCAGAAGGAAAACTGATTGACACCGAGTCATCCTTAAGTGATAGTAATAACATTTCAGCACCTTTATTTCTAGTCCGCTCGAATGGTGCTAATCTCACCCAATTAACACCTGTTATAAATGGAAGATATGACTTTTTGGACGAATGGATCTGTAATAAGGAGTTGCTAATTCTAGATTACGTTCAATTTTCAGATAATGAACTGATATATGGTAATCCATCTTTATTTTCACTAAATGGTGAAGATTTGAAAAATGGATGGCAAGAAATGTCTGTAAGCCAAATCATACATATGGACGATGAAAAGATACCTGAAAACAACAGTCTGGTAAACAAGACAACAGTACTGAATAAAACTAGTCCTAATAATCCGGATGAATCTAAAAATAAACAATCTCCATCTTTTAGAACCGTAGATATTCTAGTCTGCATTTTGTGCTTATTTTTATTAAAACAGAAAAGGTGTTTAAAATGATCAACCTGAATGCAATTACTACAATAGCAAAAAAAGAGTTTTCTGACAAATTATATGAAAGAAGTCTAATATTACTAATGGCAGTATTTATGATTTCTTTATTTATCTATACATACGGTAATGATTTTGGAGATGCCACTAAAATAATAGGTGTCTTTTTCCCATTAATAGGAATCGTATTGGGCTATGATGCAATCGTTAAGGAAAAAAACAGCAAAAGCATTAATGTTCTGCTGACACATCCAGTATTTCGTGATAATATCATAACTGGCAAATTTGTAGGGATATCACTCACTCTTTTTCTTGTTGTATTCATTTCTTTAATGATAATTGTAGCATCCGATTACATTATCAGTGGACAGGTTGCCCAATTAGAGAGTCTTCTGCGGCTATTAGTATATGGCATTTTTACTTTTTTATATCTTTTGATTTTTGCATCATTGGGAATATTAACTTCGATAAAATTTAAAAATGAACTCAATTCTCTTGCTTTTGGAATTATAATATGGATTAACATGTGTTTTGCCCTGGGTCCATCAATAATCATGTTGACATCTTTTATTACAGGCCAATCAATGTTCGATATGACTGATGAATTTTTATCTACTGGAGCTTTGTTGTTTAACATCTCCCCCATACATCACTTTGCAGAAGTAACTGTAGGAACACTAGATTTGAGCTATGGGTCTTTTAGTATACAAAAAGAAGTACATGGTATTTTGGACACCAGATACTCTTTATCTTATCTGCTTGGGTATTATTGGCAAAATATAATGATATTGATAGCAATACCGGTTATTTTGGTAATTGTTTCTTACATCTCATTTTTGCGGGAAGACATCTAATGAGGGATATAAAATGATGAATGCAACTAGTAATATGATGATAATAGCAAAAAAAGAATTCATCGACCATTTGAGAAGCCCAGTATTTCTATCTTTTGCAGCTACATTTACACTTGTTATTTTCGCATGGTCCTATGTAAAAGGAATGGAGGTAGAGTACACTTCTACTGTTCTTGGAATGGCTGATATAATGAGAGGATTTAAAGGTGTAGCAATGATTGTAGGAAGGTTCGCACCTGTTATTGGAATTGTACTGGGTTTTGATGCAATAGTAAAAGAAATAAAATCCAGCTCTATGAACACACTACTAACACATCCAGTATTCAGAGATAATGTCATTTTAGGAAAGATAGTTGGATGTAGTTTATGCATTCTTCTTTCACTATTTATCTCAATTAATATTGCAGCAGGCTCAATGCTTATTGTATCAGGAATTCCAGTTACTTTGCAACATATTACACGCATTGAGATATTTGTATTATTAACATTCTTTTATAGTCTATTTTTCCTAGCAATCTCAATGTTCATATCAACTATCGTGAAAAAGGCAAATACATCTCTTCTTTACAATATTGCTATATGGTTAATTTTTGTAATATTGTTTGCTCAATTAATATTCACATCTACTTACACCATAACTGAAGATCTGGAAATTTCAAATGAAAAAACACTGGATTGGCTGAATTTTGTTCCAAGCCATCATTATGTGTTTTCATCAGCAGGAGTGCCAGATGTTATGAAGGAATCATTTGATTACTATCCTGAGGTAGAGGGAATTTTTGATACGAGCCATACAATCAACGATTGGTTAAATGAATTCTGGCCTAATCTGGTAGTTCTTGTTGTATCACCTATCATTTTGTTGGTCATAACAGTTATTGCCTTTCTGAAAAAAGATATTTCACTGTAAATGAGGAAAAATATGTTTAAAAATATTTATCGAATACTTTTCCTGACATATTTTCTCCTAACGCTAATAATCTGTAACCTAGCAGTTGCAGACTGGTCTTCAGTCATAGCTATTTCTCCTACAACAGGAAAGGTAGCTATTGCAGGAGATACAGTTGAATTTCCTATTAATGTCCAAAAAGGATACGATTACGAAGAAGAATCATGGTGTACTTTTTCCGTAGTTGATATCCCTCAAGGATGGAATGCGGGATTTTATGAGGACGATGAACAGATTACATCTCTAAACTTCCCAGAATATGATGACGATGAAGAAGATGAAAGAGAAATAATACTTCGAATAAAATCATCACAGTCTGCTACAAATGGACTATATTCAATCTGGGTGCGTTTTGTTCCAGATGAAGGAGAAGTAATTCTCCGAGAGTATGCTGTCAAAATTGATAATAATGCTGATATTAACCTTGAACTTTATTCGGATATCCCCGGCTTGCAAACCTCACCTGCAGATCCTGTTGACTTTGTTGTTACAGTCACTAACGACTACAAACACAGGATAACAATTAATCTTGATGTTGATGAGAAACCAGCTAACTGGAGTGTGCAACTTCTTGAAACAGAAGATGAAAAATACAGGATCAAAAAACAAAGCATTGAAGAAAGCAGTACTCAGAATTTCATTGTCCGGGTAAATCCTCCGGTTAATACTGAAAATGGAATGTATAGTATAATAGTATCAGCTACTCCGGAAAACAGCAATCAGAGTGTTAGCCAATTATTGGAAGTATATATCGATGAGGAACTTGAAAAAAACGAAGCACTGGAAATTATCCCACAATCTCTAAACCTTACTCTTAATCCCGGGTCAGAAACAGAGGTATCTGTTACATTAAAAAATACAGGGCTGCAAGCAATCGAAAATGTTGAGCTCCAGCTTCAGGAAGACACAGGCATATCTACAGAAATTAAAACTTTTGGTGCAATCGAAGAATTAGAGGCAGGTGAGTCTGTTAAAATTCCAATCGAAATATCTGCAAGAGCAGATGCTTCTTCTGGTCCAAAAGAAATCTTGATGCGTGCAACAAGTGACACTATCAATAGCGAAGATGGAAAAATCATCGTCAACGTGGAAAAATCAGAAAGTAGCGGATATATAGGAATTACCATGATAGTGGTTGCTTTTGTTATTTTAGGAATAATAATCTATAAATTTGGAAGGAGATGATAGAATGAAGTATGAATATCCAATTATCGTAAATGAATTGACCAAAAAATTTGGAAAGCACAATGAAATTACTGCGGTTAATTCACTTAGCTTTAAGGTCAAAAAAGGCGAAGTTTTTGGATTTGTTGGTCCAAATGGTGCAGGCAAAACGACAACTATGAAAATGCTTATAGGATTGCTGGAACCCACAAATGGTGAAGGATACGTTGCCGGATATGATATCGTCAAGCAGATCATAAATATAAGAAAAGTAACAGGAGTACTTCCGGAACCTGCCGGCTATTATGATGATCTTACTGCACGCCAAAACTTGAGATTTTATGCAGATCTTAATTCAACACCTGATAAAGAAAAAAAAATAGTCGAAATTCTTGAACTGGTGGGCCTAAAAGATGCTATTGACCAAAAAATTGGAGGCTTTTCAACAGGAATGAGAAAAAGATTTGGCCTTGCTCAGGCACTTATCAATGATCCTGAAATAATATTTTTAGATGAGCCAACAAGTGGAATTGATCCAAAGGGTGCTCAAATGATGCGAGACTTAATTACAGATCTTAGCAAAAATAAAGGAGTAACTGTTTTTCTGAGTTCACACTCAATGGAGGAAGTTGAAGAAATATGCGATAGAATTGCAATAATTGCCAAAGGTAAATTGTTGGCAGTTGGCTCAATTGAAGATTTGAGAAGTGTGGTAAGAGAAAAGGAAGGAGTACATTATCTACTTGAAGTTCAGGATATCATACCTTCAGAAGCTGTAGAAGTTGTAAAGGATGTAGACGGTGTAGAAGAGGTTGAGATACAAGATACGACACTGAAAGTGCATTCTAATATTAAAAATGGCGCTGAAATTGCAAAAGCCATAGCAAAGGCTGGTGGCACCATATCTATATTAGAAGAACAGGAATTAACTCTGCAAAAATTGTTCCTTAAGATTATTGAAGAAGTATGACTTGATGAGATATTGTTTTAAAATATTTTAGAACCAATCTCATCATATTATGGAAATAACAATCAAGGAGAAAAACAGTGAATAAACTTACATTCTCCTTGAAGCAATGAGGAAAACTAATATTGAAAATACGGCCGTAAACCCTGGTCAATGGATGAAAATGAAGTGGCAGTTGTTTCCACAGAGCCCGACATCTCCTCAGATGAAGCTTCTGAAATACTCAAAGAATACATGGTAAATGAACCTTTCATCGGGAAAGATAAAGCAGATACCGTTAAAATTGATTCTTCTACTCTTGTCTGGAAATTTGACGATAAACAAACAATACACCTTGCATGGTGGATACGGTTTAAAGATTCAACATTTGCAAACGAAGATTCTCCTGCAGCAACATGGATAGATGCACATTCTGGAGAGATTATATTATTTGTTTATGAAAGGGACTGAAGAGTGATATCCAATATGAAGCATACATATAATAAACACATTCTCATAGCAGCCTTACTAGTAGTTACACTGATTGTTATAGGATTAATAGCTTCAGAACATGAATGGATAGTTACAACAAAAGAAGAACAATCAAGCCATTCAAAGTATCTTGATCCTGATACAATTGAAGTAAATATAACTTTAGAAGAGGCAAAAGACATACTGACATCCACAGATTCAGAAATAGATAGTGGCTCTGTAGATGGAGAACTAATTAACGATAGCGAATTTGGGATAATATGGCAATTGACATCTAAAACTATCTATAATGGAACTATTGTAGCATCAATTGACCCTTATGATGGAACTCTACTATGTACAGTTACTACAAGAGGAGACAGAGTAAATCCCAAATATCTTGATCCTAACACAACGGAAGTAAATGTAAGTTTGGAAGAAGCTAAAAATATATTGATAGCTGAAAATCAAGACTTTGAAGCTAATTATATCAATGCACAGCTTATTAATGATGGCGATTTTGGAATAATATGGCAACTTACATCTAAAACCAGCAATGATAGGAGCATTCTTGCGGGGATAGATGCTGATGACGGAAATTTAGTCTTTATCTATGATGGTTCAAAAGAGACATTTTCCGATGGCGAAGTGAGTGAAGAAGAAGCTCTGGAAATAGCTGAACAATATATGGAAACAAAGCTCACGGATGAGCAGTTGAACAAAATAAGATTTGAATTTATTAATTATCGGGAGAATGCAGATGACCTTCCAGGATTCTACCACATAAAGTACATCAGAATAATTAACGGTGTTCCTCTCATATCGGATGGAGTGACAATAAGCGTAAATTCAGAAACTGGCGAGGTTTCAAGCTACAGGGAACACTGGGAAGTATTGGATGAAAATAAGTACACAGTAGACAATGAATCAATTCTAACTGAAGAAGAAGCCATTGATTACTTAAAAGAGTTCATAGAAGAACAAGCATACGAAGGTAATGTTTCGAATAGTATAGAAGTAATTGAGTCTAAACTTATCTGGAAATATACTGAGAATGATGAAATTCGTCTGGCATGGTGGATGCAGTTTACAGATCCAAACCTTGGGCTTGATAAAAGTCTTCCGGGACTTGTTGGTATTGATGCAAATAACGGAGAAGTGCTCATAGCAGACTTTACTATCGGCTGATATTAATTCATCGGCATTTCATTTTTTTTAAATAGCTTATTACTTGTTTTTTGCATCAAAATTGAGAGCTATTTATTTCAGTTTGAATCTTTGGCCATAATATCTAAATAAATTAATGTTTTTTTATTAAGCACCCCCACAAATACAGAAAGTCTGTGGGAACCCAATGTACCAACCGCAAGGTCGCAATGTAATCCAATTAGAACTCACGTGCATGTGACCTTGCTCCCCAACTTCCTGATGGTACAAATAATCCATCAAATAACTGATTCTAATCAGAGAAGAGATTACTAAAATGAGCACAGACACCCAGTTTAAACAAAAGATGCAACTGGACATGACTTTTGACAAAAGCATGTTGAAAGTTCTTACTTTTATGGTTGCAGCAACTTTAATCGTCTATGCTCTGTGTCTGCAATCATCTGAATGCAAAGTTTTGATCTATGCGATCTGGTACATCGGATTCATCATTCTTTTTATCAAAGAACGGACGCAGGTTGAGATCAATCCCCACATGATAATAGTTCACAGACCTCTTTTCAGTCCTCTTGTAATCAACAAGAAAGACGTAAAAAAGGTGCAGATCAGAGAGAACAGAAGCTACAAATATCGCATGATGCAGATTCTGTTATTACTTGTCCTTACTGCATATCTGATTTACAAAGCAGGACATGACCTGCGTTATGGAGTATCAGGAGTTTCATTGACAGAAGGAGTGTATATACTTCTTTATGAGTTCTGGTTCATATTCCTGGCAGCAGCAATTATTGTGAATTTACTGAAAAAACGCTCATATTCTAGTCTTCTAAGAGTGGATACCGACAAATCCAATTTCATATTCTACTCAAAGGAACCTGAAGAGCTGAAACGGATAATTGAAACTCGGGAAATTGCATAACACGATTTTAGACGACTCTGGAGATTCAACATTCGATGAATAAAATAAATGACGAAATCAAAATGAAAGTCCCATTGCATATTCCTGATTATGAATACATACCAGTAATTATTGCCATTTTTTTTGTATTCATACCCTTAACTTTGGTTGACCATTTATACCGAAGTATCTGGACTTACCTTAGTGTTGTTTTAACAGTATCTGTTATCCTGATGATCATTCATCTTCGGTCATATTTTGAGATAATAATCAACAACGAAGAAATAATTGTGAAAAAACCATTATTCAAAGATGTGAAAATACCTGTTGAAAAAATAGTAGAGATATCTGATTTCAACAACACTTTACACAAATACCGAAAACCATACTTTTTAATTTTAGGGCTTATGATACTAATTGTTGCAGTTATGAGCATGAGTAATGGGTTAGATTCAATCGAAAAATACGGCTTTTGTGATGCTGAAAATATCTCATTCGTAGTCTTTTTGCCTCTAATGTTTGTAATCTTTCTTTACAACTCATATCGTATGTCCCATTATTCTAAAGCCATCAAAGTAAAGACTGGCCCCATACATATCGACCTTTATCCAGAAAATGAGCAAAAATACCTGCTTCTAAAAGAAAAACTCAATTCTCTCCTGCGATGATTTTAAAACCCTGACATACATATAATTCCCCGATGTCCCGTACCTTCAAAGATAAACTCTCATCAAACGATTTTCTGATAACAGCAGAGGTCAGCCCTCCAAAGGGAACAGACCTTGCAGAAATGCTTTCTGATGCGGAACTCACAAGAGGATGGGTTGACGCTCTCAATGTAACTGACAACCAGAAAGCTATCATGCGTATGAGTCCGCTGGCAGTAAGTAAAGCTCTCCTTGACAGCGGTCATGAGGTTATCATGCAGCTTACATGCAGGGACAGGAACAGACTTGCACTGCAATCCGATCTTCTTGGAGCATATTCAATGGGTATCAGGAACATCTGTATAATGACAGGTGACCACACAACAAAAGGAGATCATCCAAAAGCAAGACCGGTTTATGATCTGGACTCCGTGCAGCTTCTGAGTATCGTTAAAAAGATGCAGGATGGTTTTGACCTTGCAGGTAATACAATCGAGAATCCACCTCAGTTTGTTGTGGGTGCTGTAACAAATACCGATCCTTCAAAGAAAGCACAGATGATGAAGCTGCGAAAGAAGGTCAAAACTGGCATTGACTTTTTGCAGACTCAGGCTGTCTATGACATTTCTGTGTTCGAAGAGTTCATGGAATCCATTGGAGATATTGAGGTTCCGATCATTGCAGGAGTGATTCCACTCAGGTCTGCAAACATGGCACGGTTCATGAATGGAAACATTCCAGGGATAAATGTGCCTGATGAGATAATCGAGAGGATGGACTCTGCTGAAAAACAACAGGAAGAAGGCATGGTTATTTGTGCAGAGGCTATAAAAGAACTGAAAAAGCTCTGTCGTGGAATTCATCTCATGCCAATTGGCAAACATAACAATACACCAACCATACTTGAAATGGCCGATATAGGGAAGATACAATAATGACAAAAACGCAAGTCGACCATGCAAAAGAGGGCATCCTCACATATGAGATGCTTGAAATTGCAAAAAAAGAGAATATTGATAAAGAACTTGTTCTGGAAAGGGTTGCAAATGGCAGCCTTGTTATAATGACACGAAAAGGCTGTCCACCTGTTGCTATCGGCAAAGGTGCCAGAACAAAAATAAATGTTAACCTTGGAACATCCTCTGCCGCCATTGAACCGAAAGCAGAAGTAGAAAAAGTAAAGGTGGCACAGCAATACGGAGCAGCTACAATTACCGACCTTTCAATGGGAGGTGATATCTCTGCCATCCGGAAGATGGTGTTTGAGAACACAGAACTTCCGGTTACAACAGTTCCCATTTACCAGACAATCGTTGAATGCGGAATGGAGAACTTAACAATTGATGACATTCTGTCCTACCTGAAAAAACATGTTGATGAGGGAGTAAGTTCAGTACTGCTTCACTGTGTGGAAAAAGAGATGCTTGAACAGCTCAAAGGTACAGGCAGGGTAATGGGAATGGTCTCAAAAGGCGGTTCCTTTACCAGCAGTTTCATGCTTCTTAATGAATGTGAGAATCCTTTCATCGAGCATTTTGATGAGATAATGGAGATACTAAGGGAGAATGATGTTGTGCTATCCCTTGGAAATACCATGAGAAGCGGTTGCATCCATGATATGAAAGACAGTGCCCAGTTAATGGAAATTGAAACGAATGCAGCACTTGCAAAAAGAGCGAATGAAATGGGCGTGCAGGTAATAATCAACGGCATGGGAGGACATATACAGGCATCTGACATTCCGGGTTCTGTGAAATTATACAAGGATAAAGCTGATTTCCCACTTTTTGTTGCAGGTCCACTTCCAACTGATATTGCTGTTGGTTACGATCACATTGCAGGAGCGGTT
Source organism: uncultured Methanolobus sp. (assembly GCF_963667555.1). Classification (NCBI taxonomy): domain Archaea; kingdom Methanobacteriati; phylum Methanobacteriota; class Methanomicrobia; order Methanosarcinales; family Methanosarcinaceae; genus Methanolobus; species uncultured Methanolobus sp. The sequence continues at coordinate 2,465,875 of NZ_OY763421.1, forward strand.
GGTGCCAGTATGGCCAGTGGTGCAGGGGCAGATTACCTTTGTTATATTACACCGGCAGAACACCTCTCACTTCCAAATCCTCAACAGGTTAAAGAAGGACTTATTGCATTCAGGATTGCAGCTCACATCGGGGATTCCATGAAGTATGGACTAAATGATGCTGACCTGATGCTTGCTGAAAAAAGAGCAAATTTCGACTGGAGAGGACAGGCAGAACTTGCTATTGACCCTACAAGACCTGCACAGATGTGTCCTGATGAAGGACCATGTTCCATGTGTGGAGATTACTGTGCCATCAAAATAATGAAAAATTACCTGACTGGAGAGAAATAATGCCACAAGAGCCACCTTTCCCATCCCTGCAAATGTTTGGGATCAAAACTCCATTAATTAAACCAGGAGACAACATTGCAGAGATTATCGTTGATTCACTTGAAAAACAGGGACTTGATTTTCAGGATAATGACATTCTAATTATTGCCGAATCACCACTTGCAACTTCAGAAGGTCGTCTTGTGCGTCTTGATGATGTTGCTCCCGGCGAGAAAGCAAAAGAGCTTGCTGAAAAATACCAGCTTGATGTCAGGGAAATGGAACTGATACTTCAGGAATGCGATGAGATATTCGGAGGCGTTTCGGGAGCTGCACTTACCATTACCAGAGGAACACTTGCTCCTAATGCCGGAATCGATGCTTCCAATGCACCTGAAGGATACGTTGTTCTCCTCCCTGAGAATGCACAGAAAAGTGCCGGCAGAATAAGAAGGGAGATCAAAGAACGCTGCAAATGCAAAATAGGAGTTATTGTGGGTGACAGCCGTACCCAGCCTCTGAGACTTGGTTGTGTTGGAATTGCTCTTGGGACTTCAGGTATGATTCCTGTTGAGGATGCAAGAGGAACCTTTGACCTCTTTGGAAAAGAGATGATGATCACCCGCAAAGCAGTTGCTGATAATCTTGTTTCCGCTGCGCAGCTTCTTATGGGAGAAGCCGGGGAAAGTGTACCTGCTGTTCTTGTTAGAGGGTCACCTGCTCAGGTAGTTGATGATGATATCGACATGCAGCTATTCAGCAGGGATGAGTGTATGTATTACAGCAATATAAGGAAAGCATAGCTTCCATAATCTCTTTTATTTTTTACAGTTGTGTTTATATTCAAAACCGATGTGCTACAGCATTGTCTAAATATATAGATACACATATTTTTCAAGAGCTATTGTAGATCCTATTTTGTATATAGAGCTACGAATAAATAACAAACACAATTAAGCTACATAATCTATTGGTAGAAAGTTCAAATGTCTACAATCCAAAACCCATGCCAGTAACCTTTGAAGAGGTTGGTGATTTGATGGATAAAAGACACAATTTATTATTCGCATTATTTGTTGTATTAATGCTTGTTTTTGGAAGTGCAGCACCTGCTGTGGCTGCCAACAACAATGACGACAAATCGACTGATGGAAACTCAAACAAGAAGATCAATAATGTTATTGTGATGGTACCTGACGGATGTGACCAGGATATCCAGACCCTTGCACGCTGGTACAGTGGAGAAGAACTCCAGCTTGACAGCATGGTTTCAGGAATGGTCAAAACATACATGGCAGATTCAATTATCACAGATTCTGCATCTGCTGCAACTGCATTCTCAACTGGTTACAAGACATCTAACGGATTCCTCAGTGTAGGACCCAGAAATGATACCCTTTTAACCACACTTGATGAATCAGAAATGGCTGAAGCATATGTACCACTTGCAACAGTACTTGAAGGTGCAAAACTTGAAGGAAAGGCCACCGGTCTTGTTGCAACTTCAGAAATTCCACATGCTACACCTGCAGCTTTTGCTTCACACTCTCATTCAAGAAAATTATATGATGACATTGTTGAACAGATGGTCTACGAAGATGTTGACGTGGTACTTGCCGGTGGAGAAGACTTCCTCTACGCACAGCGTCAGGATGGAGAGAACTTAATTGAAGTCCTTGAAAGCAGAGACTACCAGTTCGTTACAACAGCAGATGAACTTGAAGACGTTGAATCCGGTAAAGTATGGGGAATGTTTGCAGGAGCAGCTATGTCTCCTGAAATGAGCCGTACAGATGAAGAACCAACAATTGCAGAAATGACCACAAAGGCTATTGAACTTCTTTCTGATGACCAGGATGGTTTCTTCCTTATGGTAGAAGGCAGCCAGGTTGACTGGGCAGGACACGCAAATGATCCTCTGTACATGGTTACAGATTTCCTTGCATTCGATGAAGCTGTAGAAGTAGCTGTTGATTTCGCAGAACAGGATGGACACACCCTGGTAATTGTTTTCCCTGACCACAACTGCGGTGGTATGACAATTGGAACACAGGGAACTTCCTATACAGACCTTACAGTGGAAGAACTCCTTGGCCCACTCAATGGTGAAGAGGGTACTGTTGAAATTGGCTGGACCAGTGGTGGACACACCGGTGGAGATGTACCTCTCTGGTCATACGGTCCTGACAGACCAATAGGACTTCTTGACAACACTGACCTTGCAACATGCGTTGCTGATGCTTTTGGCTTTAAGCTTGAAGATGTAGGTGAAGAACTCTTCGTAGAAGTTGACGAGGCATTCCCGGGAATATGGTCACTTGACTTAACAGACAGTAAGAATCCTGTTCTGGTTATCGAAAGGAGAGGTGTTGTTGCAGAACTCCCTATCAACAAGGATATCCTGACAATTGGTGAAACAGAGTACAACCTTGAAGGTATTGTTGTTGCTGTTCCAATGGCTGATGGAAACTCTGCACTTACAGATGATGATGAATTTTACATCCCTCAGGAAGCAGTAGAGATAATTGATGAGAAAATATCTGAAGGATTTTCAGGAAAATGGTCACTTGACCTAACAGACAGTGAGAATCCTGCCATTGTATTTGACAATGATAAAGTGGTTGTAAAGTATCTATTTACCCAGAACATTCTGATCATTGGGGAAGAAGTTTATGACCTTGCAGATATACTTGGCTCCATCTAATAGCCATTTTCAGTAGAGGTTAATAGATTGTTGAGAACTGTTGTTCTCTTCATCTATATTTTATCATTTTCCTTTTTTTGATCATTCTTTATACCAGATATTATATACTAAGTGAAATTGTGCATCGCCTGCTATTTTATAAAAATTAACAAAAAATTCATTTTTGAGCTTATTTTGACAAAATCAAACATAATTAAGCTCATTTCCACTGCAATGAGACGATAGATTAATATAGGGTTGTCCAGTCAAAAATATAGGCAATTAATCAAATCGTCTTTATTCAAATTGAGGTATTACAATTCATAGAAAAAAGAAAATAGAAGTCCGCAATCTTGTCAAGATCTTTGGCAAACATCCTCTAAAAGCAATCTCATTGGTTGAGCAAGGCGTTTCTAAACAGGAAATCTTCGAAAGGACAAAACAGACGGTTGGTCTGTATAATGTCAGTTTTGATGTTTACGAAGGCGAGACCTTTGTGCTTATGGGACTTTCCGGCTCAGGAAAATCAACTCTTTTGCGCTGCCTTAACCGTCTGATCGATCCAAGTGACGGTCATATTCTGATAGATGGTGATGATATCGCCACCATGGATGATAAGGAACTCCGGGAAACCAGGAGAAAAAAGCTAAGATGGTATTCCAGAGCTTTGCACTTCTTCCTCATCGAACTGTGATCGATAATGTGGCTTTTGGTCTTGAGATACAGGGCGTATCAAAAGAGGAAAGATATCCAAAAGCTGAAGTGGCAATTGAAAAAGTTGGGCTTAAAGGTTACGAATCCAGTAAAACATCACAATTAAGCGGCGGGATGCAACAAAGGGTGGGACTTGCAAGGGCGCTTGCTACTGACCCTGATGTACTGCTAATGGATGAAGCATTCAGCGCACTTGACCCTCTTATCAGGTCAGAGATGCAGGACGAGTTGATCGCGCTTCAGGACAAAATGAAAAAGACCATTGTCTTTGTTTCACACGACCTTGATGAAGCACTGAAACTCGGTGACCGTATTGCTATCATGAAAGATGGCATCATTGCTCAGATTGGCACTGCAGAAGAAATACTTACTGACCCTGCAGATGACTACGTTTCTGAATTCGTTGCCGGTGTTGACAGGACTAAGATACTTACTGCTGAGAATGTGATGAAAAGACCTGAACCCGTTGTTTCTATCAATGCAGGACTGAAAGTGGCTCTTCAGCTTATGAAAAAACATGGAATATCCTCTATATTTGTGGTTGACCCTGAAAAAGTGGTCAAAGGGATACTCTACATTGATGATGCCGTTGAGGCTGTGAAAGAGAAGAAAACTCTGCAGGATGTTTTAATTACAGATGTTCTGTCTGTGAAACCTGATGTACCTGTCAAGGAAATTATTCCTATGATGACAGGATGCTCATGTCCGCTTGCAGTGGTTAATGAAAACAACAAACTCTTAGGAGTTATTGTCAGAGGCAGCATACTTGGTGCTCTGGCGATCACGGAGGATGATCAGAATGGTCTTACCTGAACTTCCCATAGGGGAAACAGTAGAATCGGGAGTTTACTGGCTGAATGACAATTTCGGTTTTTTGATGGATATCTTTAGTGATATCATCGATCTGCTAATATCCGGTTTTAAGGATGCTTTGTTATTTTTACCACCTTTTGCATTCATTATTGCGGCTGCAGTTCTTGTTTACCTGCTTTCCAGGAAAAACATCAAACTTGCAATAGGAAGTGCTTTCGGACTTTTACTAATAGATAGTATGGGCCTGTGGACACTTTCCATGGAGACCATTGCTCTTGTATTATCGTCAGCTCTTATGGCCTTGTTAATAGGAATTCCAACCGGGATACTTGCTGCAAAAAATGAAACTGCATTCCACATTGTTAAACCAATACTTGATTTCATGCAGACAATGCCTTCGTTTGTTTACCTGATTCCTGCAGTTATCTTCTTCGGACTTGGAAATGTTCCGGGTCTTGTGGCAACCATTGTGTTTGCAATGCCACCTGCAATTCGCCTGACAAATCTTGGAATAAGACAGGTTCCCGTGGAACTTGAAGAAGTTGCAACCGCCTTTGGAACAACTTCACTGCAAAAATTATTCAAAGTTGAACTTCCCGTCGCCCTTCCAACAATTATGGCAGGCGTGAACCAGTGTATCATGCTTTCACTATCAATGGTGGTTATCGCTGCTATGATAGGTGCACGTGGACTTGGTTATCAGGTGCTTGTGGGAATCCAGAGAGTAGATATTGGCCAGGGATTTGAAGCTGGTCTTGGAATTGTGATCATTGCCATAATACTTGACAGGCTGACGCAGAACCTTACTCCTAAAAAATGATGGAATTTGCAACTTCAAATTCGGATTTAGATTTAGATTTATGACCACCCGGTCTTAATTATACTAAAATGTAGTGATAAAATGAAAAGTCAAATAAAAGTCCTTTCAGTACTATTCATGCTTGCCATGCTTGTAATGGTGAGTGGATGTGCTGATCAAGGCACAACAGATACAGGAATAGATGAAGAAGCAACCGTTACAAAGGAAGTCACTATAGGCTATGTTACCTGGGATGGAGAAATTGCCAGTACAAATGTCATGAAACTTGTTTTAGAACAGGCAGGTTATGATGTTGAGATAATGGCTGTTGATGCAGGAGCACTCTACCAGCAACTTGCTGAAGGTAATTTAGACTTCACAACTTCAGCATGGCTTCCACAGACCCAGAAGAACTACTGGGAAACATATGGAGATGACATTGACAGTGTTGCAGTGAATCTTGAAGACTGCCGTATTGGTCTTGTTGTCCCAACATATGTGACAATTGATTCTATAGAAGAACTCAATGACAACAAGGATATGTTCGATGGTGAGATCATTGGTATTGATCCAGGAGCTGGTATCATGTCTACAACTGAAACTGCAATCGAAAACTACAGTCTTGACTATGAGCTTGTTGCAAGCAGCAGTGCAGGAATGACTGCTGAACTTAAGAGCTCAATCGAAGATGAGAAATGGGTTGTTGTAACACTCTGGTCACCTCACTGGGCATTTAACAGCTTTGACCTGAAATACCTTGAAGATCCAAACGGAATCTATGGACAGGCTGACCACGTTGAAACACTTGCAAGAGTAGGACTCGCTGAAGATGATCCGGAGCTTTACGGAATAATAAGCAGGTTCAACTGGACTCACGATGATATCCAGTCTGTAATGTCTGACCTTGCAGACGGCGTGCCTGAAGAAGAAGCTGCTCAGAAATGGGTAGATGCAAATCAGGACAAAGTCAATGAATGGATCGGAACACAGGAATAAAATCAAATATAGCAAACATTGAGAGAACTAAAGTTCTCTCATTTGTCTTTTTTAACCGTCTTTTAATTACTCTGCTTCTTCCAATCCATAAGCCTGCATTATCATGTGATACTCAAGAGGAGGCATCCTTGAGTAGAATGCTCTTTTGATGACCTCACTAAGTGAGGGATGAATATCCATTGCATACATAATCGGACTGGCATCCTGGCCTTCTGTGTACATAAGCGGAATTATCTGATGGAGAAGAACTGAAGCTTCAGGACCTATAATATGGGCGCCAAGAATTTTCTGAGTCTGTCCTTCAAATATAACTTTTACAAACTCATCCCCAAGAGACATGGCAATACCTTTTGCAGTTTCCTGAAAACGATAAAAACCAATCATAATGTTATCTTTTCCATACTCTTCAACTGCCTGCCTTTCTGTCATCCCGACTCCGGCAATCTCAGGATATGAAAAAACAGCATATGGAACTGCATGATAATCTGCTTTTATTTTCTTTTTCAAGATTGCATTGTAGTAAACAACACTGGATTCATGGTTTGCAACATGCTTGAAAAGATACTTTCCGTTGGCATCTCCAAAAGCCCAGACGTTTGGTTGTGATGTTTCAAGATGCTCATTTACCTTTATCCAACCGTTTTTGTCTGTTTCAATACCTCCAAGTTCAGGTTTGAGGATGTCGGTGTTGGGGCTTCTGCTGTTGCTACCAGTATTGCAGAGGCAACAACTTCTTTTTCTTCGCCGGTTTCACGGTCTTTTGCAACTACAACTTTTCCTTCGGATGAGTTCTTGACCTCAACTACCTCGCAGTTGGTCAGAATATCCATGTACTCAGACATCATTTTCTTTGCAAGGACTGATATCTCAGGTTCTTCTTCTGGAATAATTCTGGCATTTCTGCCGATTATTGTGACCTTTGAACCCATGGATGAAAAGAAATGACCGTATTCTGCTGCAATGTATCCACCTCCGATTATGGCAAGACTTTCCGGAAGCTCTGTTAGTTTCAGGACATCATCGCTTGTGAGATAGTCGACTTCATCGATTCCCTTTACAGGTGGAATTGCAGGCTTTGAGCCTGTACACAGGAATATCATTTTTGCAGTGATGGTTTCCTCAACTACTTTCATGGTGTAAGGCGAGATGAACTCTGCAGCTGCATTGTAGAATGTCATACGAGGCATGTATGTGTAACCTTGTTTTATGCCTTCAATATCTGTTGATATTGTTGAACGCATCCTGTCCATTACAGACTTGAAATCGATGCTCTCTATTGAAGCTCTAATCCCGAAGTTCCCTGCTTTTTCAATGTCCTTTACAAGTTCTGCAGGATAGAGAAGCATCTTTGAAGGAATGCAGCCTCTTGTAAGACATATTCCCCCAGGTTCGTCTTTATCAACCAGAGCAACTTTCATTTCAGGGTTTGCATCGAGCATTGAATTTACATAATTCATACCAGAGCCGGAGCCTATTACTATCAGATCATATTCTGTCATCAGATTCCCCACATGTGATATCCTGTAAATATTGGTCTTTACCCGTATAATTATTTCTGATAGATCGAACTTTATTAATGCAAGGAAAGAGAAATCTGCTCAAACTAGCACAGTTTACTAAAAAAAGAAATGAGGGCTGTTGAGCCCCATTTTTGAACAAGAGAGAAACAATTTACTTACTGACTTTATGCTATAAAGGTGCTTTTGAGTATATTAATACACAAGATAAAATAAAATAAAATAAAACCAGTCGAGCTTATTAGAAGGAGAATATTAGAGAAAGATTTGCATACAAAATATGATGAAAAATGTGCAGCAATTGAAGGAGTAGAGTATTCTAATTGAATAATAGAGTATCTTGAAGTAAGTTTAATTATTTGTTATTGCTGTGCCGCGCTTTGCGCGGTATAGTGAGCTGTTAGAATAACTATAATCCTCAAAAAATACAAAATAGATATTAAGTTAAAAAAATTGTTGTTAGGAAAAAGTAGTAGTTAGAATCAATTGTGAGTGAGTTGGCAGCGATCCAGAGTTCCCGAAGACTCTCATACTTCAGTACAATAAGGAACGCTGGCGGACTTATCTTCTGTGTTCGGGATGGGTACAGGAATTGCCCCGCCGCTATGGCCGCCAAACTCACTCACGATGAATGATAAAGTTAAGCCAAGATCCGGATTCGAACCGGAATGGAATCGCTCTGCAGGCGATTGCGTAGCCGCTCCGCCATCTTGGCAACGAGCGATACATGGATGGAACCATTGTATAAATACTTTATCAAAGAACCGTGTATACTCTCACACACATATCAGATTTCGCCTGGACAAAGCAAGACAGACAGGCACGGATTATTAGTAGCCGCGGACTGAACACCTCGTTGCCTTGGTGCGTACATCCCGACCCTATCAAACCGGTCTTTTACCGGGACCCTTAATGTAGTCTCTTTTCAAGTCAGATTTCGAGCTTAGATGCATTCAGCTCTTATTCCTTAGCGCGTAGCTGCTCAGCAGTGCCCTGTCGGACAACTGATACACCAGTGGCGCCGCTACCCTGTTCCTCTCGTACTAAAAGTAGCTTACCCTCAGACTACTGACACCTCTAGTAGATAGTAACCGACCTGTCTCACGACGGTCTAAACCCAGCTCACGATCTCCTTTAATAGGCGAACAACCTCACCCTTGGCCGCTGCTGCACGGCCAGGATGGAAAGAACCGACATCGAAGTAGCAAGCTGCCGGGTCGATATGTGCTCTTGCCGGCAACAACTCAATTATCCCCGGGGTAACTTTTCTGTCATTTTTGGCTCGCACCAAGCGAGCTCAAAAGTTCGCTAGAACCGACTTTCGTCTCGTCATCCACTACTGTGCTGAATAACGTCAGGCTGACTTATGCTCTTGCACTCTTCAGTGGGTTTCCGACCCACTTGAGTCAACCTTTGTGCGCCCTTGATATCTTTTCAAGGGCGTCCCGCCCCAGGCAAACTGCCCACCTATCGGGGTCCTCCTCTCGGAGTGAGGGTCGTAATCCTGGAAGGGTAGTGTCCCAATTGCGACTCCATCGATGCTGGCGCACCGACTTCGACGTCTCCTACCTACACTGTACATCCAAAATCACAACCCAACGACAGGCTGCAGTAAAGCTCCACGGGGTCTTCACTTCCCCCTAGAGGTCTCTAGACTGTGCACTAGAAAGTAAGCTTCACCGGACTCTGGCTAGGGACAGTAGAGCTCTCATTGATCCATTCATGCAAGTCGCCAATTAAGCGACAAGGTACTACGCTACCTTAAGAGGGTCATAGTTACCCCCGCTGTTTACAGGCCCTTCGTCCCGTTGAACCGGGGTTTCAGGTACCTGCACTGAGCAGGATTCAGAGATCGTACTAGCCCTTACGGGTTTGCGATCTCCTATGTTGATATTAGACAGTTAGAGCTCTCTTGTCACTGCGACCTGCTATCTTCATAGCAGGCACTCCTTCTCCCGAAGTTACGGAGCTAATTTGCCGAATTCCCTTAGCCAAATTATTCCGACACGCCTTAGCCTTTTCAGCTAGGGGCACCTGTGTCAGTTCTCGGTACGGACTCGTGACTCCCTTTTCACGGGTTCCCGGGTGCAGCCAACTTTCGCCATTACAGATTCGCCCGCTTCTCGCCATTACGGCTCTCCACGGGATTCGCTGCTTAGACGGCGCGACGGCGCCGCTTGGCCTGCCCAAAAACGTTGGTTTCAATGTCACGAGGTACAGGAATATTAACCTGTTTCCCTTTTGGCGTACTCGAATTACGGTACGTCTTAGGACCGACTAACCCTCGGCTGACGATCATTGCCGAGGAAACCTAGCCCCTTCGGCGGATAGGATTCTCACCTATCTATGCTGTTACTATTACCAGGATTTTCGTTTCCGCACGGTCCACAGGACTTCACAGCCCTGCTTCTGCCCGAACGCAACGCCTTCCTACGAGATCACCTTGCGGTGCTCCGTGGTATCGGTGGTCGACTTGAGCCCCGTCCATTTTCGGGGCCCCAAACCTCGACTGGTGGGCTGTTACGCACTCTTTAAAGGATAGCTGCTTCTAAGCTAACCTTCCAGCTGTCTAGGGCTTGGGACGCCCTTTAGTATTAACACTTAGTCGACACTTTGGGACCTTAACCACGGGCTGGGTTGTCTCCCTTACGGACTACAAGCTTACCCCAGTAGTCCGGACTCCAACTTTCTTCGACGACGGTGAGTTTGGAGTTTGACAAACGGCTGAGGAATTTCTTCCCCGGGACCATCAATCAGTGCTCTACTTCACCGACTATCTCCAGTTAGGTCATGCTACGACATGTTTCGGAAGGAACCAGCTGATGCCGGGTTAGATTAGCCTTTCACTCCGAGACGCAGGTCACACGAATGATTTGCAGATCAATACCGCTTGCGGTCCTCCACGTAGCTTTCGCCACGCTTCAACCTGCCCACGCCTAGATCACCCGGCTTCGGGTCGTATCCTAATGACTCCACGCACTTGTATACGTCGCTCCTCGCCTTACGGCTGCGAGCATGTTGCTTTCGCTTCGGCTTCCTATTTGAAAGTTAGCCATCGCCATTTGAATACACTCCCTGGCCCGTTCTTCAAAACGTAAGATATGACATTGGCAATATTGCCCGTACTGCAGCCTCGCGACTGTTTCCTTCACAATAAAGATCCTTTAACGCCATATCGCTCTATCGCCTCCAGGTTTCAGGCACTTTTAACCTCCCTTCTTGGGGTACTTTTCAGTTTTCGGTCACCCTACTAGTTCGCTATCGGTCTCAAGGAGTATTTAGTTTTGGAAGTTGGTGCCTCCCAAATTCACGCGGGAATTCCGACCCACGTTACTCAGGTTGTAATCCAGATCCTTTGGTTGTTGTTTACGTGACTATCACACTCTATGGTCTAACGTTCCAGAAAAGTTAAACTCCAACCAAGTGGGACCTTTAGAGAAAACCTACAACACCACATCTCCCACATATTACCAGTGGGATTCAGTTTGAACTTTACCGTGTTCATTCGCCATTACTAACGGCATCTCTTCGATTTCTTTTCCTGCCCCTACTAAGATGCTTCAATTCGGGGCGTTCCCGATCATTGATGATCAACACACAAAATGTGTTAGGAAGACCCATTAGGAGATCCCGAGATCATAGGCTCCATGCACCTACCCCGGGCTTATCGCAGCTTGGCACGTCCCTCATCAGCTCTTGAGCCGAGCCATCCACCTGAAGGCATATTTACCAGAGTCCATCTCACTTTGTCCAGTGAGCGTCTGATATATGCATGCATATACACGATCTCATTGCAGCTGTTGTTGCTTCAGCCGCTTCATCCTTCCCCACAGACGTTACTCTGTAGGTGCACTAGTAATGGACTTGCAGGGATTCGAACCCTGGGCCTTCGCCTTGCAAAGGCGACGATCTTCCAACTGATCTACAAGCCCATAGAAGATTCACTTATTGAACCTTACTTTTCTCGGATCTGACAGTTTTTCGATTTCTGACCGGTTAGTGGTTGACCGCTTTGTGCGGTCATGCTTAGGAGGTGATCCAGCCGCAGATTCCCCTACGGCTACCTTGTTACGACTTAACCCCCCTTGCGAAATTTAGGTTCGAACACGGCACTAGTCCATGCCCTCACCCATACCTCACTCGGGTGGTTTGACGGGCGGTGTGTGCAAGGAGCAGGGACGTATTCACCGCGCTATATTGAAACGCGATTACTACGGATTCCAGCTTCATGAGGGCGAGTTACAGCCCTCAATTCGAACTACGGGCGGGTTTATGAGATTACCAACCCCTTTCGGGGTAGGAACCCATTGTCCCGACCATTGTAGCCCGCGTGTAGCCCTGGAGATTCGGGGCATACTGACCTACCGTAGCCCGCACCTTCCTCCGGTTTAGCACCGGCGGTCCCCACAGAGTACCCATCATCCCGAAGGATATGCTGGCAACAGTGGGCACGGGTCTCGCTCGTTGCCTGACTTAACAGGATGCTTCACAGTACGAACTGACGACGGCCATGCACCTCCTCTCAGCGATTCAGGTAAGACCTTCAGCCTGACCTACATATTGCTGTCGCCCCAGGTGAGTTTTCCGGCGTTGAGTCCAATTAAACCGCAGGCTCCACCCGTTGTAGTGCTCCCCCGCCAATTCCTTTAAGTTTCAGCCTTGCGGCCGTACTTCCCAGGTGGCTCGCTTCACGGCTTCCCTGCGGCACCTGAAACGGTCGCACCGTCCCAGACACCTAGCGAGCATCGTTTACGGCTGGGACTACCCGGGTATCTAATCCGGTTCGTGCCCCCAGCTTTCGTCCCTCACCGTCGGACCCGTTCTGGTAAGACGCCTTCGCCACTGGTGGTCCCACAAGGATTACAAGATTTCACTCCTACCCCTGTAGTACCTCTTACCTCTCCCGGTCCCAAGTCTGACAGTATCCCCCAGAAGCCTAACAGTTGAGCTGTCAGATTTCCCGGAAGACTGATCAAACCGGCTACGGACCCTTTAGACCCAATAATAGTGGCCACCACTCGGGCCGCCGGTGTTACCGCGGCGGCTGGCACCGGTCTTGCCCGGCCCTTGCTAACACCTGCTATTTATACAGATGGACAGCCAACATAAGATGCTGGCACTCAGTATCCCCTTATCGCGGTTTCCCGCATTGTAAAGTTTTCGCGCCTGCTGCGCCCCGTAGGGCCTGGATTCATGTCTCAGAATCCATCTCCGGGCTCTTGCTCTCACAACCCGTATCCGTCGTAGGCTAGTAGGTACACTACACCCACTACAACCTGATAGACCGCAGATTCATCCTAAGGCGCCGGAGCTTTTGATCACAGAACATTCCAGTATCTATGATATATCAGGAATTATCACCAGTTTCCCGGAGTTATGCCTGACCTTAGGGCAGATTATCCACGTGTTACTGAGCAGTACGCCATGTTCACGAGGAACATTTGACTCGCATGGCTTAGTCGAATACTGATAGCAGTGACCTCTGGCAGGATCAACCAGAATTGTTGATCACACACAAAGAATTGTTTATTTTGGAAGTCATTTAGGAATCAGTCGGAAAGAACTCTTCTTGAGAAGAATTTTCCTATTCTGCACATAAGTTTGGTTAATTCCTTAATTGTTTGTAGTTATTCACTACCGGTCAGAATTAACCGAACTGCCAAATCCAACGTCAGACTGAAAAAACTTCAGTCTCCACTTGTAAGGCGGTGATTGTAAGTGTTTTCGCGCGATTTGCGCGGACTCCTTCAAAGGTCGCCATCGTATATAAGGCTTTCGAACGCTTGGTTCGAAGCCAAAGGACGAACCTTTGATCACACCTGCCATGATGAAATGAAAGTTATTACTTCATCTTTTGCTCTGTGATGAACTCATTTTCGTGATGCGTTGGCCGCATCACCGGGCTCCTCACGAGCACCCTTACATATCAAGCTTACTATATAAGCATTGCGGAGGACTGGAGAAAAATGGATTATTATCTGATAAATCAAACATATTAATAGAAATATTCATCTCCTTTGCGGAGGATATTTATAACATAAGTAACAAGGCGAAGTGATTATCATGAATTCAACCGTAGAACTGAGGGATCGCTTTTTACAGCGATAAACCGCTTATAGATAAACACAAGACTATTTTTGACACGACACTGCGCGATGGTGAACAAACACCTGGCGTATCACTTACCAACGAGCAAAAACTCAAGATTGCCCTTCAACTGGACAAACTTGGCGTTGACGTGCTCGAAGCTGGTTTCCCGGTCTCTTCGGAAGGCGAAAAGCAAAATGTGCGAGCCATAGCCAACGAAGGACTCAGTCTCGATGTCTGTGGTCTTGCCCGCGTCCTTACCAAAGATCTGGATGCATGTATAGATTGTAACGTTGATATGATACACACATTTGTATCCACATCTGACATCCAGAGGATACATACTATAAAGAAGACCAGAGAAGAAGTTCTTTCAATGGCAATCAACGCTGTAGACTACATCAAGGACCACGGTGCAAAATGTATGTTCTCAGCAATGGATGCCACAAGGACAGATCTTGACTACCTTATAGAAGTGTACAAAGCCGTAGAAGGAGCAGGCTGTGACATCATTAACGTGCCCGACACAGTCGGAGTAATGTCACCATCCTCAATGTACGAACTTATCAGGAACATCAACAGTGAAATAAACATACCCATTGACGTACACTGCCACAACGACTTCGGAATTGCAGTTGCAAACAGCCTCATGGCTACCGAAGCAGGCGCAAGCCAGATACAGGTAACTGTTAACGGAATCGGCGAACGTGCGGGTAACGCAAACCTTGCAGAGGTCGTAATGTGCCTGCATTCCATATATGGCGCAAAGACCAATATCAAGACAGAATATCTTCTTGAAACCGCAAAAATGGTGGAAAACTTCACCGGCATACACATGCCTGCAAACACACCAATTGTCGGAGACAACGCATTTGCCCACGAATCAGGCATTCACACCCACGGAGTGCTTGAAAAAGCCGACACCTTTGAGCCTGGCATAATGACACCTGAAATGGTAGGTCACAGGCGCCGCATCGTTGTCGGAAAACATGCAGGAAGACATGCTGTCAAGAAATCTCTGGAAGATATGGGAATCGAGACCAACGAAGAACAACTGGACGAGATCCTTGCAAGGATAAAGGATATTGCAAACAAAGGCAAGCGCATCTGTGATGCTGACCTGCGCGCAGTAGCCTCTACAGTTCTTGGCAGGAACCTTGGCAGTGAAACCATCGTGCTGAAAGAGTTCTCCGTAATGACAGGTAACCTCACAACGCCAACCGCAGTTGTCAGGGCAAAGATCGGTGACCACGAGGCAGTCGCATCCAATTACGGTGTCGGACCAATAGATGCTGCCCTTAAAGCAGTAGAACTTATGATCGGAGAATACACCAAAGTAAAAGTGCGTGACTTCAGCCTTGAAGCCATCACAGGTGGAAGCGACGCTCTTGCAGAAGTAACGATCTCAGTCCAGGATGAGGAAGGACGTGTTGCCAGTGCACAGTCTGCCAGCGCAGACATCGCAACAGCATCCGTAGATGCACTCATAACAGCCATAAACCTGCTTCTTGATAAAAAGAAGCTCTGGAGCATGGAATAACTGTTTTTGGTTGAACCGTGTATTCAAGGTTCATTTCTTTTTTAAGAGAATCATAGTCAATAACTATCATATTAAAGTCAAGAGATGAAATCTCAATACATACTACATATTTTCACATATGCTTTAATAAAAAATAGCATAAACGATTAAATTTATATATAAATGTATTTGTATATTTTGTATATGCTCATTTGTTGCACATAGTTGTGCCCACGCTTAACCCAAATTTACATAATGAAAATATAAAAGGGAGAGGATCTTTAGTGGATGTATTTAAAAACATGATGATCGAAAGAAAATTCATAATCGTTATGCTGGCGCTTAGTTTAATTCCTTTATTAATTGTTTCAGCAATCAGTTATACTCAAATAAGTTCTGCAATTGCAGAAGGATCATTTGACAAATTGAATACACTTGAAAACGTCTATTTAATCAGCCCGATAGTATTCGGAATTCTTGTCACTTTTTTTGCACGCAATTTTGCTCGCAGCATTACAAAACCCATTGAAGACATAGTCGATGCCACTGAGAAAATTGCATCAGGAGACCTAACAACGCACATTGAAAGTAATTCACAAGACGAAGTAGGAATTCTTGCCGAATCTATACAGTCAATGCGCGATAGTTTAAAAGAGTTAATTACTGAGATAAACACCAACTCATCACTTCTTGCAAGCACCGCAGAGGAAATATCAGCATCTTCAGAGGAAATATCTACGGCAAGCAATGAAATATCCGATTCCATTGTAGAAATATCCAAAGGCACTACAATGCAATCATCCAAAACGGAAGACGTTGCAAAAGCAATGTTCGATATGACAGAAGCTGTCCAGGAAGTGGCCAGCAACTCACAAAAAGCTGCAGACAACGCAAAGGAATCAAATCAACTTATCAGCAGCCTTGGAACGATAACAGAAGACCTGTTACACAAAATGGGTAATATAAAGGCATCATCCTCTGAATCAGCTGAAGCCATAATGGAACTTGATAGCAAATCCAAGCAGATAGGCGAGATAGTCAGCCTTATCACAACCATTGCCGACCAGACAAACCTGCTTGCGCTCAATGCCGCAATTGAAGCCGCGCGTGCAGGAGAACACGGAAGAGGTTTTGCAGTTGTAGCAGATGAGGTCAGAAAACTTGCAGAGAACTCCGGAAATGCAGCTAACCAGATAGCAGACCTCATCCATGAGATACAGGACGGTACAAACAATGCCGTTACTTCAATGCAGCATGGAACTGAAGAGATATCGAACGGCGCGGAAGCATTGAATGAAGCAGCAAATGTGATTCAGAAAGTAGTGGAATCGGGAAGTATCATCACTACCATGGTTCAGGACATAGCAGCAGCGGCACAGGAGCAGTCCGCATCTATTCAGGAAATATCATCCTCAATTGATGAAGTGGCATCCATCACCCAGGAATCTGCATCAGGAACCGAAAACACAACTGCTGCCATAGAGCAACAGAGTACAACAATGGAAGAGCTTGCTCAATCCGCCCAGGTTCTCTCCGGAATGGCAGAAAATCTCATGACAACAATTACAAAATTCAAACTTAAGCAGGACGACAATAAAATAGAACATCAAAAGACCAATATCCCTATTTTAAACCACGAACCTGAACATGAGAAAATAGAACTGAGAGAATATTCCGAAGAGGAATTAGAACTGGAACTTGAAAAGGCGGAAAAGATCCACATCTGAAAGAACTGCCCTCGCGTATGAAGAGGGCTTTCTCTATCCCCTCTCTTTTTTAGGATTTTATCTTCCTGCGAATTCCTGCCGCTTATATCAATATTATCTATATAATGAACTCATAATTCAGAGCAGATACACATGAACTATGAAGTTATAGATTCTCACTGCCATCTTGATTTCCCAAAATTCAACAAGGACAGGCATGAGACGATCATGAGGGCAAAAGACAGCGGAGTTGTCTTAATGATAAATTCCGGCATAGACTACAAAACCAATGCCAACTCCCTTGAGCTTGCTAAAAAGTATGATTTTATACATGCAACCTTAGGTCTCAGCCCACAGATGGTACCTGAGGCAAACGAAGAAAAAATAAACCAGATACTTGCCCAGATGGAACGCAATGTTGACAAAGCGATTGGAATCGGTGAAGCAGGTCTGGACTTTTACTACTGTACCGATGAAGCAGGAAAAAAGAAACAAAAAGAGGTTTTTCAAAAAGTCATTGACATTGCGGACCAGTACAACAAAACCCTTGTAATACACGGCAGGGACGGGGAAGAACTTGCACTTGAGATGACCAGAGACCTAAGCAGAGTGGTCTTCCATTGCTACGGCGGCAGTATCGAAACCATGAAAAACATAGTTGATGCAGGTCACTATGTTTCAGTTCCCACACTCGTATGTTTCTCAGACCACCACAAAGATATTGCAAAGAATCTTCCTCTTGAGAACATGCTCATTGAAACTGACAGCCCATACCTCTCACCACGAAAAGGACGAAACGAGCCTGCCTTTGTCAGAGATTCAGTCCCTGTCATATCACAACTAAAAGAAACAGATGAAGCTGAAATTGCTAGGGCGACAATGCAAAATACCCGCAGGGCATTTGAACTCTAAACTTGGCTTTTCTACGGGAGAATACACATGCAGGTCAAACATTTTATTATCGGGCTTTATGACGCTAACTCATACCTCATTAACGGAAAAATACTGGTCGATACAGGAATGAGTACAGAAGGCCTTATTTCTGCTATCAAAGAAAATATTGATATCAAAGACCTTGAACTCATAATACTCACACACTGCCACTACGACCACACAGCATCTGCACAGGCAATAGCAGACATCAGTGGTGCAAAGATAGCCATTCACAAGGATGATAAGCCACTCCTGAGCAATGACAAAATCAGTGCTGCAGCAATGTTCGGAAACAAGGCACCTGCAATCAAACCTGATATGCTTCTGAAAGAAGGTGACAGAATACCCCTTGGAAATGACGAGGAGCTGGAAGTAATTCACACACCCGGTCACACTCCAGGTGGGATCTGCCTCTACGAAGCAAATTCAAAGAGCCTTTTTTCAGGTGACACAGTATTTCCAAACGGAAGCATCGGACGCACCGATTTCCAGGGCGGCAACCGCAGCCAATTGACCGAATCAATTAACAAGCTTGTAAAGCTTGATGTCAAAACACTTTACCCGGGACACGGGGAAGTCACTTCAAATGATGTTAACACGCAGATACAATTCTCCCTGCGCATGTCCAAAAGCATGTTACTCTAAGGACGCAATATGAAACAAAAAAGAGATCAGAACGGTAAGAATAGCAAGAATAACAAAAAGGCAGACACGACAAAGTTCCTGCCCATGTGCCTTGAAGAAGCAAAAAAGAAAGGCTGGGATGAACTTGATGTAATTATTGTCACAGGTGATGCCTATGTTGACCATCCGGGATTTGGTACCAGCATTATTGGAAGGATTCTTGAGGATGCTGGCTACAGAGTCGGAGTCATTGCACAGCCAAAGTGGGACGATGTTGAAGATTTCAGGAAACTTGGAAAACCCCGTCTTTTCTTCGCTATCAGTGCAGGCAATACTGACTCAATGGTGAGCAACTACACACCATCAAAAAGACTCAGGCATGATGACGCATATTCCCCCGGAAATAAGCCAGGACTGCGCCCTAACCGTGCAGCCATTGTCTACTCCAACCGCCTGAAAGAAGCTTACCCTGATGTACCAAGGATAATCGGAGGAATTGAAGCTTCACTTCGCCGTTTTGCACAATACGACTACTGGTCTGACAAAGTACGCCAGTCAATACTTGCCGATGCCCCCGCAGACCTCATAGTTTACGGAATGGGAGAACTCCAGATAATTGAGATAGCAGACAGACTCAACAAAGGAGTTCCTGTTTCCGATATAACTGATATTGACGGAACTGTCTGGAAAACAGATATCAAGACATGGAAAGAGAAAAAAGAGGAGTTGCTTGAGGGCAGGATAGAGATACCGCCTTATGTAGAGGTTTCAAAGAACAAAGAACTCTATGCAAGCACATTCAAAACGGTTTACCAGGAACAGAACCACATTAAAGGACATGCAATTATCCAGGTCCATCCAAAAACTGTTGTTGTGCAGAACAAACCCATGCGTCCGCTCACAACTGAAGAGCTGGACCATGTTTATGAACTACCATTTACCAGAGAGACGCATCCTTCATACGATGAAATAGTCCCCGCTCTTGACATGGTAAGATTCTCCATCAACACTCACAGAGGTTGTTTTGGTGCCTGTTCTTTCTGTGCCATTGCCCTGCACCAGGGGAGAATGATACGCAGCCGCAGTATGGAATCTATTCTCAGGGAAGCTGAAAGCTTTACAGGGATAAAAGGATTCAAAGGTACTATTAACGGACTTGGCGGTCCGTCAGCCAATATGTATGGAATGGACTGTAAGAACTGGGAAGACAAAGGAGTATGTAAGGACAAGATCTGCATCTATCCGAAAGCCTGCCCTTCACTTAACACCAGTCACAAGAAACTCATTGAGCTTATGCGCAGGCTCAGGGAGATTCCTGGAATCTCTAAGGTTTTCGTGGGCTATGGTGTGCGTTATGACCTTGCACTGCTTGATGAGGAATATATGGAAGAGCTCTGTGCCCATCATGTCAGCGGCCAGCTCAAGGTTGCACCGGAACATTATTGTGACAGCGTGACAGCCGTTATGAAAAAACCACGCAGGGAACTATTCGAGAGATTCGAAGAAAAATACAAGGAAATAAACGAGAAACTTGGCAAGGACCAGTATCTTGTGGCTTTCCTTATGTCAAGTCATCCGGGATGCACTCTTAATGACATGATAGATACTGCCGAATATATTAGGGATACAGGACGCTATACCAAACAGGTGCAGGATTTCACACCAACGCCAATGACAGCGGCCACATGCATGTTCCACACAGGAATAGATCCTTTCACCGGCAAGAAAATATACGTGGCAACTTCCCAGAAAGATAAGAGCATACAGAGAGCAATGCTGCATTATCGGGAGCCAGGAAACTATAATCTGGTGTACGAAGGATTGAAGCGTGCTAACCGGCTGGATCTTGTGGGAAATTCATGGAATTGCCTGATAAGCCGCAAGAAAGGCGGGAAGAACGGATGGTAAAGAGAGATTGTATACTAAGTCACATATCCGTTTCAGAATAAAATCGTTACCTTTTTAAGATAGAGAACTTTACAATACTTCAAACGTATATTTTTCAAAGAAAAATGGAAGTTATACTATGAAGTATAAGTTGTTGGTACCAATATTATTAATGATCACTATCCAGGCATGCGCTGTTATGGCGAGCCCGGTCATTAGCATAGATGAGACTGTGACTGAGAATATGTTCTATTCCAAATCATACACGAATCCTGATAGTGTAGAAGCACATCAGATAGTTGTGTACAGTGAGGATGGAGAGCATTCACAGATACATTTACACTATACACTTAAACCCAGAACAACCACCAGTCCGGATGGGAATTACAGCGTGTATTTGAAGGCATTGGATTCAGTATGGGGAGTAGGTATGGAAGATTATGTAATTAATGACACAGTTGAAGGAACAGAGACCAATATCAAGAACATAATTACAATGAGCTATTATGCTGTTGCTTTTTCACCTGACAGTAAGATGTACGCAGCACCCAGGGCAGTTTTCTTCGAGAGTGGCAGGAATGCCAGATATGCAATAGATATCTGCTCCGTTCATAATAACACCCTACTGCACAGAGAACTCACTCCTTTCTATATAGAAAGTACTAAAGCTACACCAATGGAGTGGGAGAAGTCAGCTATATATGAAGTTTACTGGTCTGATGATGGTTCCTGCATAGTATATGAAGTTCTGGGAGGAAACACTGAGTCAGGACAATATCCTGCATATCTTGTGAGCAAAAGACTGAACCTTGACTATACTGAACTTCGAAAAATGAACGGATACGAGGACACAGAACTGGAATCAGTACAGGAAGTAGTTGAAGAGCCTACTAGTACTGCTGAGAACAGTCTGCCAGTTCCGGGATTTGGAGCTTTTGGAGCAATAATTGCTCTGGCATTTGGAAGGAAAATCAAGAGAGCATGAACTACATGCTCATCATCTTTTTTTAAAAATCAATTAAAAAATAGTTGAAAGAAAAACTAAAATGGCTATTCCATAGCCATTTCAAGCAGGTCGATGATATCAAGCACATCTACCCTTGGACCGCCACGTTTGAGATTTGTGCGGCAAAGCGGGCATGCAGTTACCAGATAATCAACGTCCTTTGGAATCTCTTCGATCCTGTTCTTTGAGAGTTCAAGTGAAAGTTCCGGATAGCCTTTCAGGACTCCACCGCCTGCTCCGCAACATTTGGATTTCTCCCTGTTGCTCTTCATTTCTTCAAGATAACAGACAGACTTTATGATCTGCCTTGGAGCATCGAAGACACCGTTGCACCTTCCAAGGTGACATGGGTCGTGATAAGTTACTTTCAAGTCAAGTTTCTTCAGATCCATCTCAGCAAGACGGTCTGCAAGGAACTCTGTAACGTGAAGGACTTTGAGTTCTTCCGGGAAATCATTCTTCAGAGTTGTGTAACAACCTGCGCAGCCTGTGATAACCGTATGTGCACCTATCTTTTTGATCTGCTCAAGGTTCTTTGACATAAGTTCTGATGGGTCAGAACCGGTTCTCAGAAGCGGGGAGCCACAGCAAACTTCTTCCTCAAGTGCAGTTACTCCGAACTTTCTCAGGATATCAAATGTCTTCTTTGTGATCTCAGGATAACGATAGGAAGCGAGACAGCCTGCAAAGAATACGTAATCTGACTTTTCAGGAAGGTCTTTTCTGGAATCTCCTAGCCATGCCATCCTGTCCTTAGACTCGCCAAGAGGATTTCCTTTTTCAAGAGCATCTGCACGTATCAGTTTTTGTGCATCTGTCATCTTGCCCTGAAGCACAAGCTGATGCCTGATGTTTTCTATGACCTTCACAGGAGATGCCCCGGATGGGCATATCTCTTCACAAAGTCCGCATGTAGTACAGGTGTTGATACTATCCAGAACACCCTGATCAACTTCAAGTCCCTGGGAAATACCGTGAGCTACAAGCATACGTCCACGTGAACCTGATGATTCCCAGCCGTTCACGTCAAAAACCGGACATACTGCACGGCATGTACCGCAACGTACACATTTAAGTATTGAACGCAGATCTTCATCGTTCATTTTCAGACCCCCATCTTACCCGGGTTCATAATACCCTTCGGGTCCAGTGCGTTTTTGATCAATATCATTACATCAAGAGCTTTTCCAAGCTCAAGTTCAAGATACTCAGCCCTGGCACTGCCAACTCCATGCTCGGCAGTAACCGTTCCGCCAATAGCTATGGCAGTGCGGTGGATCTTGTCCGCAGCCTTGTTAAGCTTCTCCCATTCAGCATCGCTTAGCACATCAATGCACATTCCAGTGTGAAGGTTTCCATCACCGATGTGACCGTAGGTCATGATGGGAAGCTTGAACTCTTCAGATATCTCACGTACCTTGTGAAGCATTCCAGGAAGCTCTTTTATCGGGACACCGATGTCCTCACCTACATAAACACGGGTGCGTAGTGGATCCAATCTTGAAACCGCTGCACCTACAAGTCTTCTGGCAGCCCATATCTCATCTCTTTCCTTCTTGTCCGAAGCTGCCCTGATGCTTGTTGCAAGGGTGCTGCAAGCATCCTTTATCATCTCTATTCCCTCACGGACCGTGTTCTCGGTTCCATCCACTTCGAACATCAGGATAGCACCTGCCTTTGGCAAGCCGATCTTAGGGTCAAATGTGTTAATTGCCTCTATGATGTTCCGGTCAAGAATCTCACATGCTGAAGGAACAATCCCTGATGAGAGTACTTTTACTACTGCCTGACCTGCATGTTCCGGATCTTCAAAAGAAGCAAGCAATACTGAGCGCTCCTTTGGAAGTGCCCTGAGTCTCAGTGTTGCCTTTGTGATAATACCAAGCGTGCCTTCTGATCCTACAAAAAGATCAGTGAGTGAATAACCTGCAACTGATTTTGATGCCTTGGAACCTGTATTTATCACAGTGCCGTCTGCAAGGACAACTTCAAGTCCCAGAACATAGTTACGGGTAGTACCATATTTTACAGAGCGCATTCCACTTCCGTTGTTTGCAATAAGCCCTCCAAGGGTGCACATCGCAGAACTTCCAGGGTCAGGAGGGAAAAAAAGACCATATGGTTCAAGCGCCAGATTCAGTTTTTCCTGTACAATACCAGGTTCGATGGTTACCTGAAGGTTATCAAGGTCAGTTTCAAGTATCCTGTTCATGGATGACATATCAAGTACAATGCCACCCTCTACCGGAACAGCTCCACCGGCAAGTCCTGTACCTGCGCCTCTTGCGGTCACAGGAATTTCATTCTCATTTGCAAGGCTGACTATCTTTGAGATCTGTTCAGTGCTTGCAGGCCTGATGACAAAATCGGGCATGCCCCTTATCTGTGAGGCGTCACATGAATAACAATAAAGCTCTGCAGCAGACGTGGAAACGTGTTCAGCTCCTACAATTTCCTGCAGTTTATCAAGTAAATCGGATTTTTGCATGGAATCGTTTTTTAAGTGGGATGGTAAGATTTATAGTTTTTGGTGAAGGCAAACATTTACATCTGACTACAACTATTACACAGCAATGACACGATACTTTGAGGTACAGCAGCGAGACGGTGCTGCAAGGATAGGAAAATTCCTATTGAAGGATGATATCCGTACACCTTACATTATAGATACAAGAAGCCTGGGCAAATCTGAAAGCCCGATAATAGACGGCGGATCTCTATGGAAATATTCCGGCTTTGAAGAAGCTCAGGAACATCTCAGGGAAATCAGGCAAAAAGCCGGAGAAGATTCCCTTATAATACTTCCTCACCAGGACCTTACCCCGGAAGCTCCCCGGAATTTGACGATAAAACTGGCGCAGAAAGCCGAGGAAATGGAAGATTCTGGTGCAACAGGAGCCATTTACATACCCGGATACCAGGTTAAAGAGCATGACCTCTACGTCATGGAAGGAGCAGGATGTTTTGAGAACAATGCAAGAACATTCCTAAGTCTTCTTTTAGAAATGAAAAAGGACATCGCCCCTGATACTGCAATTTATGCACCAAACATTGCAATTCCTGAAAATCTGGCAATGCTCATCTACCTCGGGATCGATGTCTTCGACAACACTAAAGCTATAGTTACCGGACACAACGATATCTACCTTACAACTGCCGGACAGTTCTATCTGGACGCACTCGCTGAACTGCCATGCAGATGCAATGCATGCTCATCCACTGACCTGAAGAGCCTCAGAGAAATGGATAAAAAGAGCCGTGCGGCAATTCTTGAAAAACACAACATCAACGCCATGGAAGCAGAAGCGGCACTTGTGAGAGAAAGAATACGTGCAGGAACTCTTCGTGAGTATATTGAAGGACAGTGCAGAGTACACACATGGCTTACGGCACTTATGAGACTTGCTGATGCCGAGTATAACTTCGTGGAAAGCCAGAATGCTATCGCAAGGAACAATACACTTGTTGCCACCTGTGGAGAATCACAGAACAGGGCAGAGATAGTGAGATACGCTAAAAGGATACAGGAAAGGTACACACCACCTGAATCCGATGTACTGTTATTGTTGCCATGTTCTGCCAGAAAACCATATTCAACATCCAATTCACACTGGAAATTCATCAACGCCCTTGGAAAGAGCAGGAAATTTGTCCACGAGGTAATAATCACATCTCCGCTTGGAATAGTCCCAAGGGAACTGGAACTTACGTATCCTGCTGCACACTATGATACTACTGTTACAGGTTACTGGGATGCAGAGGAAAGAGAATGGGTGGCATCCTGTCTTGAGGATTACCTGACAAAGCACAAATACACCAGCATTGTTGCACATGTAGAGGATGCTTACCGTGTGATATGCGAAATAGTTGCAGAAAAGCTTGGCATAGATATAATATATACAAGTCTTGGCAACGTTTCCTCACCTGAATCACTGAAGAATCTCAGCAAGACCGTGTCTGAACTTTGCACAGGAAGGAAACGCAGTCATGAGCAGACACAGAAAGACCTTATGAAAGCTGTTGCAGACTACCAGTTCGGCAAAGGTTGCGGAGATATTCTTGTTCCGCAGGGATCAACTGTTAAAGGACCATTCCCCAAACACCAGATATTTGTCGGGAAAAAGCAGCTCATAACACTTATACCACAATACGGAACACTGGCCATTACCATAGAAGGTGCAAAAGCCCTCATTGAGCAGGGAAGATACACTGCCAAAATAGATGATTTTGTGCCTCGCGGCTCTCTTCTGGCTCCAGGTGTCATTGACGCAGATCCTTTGATCAGACCAGGTGATGAGGTCATTATCAGCGGGGAAAAAGCAATCGCTGTTGGAAGAGCAAATATGAACGGAGATGAGATGAAAAGATCAAATCGTGGAGTTGCAGTTGACCTGCGTCACGTGAAAAAGATCGATTAACAGTGGTTTCAGATGTTAGTAATAAGGAACTTTGAACCATCAGATTTCGAAGAGGTTCTGGAGATAGAATCTCAGGCTTTCTCGGAACACAATCCTTTCCTTTATATGAACTTCTACGAGATGAACAGTGAAGGGTTCCTTGTTGCAGAATACAACGATTACATAGTAGGATTCGTTGTAGGCTACAAGCTATCAGAAACAGAAGGACGTATCTTTTCTCTTGCCGTTAGAGATGGATTCAGAAGTATGGGCATTGGTGCCCGGCTCATGGATGCTATCCTTTCGGTGTTTATATGCAAGCTTCTTACGTTCGCAAGCCTGGAAGTAAGAATTACAAATACAAGAGCCCAGAATTTCTACAAACGTATGGATTTTGTATCCTGCTGGGTACAACACGAATATTATTCGGATGGAGAGGATGGCATCATTATGAAAAAGCGTCTGACACCATCAGTCTCATTGTCCCTTTAATTACCGCTTTAATTCCTGATGTTTATCTGCGAACAGAAATTAAAGGGAAGGAACCTTAGTTAGTGTTTAGTAACTGGCTGCTCGCTTTCATAGCAAGCTCATGCATCCTTTCAGATGTCCTTCCAATACCGGAAGTGTCATCCTGAGATAGAGCTGTTGCAATATCATTGCCAAGAACGAATATTGCATGCTTGTGCTCTGCCTTGCTCCTGTGAACATGCAGAGGACTTATGGATAGTGAGTCATACTCCGTGAATGCAGTATCCACGCCCATATGTTCAAAGTGTCTCCTGATCTGTGCCATCAATGTGTGCAACTGTATTAATTCATCTTTGTGCATACCAACCAACCTGTTTTGAAAATTAATTATTTCCTGTTATTTTGTGCACTCTTTAAAATAATGCACTAAGGGTAGTTGGTAAATTTACTAATAAAGGCATTTCCCCCGGAAGTGACTTCCGTATATATCAAATATAAATATTGCGTATTTTTTTCAACGATTAATCATGATGGATTGCGCAAAAAACATACAAATAAAATAAGAACCCCATAAAAGAAAATCAATAAAAAATAGAGAATATATATACTGTGCGCGAGAGCACAGTACATCAATTTATAATGAAGCTGCAGTAAGAACTTTTACAGAAGCAGGCCTTTTAGTAACACTGCCTACTTTTGCACCTATAAGACGTTCTATACCTTTATCTGCAGCAATATCAAGGATCCTTTGAGTGACCACACCATCAAACACAACGGTCTTGACTTCAGCCTCATAGTCCTTGAGAGTGCTTACAAGATCCCTGACAGCAGTTTCATTGACAACATTATCCTTGCCATCAAGGAAGCGTGCACTGAAAGTGCCTATAAGATCATTTGCATGGTCCTTGAACCTCTTGTTCTCCGGAGAGGCAGGAACCTTGGTCTTAGGAACTTCAACCTGCTTTTCTACATCTGCCTGTTCCTCATATTGCTGCTGCTCTCTTGGTCCCTTCTTCCTGTTATCCCTTCCACGGGTATCCCTTGGAGTTCTTTTTACAGCAGAAGGACTAACACGCTTCACTTCAGAAGCAGGAGCTGGTGCAGGGGCCGGAGCAGGCCTTCTTTCCTTACGTTTTGGTAAACGCTGCACACGGTTGTTATCCTCTGGTCCGGCCTGGTCCTTGACAACATACTTGTCAATTACCTGCTCTACAGGAACTTTCTGCCTGAGTGACCTGACAATCTCTTTCTGAACCAGATCCTCGACACTCTTTCCGTCAGGTGCCCTTGCAATGAAGTCAATGTTGGCAACCTGCACAAGTTCCTTGATGATGAGCTCTCCTCCACGGTCACCGTCAGTGAAAGCAGTCACAGTATCCTTATTCTTGGTCAGCTCTGCGACCTCAGGAGGAACATTTGTACCGCCTACGCAAATGGTATTCTTGATACCGTATTTCAGGAGGTTCAGGACATCAGCACGTCCTTCTACTACTATGATCGCATCGGAATCAAAAACTGCAGGGCCACATGGTATCTTGTTCTTGCCAAAATACTGCATTTCCTCTACCCTTACAGACTGGCGCACTTCATCAGCGATCTCCTGGGACTCCGGAAGGTTCTCGTCGAACATTCCCTTGTAAATGAATTTAGCCCTCTCAATGATCTGATGGCGTTTGGTAGCCCTGACGTCCTCAATATGAGTTACCTCGATCTTTGCACTGCATGGACCAACTCTGTCGATGGTCTCAAGTGAAGCTGCAAGGATTGAAGTCTCAACCTTGTCAAGACTTGAAGGAATAAGGATAGTACCCTTGGTCTTGCCGCCTTTGGCACTTACAACGACCTCGATCCTGCCGATCCTTCCTGTCTTCTGAAGGTCGCGAAGGTCAAGATCGGAACCAAGAAGACCCTCGGTCTGACCAAAGATGGCACCTACTATATCCGGGCGTTCTATTATTCCATCTGCGCTAATTTTTGAATGAATAATATATTTTGTAGTATCTGCATTTTGCATATGATAATCTCCGAATTTGTGATGATCGATACCGGAACAATTCGGAACACAAAAATAGAACAGTTGTAATGACTACCCAAAGTCATCTTCTCGTAGGTTAAGAATAACGTAACCTGAATTGTGGAACTCAAACTTCAACTTCAATGAATAAACATGAAGATTTCCACTTAATCCAAACCAACGCCAAGCTAATAACAGCAGTAGCATTTGTACTATGCAACATATGCATCCGCTACTGGAACTGTTTTATGGCATGGCCAATAAGCAGTATTTCCAAATCCCTCATTGAATACCTGCGGCTTTTGACCTGTAAGCACTTTGTGATGTTATGAATACCTTTTCGGTAGATGATTCTTTTTGAATCGTAGTGATTACGAATGACTAAACTATATTTGTATTATTGAAAGATACCCTCGTTCACAGTATCTATATTATATCGAACATGTAGACATATAATCATGACTACATTAAGTAATAGAATTCAAACTCTTATAAACTTATGGGTCGACATTTTATAGAGATTGTTGGATATTTTAAACTGAAAACACAATTTTTTTTGACTACGGACTCTTGATTTGGCCCGGGGAACATAGTTAATATTCATGCGCCCTTATAAAAGAACATGCCTGACAAAATGAACAATGACAATAAAAAAATAATAATCATTGGTGGTGGAGCTGTCGGCATGGCTGTTGCCACAAGCCTCACACGCCACAGCGATTACTCAGTAACCGTATTTTCCGTAGATGTCCACACTGCCTATAGCCAGTGCGGGATGCCCTTTGTCATCGGGAGAGAAATAGAAAGTTTTGAAACACTTTTGCTTAGAGATAGCAAATTCTTCAATGACATGGGTATCGACCTTCACCTCAAAACGAGGGTTGACTCTATAAATATCAAAGAGCGCACCGTCACATCAGGCAAAGAAGAATATCATTTTGACAAATTAGTGATCGCAACAGGAAGCAAACCAAAGATACCTTCCAATATCCCCGGAACTTCTCTTGGAAACGTATTCACACTCAGAACGCTTACCGATGCCATGAGAATAGAGGAAGCGCTCAAAAATGCATCCTCGGTTGTTATTGTTGGAGGCGGCTCAATCGGTGCTGAACTTGCAGCTGCAACTGCACGAAGGAACATAAGTACAATACTTTTGAACAGGAGTTCTTCAATACTCTCACACAACACAGACCCTGATATGGCAGAAGCTGTGCAGGAACACCTTGAATCCCTTGGAGTGAATGTCATCACAGGGTACGTTCCGGCCTCGCTGAACGGTGAAGGGAAGGTCAGCTCGGTGACAATTGGTTCCACAGAATTTCCGGCAGACCTCGTAATATTCTCCACAGGAGTCGAACCTGACAATGAACTTGCCGTGAACGCAGGGATAGATATCGGATCTACCGGAGGGATAATCGTAGATGAGTATCTTCACCCGTCAGTGTCAGGCACTTTCCACCCTGACATCTACTGCGGCGGGGAATGCATTGAAATCCTTGACCTCATAACCAAAAAGCCAATGTTAAGCCAGGTAGCCAGTACCGCAAGAAGAATGGCTGGAACAATTACACAAAACCTTACATCAAAACCTGTCAAATTCGAC
The DNA here is from genome assembly GCF_963667555.1 of uncultured Methanolobus sp. NCBI lineage: Archaea > Methanobacteriati > Methanobacteriota > Methanomicrobia > Methanosarcinales > Methanosarcinaceae > Methanolobus > uncultured Methanolobus sp. The sequence continues at coordinate 2,495,959 of NZ_OY763421.1, forward strand.
CCGATACTCAATCCCTGGGTAGCGGTCATAGGAAACATACAGGTTGGAACCACCGGCATCACTACAAAAAAAGCTGCAGACAATGACATAAAAATTGTAACCGGGCTTGCCACCGGCTCTACTAGGGCTGAATACTATCCGGGAGGAAGCAAACTTTTTATCAAACTCATATTCAGCGATCAATATCTCGTAGGAGCGCAGGTGGTTGGAGGAGAAGGTGTCAAAGAACGCATCGATGCTCTCACACTTGCTATCAAAAAGAGAACAACGGTCAATGAGCTTGCAGACATAGAGACCTGCTATGCTCCACCGGTTTCCACGCTTCAGGACCCTACTGGTTTTGCCGCAAAGGGCGCACTTAAAAAGATGAGAAAGAAAGCATGATAGAAATAGACGGGTCTTACGGGGAAGGCGGCGGTCAGATCCTCAGGACATCTGCAGCTCTTTCTGCAATTATCGGAGAGGACATACACGTAACGAACATACGCCGCAATCGTCCAAAGGAAGGACTAAAACCTCAGCACCTCATGTCCATTGAAACTGCCGCAGGGTTGTGCGATGCTGATATTGAGGGAGCCTTTCCCGGTTCAACTGATATATACTTTTCTCCATCGGAAATAAAGGGGATAAATGATACCATATCCATAGGAACCGCCGGGAGTATTCCCCTTCTTATGCAGGCGATAATGCCCATAGCCATCTTTGCAAAAGAGAGAACAAAACTGCGCATATCCGGCGGGACAGATGTTGCATGGTCACCTTCCATAGATTACATCAGGGAAGTGACATTAAAAGCGCTGAAGATGATGGGATATCAGGCAGAGATTAACCTTATTGAGCGCGGATACTACCCACAGGGAGGAGGAGTTGCAGAAATTGAGATCACTCCTTCCTATTTAAAAGGGTTCTATTACGCATATGAGAACAAAAGTGAGAATAGCATTATTCACGGAGTATCACACTGCTCAAGGCTGCCTGAACATGTTGCAAAAAGGCAGGCTGAATCTGCGATAAGAATACTTGGTGAAATTGGAAAAGAAGCTGACATCGGCATTACTTCTGACAATTTCAGATCTACCGGAAGCGGCATCACTTTGTGGTCCGGCCTTTGCGGCTCTGTGAGCATAGGCAAAAAAGGGCTACCTGCTGAGAAAGTAGGGGAACATGCAGCTAAGGAAATGCTTGATGAACTTTTATTTGGAGCTGAAGTTGATGTGCATGTAGCAGACCAGTTAATTCCCTACATGGGACTTGCCGGGGAAGGTTCGTTCACTGTAAGAGAAGTTTCAAAGCACTGCCTGACAAATATACATATAACTGAAAAAATGCTTGATGTCAGGTTCAGCATTAACCAAGATAAAGAGAAAAAAGGGCCAGTGGAGATTGCCGTGGAATGAGGTCATTCCTCGGATTCTTCTACAACACTGATATACTCTGGCGGAATGCCTCGTGCAAGAACAATGTCATCGTTTACAGTAACGATGTCAACTCCGTCCTGCTGTGCCGTTTCTGCATCGACCTCAAGGATCACAGGATTATCAGTATGGACCGAAGCAGCCTCTTTTGCCTTGTCAAATGAAGTGCTCAGGTGTACATAACACTGCCTGATAGGATATATTCCGTTATCAAGGAGCATATCCGCTTCTTCCTGGCTTACGCCGTAATACAGATAAGAAAGATCATTTTCAGGGTATTCTGATATCAGGTCAACTTCTATTGAGTGACCGTATCTTGCCCTGATAAAACCATCATCTATTTCGTAGCGTCCTTTCCTGTCAGACTCAACAAGAGATATAAGACGCTCCATTGTACCCCATTTATATCTCTTTTTCATGACATCGCAAAGCTGGTTAAGTTCAACCCATCCCTGCGGGTCCATCTCAATGCCCACATCTTCAGGGAAGTGTCTGAGCGCGCCGGAAATGAATCTCCCAAGCCTTTCTTCCCGATCATCATCCAGCACATAACGTCCTTCTTCTCCACAGTCAGGGCAACTTTCTCCCCTGAAATAGCCATGCTCTTTACATTTACGGATCATGATATCTTGCAAATACATCTCATAATTAATATAAGTTATTAAAATAACGCAAGAATCGTACAAGTCTCTTAAAAATATTAAAAAGACAGCAATTCCCGGAGCATAAGAAACAAAGTAAATATTGATGATTTTCAGACGTTTTCGTTACATTAATTTATCTGGAGAGACTGTTAGACAAGAACATTAAAGAATGAATAATTTAAAAATAATAAATACCTTTATTACAGCTTTATTCAATTTCCATATCATTCTATTCATTTTCAGGGTATTATCATGGACGAGATAAACGATATATATGAAAAACTCGGTGGCGTCATCAGCAAGGATGACTTTACACGCAAGGTGGAAGAGAAAGTAGAGCAGATGAGCGGACTCTGTGACATTAAGACTGCGGCTATGCTGGTTGCACACGACCTGGGTGTCAACGACACAGGTTCAGATCAACAGATACAGAAGATCTCAGGCATCACTACTAACAGCGGGAACGTAAAGCTTATAGCCAAAGTAATGACCGTTTACCCTGCAAAGGAATTCAACAGGAACGATGGTACGGTTGGCAGGGTTGCAAATCTTATTGTTGCAGATGAGACAGGCTCAATACATCTTACATTATGGGATGACAGGGCAGACCTTGTTAAAAATGGAGAGATCACGATAGGACAGACATTCCAGATAGCAGGATATGTCAAGGAAGGATATTCCGGTGTTGAGGTTAATGTCGGTAACAACGGGGTTTTCTGCGAGAGCGATGAAAAGATCGAAGCGCGCATCGAGTCCAAACAGATCAAGGATATCACAAACGGCATGGGCGATATCAACCTCCGTGCAAGGGTACTTGACATCTCTGACATCAGGACATTCAACAAAAGAGATGGTGGCACAGGTAAAGTTGCAAACCTTCTCATCGGCGATGAGACAGGAAAGATAAGAGTGACCCTCTGGGACGAACTTTCAGATTTCACACAGCAGGTAGAGGTCGATGATTCGGTAGAGATAATCAATGCCTATGCAAGAGAGAATAACTTTAACCAGCAGGTTGAGATGCAGGTTGGTAACCGTGGAACTATCAAGAAGATAGAAGATGAAGTAGAGTTCAGAGAAAGCTTCACTCCGATATCTGACATAATTCCAGGCGAATCATATTCTATCTCAGGACAGGTTTCAGGTCTTGGGGAAATAAGGGAATTCAACCGCGATGATGGAACAGTGAACATGGTGTCTAACATATACGTATCAGACGACACAGGAAGGATACGCATTGCACTCTGGGGCGACCATGCACTTCTTGTAGACGAGCTTGATATCGATACTAATGTTGAGATAATCGATGCATACTCAAAATCCGGTTTCAACGATGAGATTGAGCTCAGCGCAGGAAACCGAACCAGAATTAACATCCGTTGAAAACTCTACTAATATTATAGATTAGTTCCGATGGGCTGAAAGGCATATTCGGAACAATACTATTTTTTTAAAAACGAGTGCATTAGGCTCTTTTTTATATAAGGATTGTGCAATCTGTTTAGACCTCATAATCCACGAACATCTATATATACAATAAAAGTCCAATTTTATTTAGTGGACTATAGGTAATTGCTTCCTTTAATCCAGGATTCTGGGGTACGTCTTATGGTCTTGAATGTTCACGATGACATGGAAACCGATGTCTCCATAATGGAGATTGAAAATGAGATGTCGGTCAGGGAAATAATGTCGAAGGATACCTTTGACATTGATACCACTGCCAGTGTTCTTGATGTTGCAAGCAGAATGGCAGAAAATGGTACTGGCAGCATTATCGTTACAGAGAATGGTGACAGTATTGGTATCATTACCGAACATGACATTATGGTAAAGACCGTAGCCAGGAACGTACTACCCTCTGAGATGACAGCCGCAGAGATCATGTCATCCCCTATCATAGCAACAAAGCCAACTACAAATATAATAGAGGCTGCTGAAATGATGGTCAAGTCTGAGATCAGAAGGCTTGCTGTGATGGAAGGGGACAAAATAGTGGGAATGATAACGGACAGGGATATACTAGCCATAGCTCCGGGCCTGAACACTATTCTGGAAGGACTGATCGAACTGCACCATGAGAACAACATCCATAAGGAGCCGGAACTTGAACGTGGTATTTGCCAGCGTTGCGGAGCTCTGGTAGACAGCCTGACAGATGTCAACGGACTGATGCTGTGCGAAGACTGCAAAGAGGAAGAAGGTTACTATGACTAGTTCTGACTGGTCAACTGATAAGGACACTTCAAGTTGGTGAAACAAATGTCTGTCCCGATATATCCTAAAAGAAGAAATGTATCGATCTTCAAAGCAACACCTGTGTTTCGGCCGGGGAAAGCCATTAGCTCCTGGATTTTCGTGTTTGCTGGATTTACTGTTACTGCAGACAGGCATAGAATATTACCTGCATATTAAGAAGAGATTCGCTATACTGGCAGGTAGGAAAGTTAACCAAGAGGTTGGAATGTCTTTCGCAAAACATCTGCACATTATTAGTAAAATGTGACAGAAATCTTGCGATGTTATGGAGCACAGTGATTTAATTGGAAATTAAATATCAGGTCGCAGAACCAGGGGAAATAATCATTCTATCCTTGACAAAGGACAAAAAAACACAATACTCCAGAGCTACAGCCATGCCTTTTGAGATTATAAACAGTGTACATGAAGATGTTGCTGTATCAGTTGACGCTAATTGTTGATAAGGAGGTGGAGAAGAAAACCCGATATCAACGGGAATACCACTTAAAGTGGTAATAAAAAACAATGGACTTGTTCCTTTCGCAAGAGAGAGTCTAAGTCCATATTCAGGGCAGAGTTGAGATCAAAGAGCAAGTAAAAAGCCGGAAAGGCATCGCTCTTTGCAGAACAGACATTAGAAATATCCTGCAGGTCTGAACGTTTTGAAGTTCAGGCTTCCAAAAAGGAGGAACAACATGAATGTGAAAGACATTATGAGTTCACCGGTATATACCATAGCACCGGACGAAACCGTAGCACATGCAAGAAATCTTATGCTTAAGCACAAGATCAGCACCCTTGTGGTAGCTGAAAAGGAAGAGATGGTTGGTATTGTCACAAAGACAGACCTTGGAAAGAGGCTTGCACAGGCCGAACCAATGTGGAGAAGGAGGCCAATTGACAAGATACCGGTAAGCATGGTAATGCATGAGAACCCCATTTCGATCTATCCTGGAGCTACAGCCGCCCAGGCATGTGAACTCATGATAGAGAATGGAATAAACTCACTTGCTGTTGTGAACAGAGAAGTGCTTGGAATAGTTACAGGAACAGACATTATGAGATATTACTCCGAGCAGGATATTAAGACAAAGATTTCAGAAGTAATAACTGATGACATTGTGTTCGTTCACAGACACCACACAATAAACCATGTGATCCATGAAATGGAAGAGAACCAGACCAACTACGTCATTGTGAATGATGATGCTGATGAGGCAGTTGGAATGATCACAACAGCCAGTGTTGCATTCAACCTTATGTCTGATAATGAGGGAAACCTTCCTTCAAAGAACATCAAAATGACAAGGCGCTCAACACCTGCAGGAGTGAAGGAATATCGCTACGTAAAGGAAGTTCCTCTTGTTGCAGAAGATATCATGACGGAACTCCCGCATGTAATTGATATAAACAACAAGGCAACAAACGCAGCAAGGATAATGCTCTCAGAGCACACAATAGCCCTTCCGGTCTCTAATGGAGGCAACATTGTCGGACTCATTAGCAGGCGCGATATAATCAGGGCAGTACAGCAAGCATAAGCAGACCATAGGAACAAAACAAAGAAGAGGAATTGATATGGAAGTTAAGGAAATTATGGCAGAACCACTGGCCGTAGATAAGTCAGATACTATTTCCCATGCACTTGACATTATGGACAAGAAGGGAACAAGACGTCTTCTGGTAAAACACGATGGAAAGCTGCTTGGAGTACTCACGATGAGAAACCTTACAAAGGAGCTTGGAACACGCAAGAAGGGCAGCAAGCCTGCTTCTTCTCTGCATGTTGCAACGGCAATATCCGATAATTTCGTAAAGGTACTCCCGGACACAAAGGTCACCGATGTGATAACTCTCCTTGTCAAGAACGGAGGAGTGGCTGTTGTTGTCGAGAATGACCAGATAGTCGGATGGGTGACTCCTAACGAGATACTTAAGAACAATAATTTCACCGGATTTGCCGGAGAGATCATGCAGAAGAGTCCAATTGTTGCAGGACCTGCTGACCGTGTCAGCCATGTAAGGAGGATAATGCTGGACAACAATATAGGAAGAGTTCCCATTATAGAAGGAGATAAACTTGTTGGAATGGTCACTGAAAAGGATGTTGCAAAGGCAATGCGCTCTTTCCGTGACCTTGTGGAAGGAAGTAAGCAGGAGTCCCGTATAAAGAATCTAATTGTTGAGGACATCATGAAGATGGGAGTAAAGACCGTTTACACCAACACGACCACAAGCGACGCAGCCAGGCTGATGCTTGAAGAGAACCTTGGAGGACTTCCGGTCATGAACCTGGAAGGACACATGGTGGGACTTATCACCAGGAGGAGTATCATCCGGGGAATGGCTGAATAAAGTCCCGGGTGAATGGAGATGAAAAACTCCGGAATCTTAGAACTGAATATTGAAAAGGTGGCAGAGTTCCTTGAACTCCCACCTTCTAAGATCTCAGAACTTATTGAAAAAGGGAACCTGAAACAGAACTGGGATGAATACTACGATATATACAGGTTCGAAAGACACGCACCTCAGCTTGAGGACGGGACAGTGCTCATTGACCACCATGGAACCTTTGAACTGGTGCGTGGTTTTCCAAAAATCAAAAGGGCTATGCTCCTTAAGCCTGCCCTTCTGAACAATTTCAGAGATATTCCTTCAGTTGCTGTTGAAGAGAAAATGAACGGATATAATGTCCGTGTTGTTGAGTTCAGAGGAAAGCTCATTGCTTTTACACGCAGCGGTCATGTTTGTCCGTATACCACTGAACGCGTTCAGAATTTTCTGGAGCCGGATTTTTTCAGGGAACATCCTGACCTTGTTATCTATGGAGAAATGGCCGGACCTGAAAATCCATATGTTCAGAAGGACGCCTATGGCATAGAATCACTGGATTTCTTTGTTTTTGACATCCGTTACAAGAACACAGGCGAAGCCCTGCCGGTGCATCACCGAAGAGAACTTGCAGAAGAATATGGATTCAATCAGGTCAGGCTCTTTGGAGATTTCAGTATCAATAGCGCCTCTTTAAAGATAACGGAAATCATAAAGGAACTTGGAAAAAAAGGACGCGAAGGGGTTGTTATCAAAGATCCTGTAATGGTATTGCAACCAATAAAATACACATGTTCGCAAAGTAATTGTTCTGATCTAAGGCAGGCATTTAAATTCTACAATGAAGCCGGAAGAGATTATCTCTACTCAAGGGTCATTCGTGAAGGTTTCCAGTCGCATGAATGGAATGAAAGTGAAGAAGATTTCAGGGAAAGATGCCTGAGACTTGGAGAAAGCATACTGCGCCCCATGAAAAGTACCATTGAACAGGTAGAGAGCGGGGAAAGGATCTCTGATGATTTCCGCATTCGTGTGAAAGACCGTGAGGCTATTTTCAAATTCAGGGATTACCTTGACAGGTTCGGACTCTACATAGCACTTGGTGAAATTGAGAGGGTCGGGGATGAATATGTGGTTGAGGTCAGAAAAGTGAATAAAAGCACAAATGATAAGACAGTTGCAATGCTAGAAGGTCAATTGTGGTCATGAAAAAGACATATATCTGAATAGACTAATTCGTAAACCACAACAAAGGTGCCTATATGACAAAGATTGCTATCATCGGAAGTGAGAAAAGCGGTAAGACCACTCTTGCCGGTAAACTTGGAAAGAAGGGTAACGTCACTGACGTAACAATGTACGATTATGCCAAGAACGACAGCATACTCACAACCATTGATGCCACCGGTTATCCGGTATCTGTTAAACCTCTTATTACAGCACTAAATCTTTCAGACATTGCACTTTTATGCATTCCTCCACAGGGACTTGACCCACAGGCAGCGGAATGTATCATCGCTCTTGACCTTATGCAATACAAACATGGTATTGTAGTTCTCACAAAAGCGGATTCAACTTATCCATTTGCTGTTGATGAACTGAAAGCCAAGCTTCAGAAAATAACAACGGGAACCGCACTTGAGAACTGGGATTACATGTCAATTTCCACAACTTCTTCCTTTGAAGGAATGGAAGAACTCAAAGAACTCATTTTTGAAATGGGCGCTAAAGTTGACGAAGAACTAAGAGAACTTGACGGACTTAGCCCAAGAATTATGATAGACCAGTCTTTCAACGTTACAGGTATCGGTTGTGTAGTCCTTGGAGTTGTTGAACAGGGAACCATCAACATGAAGGATAAAATGCTCGCATATCCTACAAAGAAAGAGCTTGAGATAAGGTCAATACAGATGCATGATGTTGACGTAAAATCTGCTCCTGCTGGTGCCAGGGTCGGACTTGCACTTAAGGGAATACAGTCCAAGGATATTGACAGGGGATTTGTTGTCTCAAAGGAGGAGACAGTTACTACAAACTTCGTGCTAAGTTGCAGAGTTTCACCTCTTGCAAAGTCATTTAATGTAAATGATATGTTGCATCTTTACGTAGGACTCCAGTCATCACCTGTCAGGGTTGTAGAGATCAACGAAGCTGGAAACACAGTTGAAACTGCAAAACCTGGAAAAGAATATACATTAAAACTTGAAGGAACAAAGGAAATATCCTTCATCAAGACTGATAGGTTCATTCTTTCTAACCTGGATGAAAAACAGAGGTTCATTGCCTACGGGCATGAACAATAAATTTTAAAAAGTGTGCTTATTTTTTCTTTGGTGTAAGATGTTTTGCACCTTCCAGGAATGATGGTCTTTCCACAACTTTGGCTCTCTCGATATTATCGGGAAGATCTACAAGTCTTGGCTGGCGTGTCATGTCTGAAGAACCGGTAAACGTGTAATCGGCATTATTATAGCCGGACTTGATATTGGAAACAGTATACTCGGTCTTGGTTCTTTCAATTGTGATATTTGCAGGTGCTTCCGGCTCTACTTTGCTGCTGGCCACTCTGGAAAGTCCGGATTTTGTATCACGCTCTTTTGCCCTGGAACCCTCTTCTTTTCCATTATTGTAATGGTCTTTTACAAAATCCCGAAGACCATACTGATCAGCATAGCTATATATCTGTGTCAGCTTGTCACGGACCCATCCAATCTCTGAGTGACGATGGTAACCTACTTCAAAACCAAGCCTTCGAGAAGCATCCGCTAGCTGGGCTTTTTCGTAATGAGGAAGTTCTTTCTTCTTATCATCCTGTTTTTTGAATATCCTTACCATATCAGACAACCATCATTCTAGATAGCCTTCTACTTTCAGTCCTTTTTCTGAGAAAGAAACGCTTCTCATATTACAGTCATGTTTTGTTCCACGCATCTTGATGACCTGTACAGCACGAGTCATAGTCCTGTCATAAAGGAAATTATGCATGAAGATCACACCATGCGCAGCGAACTGCTCGATAGAATAAGCGGTAGGGTCGGTCATTTCTGAGAGGATCAATGTCGTGCATCCAAGTTTCTTGAGATTGCGCATGAATCTGCTCATTTCTTTTTCCTGAAGCGACAGATCCTTTGTTGTGAAACGGATGGCTGATACTGAATCAATTACGAGCCTTTTCACATTATATTCAGAGACATATGCAGCTATTTCTTTAAAGACCATTGAAGGAGAAGGAGCCTCTGTCTCAATTGAAGTAGTTCCTACATTATAATCTGTGGTTATGAACTCATTAACTTCATCCATATACCCATATTCCATGCGAGGACCAAGATCTGCAAATAACAGCTTTTGCATCTTGATCAAACCGGGTACATTCATGTCGTAATTTGACATGTCATTGATAATGTTCTGCGGGCATTCCAGCAGGGTTACATAGAGCCCGACTTCTCCTGCACTTGCACCGTTGGCAAGGAATTGAACTCCAAAAGTTGTTTTACCACTTCCTGGAGGGCCACTTAACACGTAAACCCTCTCTGTGAGCAAACCGCCCTGTACAAGGTCATCAAAACCCTCTATTCCTGTAGGTATTCGCATTGATATACTTCCCAAACATAATGAATAGTAATATACTAGTGTAGTAATATAGTAATACAATTATATAATGCATAAGGTATTTCAATGCATCGATAATTCAAAAACTGGTAAAAGTGCTTTACATGACAAATAATGAAGGACAAAATATTAACGAGTTCAGCATCGGTGCAAAGGATATCGTTTGGACATGCAAGGTTTTCCTGTTGTCTGCGTTTTCTGCATTTATCCTTGCTATGATAGCTTACATCCTGGCATTCGCTCTTGCAGAACCGGAACCTGTAAGTGAAGTTATCATGAGCACTGCTTCTGCCGCAACATCTAAAGTTGCTGTGACTTCAAATTACATAAACCCCATGTGGGCGATATTTTTCTTTAACAGTCTTGCAGCCTGCTGTGCAGTTATCGGTACAGGGCTTTTCATGATGGTTCACAGGTTGCTGATAGGTGACATTGCCATGAGGCCAAAGAGCAAGCATTATGCCGGTCTTTCTATTATGATGGAAAAGACCATGATGCCTTTTTACAGAGCACTTATCAGGATAGCAGCAGTATTTGACCCGGACATGTCACAAATTAAAAATGAGAATGATGACAGGGCAGGAACCATCTGGCAGTATTGCGGATATGGAAAATATGAGTACCGCATGTTCTCATATATTCTCCCGTATACAGTTCCCCTTTTGATACTCATAGTAAATGGCATGCTAATGGGAATTCTCCTTGCATTCTTCACTTTCAACGGAGCAGTAACCGGCTTTGAACTGTTTGGCGATAAAGGAATTGTTCTCGGACTTTTATATAATGTTGTCTACTTCTTTATTTCAATAATACCGCATGGAATAATAGAAATACCCGCAATTCTTGTGGCAGCCGCAGTCGGATATCATTTTGCGTACATCCAGGCACATGATGTTATCAAATGCGATTTTTTTACCGGTGATGGGACAGAGAGTCTTCTGAAGGATACAGGGTACATTTTTGAGACCACTAAGGAGTACCTGCTCTCGTCATATACATGGAAAATGATGGTACTCATCGTCCTGACACTTCTTCTTGCTGCGTACATCGAGACCTATGTCACGCTTGGAATTGTGGATAAGGTTATGATGGCAATTGATGGGAATCTTGAACCGTTCCTTGTCTGAGTGAAAAAACAAAATAAGAATAAAACAGGAATGTCATTCAGAGGATTTCCTGAAATCAGCCATACCCTTTGAAACATTGCTTAATAACTGAGCAGCTATCTCTTGGGAAGGCCATGCTCCAAGACCACAATCCGGGCCTGCATACTTTATAGATTCTCCGAACATGGAATATGCCTTTGAGAGTCTCTTTGAGATTATCTGCGGGGTTTCCATTTCGTCTATGATCTCCGGGAAATATTTGGTTTCTTTCCAGACGTTTGTGTTGTACTTATCGTTAAGCACTGAAACAAGGTTAAAGACATCCGTCCTTGCAATTCCAACCCTGAGATATGAATCTGTGTCTTCAAGCACTTTTTTGTCTATAAGATCAAGATAAGATGGGGTTGCTGCTGATTCAACACCAATCACACTGATGTTCTGGGTCTGGCAGGCAAGTTTGTAATGCAGTGGTGAATGCAGGTGAATTTCCACGTCACAGCCGGCTTTTTTGGCAGAGCTGCATGCAATGTCCATGGCTTTTGTGAGATCATTGTCAGAGAACATTACCTGTGGATTTATGCCTATACTTGGCTCGTCAATTGAAACGGTCTTGATATTGAAATCTTTGGCAACAGAAAGTGAGTTCTTTACAAAGCGGTCTACGCTTTCTCCAAGGAGGTTCAATATGTCCACATATTCAGTGCCGCCAAACTCCTTAAGATAGAGTTCCAGAGGACCTGTCACGCAAACACGGACATTGAGCTTTTCCCCGTTCACTTCCCTGTAAGTTTTTGCAACTTTTGAGATGGCTTCGAGTTCCATTATACGAGCATCTGAGACCTTGACCTTGAAAGGTTCCTCTGTGCATTTAGGATCCCTGATGATAGAAAGGAACTGCTCGTTCATGTCCTGATACTGCGGATATGTCGGTACATCAACACCGGCATCCACTTTCATCATGAAAGCATCGTTTATGACCTTGAACAGGTCTGCATCACTTTTCTTCCCTGAGAACTTTCCGGCCATCCACTCTTTGGATGTGCCTGAAGGAAGAGGAAAACTGCCAATGTCATCAAAGATAATCTCTGCCATGCCAATCTTATTAGCCAGTATTTGACTTATAAGTTTTGAGTGTAGTTTGCAAAAACAAAACTCGGGAGCTTTACAGAAAAATGAGGAAAATGAGGAAATAAAAGACGATAAAAAAAGAGATTTGAACTGACAATAAGTCAGTTATTTTCTAAGAGTTGCTGATATCTTTGATACGTAATAATTGATGCACATCTGGGAGTAATCCAGTGATTTCGGGGACATGTGAGAGATAATCTCATCTGCGTCTCTTTTTGGAGCCTGGCTGCTGGTTGGCATTCCATACTTTTCACGGTGGCTGGAAACCTTTTGCAACATCAGGTTCTGGAAATCAATAACATCGATCTTTTCTTCTGAGCTGAGCTCTTCAAAACCATTCTTCAGGGAAGTGAGCTGTGCTCTGTTCTCTTCGGTCATTTCAATATCTAGTATAGGATTTTTCATTTCCATGGGTACCACGGAAGAATATATTAGACTAACATTAGATATAGTTTTGGTAATTATATTTATTTAATATATATGAAGAAAATATTTACGACGGATAAGAATATGTGATTTTCAATCACTATCCTGGAAAATAATGAGACATATTAGAATTTTAGAGAGGAAATAAACCATACATAAAAAAATAGTTGCTTCGGATAAAATACCGAAGCTTTAAGTTTTAAGAACTTTTTCAGCCTTAATTATCAGAAGGCAATGTCAGCAATAATCCAACGTTTGCAAATGCTTCTGCAACCTGTTTGAAAGCGATAAGGAACTCCTTTTCACTCAGGTCAAGATCTGCTGCGAGTGGTTCTGCTGCAAACCATATCTCCTTTTCACTGTCTCCACGGGTAAGTGAAACACAGGCAAGCATATCGGCCTTGGTGAGCCTGTAAACTGAATCCTTACCTGTTGGAGTTACCCAGGATGGGTGAATGTTTTTGAGTTCATTTACAAACCTGTCCCAGTTGATCGTTGCAGATGCCTCAAGGTTGAGTTTGACTATTGCACGGTCTCCGGTAACTTCCTTTTCAATTACCTTGACAAGCTTCTTGTACTCAGGATCGGACTCATCAACGATCATAGCTTCCTTCTCAAGCTTCTCTGCTTCATCAGCGAAGAACGGAGCAAGATTCACTGTGTCTGATGGTTTTGTTGCAAGTGAGACACCAAAGAAAGCAACTCCACTGAGCGCCATTCCTACTATAACACCGTGGTTTGAAAGTACAGGATGAATTGTATCAAGGTAAGCTGTTGCAAATGGAGCAGTGTTTGCAAGGTCAACTGCTGTCAGTCCTATCTGTACAACTGCACCAACAATAAGTCCTGCAAGAGCACCCTGCTTGGTTGCACGCTTCCAGTACAAACCTCCCATGAGAGGGAAGAAGTAGGCTGCACTTGCAATGAAGGTTGCAATGTGAATTACGTCAATGATACTGTCAATGTAGAATGAAAGAACAGTTGCAAGTGCTACAATAATAAGAACACTGATCCTGTTTATTGTCATCATCTGCTTCATTGTTGCATCAGGTTTTATGTATCTCTGGTAAATGTCACGTGAAAGACATGAACCGCCTGAGGTTGCAAATGTATCTGCAGAGGACATTGCAGCTGCTGCAAGACCCACTGCACAAAGGCCGATTGCTACCGGTGAAAGTGTGCTTACAATGTAAACAAGAAGAGCAGGTTCTGCTGCTGCCATTGCGCCCATTCCGATCTCTGCGAATGAAGCAGGGATCTCAGGATAAATATGGTTAAGACTGATGGCGATAGCCGTACATGCGACACCAAATATCATGAAGATAAGGAATGAACCAAGGATCATACCGTTCCTTGCAGACTTCTCATCCTTTGCTGCCCAAATTCTCTGCCATGGGTCCTGTTCTGTGATCCATCCAGGGATGATAGCAAATATCGCGATAAGGACTGCCGGAACACCAACTATGAACGGATTCCACCAGCCAGCAGGAACATCACCGAAAAGGTCTGAAGTTGACATTGGAGACACATCGGCTGAACCGGATGTTGCTGCGCCCACAAGTACAAAGGCAATGATAAGTGAGAATGTAGCAAGCATCACAAACTGCACCACATCGGTCCAGATAACTGCTGAGAAACCTCCAAGTGTTACGTAAACTGAGATGGCAAGAGCCACAATTGCTGCTGCATAGATAGGTTCCAGACCGAAGAAGATGCTGAGAACCAATGAGAATCCCTTTATGTCGGCAACTGCAAAGAGAGCCATGACAATAGCAATGATTATTGCTACAGGAGCGCGGATAGAACTGCTGAACCTTTGCTCAAGAAGTTCTGGTTGTGTGATTGCAGGCAGATGTTTTATTTTACCTACCAGCAGGGCGATCAATAAAAGTGCGAGAATGTTTGGTGCAACAAAACTCCAGATGGAACCCATTCCAAGCACCATGTAAAGACCGATAACGGCCAGTATTCCACCGGCGGTCATCCATGAAGATGCTGCTGAGAAACCAATACCTAATGCACTGATCTTACGTCCTGCAAGCCAGAAATCAGTTACAGACTTCTGTTTTTTTGTGAAATATAATCCTATACCTATCAGTCCAAGCAAGTAGACTGCCATTAATATAAGGAATATCTGATAACTTTCCATAATAACTACCTCTTATAATGATTAACAGACCCCGACAGAAACTATCGAAGGCCTTTATATATGTGCTATAACTCTTATTATGGTAACTATATAAGGGTTTTCAAAAAATCCAGTTTAGGTTTAATCAATTTTATTTACCTTTTTCAATTTAACAGAACCTATTGATAGCTATTTTAACAGAGCTCGGTGTTAAATACAAAATTAAGTTGACTTAAGAAAATGAAAACTCCCAACATAGAACACTATAATTCAGTGCACAATTCAACATTCAATTCAATACTCAATCCAAAATAATATTATCATTCAGATACTATTTCCTAACATGACCCTTGAGCCGGTTCACATAAAAGAGATACATGAAATCGTCGACCGCATCGATAAATGCTTCAAAAAAGATGAGAACGGCAGTGATGATAATGAAAAAGTGAGAAACATACTTGAAAGGCTCAGGAAACTTGAATACAATGATAAGGTCGTTTTAAGGTCTATTGGGCCTGTCAGACGTGGAAAAGCAAGTATTGAGAGAATGCTGCAATCTGAAGACCCGTTTCCAGTCTCATATTCCTGTGACAGCGGAAGCACCACTGCTAAGACATTTGACAATGGCCTGTATATCGATTTCTGCCACTGTGCCATGGCTCGTACACCTACTGACCTTGATATCCATAGCAAAAGGACTATTGTTGCAGCAGCTTACACTTTGAGTGATAAGGTTTATCTTAACACCAGCAGCAGCTGGGAATCCTTTGATTACGGGTGCGGAAGAAAAAAGATAATTCGAGTGCAACCCGGACTGCTCAATAAAAAGGTCACTGACATTTTACACGACATCGCTCTCTATCTTTCAGAATCAGAGCACATATTATGGATGCTTGACAGCATCGGAAATGATGATTTTTTCATAATGGACGGTCCCATTTATCCTAAAAGAATAATGTACTGGATGGTGGTTAATTCTGAGGATGTGGACATCAGCATTGACCCCAGCAGCAGGAAGATCATTCAGAATTATATTGACATAATGGACCACCATATTGAAAATATGAAACCTCTTGTGGGTTTTGTAAAGAACCCGGAGGACATGCAGATAATGCTTGCACTGAGGAAGCAGGAGCCTGAACTTGACATTCCATGGCTTGTGGATGCGCAATTCTTTAAAAACGCACTGTCACTTGAAAGGACCGGGATGAAAAGAAAAGAAGCTGAAAAATACATCACTTACACAAACTGGTTCGTACAGCCAAACCAGTTCTACGAAAAGATGTTGAAATCAACTTCACCGCTTGTTGCTGAACTTGCCAGCAGTAAATTCGATGCAGAGGATTATGCACTCAGTTTCTTCATGGCATACGTCCCGAAGCTTAACACGATCTTCAAGATCGAATCGCCTTACGGACTGGTGAAGAACGACGAACTGAGAAACGGGATGACAAGAAAAGTGCTCTACGACCTGGCACTTAACGGAATACCAAAGACACTTTCAAAAGCAGATTCAATAGCAAAGATACCGGTTCCTGAAAGAAAGAGTATCATTGACAGATTCAGGAATTCTAAAATAGATACTAATTACAATAGCATAAGGTGGGATGAGAAGGATGAGAGATAAGGACATACTTTCTTTTGCAGGCGACATGGACGATGAGCTGGATATTGAGATTCCGGCAACTGGAAAAAAAATGAGTGCAAAGGAAGAAGATGATTTTGAGGAGCTGGCGCTTGAAACAGATAGCAAGGCATACACACAGAATGGAGTTTCAGACGAGGCATTCGGTATAATCACTACAGGAATAGACCCACTTGAGATAACAGAATCCGGTGCAAGAATTACCGGATATATCACGACATCACACCGCCAGAAAGTGAGACTTGGAACCTATGTTATGGTTCCGTATGGAGACGAAGACCTATTTGCAAGAATATGGAAACTCCAGTACCTTCAGGAATATGCTGTTGACGATGCAACTGAGATCCACTCCCGCAGGATGCTGCAATCGAATACTACAGATGAAGTTGACTACAAGTTCCTGGCCTATCTTGACCCGATCTGCATCCTTTACGAACCAAGGGGAAAGGGAATCCTTGACAGGAGAATGAGCGACAGAATACCACGTCCAAATACTCCCATTTTTCCTGTAACTGATAAAAAGAAGATACAGACAGGTCTCAATATTCCTGAGGAAGGAATTTTCATGGGACACCTGAGTGTTGGCGGGGAACTTGTCAAGACACACGCTGTTCCGCCTACTGTCCCTTATTACCTGAGAAATGACTACTCAATGGGCGACCCCTTGATCTTCAGGCACATGCTGGTTTGTGGAAGTACTGGTACTGGAAAAACTTTCCTGACAAAGAACCTGCTGCGTCAGTTCATGAGTGAGAACAACCGTTACAAACTCCGTGGTTCAGAGGAAAGGAGAAATCCGTGTCTCATTATTATGGACCCTCAGGATGAGTATTCTCAGCTCTTTGAGGACAACCCTGAGATAACAGATGATGACGACTTCAAATTCAGAGCTGAAAAGGTCAATTTCGGTGCCTGTAAGAACACGAAGACCTTTGTTGCAAAAATAAATGGGGAAGCCTACACCGGCAGGTCCAGAGCAGAACAGATAGAGTTCACAATTCCCTTTGAAATGGTACAGAACAACTCATGGCTCATAGCACCTGTAGGAATGACCGAATTACAGTATGTGGGAGTTGACCTGCTGCTTGAGGATTACTTCAAGAAACCCGGACAGCACACTTACAGCGGTTTCATGGACTTTATTGACAACGATATTACAAGAGATCTGTATGTTGAAAGCGGCAAGATACACGAGGCTTCCTATGATGGTATCGTTCGAAGAGTAAAGAACCGCGCCCTTGCAAGAGTATTTGACCAGCCTGCAAGACCGATAAGTGAGATTCTCGGGCAGATTTTCAAACCGGGACAGGTTAGTGTGTTCCCGACCGAGTATATCACAAACTCACGCATACGAGACATTATTACTCTCACTTTGATGAGCACAATAGTGGATAACAAGCTGAACACTTCCGGTGAGGCTGCTGTAAAGGAAACTCCGATAATCCTGGGACTTGATGAAGCTCATCGTTATCTTGCAAAGGCAGGTGGAGAGCACTCAAGGAGACTCATCTCTAAATTTGCAGATGCAGCACGTCAGGGAAGAAAAGAGGGACTAGGACTTTTCCTTATCACTCAGGACCCACAGGATATTGATGAGACCATCTTCAAGCAGATCAACACGCGCGTGATCCTCAACCTTAGTAATGATGCAGCAATCAGTACCATGAAGGTGAAAAAAGAATTTGAGAAAAGAATTCCTTACCTGAAGAAAGGACAGATGATCGTGCAGAGCCCTGATAACAGTGATATGGTTGAGATCATGGGACTTTCACGGTGTGTTGTGAAACACGTTTGATGCAATCATGTTGAGTGAGAGCCTTTCTTCCCCACAATTGCTTTTTTGTTTGTTTTAAACCCTTTTCCAACTATTAGTAGTCATTCAGATTGTTTTTCTGATTTAAAAGACAATATTTATATGCCATATCATTGTACAAAATAATCAATATTATATTGAAATTTATTTAGACATGAAGCAAAGATACCTTATTTTTACTCTTTCTGTAATGGTAATTCTGCTAATAGGCATTTATTTTGTAAATGAAGCCCATGAGCAGGAAGTTGCAAGAGAAAATGCACGTATTGCAAATGAGACAAAGCAACAGATGGAATACATAAGTAGCCTGCAAACCGAGTCTGAGAGAATATTCTCACAGGATCAGGATATGCAGAAATTACTGGATGAAAATACCAGTTTCAGGGCTTACGAAATAATACACAATGAGAGTTTTGTGGAGTATATTTACATTGTTGGATTCCATCTTCAAAAAGTCAAGTACTCGACAGAACCCAGAATCGCTAACGGAACTGTTTACAGGTTCTACATTGATCTGGATAATAAGAGTGTCATCAATGGAGATAGTGAAGAAACATCCTTTTTTAATCAAAGTTCAAATTTGCTGATACTTTACGATAATTATAGAGAAGAGAAGAATGGATTATCTTTTGATTCAGAAATGAACACAAAAATCTGGTATGGAGTTTGCTTCCCCCTCAGTAATCGCTGGATATATTCATTCAGATTAGAAGGAAAGCATACAGTAAACTGTAATTCCATTTCTAACAAAGAACCTTCAATTGAATATCAGCTTAAAATTAAAAAAATAGACACTAATGACAATGGTTTTAATCCATTTTACGATAATGATTATAATCCATTTGATTTAAAAGATAAATATATACATGTCATGTCGAATGACAATAATCTTTCAACCAGATACTGGGAAGACGAAAGGAAAAAAGAAGAAAACACTTTGACATTGTCCTTGCCTTCAAAAACTGATTATCCCATTGATTGGTTATATATGTGGGATATTTCCTCTGCTGTCAACCAAACAATTGTTTTTGATATCGACATGACAGCTGATGGATGGGGAGAAAATACCGAACCCGAAGAACTGTACGGATGGAGATTCATCATAGAAACACCTCCGAACACATATGAGATGACAGAAGAGACTATGATGGAACTTGGAGTATGGCCAACAAACGGCTTTGGTGGGTTCTATCCTCTTTCTGCGACGATTATTAAAAAGGGAGACTGGCTGGAAAATACAAACCAGAGAAGAAGTGATATTCTGTGAAACTAAAGAGATCAGGCTTAATTGCAGGAGTTTTTATTCTTCTCCTTGTTGGATTCTATGTTTTCAGCACCTTTTCTTACATATTGTACGGTTCTTTGCTTCCTCTCTATGACATACATAATGGAGACGATACGCGACATGAAGTTATTGTAGAGGTATTTGGAATCTACAATCAGTCCATTGTCAAAGAAATGTATTCAGTGGGACCGATGAGTAGTGCATCATATCCTAAAACATTCTGGTTCAAATTTAATCGGTGGACTGATTACAGGTTTGAGATCACTCTAGATGACAATATTGTTAGAACGTATGAAGGAAAGGTCAGCAACTTCAATCAGGTACGTATCGAATTATATGACAAAGACAGCGATTATTATCCGATTGTTGTAGATGAAATGCCTTTTGAGATGGGAAAGGGCTACAAGTGGGATTATGATTGACATGATTTCTTTTTCAACTATCTTAACTAGCTACAAATAGTGTTTACCAATATTTTTTTTAAGTCATAGATGACTAGCACGCCAAAATGGTGAATTTCATGAGAAAACTCATGTTTTTTGTAGGTTTTACCGAAACGTATATATGTGGCTAGTACGTATGGGTGTCTCGCTCAACTGAGCAAGACAACGCGGGCCGGTAGCTTAGCCAGGCAGAGCGACGGACTCTTAATCCGTAGGCCAGGGGTTCAACTCCCTTCCGGCTCGCATCTTACAATCTTTTTTCTTGTTATCAACTGCTTAACAGCAATTGCTGTGTCAAAATCGTGCGGCAGATTACATTTTTACCGTATAAGTTCTGAATCAGTTGTTCAGAACATTGTTTCTTAACATTATAAGTCGATGCACAGAATTCTTGTATTCGGAGAAAAACTCAATCATACTCAGGGTGGGGTGTGTACGGCTTGCTTGTTTTAGACCATACAGTCCTGATGCCCTTTTTACAGGTGGAAAAATGAAGTATTACAGGGAGATCACAGGCTCGATAATCGTATCAATTCTGCTTCTTGCAACTATATCTACGTTTATAGTATGCGGAACTGCATCTGAGAACACGTCTGATTCGGATAAACCATACTATGCTTTGGCAGGTATCATGCTGAACCCGAAAGAAGATGATAAAGAGATAATGATGCAGTGGATCGATGAAACAGAGATCATATCCGAAGATGAAAAACCCGGACTGAAACAGGATTTACTTGATGCATGGGAAAGGTTCCCTGACAATACAGACGAGGATCTTGAGACCGCAAAGCTGGCTCTTGATATTGCAGTAGATGTTGCAGCAAAGGAAAAAGCGGCTAAAGCCACAACTGAAACGAAATCTTACAGCTCAATAAATGAACCAGTGGAGGAAATTCCAACTGAAGAGGAAGAATCCATTGAAACACAATCTACAGCTTCAGCTCCCGGCTTCTCAGCTATGAGTCTCGTTTTTGTAATCTCACTTATTTTGCTCAGAAGGAATCGGTAAGTTTTACCGGTTTCTATTTTTTCTGGCTCAGTAGAAATTCTGAATTTCTACTCCATCGTAGGCTATTTGTAACTTGATCAATCCCGAAGGGTACGGCGAAGCCGGCGTTTTCCAACAAGACAAAACAAAATAATCTGCATGATACCCAAGGATGCTTTCTTCACAGATATTCTGTACAATTGAATGACAACTGAAATTCTCTTATGATCTATATTCTATACAGCATTATGGGAATGTGCCGCCTTCGGCGGATGGTTACTTTGGTGTTAGTTTACAAGTTGTTTTTTGTCACTAATGTCAACATGGCACTACAGAACCTATGATCTCATTTTTCAGGTTCAGTTCCGCAAAACATTCCATTAGCCTTATCTATCTTTGAATTTTATTTGATTGAAAAAGGTGAAACAATGCCAAAAGTGAGTCTTGACATTCCCCAGGAGCTTCTTGACGACCTCAACAAACATGTAGGAGATAACAAGAAGTTCGTCACACAGGCTGATGCCATAAGGACAGCCGTGCGTAAAATGCTTGACCAGCTCGATGATATCGACCGCAGGCACGGCAGGCTGGATGAGTAATCTAAAATGAAAAAAAGAATTTAGCTTATTTTGTGCCTGTTGGCACTTTTCAGGTTCAGTGACTAGAGGCTTTTCAAATACTCAATACACTGCCTGCCTTCATCGAGGTTCATCATTTCAGTGACCATCATGCCTTTGTAACCTGAAATGCTTTCCATGAACTTTTTCCAGTCCACGGTTCCCTGTCCAAGAGGAAGGTGTTCATCACGTTTTCCGTGGTTATCGTGGATGTGCATGTGCTTGATCTTTCCAAGGCACTTTTCCACGAACTCATCAACAAATCCATTAGTATTGGCATGGCCTACGTCAAGAGTTATTCCAACGTTTTTTCTGTTGACATCCTTTAGAATATCCAGCATCTCATCGGGGTTCATGCCATATATTTTTGGCATCTTTGGCATGTTCTCAACTGCGATTACAATTCCCATGTCTGCTGCATGATCACAAAGCTGCTGAATTGACTCGACATTAGTCTTCCAGGCCTGATCCTGAACCTGACTTCCGTATGGGGAAAGATAACCCGGGTGAACCACTGCAAGGTTCACAAAATCTGAACCCATGTCAAGACATTTCTTCATCTGACGCATGATCTCGTCATGAATAGCTTTATTGAGACCTGCGAGATTCATATCAGAGAAAGGCAGGTGCATTGTAAGAGTAAGGTTCGTTGTTTCGGAAATGTCACGCACCAGATGGATATTCTCATCACTTAGGGTCTGTGAGCCTTCCTGGACAATTTCCCAGCCGGCATATCCCATATCCTCAAGTTCGTAAGCCCAGTTGAATTGGTCTCCAACTGCTGCACGTGATGAAAAACTCAGGTTTGTGACATTCATATTAAACATCCCTTATATTCATTTCAAAATCAGGAACACCATCTTCTGTTGGTGGTGTCAGCCAATCGGTGAACCTTTGCATTTCCCCTTCATTATCGGCTGTAATAGTGACATTGATAGAACCAAGTGGTTCTTCCTGTGCAGGATAGTTCAGGCGGCCAACAGTTGCGACCTGCTTGCTGATGATAAAAGAAGTTGACATGCCATCCTCTGACCGACCGACATTAAGTCTTGTGCGTGAAGTGTCAATAATCTCCTCCTCTCTAATCTTGAAGTGGATATTCTTCAGCGCATAGATGTCGCTCTCACCGGTGAACTTCCCGCTGTATTCTGAGCTTTCCTCGTAATCAAAATCGATCTCCGGGAAAAGCTGCTCCAGAGCCGAGAAGACTTTGTCCTTGCTCTCTGTGGGGTTTACGACTGCTGAAACTGTAACTTTTATCATGGTAACTTTCCTGCTGATAGTTTTGGATAACTACACTTTAAACTTATTCCTTACTCTACAAGTGCCAGAATCCTGTTCCTGAAATCATCAAGGGTGCTATTGTTCTCAACAACAACATCTGCAATCTCCATTGCTTCGCCCATTCCCCAGCCAAGTTCACGGTCGTCCCTGACCTTAAGTTCACTTATATCTTTCATGTCATCGCTTCTCTTACGAGCAAGCACACGACTGAACCTTATCTCAAGAGGAGAATCCACGGAAACAAGGGTGAAATCCGAGCCGAAAGCCTCTTTGAATCTCTCTACTTCAGGAACGCTGCGAACACCGTCAATTCCAATGAAATCTTCATTTGTGGCCTGGATCTTGGGGATACATCTCTTTGCAACCGCATCCCTGCCTTCCTTTTCACGCAGGTCAGTGCCCACACCGCCTGTATTGGCATCGGTTGGCTCAAGTCCTCTGCGTACAACCTCTTCCCTGATGACATCTCCCATATTGATAACAGTGATGCCTTTCTGGCGCAGAACTGATGCTGCCTCTGATTTGCCTGAGGCCGGCATTCCAACAAAAGCTAAGATCTTAGTCATGAATGAACCTTTCTTATTTTATAAAGATAGTAAAGGATAAGTTTCAAAATGTTATTGGATGATTTAATAGATTTTTCCATACATCCTACTTATATATTAGTATACCCTTCGATAGGGCACTCCCATGAAAATTGCTAATATCAACATTCCCGGAAATATATTACTTGCACCCATGTCCAATGTGACAAATCTGCCGTTTCGTCTCATGTGCAGAAAATACGGTGCATCACTTACATATTCAGAAATGATAAGCTCGGATGCTGTCATTTACGAGAATGAGAAAAGCATCAACCGTGGAATAAGCTGCGAAGAGGAACGGCCGCTTGGGATTCAGATATTTGGAAATTCTGCCGAAAACATGACAGAAGCAGCGCTGCGGATAGAAGAAATATACAAGCCTGAAATTATCGATATAAACTTCGGATGTCCTGCAAGACTCCTGACAAAAGACGGCTGTGGGTCTGCACTTCTAAGGTCACCTGAACTTATTCATGAGATAGTTACAGGACTTGTGGAGAAACTATCAACTCCTGTGACCGCAAAGATCCGAATTCTTGAAGATATGGAAAAAACCCTGAAAATTGCACACCTGATAGAAGATGCGGGAGCAGACGCATTAACAGTTCACGGAAGAACAAGGCAGCAGCAGTATTCCGGAGAAGCTGACCATTCTTATGTTAAAAGGATAAAACAGGAACTCAGTATCCCTGTTATTGCTAACGGCGATATCATTGATGAGATATCAGCCAGGCAAGTGCTGGATTATACCGAATGTGACGGAATAATGATAGGAAGAGCCGCAATGGGCAATCCTTTCCTTTTCAGGAGAATTTCTTACTTCCTTGAGACCGGGGAAATGCTGGAATATAAAGAATGCAGCCAGAGGATCGCTGATCTTCGGGAGTATTTCGGGCTTCTGGAAGACTATGACCTGATGCATACTGTCAATATAAAGGCGCAAGCCCAATGGTTCACCCGTGGGATGAGAAATGGCAGACATATAAGGAGAAGTATTGCAAGCTCTAAAAGTATCGAAGAGATTTTGCAAAGTCTTGATGAAATGTGCAAACATGCCGATTGATGTTAGTTATTATTCATTTTAACTTATTTTAATTTACATATTTATATTAATTTAGTGCAGATTAACACCGTAAAATACCGAAAGACTAAATAGTAATTAACCGATTCTACACAATTAAACATGGCATTTAACGTCAGTTGACGAAAAATCTTGTCTTTTTGTGGCATTGATTTTCGACACTGCACTTGCGATGTTTGCCGATAAAAACGTAATGAAAATCGGAATAAATTGTTATATCTATTATTACACATGGTTTATGGAGAATTCTAGATGAAAGAAATACGCATACACGGCCGTGGTGGTCAGGGCTCTGTCACAGCTGCTGAACTTCTGGCCGTTGCTGCTTTTGCAGACGGTAAATTCAGCCAGGCCTTCCCCGCATTCGGTGTCGAAAGAAGGGGTGCACCGGTCCAGGCATTCACAAGGATCAACAATGAACCAATCAGGCTCAGAAGCCAGATCTACGAACCTGATTACGTTATTGTACAGGACCCTACACTCCTTGAAGTAGTCGACGTTGCAAGCGGTCTCAAGGAAGATGGCATACTTATCATTAACAGTGACTTTGATGCTGATACTTTTGACCTTGACACCAAGGCAAAGATAATGACTGTCAACGCAACAAAGATCGCACTGGACATTATTGGCAGACCTATAGTAAACACAGTTCTTCTGGGCGCTTTTGCAGGTGCAACAGGCGAGATCGAGCCGGAATCAATCATGGAAGCTGTAAAGGAAAGGTTCCCTGGCAAGGTAGGAGACAGAAATGCCGAGGCTATCAAGGAAGCATACAACATGATGAAGGAGGCTAAGAAATGAAGATTCTTCCGGGCGGAGTCTGCGAGGCAGGCACTACCAGAGTCAACAAGACTGGCGGATGGAGAACTTTCAAGCCGGTTTACGATTACGAGAAATGCATTAAATGCAAGTTATGCGAACTCCTGTGCCCTGACAGTTCAATAAACCCAAGGGACGACGGCTTCTTTGAGTTTGACTATGATTTCTGCAAGGGTTGTGGAATCTGTGCAAACGAATGTCCAAAGAGCGCAATCTCAATGGTTCTGGAGGAGAAGTAAATGGCACCAGAAAATAAACTTGATAAAAGCAAGATGGTCGTTGTCGAAGGATCATATGCAGTTGCCCACGCTGTAAAGGTCTGCAGACCAAATGTCATCTCAGCATACCCGATCACACCACAGACCCATATTGTCGAGGATCTCTCACAATTCATGGCAGACGGTGAGATTCCTAACTGTGAGTACATCAACGTAGAATCTGAGTTCTCAGCTCTCTCAGCACTTGTCGGTTCTTCAGCAGCAGGAGCAAGATGTTACTCAGCAACAACCTCACAGGGTCTTGAACTCATGCACGAGGTACTGTTCAACATATCAGGTATGAGACTTCCTGTTATGATGACAATCGCAAACAGAGCGGTCAGTGCACCTATCAGCATATGGAATGACCATCAGGATGCAATCTCCCAGAGAGACACCGGATGGATACAGCTTTATGCCGAGAACATCCAGGAAATCTCAGATATGACCGCACAGGCATACAAGATCTCAGAGGACAAGGACATCCTTATGCCTTCAATGACCTGTATGGACGGTTTTATCCTTTCACACGTTTACGAACCTGTTGTACTTCTTGAGCAGGATCTTACAGATGAATTCCTGCCAAAGTATGAACCAGAGAACGTTCTTGATCCAAAGAACCCACTGAGTTTCGGTGCTTTTGCAGACCCTAACTACTACACAGAGTTCAGATACCTGCAGGAGCAGGCAATGCAGAAAGCTCTTAAGAAGATAGAGGATGTAGCAAATGAATTCTACGACGTATACGGAAGATACTACGGAGGACTTATTGACGAGTATCGAACAGACGATGCAGATATCATCATCATGGCAATGGGATCCATTATCGGAACCATTAAGGACGTCATTGATAAACTCAGGGACAGGAATGTAAAGGTCGGTCTTCTCAAGGTCAGATCATTCAGGCCATTCCCGGTTGAAGCTATTAAGAATGTTGTTAAGGATGCAAAAGTTGTTGTCGTACTTGACAAGAACATTTCACTTGGACTTAACGAAGGTGCACTCTTCACCGAAACCAAGTCCTCACTCTACAACACTGACATCAGAGTACCTGTTGTAGGTTACATGATCGGTCACGGTGGACGTGACATCAAGGTCGACACAATCGAGAAGATCATCGATGAAGCGACAGAGGTCATGAAGACAGGTATCAAGATCGAGAGCCAGTTTACAGATGTGAAGGAGGAACTACTATGAAATCATTGTTAGCCCCGGGACACAGAGGATGTGCAGGTTGCTGTGACGCAATGGCTGCAAAGTTCGCACTTATGGGCGCCGGCGAGGACTGTATTGTCATCAACCCAACCGGATGTCTTGAAGTTATGACCACCCCTTTCCCTGAAACTGCATGGGATGTACCATGGGTACACTCACTTTTTGAGAATGCGGCTGCAGTAGGATCCGGTGTTGAGGCAGCTCTTAAGGCACTCGGCAAGAAAGGAAACACCAAGGTTCTTGTAATGGGTGGAGACGGTGCAACACTGGATATCGGTATGCGTTCAATATCAGGTGCATTTGAGAGAGGTCACGACCTCACTTACGTCTGTATTGACAATGAGGCTTACATGAACACCGGTGTGCAGAGAAGTGGTGCAACACCATTTAATGCTTCAACCACAACAAGCCCTGCTGGAAAGGTTTCCTTCGGTAACGACAGACCAAAGAAGAACATGCCGGCAATTATGGTTGCACACGGTTCACCATATGTTGCTACAACTTCAATTGGTTTCCCAAAGGATATGATCAACAAGGTCAAGAAGGCTGTAGATATCGAAGGTCCAACCTACATCCACTCACATGCTCCATGTACAACCGGATGGGGATTTGACACTTCAAAGACAGTAGAAGTTGCAAAGATGGCAGTTAACACTGGTCTGTGGCCACTCTACGAAGTAGAAGAAGGCGAGATAACTAAGGTCAGAAAGATAGGAAAGAACATCAGACCTGTCGAAGATTACCTTAAGATACAGCGCCGTTTCAGCCACCTCTTCAAGATGGAAGGCGGAGCGGAAGAGATCGCAAAGATCCAGGCACTTGCTGACAAGAACATTGAAGTTTACGGGCTCTAAACCCGTATCTTTTCTTTTGTTTTCTCTTTTTTCATTCGTAATCCTTATATCCCAATACTTACTCTCTGGTGAGTCCGCATCATGTATGATTAACGTATATCATGCAGATATTTATCCCACTAAATTGTATTTATAACAATATATTGAGATACATCTATTCTTAAGAAAATATTGTTACCGTTATTATTTTTAGTTCTAGTGGAAGGAAAGGGGTATTCAATAAAGATAAAAAGTATCATACCATAATCCATCCTCATGACCATGCAATCTTCTATTCCAGACAACAGAGAGAATTTTGACGAAATATTCAGGCTTCTGCAAACAGAATATCCAAATGCAGAACCAATGCTTCATTTCAATAATCCACTGGAACTGCTGGTCGCAACAATTCTCTCAGCCCAGTGCACTGACAAACAGGTGAACAAGGTCACACAGGTGTTGTTCAAAAAGTACCGCAGCGTTGATGATTTTGCCAACGCTGATCTCTCGGAGCTTGGAAAAGATATCTACACAACTGGATTCTATCATCAGAAAGCAAAACACATTATCGGAAGTGCACAGCTCATCATTACAGAATTCGGAGGCAGAGTTCCTGATAATATGGAAGACCTGCTGAAACTCCCGGGTGTTGGCAGAAAAACAGCAAACATCGTCCTTACAAGAGGATATGATATTATTGAAGGGATCGCAGTGGATACCCACGTAACAAGGTTATCTCAGAAACTCGGGTTTACAATAAGCAGCGACCCTAAAAAAATAGAAATAGATCTCATGGCCCTTGCTGAGAAAAAAGACCTTGAGAACCTTTCCATGACATTGATTCTCCATGGCCGCAATGTGTGCATTGCACGAAGACCAAAGTGTGGGGAATGTGTTGTGAGTGAATTGTGTCCTTCAAGTGAGGTTTGAAAACTGCAGTTCTAAAACCCTTATAAGACTTGAGTAATTGTATTTTTAGCATCTGTATTCAGGAGAGAAAAATAGGTACTTAAATTATATTTAAATATTTTTGTTTCTTCAACAAATAAATATCCTTAATGTATATAATAAATTATCAAAAAGAGCAAAATCAAAGGAGGGTGGAAAATGCGATTTATGGATATAATGACATGGGATCCAAAAGATAACGAGGAAATAGAAAAGCGATATCTTTCATGGGAATATCCAAAAGGCTACAATGTAATAGCAGAGTGGTCTGACGTATCATCATGCAGGGTATTTATCGTTTACGACCTGGACAATGAAGAAGCATATGCCAGAGCTACATTCCCATGGAGAGATATCTCAAAGCTTGAGACCATTCCTATAATGGAAACAAAAAAAGCTGTTGAGCTCGGTGAAAAGATGATTACGGAAATGGCACTAGCTTAATAGTTAAATAAAAGAATAGCCTGACAATCCTGTCAGGATTCTTTTTTATTAGAGAGAAAACTGAAAAACTGAGAGTCGAACGTATTTTAGTTACTATTTTTCCATCGCCTTAGCTCTCAATTCCTTCGGCATCTTCTCAATAGCATACCTGAGAGCTGTCCGTGGCATAACTTTCCTGTTCGCCACCACATAGTCAAATACTTCCTGTTGATGCTGCTTGCTCGCTTCCTTGAGCATCCAGCCATATCCTTTCTGAACCAGATCATCCTCATCGGTCAGCAGCATGTCAGCAATCTCGAAAACATCATCCAGAAACTCTCCCCTACGAGCCGCTAAAACGAGTGTTACAGCAGCAGCACGCCTGTACCATCGATTCTCAGAAGCTGTCCACTTTTTGAGTGAATCCATATACTGAGGATACATGTCGATGAATGTACCTATGGTGTGATTGCAGAGAGTATCACATTTTGCCCAGTTGTTCACATAATCCCCTACCCATCTCTCAACCATAGCAAAATCCTCAGGTTCATACTGTTTTCTCAGGTTGTACGACCATTCGAATGCAATGAACGCTTCCTCCATGTAATCAGAACGGAGGAGTTCTTCACAGAGAGCAAATATACCCTGCTTGCTCTGGTCGGATACTTGCTTGTAATAGTCCTTTGCTATTTTTCTGGCAACCGGAGTTTTCATGCCATAGCATTTTATTGGTTCTTTGAAGAAGCGGTTTGAACTTGCTCTGGCTTCTTCGTCAGAGTTTTGTTCTAGCTCGGCTCTAAGTTGGGAGATTATGGGGTTCATATGGTTTTATTGGAGGGATTGGGAGATAATTGTGATGGATGAAAAGAAGAAAAAATGGCTCTGTAGAATTCTGTCATTATTACTTAATGAAAGTAAACAGGTTTTGTCATTTATATTGATTTATTGTCTTTCATGAATTACTTGAATTATCCCGAAGGGTCCGGCGAAGCCGGCGTTTTCCCATCAGGTAGTACTAAATAATTGACATGTTGCAATGGAGTGCTTTCTTCGCATGTATTCTATAGAATTTCCAGCATAAATGCAATTTTCTTCTTAAAGAGGGTTGGAATGTGCCGCCTTCGGCGGATGGTTATTTTGGTTTTAGAACTGAAAAAGAGTAAAGTTCGTGTCATTCATATAAACAGGATTTATACAGAGCCGAGAAAATGAGTAATATATAACTGGTTGGTCAAGCAAATGACCAGACATTTATATGCACTTGGTCAAGAGCTTGACCAGTTGTTTATATACAACATGAATTAAAGTTGGATAGATGTCCAATAAATGAGGAAAACACCCTTTCTCATAAAATCCAATACTATTTGTAACTTATTTTCATTATCAATCGATTTTATATATCTAATTGAACTTTAACGGCTTATACGAACATTTTTGACGCGAGTCAGCTGGCTTTCAAATGGAAATTCAAAACAAAGTATCACGCTATTTTAAAGAATCGTTTACGAGTGACTTAAAGGCTGGATTTATCACAGCTGTTGTGGCATTGCCACTGGCCATTGCTTTTGCTATTGCTTCAGGTGTAGAGCCCCAGATGGGTTTATACACGGCTGTCATCGCAGGCATGCTGGTATCAGCAACCGGAGGTTCACGGTACTCCATCACCGGACCGACCGGAGCGATGACCGTAATCATACTTTCAACACTGCACAGCTTCGAGCTTGAAGGACTCCTCCTTGCAGGTTTCCTCGCCGGTGCGTTTCAGATACTGTTCGGAGTCCTGAAACTTGGCAAAGTTGTCAAGTATATCCCTCTACCCGTCATATCAGGATTCACGAGCGGTATCGGTGCGATCATTCTCATAGGTCAGATACCAAATGCACTTGGACTTGTCATACCTTCAAAAGAACACGTATGGGAAACACTATACGCTATCATTTCCAGTGCAGACCTTATCAACACTACAGCAATAACAGTATGTGTTGCAACGATCCTGCTTCTGTTGTACCTCCCGGGACTAATGGCCAGAATAAAATACATCAACAGCCTCCCACCTTCAATAGTCGCACTCATTCTCTCAGTTCTCATGGTGTTCTACTTCAGCATAGACATACCACTTGTAGGCAGCATTCCTGTAGGACTTCCAGAACTTCATATGCTGAATTTCAACCTAGACCTGCTAAGACAGGTTCTGCCAGCAGCTCTCACAATAGCATTACTCGGTTCCATCGAAGCCCTGCTCTGTGCCGTAGTCTGTGACGGTATGACAAACACCAAACATGACAGTAACAAAGAACTAGTGGGTCAGGGAATCGCTAACATGGCACTGCCCTTCTTCTCTGGAATTGCATGTACAGCAGCCATTGCAAGAAGTGCGGTCAACATCAGGGAAGGCGCAAAGACCCAGATGTCCGGAATAATCCACGCCCTGATACTGCTGATGATATTAATGTTCCTGGGTCCGGCTGCTGCTTTCATTCCAAAGGCATACCTCGCAGGAGTGCTCATTCTGGTTTCCCTGAGAATGATAAACATAACCGAGTTCAGAACCACCATGAACATTAGCAAGATGGACACTTCGGTCCTGCTTGTGACTTTCCTGCTTACAGTGCTCACTGACCTCGTATTCGCTGTACAGATGGGTATGTTCCTGTCCATAATACTTCTCTTCATAAGGCTTACAAATGTCATCGACGTTCAGAGCATGGAGAACTACGACAAGACAAAAGGTATCAATGCCACCATTTTTGCTGACCCATACCTTGAGAAGAACGTCTCAGTCTACACCATAAACGGCCCCTTCTTCTTCGGAGCCATGAACGTCTTTGAGAGCAAGATCAACGAGCACATGACAATCAGCAAGCCTCACATAATCCTGCGTATGCGCTATGTTCCATTCATCGATACAACAGGTATCGAGCGCCTCAAGACATTCATCAAGGCAAGCAGGAAACAGCACCAGAGAGTCTATCTGACTTCAGTACAGCCTGAGGTTATGAGAAGAATGGAAAGTGATGAGGAACTAACTGAGCTTATGGAAAAGCAGCACGTACATGTTTGCGATAGTACCCAGGAAGCTCTGGCTTTCCTGAAGAAGAAATACGGTGAACAGCAGCAAAAACATTAATTTCCGGTTTAATGGTCGATCTGTCAGGGATAAATGATAAATCGATCTACTCTTCTTTTATACAAGGGGATTCAGTTGAGATTCACATGCCCTTTAATTGCAGTCAGTGACCTTGAAGCATCAAAAGAGTTCTACGAAAAAGTGCTGGGCCAGAAGATTATTCTGGACCTTGGATGGAATGTCACCTTTGACGGCGGATTTGCGATCCAGCTCAATTTTGCCGACATCGTATCAGTTGACAAGAACTCTGTCATGAAAAGATCGCATAATTTTGAGCTATATTTTGAGGAAGATGATTTTGATTCTTTCATCGAACACCTGAGAACGTTCAATGATATCGAATATGTCCACCCGCCGAAAAAACACGATTGGCAGCAGCGTGTTGTCAGGATATACGACCCTGACAAACATATCATCGAGATCGGAGAATCAATGACGGTCATAGCAAGACGATTTTTAGATGAAGGCATGTCAGTAGAAGAAACTGCAGAACTCATCCAGCATCCGGTGGAGTTTGTAAAAGCTGTAGATGCGATATGAAAAAAAACCAGATGAAATAGCAGAATCAGTTCAGAGGTATCATTGTGAATCTTCAGGATGAATTGAACAGAATTGCACTGGAAAATGGTGTCCAGTATTTTGGTGTGGCAGCTCTTTCAGATGCCACTAATTTCATTGTGGATCAGGGTGGCAGCGACCTGTCTGCATATCCCTATGCCATCTCAATCGGAATAAGACTGATGGACCCTATCGTTGACAAACTCCCGCACAGAAATGAGAGAGCTGCATTATTGAATTACAAACATCATGCATACGATGTAATCAATTCAAGACTTGACATGGTAACTTCAATACTGAGCAGCCATATCCAGGATAATGGCTATGCAGCACTTCCTCTTCCTTCATCAAAAAGGATCGATGACGAGAGGATATGCGCCCAGTTCTCCCACAAACTGGCAGCCCACCTGTCAGGACTTGGCTGGATAGGAAAGAGCTGCCTCCTGATAACCCCGGACAACGGACCAAGGGTCAGATGGTCCACTATTCTGACAGATGCGCCTCTTCAACCTACCGGAAACAAAATGGAAAGCAGGTGTGGAACCTGCGACGAATGTGTGAAGATATGTCCTGTCCAAGCTTTTACCGGAAGGAATTTTGTAGTAGGTGAGAGCCGGGAAATGAGATATGATGCTAAGAAATGTGAGGATTATTTCAAAGTGATGGAAAAGAAAGGGCAGCTATCAGTGTGTGGGTTGTGTGTTTATGTATGTCCTCATGGGAGAAGAGAAAAAGAAGAAGCTACTGAACAAATATCAGTACGCCATTGATGCTATTGGAGAAGCTATCCGCAAGTTTGAGGAAACTTTTCAGCAAGATTGACAAAACAATAACATGTTCTTAGTTTTTCTTTTATAATTAAACTAAGAACATCTTACGTTCCATATTTGTATCATTATGGATATGTTTAAACATCAATACAATTTTTCAATTTCACTAATTGCAATGGAACGTTTATTATTATCCGAGATATGAATAACTGTATCTTTAGCCTGATCCAAAGTGAGACTCGCTTGTTCTGCTGCTCCTAAAGCTAGCTGTTTACTGGCAATTTGAACCTGCTTTTTTACAATCTCGAACAAAACAGAGGATTTGTGATCTTCTCCTACCATATAGCCATCAATCTGAGATGCAGCATTTGCTGCTTGTTCTAAATAGTTTGTTGAATTGTCAAGCCGATTGATTTCTTCCTCTCTTGACGACATGGCAATTAACTCATAACACTCCTTTTCCATTTCAATACATTCTAGAAGGCTAATTTTTTCTTCGATAGTTTCAAAATTAATACCTGATGCTAAGTCTGCTGCATAATCTGCGAGGTAAAGTGCATTTTCAAAATTACCATTATTAGCTTGTTTTATTGCTTGATTTAATGCAGTTCCTTGGACTTTAAATAAAGCCATATCACGTGAATTAATAGCTTCTATATTATTACATTGATACCCAGCACTATATAACATTTCAAAGGCTTGCTTATAGTCATAATCAAAATTATTTTCTGCAATTTTGACCATATCCTCTACTATTTGATATTGGGTAAAACCAAGAGATCCTGAACTTGAAGAAGCCGAAGTAGAAACAATAGAGAGACCGTGGGTTAAAATTTCTTTTGCACTCTTTAAATCTCCCATTTCTTTATACTTTTCTCCAAGCAGCCTATAAGTCGAAAGTATCTGACACCATGGAGTGTCTTCATTAGCATTTGATGCAGCCATTTGAGCTGCATTAATACTTCCTCTGGCTTTATCAATATCTCCTTCATTTACATACCTGTATGCTGCAGACGAAAAAGTCATTGATATTTGGAACCATAACGTTTTTTTGTATTCCCAATCCACCATACTTTCTGCCATCTCATGTGCAGAAGCATAATCACCATTTTCTGCGTATTGGATCGCTTTTTCATAACGAGCATCATCGTTTCTTTCATTTCTTCTCTGGTTTCCTTGGCCCTCTTTGTAGCCATCAACTGCCGCTGACACTAAATCACTAAAAAAACCCATTTAAACCACCCTATTACTTCACATCCTTACTTTGTCTTCGAAATTTAGCGAATGATAATGAAATTACCACATCTTGGACATCTGTGATGCTCACCATCTGCGAAACGTCCTTCATAATTCATTGTATCTCCACATTTTGGACAACTCACTTTTCTACCCCCTGAATATTTATGATATAAATGGTCTTCCCGCGACAAATCTAATAAAAGTCATAGCTACTAAGCACACGTAACCCCAAAAAAGAGTTACTAATAAAACAGCAACTTCAACTGTACTAGCTTGGCCTGCAGCCCAAATAGCTATTAACAAGAAGCCAATGAAAGTAATATTCTTCTTTAATTTGAAACGGCGTAAATCAATGATACTTTCCAACCTATACCGATTTATTTCTTTTTCATCGTAACCTTTTAATCTTGCTTCATCTGCATTCATATTTAAAACCCCCATATTATTTTCTTTTTTGATTCATAGCCGCTGATGACATGAAGAACAATAACCTGCGTTTAAGGCTTGATCTAATGACACTTCTCTTCCACAAGATCGACAACTTATGGTATCAGCACCTAACCCTAGAAATGAAGACTTTATTTGATATGCACTACCTGTGTTCGAATAATACGTTCCAGATTCTCTATATCCGTTTGACATGTTATCCACCATTCTAATTTTTCTATTATGTACCCGTTTTTCTTTTTTGATTTTGTTCCAAAATATTCATTGAAAAAATAGAATATAGCATTTCCTTTCTTTAATTTTAAAATAGCTTTAAATTTTGAAATGCTATTACAATCAATTGAACCAGAAAAAGAGTGTTATCAGTTATCTTTAAAATAATTAATAAGCCACCATAATAAATCAAAAATTAAAATCGTGAATAAATATATAAATTATCCTGTAGTGCGAGTTTAATCATTCCAAAAATTAAAAAGAAGAAAGAATCGCATTCCAGATTACAACTCAGTTATCAATTTTGCATCTTTAAGGTAATAGTCAAAGAGATCTTTGCCCCACTTGCGCCCGGATGGAGTATAAATTGTGATCTGCTTATTGCTAAATTCATTGTCCTTGCCACGCAACCTTAAAAGAAAACCACTGTCAATAACCGTAAGCGAAGATATTGTTATATCTTTATCGTAAACATAAAAACTGGCATTCTTAAATGCAAAATGACTCTTGCATGTATCGTAAATCTCATTCAATAGCTTATCAACAAGCTCTTTGGTAAAGATCAATGAAACATGTATGTCATTATCAACCAGGTGTTTCAAAATAGAGGGAGAAGTTGGATGCATAAAAGTAAACACAAAATACACATTTTTTGATTCAAGAGCCTTTACATAATGGTCCATGTTCAGATCATGCGAATTAACATGGCTGGGTTCTACAAGAGTAAAACCCTTTATCTCATGTATTCTCTTTAAAAACGGTGCTGGAATTATATCTACCTGATGTTGGACAAAATAATGACTATTCTCATCCAGCATCTCAATCGTATTCAAAAAAGGATACATTTCATCTGCTATCAACTTTCCAATTCTTGTCAATCCGTAAGTATCATTTATCTGATAAATAAGATTATATTTTTTCAATATTTTCATCTGAGGAAGCAATGCCTGCCTTAATGTATTCACATTATTAAGTAAAAATTCCATTTCCTGAGGACCGTCTTTTAACAGTAAGAGTACATTCTTCCTTTTATCGGAAGCAAATAAAATATCCAGCAATGATTTTTTCACGAAGTTAAACCCCCTTTAACTTACTTAGAAAAATGCGTTTGAAGCACCCATATTAACTATACTTATGCGTTCAAGCTCAGTATTTAAATAATATTCTATTTAATCTCAAAAGATTTTCAATATCTGCAGACATATTTTTACATATTGTCCGCAGTTAAGCTTCCCATCCATCCCACTTAACAAAACTCCTTTTCAGCACAAACAAGGACACAGGTATCAGCAACACGGACAAAAGCACAAAATGAAAGTTAAGCTGAGCAAGGAAAATAGTTCCCAGAACCACAGGACCTATCGCCAGCACATAGCTTGCAAAAGTGCCGGCACTGTAGAGTGAAAATGTTGTGTTAAGACCGGTAAGGTAAACGGTCACCGAAACAACATACATTGAAACTGCAACGAACAGCAGGATGATGTGAATGATATCGAGCAACCTTCCTGCATAGATGGTGGCTGCCACTACAACCAGAAAAGGAACTATGTTCAACAGCGAATAACTGTTGAGTTTGCTTCTAAGGACATCGGCGACCGTTAGTGGAAGGAAAGAGTACGAACTGAACATGTCAAACTCAACCAGCCAGTTGTACATTGATGAAGCCATCATACCTACAACTACTGTAAAAACCACAAGTGTGTCCAGCCCGGGAACAGCTTTAAGCAACTGTGGCAGGAATAACCACACCAGCAAAACAGGTACAAGGAACGAGAATACTATTTTACCAGCACCGCCTTCACTGCGGCTGAAATCCAGATAGTCCTTTGTCATAAAGTGAGAGTAACCATAGAAATCCAACATGTCGGAAATCTTCCTGAACTGGTTTTTGTAATGTTTCTGAGATTGCGGATAATCCACTTTCAGGAATATCAGGGAAATTACCGATGGCACAAGAACGAGAGCAATGCAGGCTATTAGAATTTTCAAGGAAGGCTCAGTGTATAAAATAAATGAAGAAAGCCTGTAGAATACATCAAACCCAAGTCCCTGGAAGAAAATCAGGAACAATACTGGGATCAATAAAAACAAGAAAAGAGCTTTCTTTCCCAGATTTGCATAGATAGTGGATAGTAAGAATACAAAAGAAAGGCCGATACAGAATGAGAGGAAAAGAGTCGTCAGCAACAGCAAGAACGAATAATGCATGTCAATTATTATGGCTCCTGCCACAAATCCAACTGTGAACGGCAGCACATACAGGAAGAAATAATAGATGACATCCTTGACAATAAAATTAGTAAAGATCACTCTCTCAGAAATAGGAAGCGTCCTTGATGAATAGGCCAGCAGGCTTGACTGCCCGAAGCGCCTGTTCATGACCTCACGACCAAGGAGACCAAAACCTCCAACCATTGAACCCATGAAAAGTAACAGGTAATGGATTCCTAGCAGCACATCGGTCTGGCTGATGATTCTCCAGAATATTATCATGGAAAGTGAGAGTAACATGGAAACTGCTGCAATAACAACCGGGAAAAGAGCAAATCCCCTGTCTCCGAAGAATGCGGAATGCATCCTCCATTCTTCCTTCATCATGCTCCTGAACAGTTCGAACATTAAAGGCACCTCAGCTCACAAGTTCAAGGAAGAAATCTTCAAGCGGCCTGTTACCAATGGCAGGGTCGTCCATTCTTCCGGAAAAGACCAGCTTTCCCTTGTAGATTATACCCATGCTGCTGCATATTTCCTTTGCAATTTCCAGAATGTGGGTTGATATGAAAACAGTGCCTCCTTTGCTTACATAATCCCTTAGATAATCCTTGACCTTGCGCTGCATCAGCGGGTCAAGATTAATGAGAGGCTCATCAATTATAACGAGTTCAGGCTCGTGAAGGAAAGCCTGTGCAAGCATCAGTTTTTGTCTTGTTCCTCTGGAAAGGTCTTTGCAGAGAACATCTTTCTGGCCTGCAAAATCAAGATATGAGAACCACCACTCACACTTATCTTCAAAATCCCTGAGCTTTCTTATCTTTGCAACAAAATACAGGTATTCTTCAGCCGTAAGGAAACTTGGTGGTGTTTCCTGTTCAGGAATGATACCAGTAAGCTCTTTTACTCTCAGAGGCTTGGAAAGCACATCGACTCCAAGCACTGAAACCTCGCCTTCAGTGGGCTTTATCTGACCGGTAATCATTTTGATCATTGTTGTTTTACCGGAACCATTAGGACCCAGAAGACCGAACAATTCACCTTTTTTGACTTCAAGGTCAACGGCATCCACAGCCTTTAGGTCACCGAAATTCTTTGAGAGATTCTTTACTGTTATCAAGGTATCTACCTGCAAGTATTGGGTCGTTACTCTGCCACCTATAATTATAGTTTTGAAAAGTATAAATAACTAAAGAAAAGAAAAAGCTCTCGAAAAGAGAACTTCAGCAACTGTCTTCAATAACTGTCATCGGCAAATAACTGCTTTGCAAAAGCGATCCTCTCTTCCAGACCTGGACCTTCAAATTCTTCTGCAACCTTTTCCAGCATGTCAGGTATCGGAATATGCTGAGGACATGCGTCCAGACACTGACCACACTGCACACACTGTGAAGCGAAGTTTGTCTCAGCACCTCTGAGAATGCCGCCTAATTTTGCGGCGTACATCATCTTAAGTCTGTCCTCGCCGCCAAACATGTGCAAGTTGTTATAAACATCAAAACATGCTGGAATATCAACTCCTTCAGGACATGGCATACAGTATCTGCATGCAGTACAGTTGATCTTCATTAGCTCACCGTACTTCTCTGCGGCTCTTTCCACAAGCTGAAGCTCTTTTTCGGTCAATGAGTTTGCAAGACCATCCTCTGCGATCTTCAGATTCTCTTCAACATGCTCCGGTGCACTCATACCTGAAAGCACAACAGTAACTTCCGGATGGTTCCAGACCCATCTCAGAGCCCACTCAACCGGACTGCGTTTCACATCAGCCTCGTTCCAGATATCCAGGATTTCCTGTGGAACCGGGTCGGCAAGATTTCCACCACGAAGAGGTTCCATTATCACAACACCAAGACCTTTTGAGGCAGCATATTTCAGACCTGCTGTTCCTGCCTGAACATTTGTATCCAGGAAATTGTACTGTATCTGACAGAAATCCCAGTCGTAGGCATCGACTATCTGCGCAAGGTCTTCTGGTGCACCATGATATGAAAATCCTGCATTGATTATGCGACCATCGGCTTTTGCTCTGTCAAGGAACTCTCTTACGCCAAGATCCCTGATCGTTTTCCAGCTACTGCCTACGAGACTGTGCACAAGATAGTAATCGATGTGGGCGGTGTTGAGTTTCTCAAGCTGTGCGTTGAGAAACTTATCCATATCCTCTGGCTTTTTAACCATCCACTGAGGTAATTTTGTGGCAAGCTTTACCTTTTCCCTGTATCCGTCTGCAAGTGCTTCGGAGAGGAAAGTCTCACTTTCTCCCATGTGATAAGGCCATGCGGTGTCAACGTAGTTCACACCATTGTCAATGGATGTGCGCACCATCTTTGTGGCTTTTTCCTTATCGATGCTCCCATCTTCATTTACTGGCAGACGCATGGCGCCAAAACCCAGTATTGAAAGCTCATCACCGTTTTTTGGCATTTTTCTGTATAACATCAAATTTCTCCTATGTAAAACAAATAAAGATCAAGTCCTAAAAAACATCTCTTTTACCATCTCGATCCTTACTCCCATGTCATCCCCTTCAAGGTCTTTAACCACTTCTTCCAGAAGATCAGGTATTGGCAGATGCTGCGGACATCTCTCCAGACACTCACCACATTTTATGCACTGGGAAGCGAAGTGCGGTTCATCAGCACTTACTATACCTGCAAGTCTCATGGTATACATCAT
Organism: uncultured Methanolobus sp.; assembly: GCF_963667555.1. Taxonomy (NCBI): domain Archaea; kingdom Methanobacteriati; phylum Methanobacteriota; class Methanomicrobia; order Methanosarcinales; family Methanosarcinaceae; genus Methanolobus; species uncultured Methanolobus sp. The sequence continues at coordinate 2,536,466 of NZ_OY763421.1, forward strand.
CTTTGATTCCATTTCTTTTTTGAACATATGCAGGTTGTTGTAGACATCCAGACAGGTCGGAATATCAACTGCTGCCGGACAAGGCATGCAATACCTGCATCCTGTACAGCCTGCTTTCACAATCTCACGGTATTTTCGTTCAACCTTTTCCACAAGCTGCAGTTCACTTTCAGTAAGAGATTTCGGCTCTCCCTCATCTGCTATCCTGAGGTTCTCTTCAATATGTGATTCCTCATTCATGCCGGAAAGCACAACTGTAACCTCCGGATGGTTCCATATCCAGCGAAGTGCCCACTCAGCTGGACTGCGTTTCACATCTGCCTTGTTCCATAATTCTTCAACTTCTGGTGGCACCGGACATGCAAGATTGCCACCACGAAGCGGCTCCATAATTATGATTCCCAACTCTTTTGAAGCTGCATATTCCAGTCCCTCGGTGCCGGCCTGGTTACGTTCATCCATGTAGTTGTACTGGATCTGACAGAAATTCCAGTCATAACCATCAACTATAGGTGCAAAATCCTTACCGTTGCCGTGGAAAGAAAAGCCTGCATTGATGATACGACCATCAGCTTTTGCAGTGTCAAGGAACTCAGTTACACCAAGCTCTTTCATCTGGTTCCAGCTTTTACCGTTCAGACCGTGTATGAGATAGTAATCGATATGATCCGTATTCAGTCTCTCAAGCTGTGCGTTGAAAAACTTATCCATATCCTCTGGCTTTTTAACCATCCACTGAGGTAATTTTGTGGCAAGCTTTACCTTTTCCCTGTATCCGTCCACAAGTGCACGACCAAGGAAAGGCTCACTTTCTCCCATGTGATATGGCCAGGCTGTGTCCACATAATTCACACCATTGTCAATAGCATAGCGCACCTGTTTCGTAGCTCTTGGTTCATCTATTGTCATATCCTCCTTCAAAGGCAGACGCATGGCACCAAAACCTAATATGGAAAGCTCGTCCCCGTTCTTTGGATTTTTCCTGTATAACATCCTCTTGTTCTCCGTGTCCATTTCTTCAAGTGACTAATCAGTCATTTGGTTTTTGGATTACTTAAAGGCTATGCAAAGAAAATATAAAGAATAAAAAGGTCCATTTTCCTATATGCCTTCTGAGCAAGTTTCTGAAAATAAAACTCCTCACCTTCCTGAGGATTATGATTCTAAGATATCCACTGTTCTTCCCTACTACAAGTCTTTACACAATGAAACGATCAATCTTGTCAGATCACTACCAGAAATCCCAAAGATCTGGATGGATACCGGATGCGGAACAGGGACATTCATTTCAAAGGCTATTGAACATTTTCCTGATACAAAGTTCCTCATGCTTGACCCTTCAGAGGGAATGCTAAAGCAGACAAGAGAAAAACTCTCATCATGTCCATGTGACAGAGTGGAAATTCTTGAAGCTTCTGCAACACAGGACTTTACTCAGAAGCTCAGCGAGCAGCCTGATATCATTACTGCAATCCAGTGTCATCACTATCTTGATATGGATAACAGAAAAAAAGCGGTAGGAAAATGTTATGAACTGCTCAAAGGAGGCGGGTTCTTCATCACTTTTGAGAACATCCTTCCACTTACAGAAGAAGGCATCTGTGTTGGAAAAGGATACTGGAGAGATTTCCAGAGAGTTCACGGAAGAACTGAGGATGAGATAAAAGTTCACCTTGAACGTTTTGGAACTGAATATTTCCCAATCACAGTTGAGGAACACCTCAAACTGTTGAGGGAAACAGGTTTCAGGACCGTGGAACTCTTCTGGTTCTCTTACATGCAGGCAGGTTTCTACTGCATTAAATAGAGAAAGCGAAAAATCACTCAATCTCCAATGCTTTCATAATTTTATCGAGCTTTGCGTTCATTTCTTCGAACTTACCGATGAAATCATGGTGTGCTGACATATCATGATGACAGTCATTCATTCCATGTGGATGATGCAATTGTTCCACTATTTCATGAAATGTCTTCATATCATCAGGATTCATATCCTTGTGTGCTTCTTCTATTTTCCTGTGTAGCTCAACCATTTCAGGTGTCATATATTCCACATGTTCCTTCATACATTCGTTGCTCATTTTTATGCCTCATTATATTTCAATTTTGAAACAACATCGTAGTTGTGTTATATTGGTTAAAAGGTAATCAATACTTAAACGGTTTATACTCTGAACAACACAAACACAAGGTTTCAAAATATCTAAAAAACTTCATTGAACCATATTTGAACAGATGCAAAGCTTCAGAATCTTTTCTTTTCGTACTTGATAGCCCCTGTAGGACAGACCGCTTTGCATCTAAAACATGATGTACACCACAGATCACGGTTAATTGGTATATCCATTACAGCAGGATCACAGTCCTGCAAACATACATCTGAACAGATATTGCAATTAATACATTTTTCTGCATCACGCACCAGTATGTTTTTACTTCTGAGTCCTCCAATTTTAAACAAAGAACCTGTGAAACAAAAATACTTACAATACGCATGACTGTCTACAAGACACAAAAGAAAACCCAAATTTAAGCATACTCCAAAGATGGTTAAAAAATATTCATATGAACCTTTTTCAGTGAAAGCACTCAGAACAAAGGGTAACACCAGTGTTGTAACTAGAACAACATACCTGATCCATTTTAGCTTGCTGCGTGTAGTGTGACTGATGAAGTTATTGTATCTTTTCCTGAAAAGAAATCGTCCAACGATATCGATAACATCCTGAAAACGCCAGATAAAACAACCCCAGCCACAAAAGAGATTTCCAACTACAAGCGCAAGAATCACCAGAGAAATTGTAAGTGCTGTATCCCAGATTGCAAACTCGATACCATACATCTCTGCAAGTGCTTCAATCGAAAAGTAAATGATAGCATAAATAACAATAAAAATCCAGCGTTTATACTCATGTGCCCTGAGTTTCCTGTATTTACTTATAAATAACAAATTTTTTAATTGGTCTCTATCTAAAATTCGATTGATTATTTTATTTACCATTTTCACGCTCCTTCTAAAGCAACTTTATAGTGAGTGGTGCCATATAGATGAAAAATAATTTAACTAATTTATACTCACAATAGCACAAGCAAATAGTTTCAATTACTTCTAAAAAGTTGAAGACAAAAATTGCATACAAAAAAGAAAAACTGACAGGACGAACATCCTGTCATCACTCAGACCTTCGGTGGAAATATACTGCAAAAGATACAAACACCAGAGAAATAAAGCCTGTAAAACCAGGAGTATCGGGAGTTTCATCTTCAGCAGGTTCTGTTTCATCTTCTACTGCGGGTGCTGAAACAGGTGTCTGTTCAGGAACCTCTTTTATCTCATCTCCTACAACCTCAAAAATCGAGAATCCAGGGGTTTCAGCGTAGAAGTAAATGTAACCTTCTTCTTCTCTTTCCTGATAAGTTGGGAGATCATTCCACTGATCACCATGATACCTTGTCATGCGGATTGTGGAAATGTCGATATCATTATCTTCTATCCATTCCCTGCTGACCTTGAAATGTATCTTTAGATTATCAGCAGAATCCGAAGAGATTGTTCCCTCACTTCCAACATCAATACTAAGCATCTGGTAAGACTTGCCAGATGGGGAAGGCACACCATCGGGGTTGCTTGAGAGCACCTGAACCTTGGCAACTACAAGACCTTTATCCTTAGTTGCATCAAAACTGATACCAAGTACAGGAGTACCACTGTCTGAGAAGTCATAATTAACTTCAGAGTCACCGGTTATACGCTTTACAGCAGATGCGGATACACCTACTATTGAAGGCTCCTGTCCCTGACTGACCGACGCACGAGTTCCTGAGCTGCTGCTGGTTGTAGTAGTGGTAGCTGTCGATTCCGAATTCTTGAACAGGGCAAATGTACCGAATTCCGTAAGGTTGACAGTTACAGTATTAGCAGTTGTATCAACCATTGCATTCACTTCTTCCCATTCTGTTCCGTTGAGTTTGTACAGAGCCAGAGTTGCTTCATTTGATGAGGTCATTCCGCTATCGGAATAGAAGAGACTCATATTCATGCTGCTCAGTACGGAACTGATTTCAATGTAACCATTTACATTGGTCTTACCGGTGAATGAATTGGCATTTGTTTCCGTCCTTGATATTGTAGTAGTTGAATCGTTGGATATGAACTCAAGCTCAGCTAGATCATCACCCAGTATAAGAGGAGTAATTGAATTATTTTCAGATGAACTCAGGTAGAGAGCATATGTATTATTGTCTGCCTGATTGTCTGCAAAAGTACAATTGTTAGAACTGGTAAAGTAGAAACCATAGTCATTGGTTTCAGCAATATTACTTGTTAGCGTATTATTGTCAGAATCATAAAGATATATGCCATATTCATCATTTTCATTGATAGTATTGTTTGTCACTGTGCAGTAATCCGCACTATCAAGTTCAATACCATCATCCTCGTTGGAGTTAGCAATGTTATTTGTAATTATACCATAGTATGAATCTTCGAATTCTATACCATCATAAGTATTTGTGACAGTATTACCTATAACTGAATTGTTGTTCGATTCATAAATATAAATACCACTGTCATAACATTCAGATATTGTGACATTCTCTATTGTGGAATTATTTGTATACGCAAAAATTACTCCATAGTATTCATTTGTAATCTCAGCATCCATCACTGATACATTGCTGCAATTGATAGCATATACATTACCGGCATCTGCAGGAACAACTTCGTCTGAGCGATTCAGCCAATAGTAGATAGGTTTGCTGTCAACAAGGTTGCTGGTGTCTATATCATTGAAATAATACTCAAGAGAACTACCCAACAGTCCAAAATTGTAGTCGTTTGAAGACATTATGTTGTCTGTCAACGTACAAGCATCGGAATTTTCAATCCAGATACCAAATTCATTGTAGCTCAAAGTGTTGTTTGCCAGAGTGTTATTATAACAATCTTCTATGTCAATACCATCTTCATCGTTACTGTTGAAAGTATTGTCTGCAAATGTGTTGTGATCTGAATCATCACAGTCAAATCCATCATTATAGTTATTATCGAATGTATTATTCGTAACTATATTGTTGTTCGAGTCTTCAAGATCAATGCCGTCATCAGAATTGTGGCTGGCATTATTACCCGTTAGAGTACAATAGTCTGAATAGCCAAGGAAAATACCATCGTTACCATTAGAAGAAATATCATTGTCAGTCAGTGAACAGTAATCTGAGTCATCAAGATAAATACCGTCATCAGAATTATCGAGAACAATATTGCCGCTCAGAGTACAATAATCTGATATAAAAAGATAGATACCTGCATATTCCGTATTATAACTGGCAGTATTGTTTGTTAGGATGCAGTAATCTGATTCCCCAATGAGAATACCGTATTCATCATTTCCATTGACAGTATTGTTTGTTAGGATGAAGTAATCTGATTGCGCAATTAAAATACCTACATATTCATTATTGCTGAAGGTATTATATTCAAATGTATTATAGTATGAATCATCACATTCAAGACCGTAATCCTCATTAAAATCGAAGACGTTGTTCGTAACTGTATTGTTATTCGAGTCTTCAAGATCAATACCGTCATCAGAATTGTGGCTGGCATTATTACCCGTCAGAGTACAATAGTCTGAATAGTCAAGGAAAATACCATCGTCACCATTAGAATAAATATCATTGTTAGACAGTAAGCAGTGATCTGCGTACGTAAAGTAAATACCTTCCTCATAATTACTGAGAACAATATTGTTGCTTAAAGTAATGTAGTCTGAATGAGAGAGGAAAATTCCCCTGTAATTTCCAGTTACTGTATTATTTGAGATAGTACAATTTGATGCACCTGAATTGAAGTGAATTCCTGTATAAGCAACATCAGTTGCTCCTGTTATATTAAATCCGCTTACAGTGACATTGTCGGCATCGATATCAAATACATAATCACTTGAAGAACTAGCCTGGATCGTTGTATAGACCCGGCCATTCTGAGAACGAATTGAGATATTGTTTATTGATACATCTACATTCTCAGTGTAAGTGCCATCAGTAACAGTAATGATGTCACCATCACTTGCATTTGCAAGTGCAGCAGTAATAGTAGTGTTACCAAGACCAGAACCTACCATTATCTCCTGTGCTGAAACTGTCCCTATGCCTGACATTAAAACACATGTAAATAATGCTAGAAGGAAGAAATACTTGTTTGGAATCATATCAATCGTTCCTCAAAATCCTTTAGCATCGATGATGTGTTTGACTGCCATACACCTGTGCACGGAAGAACACAGAAAATCATAAAAAGTGCAAGCCTTTCGCCTACCTGTCCTATCTTTACTATTATATTCAAAACAACAACTCCTCTATTCTGACTGCATGAACGACCCTTCAGGTCCAATCATCTCCGGATAAGTATTTATTTTAAAACATCATGGATGTTGTGTCAAGTCGACTACGTGTCATTTTATATATTATATTAATTTACAAATATAGATATAAGAATATAAGCGGTTTATACTCAGAAAGACACTTATTAAAGGTTTCAAAATGCTGGAGAAGAAATTAACAAGGTTAGGATTGAACAAGTACGAGGTTGAAGCGTATCTTTACGTACTCAAATACGGGATATCAGAAGCCGGTATTGTTCATAAAGAAACGGACATACCCTATGGAAAAATATACGAAACCATGAATTCCCTTGTAACAAGGGGTTTGCTTGAGGTCCAGAACAGCCGCCCCAAAAAATACATGGCTAAAAAACCTGCACTTGCTTTGAATGGACTTTATGCTGAAAAGAAGAAAGAGATAGATGAGGAACTGGAAAACACCAGGAAACTTATCATCGATATCGGGGAAGACATTGACAACATCAAAATCAAAGAACCGATTGAAAAATCATTCTGGAAAACAGCAATGGGAACCGAGATTCCTGAAATGATTAAGTCTAACTTTGAAGAAGCGGAAAATGAGATGTGTATGTTACTCTATTTGCCAAAGACACCGGTTTCTGATTTTCATTCATATTCAGATGAAGTAAATGAGTTAGAAATAACCCAGCAGGAAATGATGAAAGCCTTTGAACGCGGGGTTAAATTGAGACTGATTTCCACAAAAGAAATGGCAATGATGCACACAGGGGATGAAGTCCCTCAAGAGACAGACATTGCCAATAACATTGAGTTCAGATATCAGGAGGAACCTTTCTCTGCGTATTTTACAATAATAGATAACGATAAAATCGTATTCAGTATAATTGATCCAGTTGAACAGAACAATATTATTGCCATGACGAAGGTATGGGACCAGAGGCTTGCAAGTAAATTACAGGGCAAGTTCGAGGAAATGTGGGAATCAGCTAAAAAGCTGCATTGATATTAAAAGAAGTGACTTCCTTCAATATCTCAGCAGTGCACCCACAATATCATTAGACTCAAGGAATTCCTCTTTTTCCACAAACTCGACTTTTGCATCAGTGCGCTGTGCTATTTCATAGAGTTCCTCAATCACATTCACAACCGATGTCGGACCTCCGCACCTGTCACACTCTTTTGGAGCATTGGCATTTGCCTGCAGGTTCTGGCATCTCTCACAAAGCCAGCCCGGAACTGAGGAATCTTTCAGTATTATCAGGGTGTTGACCCTTGCCTGTTCAAGTGCAGACTTTACTTCATCGACCCCATGTACAGCAAGACCACCTTTTAACAGAGCACTTTTTAGTTCTTCAGCAACATGCCTGGATTCTGAATGCTCACTTTCCTGAAGTACGTTATCTCCGGCTTCAACCAGTTCATCCCTTGAAATATCGATAGGAACATCAATAACACCCAGAACCTTATGCTGAATTTCCTGTGACAGCATTTCCATAAGCTGCTGTTTTGCTTCCCCTGGTCCTGCAATTATCAGACCTTTTGTCTGTAATTTACCACAGGTATCCTGAACATTTTCGGCAACTTCAGAAAGGAAGGATTTGATGGCTCCTTTTCTCAGGTGGTTAAAACGGGCCTGGCTCCATCCTCCTTTTTTGTGCTTATTCATCAGATCGGTTGAAAGATGTTTCTTTTCTTCTGCGATATCAGAACGAATGCACGTGAACTTTGCTTCCTGGGAATCCACCAGAAGTACACCATAATCCTCGTAGTCATCTCTCAATTTTGCAAGTGGAAGCAGATACGGTGATGTGTCAAGAACAAAAGACTGTTCCGGTTCCACTGCAAGCCTGTAAACATGCAGGAAGGATTCTTTTGAGTTTGCAAAAATGATCCTTCCTTTTTCACCTGAAATTGGCTCGTCAAAAACTGAGGATTCTACCATTTCAAAGGTCTTTTCAAATTCAGAACGAAGTTCAGGAGTCAGAGCTTTTTTGATTGCACTTACTCTTGAATCTATAAAGATGCGGTTGAGGTGCTCATTTTCTCTTCCTGATTCAGGCAGGTAAATAGAAAGGTAGACAGGCTTTTCATCATATATCTCTGCCAGTTCCCTGATATCAATATCCGTTACAGGAAGCAGTTCTTCCCTAATTACCTCTTTTTGGCCTCCGGATGATTGCATAAATTATCTAATATCGAGTTCTATTTAAATTTATTTAGTCAAATTGCGGGATGATTTTTATTTACAAAGGAAGTATAGCCTTGATTTTAATATAACACTCTGATCTATGGCATCGGATCGGAAATAAGCCTGTATTAACTCTCTACTGGAAATAGAGGGGGTCTAGAAGACGTTTACTCTCAAATAGAAGTTAATTGCGTACAGTTCTTAGTGATTTAGGATATGATTGTCATAAACACACAAGATCAATCCATTTAATGTCACTATAAATTCTGTTTGGGTAGATGCAAAACCTATATATCATATCAAATTCAACTTTTATTTGGGAGTAGTAGATTTCAAAAACCTGTGATACGGAGTAATGTCTCTGTTTTTCCGGGTTTCCTTGTTACCGGGACATCTTATAAATATAAAATTGACCGGGTGACTGCATGATGAACATAAGACCTTTTAGGGAAGAGGACAACGATGCTCTGTTGAATATTGAAAAGTTGTGTCCTCAGGGAAATGAAGAATGTGCAATTATAATTGACAAGGGACCGGATATAACAGCTAGATACGAACTTTATGACAACTGGGAGATCCGTGTTGCAGAAAAGAATGCCGCCGCTGTGGGATGGATAGGCTGGACAATAAAACAAGGAATGGATGAACCATACGTTTACATTGCTGAGGTTATGGTTCATCCTGACCTCAAAGATCAGGGAATTGAAGTCGAACTTATAAGAGAAGCAGAAAAAGTTGCGGCTAAGGCAAAAGCTTCTTACATCTATTGTTATGCTTATGAACCAAACGAGGAGTTCATCGACCTTTTTGAAAAGCTTGGCTACATGAGAGAAAAGAGGATTCAGGCTGTTTCAATTTCAGCTTATAAAAAAGAGAAGATGGAAAGCGGATATGAGATTGAAAGAATAAACGCCGATGACATCCATGATACTATCAAACTGATAAATAGCTACTACCATGGAAACGCCCAATTCTATCCGTTTACCATAGAGAGCTTCAGGGACTATACTGAAAGAATACTTGGATACGGTCTTGAGAATTTTATCGTGGCAAAATGGAAAGGACATATTGTTGCATGTGCAGGTTTCTGGGACTCCTCGGTTCTTATGGAAATTACCTACACAAAAGAACCGATGATATGGAAACTCATGGCAAACGCCTACGGAATACTCAGACACTTCACAAGAGTGCCGGATATTCCAACAGAAGGTGAGGTCTGCAAAATGCATTCGATCGTTGATTTTGCATTTGAGCAGGAACACAGCCCTGCAATGGAAGAGATAATCGACTATTGCAACAACCTGATGTTTGAGACTAACTGCAAGTTCTTCGGAGCCTACACTGACCCTGATGATCCGGTTATTGGAGTGCTGAAGAAGTTCAAACCAATGCACGAGAACCTGTACATCTACGCAAAACCAATTTCTGGAAAAGTACCTGATTTCAGTCGTGTTTATGTTGATTGCAGGGATACGATACTTTAAATCTAATCCCTTAAACTCATTTTTTTCAGTTGGTTTTCATTCGATTTTTCAGTTAACCATAAAAAGCTCCCCGGCCTTGTTACTTAGTGATGGAACGTGTGATAATTCATGTGGACATGGACTACTTCTATGCTGCAATAGAGGAACGTGAAGACCCGACACTCAAAGGAAAAGCTGTTGTTGTCTGCATGTATTCCAATCGCGGTGAATCAGGCGGAGCTGTGAGCACTTCCAATTACATTGCAAGGGATGCAGGAATACGTTCTGCAATGCCATGCAAGCTTGCTAAGTCCAAAAAGCCTGATGCTGTTTTTCTTCCGGTTCGCAAAGCGTTCTATGAAGAGGTTTCTGCAAATGTGATGGAGATCCTCATATCTAATGCAGATAGTGAGGAAGCCTTTGAGAAAATTAGTATTGACGAGGCTTTTCTTGAGATAACCGAATCCTGCAATGGTAATTACGATATTGCAAAGGAAATCGGTCTCAGAATTAAAGAAGAAGTGAAATCACAGGAAAGAATAACCTGCTCAGTTGGCATCGGTCCTAACAAACTCATTGCCAAAATGGCATCATCTTTCCGCAAACCGGATGGAATAACCGTTATAAGACCGGAAGAAACTGAGGATTTTCTTAGACCGATGCCGGTTAAGAAACTATGGGGAATCGGCAAGGTAACTGAGGATAAGCTATCTGAAATGGGGATCACAACTGTTGAAGAACTGGCTGCCTTTGATGTTATGGAACTAATTTCTGTTTTTGGGAAGAACAAAGGTATGTGGCTTAAAAATGCTGCATCGGGTCAGGATGACAGTCCTGTGAAGGAAAGAACTGCAAGCGACCAGATAGGCAGGATGGCATCACTTAAAAATGACAGCAGGAATGAGAATATGATATTCTCATTGCTGGATGAGCTTATGGACGATGTTAGCGGCAAGGTCAAAAAAAGGAAAGTGTCATTCCGTTCTGTAACGGTAACCGTTATATTCTCAAATTTCAAAACTTCAACAAAAAGTAAGACATTCAACCACGCTGTAAGTGACAGGGAGATACTTGTTGAGAATGCTGTGGAACTGATGAAACAGTTCCTTGAAGAAAGTACTATTAACTTCAGGCGTATCGGAGTGAGAGTTGGCAACCTGCAGGAAAGTACGGGACAAAAGAGCCTTTTTGATTTCTGAGGATTACAATGGCTGTATATGAGGATAAATATTCAGATAACAAACCAGATGGAAAAAACTGGAGAAGCCATCTTTATGAGATAATATTTGAGGCGGACACTCCTGCCGGGAAGAATTTCGACATTCTGCTTATCGTGAGTATTCTCCTGAGCGTGCTGGCCGTTATGCTTGACAGCGTGAAATCGTTCAGACTTGCACACGGTGACCTGCTGTATAATATAGAGTGGTTCTTCACCATACTTTTTACAATTGAATATATACTCAGGATGTCCTGCGTTAAGAGCAAGACCAGATACGCCACCAGCCTTTTTGGAATTGTTGACCTGCTGGCAATCATGCCTACATACCTGAGTCTCATCCTTCCGGGAAGCCAGTTCCTGCTGGTTATCAGGATACTCAGAGTGCTGAGAATATTCCGTATTCTCAAACTTGTGAAATTCCTCAATGAGGCTGAGCTGCTGATAAGTGCCTTAAAAGCAAGCAGCAGAAAGATCACTGTTTTCCTTTTCACAGTGCTGACACTTGTGGTGATCCTTGGTTCTATGATGTATGTTATTGAAGGTGAGGAGAACGGTTTTACCAGCATACCCATGAGCATACACTGGGCTATAGTGACACTTACAACGGTAGGTTATGGTGATATTGTACCAAAAACACCGCTTGGAATTGCACTTTCTTCGGTTGTTATGATTATCGGTTACAGTATAATTGCTGTTCCAACAGGTATTGTAACCGCTGAGATAAGTTTTGCTTCCCTGGAAGACAGGGAAAAGAAAAGACTCAAGATTATCTGCAACAATTGCGGTAATGATAAAAACGATAGCGATGCACGCTTTTGCAAGCATTGTGGAACAAAATTATAAGATAAATATCATATATTGATTTGCAATAAATATATGAGATTGGATATATTATGACTTTATAATATTATTGACCCTCTGCATATAGATTTCACTCATATTTTTTTAGAAGTATAATAATAGTTACTCAATATATCACTATCATCCTCATCATCATATACGGAAATCCCGGATACATATAAATAGCAGAATTCAAGACAGTTTTCATCTTGATTTGGTGTTATAACATTATACTAATGATATAATGTTCTGATAACAAGCTAACTGCACCCGAATCACAAAAATGATAGTTATATTGATAGTCATCCGGGGAATTCAAATATCAATCTCTGACACGAAAAACGATGAGCTGAACAATACAAACAGTATTCAGCTTAACCTCTTGAAAAAAACCCTGTCGTCAGTACAGGACCTCATAGTTGTGATAGACCGGGATATGCGCATTGTAATGAGCAACTGGAAGAATTGCGATTCAATAGCTGCAAATGAAAAACTTGGTCAGCCTTTATGCTACAATTGTCTCATGAAGCAGGCTAAACCCTGCGCATCATGCCGTTTGCTTGAGGTTTTTGCCACAGGAAAATGCTGCAGTTTTGAGATCGAAGACCCTCTTGACGGCAAGACAAAATTCATCGAGCTTTCACCTCTTTTTGATGATAATGGTAGCGTCTCAATGATAGTGAGACACGCAAAGGACATCAGTGAATGCAAATCCATTGAAAGCACCCTGAAAATGAGAGAAAAACAGCAGGCTGCCGTTGCAAAACTTGGACAGGAAGGACTTGCAGGAGCAGATCTTGAAAAACTCATGCAGGAATCAGTCAGACTTGTGACAGGGACTCTTGGTGTAGAATATTGCAGGATAATGAAAAAAGAAGGTGACAATGCTGTCATGGTTGCCGGTGTTGGCTGGGAAGAAGAAAACAACACTAAAACTGAGACCGAAAGCAGCAAGAATGATGTCGTATGTTACACTTTATACTCTGACTGCGAGGATGAAACGCTTATCCAGGAAAACAGGTCACAGGACAAATTCAGCGGATTGGCATTGCTGCAAAAGAACGGTATTGTCAGCGGTATGGATGTCACAATCGGAAGCCGGGAAAATCCTTACGGTGTAATGAACGTTCACACCACGCAGAGAAGAGTTTTCACTAAAGATGATATGCATTTCATGCAATCTGTGACCAATGTACTTGCGGAGGCTCTGAGCAGGAAAGAAGCTGAAGAGAATCTTAAAAGATATGCAAAGCAACTTGAAGATGCAAACCACCTGAAAGTGCTTTTCACAGATATACTGACACACGACCTGCTAAATCCTGCAAACATAATACGCGGCTTTACTGAGGAACTTATAATCGTCGAAGATGAGAACAGTAAGCAGAACCTGCTTGATAAGATACACAAGAACAATGAAAGGATGATCTATATGATAGAATCAGCTTCAAAGTTCATCAAACTGGAATCTGTGGACGATATCAGGTATGAAGAACAGGACTTTTTGCCCGTTCTGGAAAAAGTTGTCAGGAACCTCAGCTCTGAAATGAACAAAAAGGATATTCATTTCGATATGAAAGCAATGGGACCTTACCCATCATTCATCAACCCGATAATGGAAGAGGTATTTCTCAACCTGCTTTCCAATGCAATAAAATTCACTCCTCCAAACGGAAGAATTGCAATTGCCATATCAGATGCCATGGACAAATGGAAAATCCAGGTCACTGACACCGGACCAGGAATCAATAACGGTGACAAGGAAATGATCTTTGAGCGCTTCAGACGTGCAGAGAAAGGAAGCATAAAGGGAAGCGGTCTTGGCCTTGCAATAGCAAAGAGGATAGTGGAGCTTCACGGCGGAGAGATAGGAGTTGAAAGCAACCCCATTGGCCGTGGAAGTGTTTTCTGGTTCACCATCAGGAAAGCTCCATGCTTCTGATTGTAACAACTATTAAACTCGGAAAAGAAGGAAAAGAATAAAGCAATCATCTGTACTGCATTGTATAGTTGTGGGTTATCAGTAATGAATAACTTGAACAATCCCGAAGGGTACGGCGAAGCCGGCGTTTTTCCATCAGAAGAAACAAAATTATCTGCAAATACCCTCCCACTTTTTCCTCTGAACTTCGCAGGATTTCTGTATAACTATAATCATCTATCCAGTAATCTTCTGTTCGGCAATATCGCAAAGTGTCGCCTTTGGCGGATGGTTGCTTTGTTTTTGTGTCTTTAAAAATGAGCAACCTTTGTTTCACTATATAATCAGGATTTCGACAGAGCCAAAAATTATGTTTATTACTTTTTTCTCTTTTTACTGAGCTCAATATCAACTTTGACCTTCTTTACCGCAAGGTCAGTAGAAAGTCCCCGAAGCATCCACCTGAGTGCTGAAGCCTGTTGAGTTGGATTTTTGGGAAACTCATCTTTTGCTATGGACGAAGCTTTTGAACCGGCTTCCTTCTGTAAAGTCTCAAGTTTCTTTCTTGAGAATGAGTCAAAACCTCCAACCTTTAGCTGTGCAAAAGACTTGAAACCCGGAGATGAAGAAGTGTTAAGCTCATTTATCTGAAGTCTCAGTTTTGAGGATACGGAAGATGAGTTGACATCTGCAACGAACTTCCTGTTCTCGGGTTTAACAGAACTTTCCTTTGAAGTTTTAGATTCTGTTTTTGAATCCGATCTGGACACCTGGTTGCGTCTGCATTTGGGCAGTGCAAGCCTGTCAGCAATACTGTTCTGCTCCCTGGGAACCCATGTGAATTTGACCTTCAGATTGTGTTTTTTTATAATATCTGAAGTTTCATCCTTGATCTTTGCAAGGTTCTCGTTATTGACCTTCCATTTCCCTGACATCTGACTGATGACTAGTTTGCTGTCACCGTAAACCTGAAGAGGACCTTTTCCACCGAGTTTTAGGTAATTTAATATTCCTTCTTTCAGGGCTGTGTACTCAGCAACATTGTTGGTATTGGGAGGTGAAGGATTCTTTTCCTTGCTTCCTTCTGTGGGTTTTCTCCCGTCGCTCCAGTTGATTATCCATCCAAATCCCATAATCCCTCCGGGATTGGGGTCGCATGAGCCGTCAAAGTTCAGTGTGTCCATTTACTTTTAAAAGCAGGTCATTGCTTTTGTATCTGCCGGGAAACTTGATCTAAAAAAGGAAAGGAAAAAAGAGAAAAGGAAAAGAAAGGAGAGAGGAAAGTAAAAAAAGAAGACAAGAAAGGTCATGCACTTTTTGTCTTGACAGATTTCTTGAAACTCAATGCATCCTTAGGACAGACATCAATGCATCTTCCACATTTGATACAATCCGGATTGTGGGTTATTTCCACGATATTCAGGTGCATCGGGCATACCTTTTCGCATTTGTGGCATTTGATGCACTTTTCCATATCAACCTGTAATGGATACTTGTTCACACCTACTATACTCTGGAGTGTTCCCATTGGACAGAAAGTACACCATGTTCTTGGAGCTATTGTCACTCCCAGAATAACTGCAAGAGAAGATGTAGTCAGGCACATTATTACAAGCACCATTCCTATCTGGTTCACAATTCCATGAGTATTCATGAGCCTGTAACCCATAAAGACTATCATAAGCATGAAAAGAGGGACTCTTATCCAGTAGCTTTTGAGAAACTTAGGTATCTTTCTTTTTTCTGAGACTTTGCCTATCCAGAAATCCATGAAGCTTCCTCTGGGACAGAGATTTCCGCAGAACCAGCGGCCTCTGAACGGTGCTATCAGAAAGATGGCGCCAAAGACCAGCAGCATGAAGTAACCTAATAATGGGAACCACAGACCTGCTATTGAAACAATGATAACAAGCGGTCCCATATAAGGAGTTATTTTCAGCATTATTTCACCATTATAAGAAGTTTGGACTTTTCTGGTTATTAACTTTTGTTTATACTTTGTATTTTTGGAATTTGTGAATCAAAACACAAGGTATGATCTGATTATTATCCATTTATTGCGATGGCAGCAGGATGATTTCAACAAATATATATATAAATACAAATCAACAATATAAAAGCCATGGAGATTCTCATACCCGATATCGTTGACACAGCTCTCATAAGCGGTGTAATATCACTATTCCTTATTGCAGACATCCTGATCAAAAATTACATGAAAATCAATCTGAGAGATGTTGGAGCTGATCTTGCTATCGGTTCAGTGGTTATCCAGTTTGGTTATATCTCCATTATACTTGTGAACCAGCAGATGGACATCTTCTGGCTCAATGTTGTTCTTGCAATATGCTTCGGGCTCTTCTGGGCGGCCAGCCTCTGGCTTGCAAGCAAAAGAGATGCTCTGACAGACATGTTCTCCTACACCATTGGAACTTTTGTTCTGGCGGCATCCATCATGCATTTCCTTGGAACTTTCAAACCAATGGGAATGATAATGCTATTCGTATATTCGCTCATCCTCTCAGTTTTGGCTTTCCTCCTGGCTGATTACCTCAGAACCGAAGCTGTGAAAAAGACCTTTGAGGAACTGACCAAAGACCTGCAAATATACGATATGAATGAGAGTTACAGAAAACTGGAAGCAGGGAAAGAGAACATTGACCCGCTACAGCCTACTATTGACATCATTAGAGGAGCCGTCAGGAATGATGATGACTTTACTGCAAGCGTGGGAGTAAAAACAATCCCTGCATTATGTTCAAAAGTTCTCAGTTCCAGTGGAAAAAAGAACCTGATTATCAAATACATCAATATACACCTGTATCAGCTTGCCATACTTGCAAGGGAAGAAAAGAACAGGTTCGTATTAATGGAAGTTATCGATACATTCGGTTCCATTGGAAAAGAATGTTCAGAAGCCGGCATGGAAAGTTTTAGTTTGCTGACCCTGGACAATATGACTGGTTTTTTCGAGCTGCACAGGGAAATAGAGTACTTCCCACCTATAGATAAACTTACACTCATCAAACGTTCAAAGGGATTTAAGGATATAGTTGACATTCTTACAAAAAAGGCAGTTGTTACCCCACTTCACAAACTTGCAATTGCAACCGGCAATATCGGAGTTGTATCAGCTAAAAAGGACATGCTGGATTGTACTGAAAAATCGGTTATCCTGCTTAAGAAAATAGCACTTGATGCAGCAGTGAACAGGGATACTGCGACCCTGAGCAATATCCGGGAAGTCCTGCTTGAGCTTGCAAGAACAGTTGACAATAAAGACCAGAAGCATCTGAAGAAGCTCATTATCTACTCCTTAAGAGATATTGGAATTAAGACTGTTCAGGAATCTCCTGAAAGGGAAAGACATGACTGCCTCGATAAAGTTATCGAAGCACTTGAAGAGGTTGGGCAGATTTTTGGGAAAGAATCACTTCCTGATGTTACAGCTGCACTGAAAGATATAGGAGTTGTTGCCGCAAGGAAGCATTCCGATGAAAAGGTCTCAAGGATAATTCCTGTTATGGAACATTTCTGTACTGTTGCGGCATCAGATAATCAGGCAGATAACGTCTCACTTGCTGTCAATGCAATTGTTGAGGTATGCGAGATTTCTATAAAGGAGCAGATGGTGGAATCTACTGCCAGTTCATCTAAGAGCCTTGCAAACCTTTCTAACATCGAATCAATCTCAGTTATTGTCAATGAAGCTATTTTTGAGATCGGAAAGTATCAGGAAATTGACAGGGAGATGTACGCTCTTTTTGATAAGACCTACCGCAAGTCAGGCGGAAGGTAGTCTTCTTTTCGAAGAGTATATGTATTGTAATTGTCTTGTATTACTGCTATAGTTAGTGCAACATTTGATGTTGACTACTTAATTTTAACTTAAAACAAGGGATTATTATGGAAATCAATGGAGTAGAAATCGAAGATACTTTTGCAGAAGCGTTCCCGATCAAGATCTCAAGAGTACTTATCACCGCAGCAACAAAACGCTGGGCAGAGATAGCTGCACTTGAAGCAACAGGATTTGGTACATCTGTTATTATGTGTCCTGCAGAAGCAGGTATTGAAAAGTTCGTAGGCCCTGATGAGACTCCTGATGGAAGACCTGGTGTATACATCCAGATCTGCACCTTCGGATATGAAGCACTTGAGCACCAGTTACTTGAGCGCCTTGGCCAGTGTGTACTTACAGCTCCAACAACAGCTGTTTTCAACGGTATGCCAGAAGCTGAGAAGCAGTTCAATGTTGGTTTCAAATTGAAGTTCTTCGGTGACGGAATGGAATCCGAAACTCAGGTCGGCGGTCGCAAGATGTACAGCATCCCAATCATGGAGGGTGACTTCCTCGTAGAAGAGAACATCGGTGCTATTGCAGGTATTGCAGGCGGTAACTTCTTTATCTTCGGTGACAGCCAGATGACAGCACTCACAGCAGCAGAAGTTGCAGTAGACGCTATCAAGGACCTTGAAGGTACAATCACTCCATTCCCAGGCGGAATTGTTGCAAGTGGTTCAAAAGCAGGATTCAACAACTACAAGTTCATGAAGGCAACTGCAAACGAGAAGTTCTGCCCATCCATCAGGGACAAGGTCGAAGGAACCGAAATTCCAGAAGGTGTAAAGGCAGTTTACGAGCTTGTCATCAACGGTGTCGATGAGGATGCAATCCAGAAGGCAATGAAGGCAGGTATCGAAGCAGCTATCGCAGTTCCTGGTGTCTCAAAGATCACCGCAGGAAACTACGGCGGCAAACTCGGTAAGTACCAGTTCCACCTGAAAGACCTTTGCTAAAAAGGCTCTTTCATTTTTCATATTTTTTTGTTTTTATTCATATTCTAATTTACACATCTTTTCAGATTTCTTTATTCTTTATGTGATTTTTCAAGTATCTGTACAACGACTAAAAGAGACATAAAAACTAATGTCATAAGAGCCAGTGTCGAACTGGGATTGTCTTTAATCACCTCTAGATAAAAATTAGTGGATGCAATTATTAAGGCTATTATTCCAAAAAAACGAGAGACTTTTTTACTTAAATTATTCATATATTTCACCTGTATTGTCTCCCATATCAAGACAAACACATAGCTCCACTTTCTAATTACAAAGCTTGGCTCCCATCAGAAGAACTTTGATTTATTTGCAATACATTCATACCTAATTCTTCTACTTTTGAATCTCCATAAACAGGATTTGGATAATCATAAAAGACTTCTGTATAAAGTTGTACAAGTACGTCCTGATTCTCTCTTTCCAGATCAAGACTTTGTCTGTAATGATATTCTTCCATATATTCCAGAGTCAGAGGTTCTTGATACCTCAATTCATAATTGCCACTTGGTAAGCTTCTGGAACTAATGTGAATATCCGCGGACAGTATGTCTCCAAATCCATTTGGATATGCATACTTATCATTGTAGATTAAGTCAAAGGAGAGATTTCCTCTGGTATGAGTTTCATTTATGGTTTCATTGTCCGTCCATTGCATATTTGTTATTTCCACATTTTCGGTCATTCCGGCTTCAAATGGGAAATACCATGCAAGAAGCAAAATAACTGATATTATGATCAATATAACCAAACCAAAAAGTCCCTTCTTCAACCAGGATAAACCGAAATAAAAAGCAGCTATAGTTAGTATTATCAAAGTGACAATTACAATAAAAATATCCTGTAATGGACTAAGTTTTATATTCTCAGCACGATTGTCTGTAAATGAATTATCCTCAATGGTATTTTCATCATCTGGATAGAGATGGTAAATGGCATATTTTTCATTTGACCGGAACTTATTATTTTTAATAATATTGTCATCAGTACTTTCGATTGTTATTCCATTCAGATTGCTGTAGAAAGAATTTTGCTCGAAAATGTTATTGGAACTCAAGGAAATTAAACGTATTCCAGAGTCCTTATTTTCTGAAAAATAATTATCTGTCACTGAATTTGAGTTTGAATGCCATACATTGAGACCATATTGCTTGTTCTCATTGAGATTGTTGCCAAAGACTGTGTTTTTATCAGATGATGTCAATGCCAGGCCGATATTATTGAGGACCAATCCATTCTCATTAATTGCGCAGAGTGATGATTTCCTGAGAGCTACTCCATACATCTGATTATTACTGATGTTATTGTCTTCAATAATTATCTGATCAGATTCATCCACATAAAGACCACGTTTGTTATTCTGAACATTGTTATTTTCCAGAATATTCAGTGTTGAATCAAAAAGGTATATCCCATGTTCAGTATTTGAAAGAACAGTATTATTTTGAATCTCATTACCTGAACAGGACACAATATAAAGACCATCCTTAGTATCAGAGACGATGTTGTCTCTTATAAAGGAATTTTTTGCATTCTCAATGGATATACCAACAACAGAAGGATTGGTACTATCTCCTTTAACTGTCAGGCTACTTATCCTTACGTTATCTGCTGTTATGCGGATTATTGGAGTAGATGAGTTGTTAGAAGTAATAACAACATCTCCAGAATCAATCGAAAAGGAACTTATGCTTAAAGGTTTGTTTACAGTGAGAGTTTCAGAATATGTTCCACTGTAAATGATTATGGAATCATTCTTTTGAGCATGATCTATGGCATCCTGTATAGAACTGAAAGAGTTATTTGTATTGCTGTTGTTGCCTACTGTAATTGTAGTTGCAGAGACACAACTAACAGTGAGGAAAAGAAAGAGCATAACTGCGATGATTTTGAAGTTCACGGTCTTTGTCCTTTAAACTCAGATAATAGCAAAATTCGATTAAACTTTGTACTAATTTTTTAGTAAACTATATATTTTTTATGGCCAATGCATCCAACCAATCTGTTTGCCAGTCCTGACTTTACCCTGCTGAAAACATTAGTTGGATTGTATGACCATAATCAATAAATAAATTAGATGCAATTTTTAATTAATTTATGAACTAATTTTAGAATATAGTAAGTTTTGTAAAAATATGGAGTTATTAAATGACAGCAAACCGAGGAAGATACCTGGCAATAATTGGTGGAGTTTTAGGTATCTTTGTAAGTTTAGGACTATACGGCTTAATTGAAGGAATAATACCTACCAATGGTATAGCTATAGCCTTTGTTTATGCTGTGACACCAGTACTAGGGATATCTGACCCAAAAACAGTGTTGGCAATCTATACATTTTCAGCAACAGCACTTGCAGTTATTGGAATCATAGCAGCTTACAGATTATCGCAAAATGTGCGTAATTCTGCACTAATTATAATTGCATCAGGCATTGCTGGATTCCTATTCATGGGGTTTTTATGGATTCCAGCAGGATTTTTGCTTGTACTTGGCGGGATACTATTAATGAGAGATATGAACGTTGGTACCCCAGCTTAGCATTATGCAAATTGAGAACAAGGGATATAATATGCCAATTGAGAAAAGAAAAATCGATGAAGATAAAGAAAATCCATATATTTCAATAGCAAAAGCACTTGGATTGTTGATTGTTGTATTTTTCCTGCTCTTTGCAGCCTTTTTTATGTGGAGTGGATATAACCACATGCATTCAAAAGAAATCGATGCCAGACTACTTGATACTGTTCCCGATGAGTTCGTCATAGTTACGGAAGAAGAACTAAATGAGTATCCAGAACTAAACGAGGCAATCAACACCCAAAGTAGCGTAAAAATAGACCCGGATGAATGGCTCAAAACATCTGAGTTCCTTGACGAAAAAGGTTCCTACGTGATCAAATTCAAGGACGAATACTACGAAATTGGATTTTTAACGGCATAAAATGAGTCAGATAGCGGAGAAGCATTCGTATACGTTGCCATGACTATAGCATGAATTTCTAGGAAAAACCATCCTTAAGATGGTCTTTATTTTTCTAATTTTACGAGAACCTGACAGATGTTCTGTTATTTTAAGACAACATGAACTTCCGATACCGAAAAAGTAGAGAGATTTTGTTATGTCTTTCTACTCAACAAAACCCCAATTACAAGAATAAACAACATCACTGCCATGAAACCTGCTGGTAACATTATTTTACTTGCATCTTCATCGGTTGTTAGTTCCAATAATTCATCAGGAATCTCCACTTCTACATCATCAACAGCCATTGATGTATATGAAAAAAGAACCGGAACTTCCTTAACACCATGTTTTTGAGCTTCTTCATCAATGACACTGTAAATCTCAGCCATATAACTCTCATTCACTTCAGAGCCGATGAGAAGATCAACTGTTAAATATCCTTTATAATACAAACCATATCCAATTACAGGGCCATCCGGGTATAAATATGGCATAATATATTCACTCCTCCCCTTCACAATCGGTTCGAGTGAACTCAGCCACTCTCTTTTTTCATCCTCTACAAAGAACTCACGCTCTCTTCCGTAAAGAAAACTCTCTGTCTCAGGGAGTTGGTTTTCCATACTTTCAAGGGCATGTCGAGCCCTGTTTCTTACATACTCATCGTCATCACCCAGTAGCCTGGTTAATGGCTCTATAACATCCGGATTACTTGTACCTACAAGTGCTTCTGCTGCTCTTCCTTGAACCTTAGGGTCTTCATCATCCAATAATGGTATTAAATAATCTACAGCTGGTTCACCAATCATTCTCAGATGATAAGCTGCTTCAACCCTGAGGTCTGTATAAAGCAACTGAACCAACACAGGAACTGCAGGCTCTCCGATTGGCTCAAGAGCAGCAATAGAATGCCCTACCGAGTCACTATACTCTTTTCCCTCTATGAACTTAGAAAGAGGTTCAACTGCAGACTCACCAAAACTACCAAGAGCGATTTCAAGTGATTTCCCAAATTCCCTTTCTTCCTCTGTTTCTTCCCAATCCTGTTCTGAAAGAGAGAGAATCAATGGATCAATTGCTGTTTCATTACCTATTTTTCCAAGGACAAGAGCTGCATTCTCCCTGATATCGTAATTCTCATCATTCAGAGCCGAGATCAAAGGGTCAACTGCAGGATCCCCAATATCAACTAAAGTCTTAGCAGCATTTGATTTGATGGTAGTATTGGAACTACCAAGTTCCTGTATAAGTTGATCTATTGTCTCAGCAGATACAGTCTCATTACTTTGACTTTCAATGGCCTGTACTGATGAAATCATCAGTAACAATGCAAAAACAACAGTAACGAAGATTTTTGTTTTCATAGTAACATCTTCTACAATATTAATTATTAAAACTATAAATTTTTTATTTTTAGCTCCAATAAAATTATAGTTCTTCGATTAAACAAAGCTACATTGTATTCCTGTTCAAACAGCATTTAATATCAGTAACCATCTACTATAATTTAGAAAAGATTATGGTCCAGATAGATAAACTCCGCAAGGTTCTGAAAAATACTCCTCTTAATGCATTTGCCGGATGGACGATGGTTCTGCTCCTGACATTGCTTGGAATAGGTAACTTCATCTACGGCAGGTTCATGTGGACCATACTGATAGCCTTTGTCATAAGTATAATAATAACACCTGCCATCAGGACTCAGAAACTCTCGGTGATGCCATCGTGGTATTTTATCTTCCTGGCAATCCTGCCCATAGTAGGAAGTGCGACTGCCTGGTACTTCTTTTCCACCAGCATACCGTTTTACGTTTCAGTGGCAACCATTGCACTGCTTATGGCCGCTGAGATAAACTGGTTCACTTCGGTCAGGATGAACTACAAATTCGCCATACTGCTGGTCATTGCCACAACGCTTGCAATATCAGGACTATGGCATCTTGTTGAGTGGCTTCTGGATATTTATTTTGGAACCAGCTATCTCCTTGGTGATCTTTCACCTGATGCCATCAATGATATTGTGATGCATCAGTTCATCTATGCCACAATAGCCGGAGTCGCAGCAGGAGCTTTGTTCGGATGGTATTTCAGGTCATCTAATAATACAGACCTTGTAGAAGTTCCAACTCATTTTTCAGTGGAAACTGAGGATTATATCACACACAGACCGCCTGCTCCAATACGCAGACTTCTTGGAATTTCCGATAAAACACAGCTATTAACAGCCAGAATGCTACAGGGTGGACTTGTACTGCTGCTGCTGTTTGGAATCTTAAGAAAGGATCTGTCTACAACAGTGAATGCGACAACCGGACTAATGCTCACTTTTGTGCCTCATATAATCACACGCAAATATAACATCAAACAGGATACAGGACTTGTACTGTGGCTCACATTGGCAATCTTTCTGCACACAGTTGGAACCTTCGAATTCTATGACTACATCGACAACTGGGACCACGTAACCCACGCACTCTCAGCCAGTGTGGTTGCTGCTGCCGGATATACTCTGATAAGAGCTATCGACATCTACGTTGATGAGATCTACATACCACCTAAGGTACTCTTCATTTTCATCCTCATATTCGTACTTGCAATGGGAGTTGTATGGGAAATTATCGAATTCCTCAGCGACCAGCTAACATCAACACTCGGCTTTGAGGCAATACTTGCCCAGCATGGTATAGGGGACACGATGCTTGATCTAATGTTCGACCTTTTCGGAGCTGTACTTGCAGCAACCTGGGGAACTGCCTATCTTTCTAAAATATCCTACAAGCTGGCAGCCACATTCGATGAGATAGGAAGTTTGAAGAACAGGAAATAACAACGAGAAACAAAAAGAAAGTAAAAAAGGGTTAAATAAAAGAGTAAAAAGACAAGGTTAATTTGTGCTTAATCTGTTTTAACCCAGTCCAAGAGCTGCAAATCCGGCACTTATTCCATTGCGGATAAGTTCCTGAGGATCGATTCCTGTAACCTGGATCATTACATAAACACCAAGGAAAGTACCGATCATACTTCCAAGGTTGGCAAGAGCTGCCACAAGAACAACTCGGAAGAGATTGTTCTTCATCATGTCCTCAGTTGTTTCGATCTCAACGAGCTCTTTGAAATTATCAGTTGTCGGTGGGCGGTATTTTGCTTCGGTCAGACCTGCGAACCATCCTGCTGCCATCATCGGGTTAAGGGATGTGAGCCATGCAACGGAGAATGCGGTCAGAACTGAGTACGGATGGCCTCTTGCAAGCAACGCTCCGGCAGCGCTGAGAACACCATTTATGATGAACCACCATGCAAATGCAAGTGCAAGTGTTTCCAGTGGAACTCCGGAAAGGATAAGCAATGCAAATGTTCCAAGTGCAATTGCAACCACCAGGGCACCGAAAAGCTTCATGATGCTGAATTTCTTCTTTGGAGCTTCAACTCCATAGTTAATTCTGGGAATTGTCTTCGGGTTCTCAAGATAACGCTGGATACCTGCCCTGTGGCCTGCACCTATTACAGCTACGATCTTCTTGTTGCCACCCATTGCAGCTTTTACAAGATTGTTAGCCATGTATGCGTCTCTTTCATCGATAAGAACCTTAACAGCATTCGGAGATGTGTCCCTGAACTCTTCAACCAGCATGGAAACCATATCCTGATTGGTAATTGTGTCCATATCGATATCCTGAGTGCCGCCGATACCAAGTACAGCAGCAATAAGGCCGCCAAGCATCTTCAGTTTCTCGATAAAACCCATCTTGCTCCAGAAACGCTGGAGAGTTACCTGAACATCCCTGTCAATGAGAAGAACCTGTGCGCCACTGGCTTCAGCAGCCTCGATGGCACTTATCATCTCAGCACCTGGCTGGACACCCATTTCATCAGCGAATTTCTTCTGAATATGAGCCAGCAGCATGTGTACAAGATAGAAATAGACCTTGCCTTCCTTGAGAAGCTCCTTTACCGGAATGTCACTGTTCTTGACATTACCTTTGATGGCTTCGTACCTTGGACGACAGAGTTCAACTGCAACTATGTCCGGCTTCTCCCTTTCAATAGTTGCATTGACTTCCCTGACACTTTTTTCAGAGACGTGGGCTGTTCCAACAAGAATAATCTCGCTGGGCCTGTTAGCATTTTCAGGTTCACCTTCAGATGCAGGTCTTTCGGGTCTGTCATCCCTGATGACCTCTTTTATGATCTGGATCTCAGAAGGCCCTGAACTGGAAAACGATGAATTCCCCGGATATTCCTCAGAATACATCTCATCATTTGTTGACGTGTAACTGTAATCTGAAGAGCTTTCCTGGGAATCACTTAAATTATCATGTTTCAATGTAGATCCTCTTTAAGATTGTAGAACTACCTGGTCACTCGGTCAATAACATCAACGATCTCATAATATCCGTTCTTGAAAGGATACCTGTAACATTACCGTTGTCTACTACCAGAATACGCCCTATATTATTGATCGCCATTACCTTGAATGCTTCTGCCGCACTGGCGCTTGATGGCAGTGTTACAACATCCTTTGTCATAACATCAGATACAAGGGCCGCATAACGCTCATGTGGCATTACATTTCGTATGTCTGTAAACGTTACAATCCCTTTTAAAGAATTGCCTTTTATTACAGGATATCCAAGATGTTTGTTCTCAAACATAAAATGTGAGAGTTCCTCAACTGTCATCTCCGGTTCAACTGAAATAACATCCTTTGACATGACATCAGATACTTTGTAATTTTCAAGACTGACAGTGACAGTGGTTGATTTGTCCTCTTCTGTTGCACTGAAGAAAACAAAAACAGCTATCAATATAAGCCATGGATTTGAAAACCATCCAACAACAGCCATCAAAAAAGCAAACATTTTACCAAAAGAAGCAGCAAAATGAGTTGCCTGCACATAACTCATTCTTTTTGCTAACAAAGAGCGAAGAATTCTTCCACCATCCATGGGGAAAGCCGGAATAAGATTAAAAATTCCCAGTATTATGTTAATGGAACCAAGGATACCTACCATTAAAGACAACCATGTATTGCTGTATGATGGCATGTAAGAAGAAGCAACCACGTCCAATACCAGAAGACCAAAACCTATTATCAGACTCACAAGTGGTCCTGCAAATGCCATCTTGAATTCCTGGGAAGGCTCTCTTGGAATCTCTTCCATGGATGAGACTCCACCCAGTAACATGAGTGTTATATCTTTTATTTCAACACCGTAGCCTTTAGCTATATATGAGTGACCAAGCTCATGGAGCAGTACGCAGACAAAAAGTAGTATCGTTGTTAAAAGCGACAGACCATATGTCATCGCCGGCGAGCCTATGTCCGCAAAACCATAAGGCTGTGGATTTGTTGCGAACACAAGAGCAAAAATAGGAAGAATGAACAGAAAAGTGATGTGCACTTTTATGGGAATTCCCATGATGCTCCCGATCTTGTATGAAGAATTCATGACAGTATTTTAGGTGGGTTAATATTTATTTTTAACTTATTTTGACTGCAGAATTCCTGTTTATGTGAGTAACACAAACTTTACTCTTTTTCATTTCCATAAAAACAATTTGAAGCTAAAAAGAAAGTAACCATCCGCCAAAGGCGGCACATTCCAATGATGCTATACAGAAAGTGTTTCAAATAATAGTCTATGTATACATAGATTTTCAAAGAAGTCTTGAAAAGAAGGTATAAGGTATTTGCAGATTATTTATTTCTTCTTGTTGGGAAAACGCCGGCTTCGCCGGACCCTTCGGGCTCTTTGAATACTTTCACCCCGCTTGGCTCAGGAGTATAAGTAAGAAACACATACTAGAACTTAGAACAGGCAAGATGAACACACGCCTTACGCGCTTCAAGGCCAGGTGCCATCTAGCCTCATCCCCTCAACTTTAATTTTTTGATGTTCATTATTTCCTCTCTTTTTTTGTTTTGTGTTTTATTCTGGAAACTCACAAACAGGAAATCAGAAAAGGTTTCAAAGAGTGTCAAGGACTTTTTTCAGGTCAGAAACAAAAGAGTCTATCATCTCAAAACTGACATGAGGCATGATAACAAGACGGAGTCCATGAGGATTCTGGGTTATGGAGACCTGCCAGTTAAATTCCTTTGCCAGCCTGCTTCTAACAAGATCACATTTCGGGACTTCCAGTGCAACCACATTCATAACCGGTTCTATCAACGGGCGGACATCGATCTCTGCAAGTTTGTCCAGAAGATACTCTGTAAGCTCCATGCATTTTGAAACTGTTTTTCTGTAACCTTCTTTTCCAAGATGATTTATAACGGCATATGTTGCTGCCACTGCGGCTCCACTTCTTGTTCCCGTTAGCGTGTACTGGGTGGAAACCGTAAGATACGGCGTGTCCGCCTTAAGACTCTCAAGCTGGTGAGGATCACGGAAAAGAAGAACTCCTGCCGGAATTGTGCTCAGACCCATCTTGTGCGGATCGATAGCTATTGATGTAACTCCCGGTAACTTGAAATCAAAATTATAAGACCTTTTCATGAAAGGAAGGACAAAACCTCCGAATGCTGCATCGATATGCAGGAAAATGTTCTTTTCAAGAGCAATATCCGAAAGTTCTTTTATCGGGTCAACCTGACCGAACTCCGTTGAACCTGCAATTGCAACAAGGCCTATTGTGTTCTCATCTATAAGTGATTTTACAGACTCGACCGAAACTTTAAGTTCATCATCAAGACTCGCTTTTCTAAGTTCCACGTCAAGTATATCTGAGACCTTATCAAAGGAAAAGTGAGCCGAATCCGGAACCACCAGATTTGGTCTTGCACATTTTTGACCGCTTTTTGAAGAGTTCTGATAATTTGGACTCTGTAAAAATAGATTTCTCATTGAACGAATTGCCTGAATATTTGATTCAGTGCCGCCTGTTGTCATATAACCAACAGCATCGGCTTTATGGAGAAGATCTCCAAGTGAACTTAAGATCTCTTTCTCAAGATTGTACGTTCCCCTGAATAGACCGAAGTCACCCATATTCGATTCTATGAACTGCATGTGAGCTTGCACTGCTATTTTGTGCGGATAGGTGCACATGGAACTCAGCACACGTTCGTATTTCAGGTCCTGACCCTTAGAATCGTTTAAGATGCTACGTATTTCCTCTTCAGATAGGCCGGTTTCGTTCATTTGCTATATGAATAAAAGAAGATGCTTAAAACAATTGTGTTACGAATTGGGATATACAATTCTAAAACATTTGTTGTAGAAAAATTTTCTAATAAAATATAAAAATAAAATAATAACATAAAAAAGAAAAAGAAGATCAGGATACACCTTTGTATATCTTAAGACCTTCATCGGAAACCGTGACCACCCATGGGTCCATACTATGGGTTGTGGCACGCATCTTGAGTACCCTTATGAAACGGTAGGACACATTCTGCTTTGAAGCTATTCCAAGTTCTATTATCCCGTCCGTAAGATAACCCTCTATACCAGATTGCGACTGATGCGTATCAAGGGTATTGAAATTTTCGAATATGATAAAAGATGTAAGGTTCTCACGACGCAAAGGTTCGAACAAATGATACAGACGCTTGCGCATTTCATCATCACTTTCTTCCATAAGAGAATATAACGCACCAAGCGAATCCAGTGCAACACAGGAGAATTTGTCACCCCATTTTCTCTTATACTGCATGATCTGCGTCTCAATTGTAGAAATAAGATCCTGCGTGTACTCATCAAACTGCAATCTGTAGTCACTGTAATCAAGAATACCAAGTCTTTCTGTAAGCTTTACACCCATGTGTTCCATGTTCCTTACATGATTGGCTTTGCTTTCTTCAAGAGTTATATACAATCCGTATTCATCAGCACCTTCCAGGTATTTTGAAAGTATGGAGAATGTCAGTCCTGATTTCAGGGTACCGGGAGCACCTGTGATAAGAACAACACTGTTTCTTGGTATATCAGTCTGGAAAACTTTGTTCAATCCCTCTATAGTATCTATGAATCTCATTGGCATCACCTTTACATCACAATAATTTATCCATCATCTTCTTTTTAGCATATTCCATTTCAAATTCCCTGAGCCTGTCAGATTCCACAAAACCGGTCAAAGAAGAATCTGTTACTTTCTCACTCATGTGGTCTCTTATCATTTTGATTGCCTTAGGGGTCAGAGTCAGATCATCATCAATCAATTCTGTCTGTATCATATGTTCAAGTTTGGAAGAGACTGCAAACGGCTCAATTGAACAAAGGTAAGCAAGATCTTTTTTCTCTTTGACTCCGATATAAATGGCATTGACAAGCTTGTATATAGTATCCTGATTACCATCCAGAATATCGAACATAGCAAAAGTGATTGAATCTTCTATTGATTCAAGCGTTATCGCAACATCATGTTTTGTTCCAAGCTTCAGGTGAGAGCCGGACTCTGAAATTTCAATGCTGACCTTTTCCAGCTGTTCCAGAGGAAGAAACTTCCAGATATGCTCGGTATTTACATGACCTATAAGTGAAGAAATGTCAAATTTCCAGGCTACCTTGTTCATATTCTCTGTAGCCCTGAAACTTGTAGTTTTACTCCAGCTTTTTGCTATCTGCTTAAAGGAGTTGCTAAGATCTTTTCCAATCGTACCTTCTCCTTTTCCTTTCAGGTCTTCAACTATTGCAACTCCTTCAGGAGTGACAAGAGCAAATTCATCAACGAGTTTTTTCTTTTTGAGCACTGAAAAAGCGTGTTTCAAAAGGATCTTGTCCTTGTTGAAAATAGGAAGAAGTACATCCATATTTGTTATTCCTGAAGAGAGCAGGAACAATAATCTTACCTGTTCAGGACTTAGCTGCTCATATTCTGCGTCTGCGCTGAAACCCAAATAGGTAAGCAGATAGGATTTTAACTTTTCAATGTTCGCTTTATCTCCGGTAAAGATCATAGAAGATGTCACATAACCTGTACCAAACATTGATAGTTTTTTGTAATCTACAACAATATAATTAGAATGCCGACTTGAAGCCATTATCCTGTTTTCGATTGTTTTTGGCAGTTTCCGGTTAACAAGTTCTATAGACTTTAAGGGAATGGTTTCCCAGTCATCTGATTTTGAAAGCCACAATTCCTGGTCACTTATGCCTACTTTACCGTGTGTCCACTGAGAATCTGAAATAGTAATATTAGTAACAAGCTGTGGAATACCAATTATAAAGTCCAGTTCAACTTCAGAGTATTCCATTGAAAATTACCTCTTGTTTTTCTTATTCTGTTTTTACAATCATTTTCAGCTACTTTTTTCTTCGGCATCGTCAACACCGGTTTTAATATGTTTCATCCAGCGCGTCATTAAACGGAAATCCTTCTGCTCAAGGGTCAGAGAATCAATATGTATAACCATGCTGGAGCTTGAACTCATAACTGAATCGTTTATTTCCTCTACGGCTTTTATAACAGATTTAATGTCATTGTCAAGTGCAAGATATTCCAGACCATCAAGGAATACGACTCCACGCTCAACTTTTTCGATAAAATTATAAATTGCAGGCTGCAACTTGTAAAGCTCACTGGAATTTATGTACGGTTGCCCTGATTCCTGATTCTTTGTCAGCCATATAAAAGGAGTTTTCAAAAGACCATATTCTGCTCTGATCCTTTCAGGATTCTGCCTTGTTATGCAAAGACCAGGGACACCGCTTTTGACCATGTTTGCAAACATCTGATAACTTTCATCTGCTTCAATGCCGTCCCTGTAGTAAATATAACCAGCACCTAGTTCTGCATATTTGATATCTACATCAAAATTTTCATCAGAGATTTCTTCCTGCAGAGGATCAAAAAAGAGATTTCGAAGATCGGAAATATTCTGGAATGTTACTACAGCTCTTTCATCCATGCCTTCTTTTGTTACAATTGATTGTGAAACGTTAGCCATTAAAGAAGTTCCGTCTTTTGTGATGAATTCAAGAACCTTAGACTTTGTAGATCCCCTTTTAAATTTTTCCGGCTTTGTCAAAAGGTTTAAGAAAGGAACCCCGATCAGTTCATCGAATTCAAAACCTAAAGCATCAAGGGCTTTCTGGTTGATCGTTATTATCCTCATGTCATTGTCAAGAGACAGGGTTGCTATAGGTGAGAGCTCCATTAGATTATGAATGAATTCGTATGTCTGGATAAGTTCATCACGTGATATTTTAAGTGTCTCTTCAGAAATTGTCTGTTCAGTTACATCACGGATCAGTGTTACAATACCTTCCATATTTTCTTCTGCATCAAATATGGCTGTTTTTGTGACCTCAATGAACTTCTTTTCTCCTTCATCGTCAATGAAATCCATTGTTGATCGTGTGGTTTTACCTGTACTAATGGCTTCATCATCCAATTGAGAAAATTTATCTGCGATGTATTCTGAAAAAAGTTCTCTGTCAGTTTTACCTGTTATCTCATATCCCGGAAGGTTTGTGAACTTTTCAAAAGCCTTGTTACAAATAACAGCTTGTCCTTGCTTGTTTTTAAAATATACAACGGACGGGATCGATCTTACCAGTGAATCAAAAGTTATCTGGGTATTACCATCTTCAGTCTGTAAATTACAAAGGAACTTAGAACCTTCGAATCTTGTGAGCTCTGTTATGTAAACTAAATCTCCTGCTGAATCATAATTGAACGATGATCTTAAACAGATAGTTTTGTCTTTTTTATCCAGATATTCATTGTATGCAAAAGAAATATCCTTATGTAAAATAGCTTCAGGACAATTTTCACAAGGGGTCGATCTTCCAAATATCTGAAAACATTTTTTTTCTTTTTCTTCTCCAGGCTTGAAGCCTGATAATGTAAAACCTGCCTGGTTTAAAAAAAGGATATTATAGTTCTTGTCGTAGACACCGACTAAATGAGGAAATGAATTTAATAATGATTTTAGTATTGGATTCTGATCTACGTCCGTTTCTATGGACATCAATTTTGACAGGACTGGTGTATTTTCGGTTTCAGTTAACATTACCCTTGTCACCACACAGTTTCTATTAAGACTATATCTCTTTTATTCTATATATCTATTTATAGAAAAATAAGAGTATTATAAGACTTTTATAAGACCTATAAGAAATCATAAACAGAATAATTTTTTAACAGGGATTGTATAAATAAAAAACAGGATATTGATACTAACCCCATGGTTTCTACTGGAGATATGTTTCAGTATTGATTGATTTTTACTGACTTTTATTAAATCAATTTTATGAATGAGTGCAACCCCATGATTTCTACTGGAAAATTTATGTTTCACTATGATTTTTCGTTTTTACTTTATTTTACACGATTTTTTGGAAAAATAACTAACTTAAACCATTTTTTAAATTAAGTTTTAATTATTTTTGAAATTTAGTTGTTTTAATTAACTTAATATTAAGAAAAGCTTATATAGTAATATATTGATACATACACTGCCATCTTTTTTTATAAATTTAAAAAAAAGATAGTCATATCTTTTTTTCCAGCTTCCAGACGAAACCATAGGGTCTCTGTTCTTTATAAATGCTCCAGTTGAAATAAAGGGGTTTACTTCCATATGAAATCATATTCTTTATATTCTTTCCATTTTGTAGCTTGTAAACAAAGTATCTTGGTACTTTTTTAAACTCATTCTTATATTTTTATATAAAACTCCAGTTGAAACAGAGGGGTCTAAACCATAAACATTAATAACCACCACTTCCATTGTATCCTTTGGAATTGAGAGAGGAAATCCAATCAACCATTTCAGTCAAATCATCTGATCCATATTTTTCAAATCAGATTCTAATTGAACTTGATCTGTTTTTGATTGGTAGTTCTTATCCATAACAAACAGATGTAGAATACAGTTTGTAAGTTTAAGGATAGGGTGAAATAAGTAAATGCAAAGTAAATCATTAGATGGCCTGTTCCAGGAATTACTGGAAAATGAACCTATTTTCAAAAATAAAGAGGTTTTAAGACATTCATATACTCCTGATTCGCTCGTTCACCGTGACGATCAGATCAACAGCCTTGCGTCTATTCTTGTTTCAGCGCTAAGGGGAGATACGCCTTCCAACATTCTTATTTATGGAAAGACCGGTACAGGAAAAACTGCTGTCACAAGACACGTTGGAATCGAGCTTGAAAGAAAAGGCGAGTCTCTTGGACTTTCATGTAAAGTCGTCTATCTTAATTGTGAGGTCATTGACACTCAATACAGACTTCTTGCAAACCTCACAAGACAGTTCGGTGAAGATGTCCCGATGACCGGATGGCCTACTGATCAGGTGTTTTTCAAATTCAAGGAAACTATCGACAACGAAAGACAGGTTGTTATTATTATTCTTGACGAAATCGACAAGCTCATCAAAAAAGGCGACGACGTCCTTTACAATCTTTCAAGAATAAACACAGATCTTGAAAACGCAAAGGTCAGTATGATCGGCGTTTCAAACGACCTTAAATTTACAGAATTCCTTGACCCGAGAGTAAAAAGCTCCCTGGGAGAAGAGGAAATAATTTTCCCGCCATACGATGCTGACCAGATCAGTGATATTCTTCATGAAAGAGCGCAGATCGCTTACAAGCCGGATGCTCTTGATGAAATGGTCATTCCTCTTTGCGCTGCTTTTGCAGCTCAGGAACATGGTGACGCAAGACGCGCACTTGACCTTCTAAGAGTTGCAGGAGAAATCGCGGAAAGAGAGAACAAATCCCATGTTGAGGAACAACACGTAAAAGGCGCTCAGGAAAAGATCGAAGTTGACCGTGTTATTGAAGTTGTGCGTACCCTTCCTACACAGTCTAAGCTTGCACTTTACAGTGTGATGCTCCTGAGGAACAACGGCTACAAGAACGTTACAACCGGAGAGGTCTACAACGTCTACCGCCAGCTCTGCCTTCAGGTTGACATGGATATTCTCACGCAGCGCAGGGTAACAGACCTCATGTCCGAGCTTGACATGCTTGGTATCGTCAATGCAGTTGTTGTTAGCAAGGGAAGATACGGCAGGACAAAAGAGATCGTATTAAGCGTCCCTATAAACAGTACGAAAAAAGTATTGTTTGAGGATTACAGGTTAAAACCACTTGAATTTTTCAAACCTGTCCTCACAACACAGTTGCATCTTTAAACCCGAATCTGAGTTTAAAGATCCCTATCTTTTCTATTTTGCATTTTTATTTTGTTATTCCATTCCGTCAGCGTTACTTATCTGAGGTTTAATTGACTTCCATTAGAAACCAGGAAGCAACAGTCTCAGGTATCCCACATACGGAACTCTGTAGCGTGCAACACCGATCACCCAGTCTTCCTTAACAGGCATCAGGTAACTGACCTGTCCCTGCTGGTCGTAATATTTGTTTGTGACCTGGTTGTCACCTTTTGTAATGTAACCAGCATAAGGTGCAGCAGGTCCGCCATCCCACATAGGCTCTCCTTCTTCAACATAATACATAGCCCTGTGAATTATCGGGGTCACACCTTCCTGTCCGTAGGGTTTGTAAAGTATCACATTACCATATTTTTCAAAGGTCGTGTAATTATCGTTATTCATGCCTTCTTCATAAGTAATGATTTCAGTTCTGTCGATGCTCTGGATGAATATTATGTCACCGATGTTCATGTGCGGCTCCATACTTCCGGATTCCACTGCAACCATAGGTGTCCACATACCGAAAACTATCTGAGAGAAAGTTGCAAATACCAATACGGCTAACAGAACAGTCAGAATGTCCCGGGCAAGCGAAACAAAGAAATTATCACTTTCTTTGAAAACATGGTAGCTTTCTTTTAAATTCATATTCTTACCTGTCTTCCGTCCAAATCAATGAAAGAATCTATTAATGAGTTATGGAATATAATTGCAAAAATAAAATGTTTCCCCCTTATAAAACATTTTTCAAATTTTTATTGCAAGATAAGCTGTACTTAAAACGTATACTTAAAATGTATATTTAAACATGAATTATATCGAAAAATTGTATCACCATGAATGAAACTGATGTGCTTACAGCCTTTATTGAAGAAGGCTATCAGATAAGTCCCGAAGCAGTGGACCTTATATGTTCTCATTGTTCTCCCGGAGAACTTGTGGCTTACATACTTGAACATATAGATCTTTCAGTGCTCGTAATTGATGTTGAGCACATCGATCTGGAAGGTTTCAATTCCTCCCTTCATGTGAATGAAGAAACTTTCAGGCTGTCAGAAGAGCTATCACCGGAACCGGACAGTTCATTTAACGATTCGTATGATACAGATGACACATACGACTCATATGACTCATATTCTTCTTACAAGCCACCTTCAATGGCATCGGGTTTTAAGAGCAATTACTGTAATGTTGATAGTCCCATTTCTGTGGTTTCTGATATTACTGACAATTCAACATGTGTCGGAGAATACATGGAATTCGTCCAGTTCTTCAGGAACAGGTACACAAGGCTTAGCGATATAATCCGTGGAAGGATAACGGCCCGCCCTATTGAGAGTCTGAAAAAAGGAAAAGGTGTAAATTTCAGAGGTAGCCGTGAGGCAGGTGAAGTTTCAATAATCGGGATGATCTCTGATATGAAAAGCACCAGCAATGGTCATAAGATCCTTGAAGTTGAAGACCCCACAGGCACGTTTTCAGTTCTCATACGCTCGGCTGACAAGGAACTCTATGAACAGGCCAGTCACTTTGTACTCGATGAGGTTGTGGGTTTCACAGGAACTCTCACAAATGACGGCAATCTTATGATAGTTCAGAAGGTCACACTTCCTGATCTTCCCGCAGTGAACCCTAAAAAGACCGGAAGTTTTGGAAAAGCAATTCTCACATCTGATATTCACATAGGAAGCAACACTTTTCTTGAAGAACCCTGGGAACGCTTCCTTGATTTTCTCAACGGTGATACTGATAACGAAGCTCTCCTGGCGATTTCAAAGGAGATACGCTATCTTCTGGTAGCAGGTGATCTTGTTGATGGTGTTGGCATCTATCCCGGGCAGGAAACCGAACTTTCGATTATGGATGTGTACGACCAGTACAAAAAAGCCGGTGAATATTTTTCCATGATTCCAAAACACATCAAGATTATAATTTCCCCTGGAAACCACGATGCAGTACGCCAGGCTGAACCTCAGCCAAGACTTCCGCAGTGCATCAGGGACTATTTCCCGGACAATGTCACGTTTGTAGGAAATCCTTCAATTGTTGATCTCGATGGTGTAAAAGTAATGCTCTACCACGGCCGTTCCATCGATGACCTTGTAGCCTCAGTTCCGGGTGTTTCATATGGAGAGCCTACAAAAGCAATGGTGGAAATGATGAAGTTCAGGCACCTTTCACCAATCTACGGAAGCCGTGTTTCAATTGCACCGGAAAAAAGGGATTATTTTGTCATAGGCAACGTTCCGGATATCCTTCATTGCGGTCACGTACATACAATCGGCGTGGAATGGTACAAGAATGTCCTGCTGATAAATTCAGGCACCTGGCAGGACCAGACCGAATTCCAGAAAAGAGTAAATGTAGTTCCGACACCTGCACAGGTGCCGGTAGTGGATCTTGAAACCCTGAAAACAACGATTTTGAAGTTCAATGAATGAAATCGTTTCTATTTTTGCAAAATTGACTCTATAAAATCAATTTAGGCAATTTTTTATATTACGACTCAAATGATATTTTTGGGTAGTTAAAATGAAATCCAAAAGGTATTGGGTTATAGCTTTAGGAAAGCAATCTTTTTTTTGGGAAGAATGTAAGAAAAAGGGTTTTATTGTTATTGGATGGGATAAATGCGGTGATGCTAGTCGTTTTAACAGTTATGAAGACGTAAAGCAAGCTTTGATGAAATCTAAAAGATGGGGATATATGACTCCTCAAGAGACTGGCAGAGTTGCAACTCAGATTTGGAATTTTGGAACGGCAATGGACAACAATCATATTGTTGTAGTCCGAAAAGGTCAGAGTACGATATTAGGGATAGGTAAAGTCCAAAGTAAGCAATGTTACAATCCTTCAAAGTTATCTCGTGAAGTTAAAAAAGCATATTTCGGCAGTAATGATTATGATGCTATATATCCAAATATTCGAAATGTAACATGGCTAACTAGTTTCCCTCCAGAGGGAATTGAAATCTCAAAACATCAAGATTGGCTTAGGACTCTCATCGAAATTAAAGATGAAAAGCTGGAAATGCTTTTATCTGAACTCAAAGACTATGATATTTCGCTGGATAAATTCGACGAATAATTCTTGATCCCCATTGTTTCCAGTGGAATTTCAAATTTATTTGAATAACTTTATTTTAATGATTTTTTCCTTATCATTCTTCTTTTATCTTCAGCAGTGAATGGTTCATCGTCTGCTCAGGACATATAGCCACGCAACGCCTGCAACTTGTACCAAGGCAATGCTGGCTGTCAATATTCACAATCCTCTGTCCATCATTCTCAATTATTTCCAGTGCATCCTCAGGACATTCTTCCACGCACTCTTGGCAGAGTATGCATTTTTCCACTGGAGCTTCAAGTGTGATACCAATATCCTTTACAATATCAAGACCAAGGTAACCGACATCATCAATATCCCTGGAAACTCTTCTTTCTATCTCAACTTTTTCAAGGTCCTGTGGAAATACAGGAATTCCGTACATTTCAAGCATCTGAGAATACATCTCAGCTGGCATTCCCTGCTGCCATGTAGAGAGTTCGCAGACGTAGATATCCTTGAAAGTCTCACTTGTTGCCATCATCAGGTGGTCAGCGTGTATCTTCTTTGCAACTGCAATGACCTCATCAAGCTTTGAAACATCGATGGCAAGCTTCCTTGCAAGTCCGATGGAAGTGTTACCAAACTGAATTATTCCCTTTGAAAAACCGGGAACAGAACCTATATGCCTTGCCTTGTCAGCATCAACATATGTGCCTGTTGCACCTGACATGTATGAGTATCTCAGATCCTCATATTTCAGTCCCGATTCAACCATAAGTGTCATGTGAGCTGCACGGATCGCGCCAATTGCCTTACCGACTTCCTCAACATCCGCATCAGTGATAACAATACCATCACCAAGTATCAGTTTTCCATTTGGGAGCTTCGGAAGTTTTGTGATCAGACCTTCTTTAATGGCAAGCGCCATTGTGGAAATAACTCCTGTTCCGGTGATACCTTTTGGAACAAGATCTCCTTCCTCAATTGTCGCACCGCTTACCGGGTCAACAAGTGGTCCTTTTCCTGGATTCATTGTATCATCAAGTACAGTAAGTCTCCAGTGCCCATTCTCAACATTGATATCACTGATAGCTCCCGGACCTGCTAGCATTCCACATGCAATTCCCTGTCCTTCAATTGCAGGACCAGCGGCTGCACTTGCGGTTACTATTCTCTCCCCGATCTTCAATGCCATCTCAGCATTTGTTCCGTAATCAGTGACAAGACATGGTTCCGTCTGGTGAATGAAATCGGTTTCCAGCATCATGGCAAGGGCATCAGCACCAATTTCGTGTTTGATTGCCGGTGGAATAATTATCTCACAATTATCCATTGGATAGATATCAGCAAAAAGTTCGTTTGCAGGGAATATCCTTGCATCTCTTTTTACGTTTTTAACACCAAGAGATGCCTGTTTGTTTTCACCTGCATAAGCAAGGTCCCTTATCTCGATGTTCTGGAAAAGTGAGAGTTGTATGGGATTTCCACAAACGGCTATACGCTGTATCTTTTCAGGTTCGACATCAAACTTTTCAAGTATCTCTTTCACAGTTTCGATGAAAAGCCTGTGAGCCACATCCGTTCCGGTGGTGATCGCAAAATCAAGGTGGTCCATCACATTTCCGCCAGGAAGCGGGTGTCCCATTGTGATTACAGTCTTTACAGTTTCCTGTTTCTCAAGATCGATGAGCTGTGACCTGAAACCACTTGTTCCAAGGTCAAGGGAAATCACATACATTTTCTCAGCACTCCATTTTCATTCTACTCTAATTCTGGATCACAGAATACAACATTGAAGCCACTCCAATTACAAGTGGCTCCATTACAAGATCAACATGATACTTCTGACCTATTTCAGGTGGAAGTCCGCAGGGAATTCCCGGAGTTGAGACCAGACACCTTTCTTCGATCATACCTTCGGATATGGTGTTAGCATTCGGTGTTGCCTCAAAGACCATTGAGAACTTCTTCCGGTCATCGCTGCAATAGGGCTTGATCCCAAGTTCATCCACAGCCTTCTGGAGGAATTCCTTGTTGGGGTCGCATGCGTAGACATTGAATCCCTTGTTAACAAGATGGCAGGCTCCTGCATAGCCGACCCTTCCGAGTCCGATGACAAGTATATCCTTTGATGTGGCTTCCTTGTATCTGGAAGCGATATCAGCGTATATCACTCCTGTTGCAACGTGGTTGCTTACTATCTTTTCATTCCTCAGGTTGTGGGCGGTGAAGATGTAGTCATCAGCCATCATTATGACATCAGCACCCTGAGAAACAGCTTCATAGTACCCTGTTACATCAGGGTGTTCTGTTATGAAACCTTCAAAACCGAAATACCGGACTATGAACAGGAGTGATGATGTGAAATTACTGATGATACCATTTCCGGCGGTGATGGGAACGATTCCTACTTTCTCAGTACCGGGCTCAGTACCGTAAAGCGCCTCACATATACCTCTTATATCAAGACCTGTAACTCTTTTTGCGATCTCATCATTCTCTTCAAGTTTCATTGAAAGGTTCTCAAGGTCTTCCGGTGTTAAAAGTGCCATTTTCATTCCTCCTGTTCTCTCTTCATGAAATGACCGATGATCATTTCCATTCCGCTTTGTCTTATCTTTTCAGTTTCTTCTCTGCCAGTTCCATAGCTAATCAGGGTGAAAACGCTGTTCTTGTTCTCTCCTCTGGACTCGAATATTTCAAGTCCTTCTGATTCATGGAACTGCACGTATTCATCTCCCTGTGAGAGCACATGCTCGCCAACAGGTTTCAGTTCTCCATTTTCAAGTAAAAGGTGCTCGTAAATGCAGTAATTAGTCTCAGGAACCAGGTCTGTTTCCTGAACTTCTCCCAGAAACGCCTTCATGAGCATCTCCACAAGGTTGACTCCGGTAGAGTGATAAACGGCTGTGGGTGTCTGGCTTGGGAACCTTGCATCTATTTCCAGTACCTTGAGTCCCCTGGAGCTGTCTATTGCTTCAACGTCCATTATTCCCCGGAGATTGAGGTTCTTTGCAAGCTCATACGTGATTTTCCTGAACTCAGGATAATTATCAATAGGAGTAACCATGTGGCAGTCGTAGGTGCCATCGATGTGTATCTTCGTTTCCTTTACAACTGAAAAGTGAGTTCCATCACCAATCACTTCAAGGGAAATCACATCACCCTCAACATATTCCTCAATGAGCATTGAAGGGTCAAGTCCTTCCAGGCTCTTGTCATCATATATTATAGAAGTCCCGATGCTGCTGCTCTCGCATGGCGGCTTCACGAAATATGGCGGGCTTGTTGGCTTATCTGCAGGAGTAGGGATATCAATTGACTTGAAATAATCCTTGGAACGCTTCTTGTCCATGCTGATATGGTAGGCATCGAAATCAAAGAGTACTGGGCATGCAAGCTTGTCCTTTATGTCTCTGAGGAACTCTATTGTCTCAAGGTTCTCATTCACAGGGATGATAGCATCCACATTTTCTGAGAGTTCGATGAGCTTTTCAGGTTCCTTGACAACATCAAAGCAGTGAAAACTGTCAACAACCTTGCGTATGAGAGGCTTTTCCCTGCGGTCTACAAGCACTACATCCATGCCTGCCTTGTGTGCAAGATAAGTGAACTCAAAACCCTGGAGCTTGCCACCGATTATGCATATTGAGGTCATAGTGCAGCCACCGGGATTCTTACAGGAGCTACCTGCTGCTTTTCGATTATCCTGTTAAACTCAGCCTGGCTTGCAGGTTCCATACCCATTGTTCTCAGGCGCTTGATAACGCTCTTTGAGTCCCTGTCCCTTTCTTCAAGTTCCCTGTCATAGTTGACAACGCCTTCAAGTGAGGAATCTGCGGATATTATAGATGTGACAACATTTGCACCTGCATTCAGGCGGTCTACCATGCCATCGATTCCTTCAAGGTCAAGAGATGCCGGTATGAGTTTGTCAGGGAACATCAGTCTGAGAACTGAGATAATCTTAAGCTCCGAAAGACTGGACTGCTGCGAAACCAGTTCAAGAGGAGTTCCTTCCTGTGGAACAAAGGTCATGACACGAACCATGTCAGGCTTTCCCTTTTGCATTCCGCGAAGCGACTTTATTGTAGATTCAATATCATTTCCAACACCAGTGAGGATTCCATCTTCAA
This sequence comes from uncultured Methanolobus sp., assembly GCF_963667555.1. Lineage (NCBI taxonomy): Archaea > Methanobacteriati > Methanobacteriota > Methanomicrobia > Methanosarcinales > Methanosarcinaceae > Methanolobus > uncultured Methanolobus sp. The sequence goes on from NZ_OY763421.1 coordinate 2,578,562, forward strand.
CACAGTAACCGTTGGTTCTGGCAAATTCCCTGGCATGATTCCTTTCATCAAAGGATTGTCCTACCCTCAGTTTCTGGTAGAGTTCTTCATCATGTGTTTCCTGATAGAGTGCAAGGAAATTGGCTCCGCTTTCGTGGAGTCTGCTGAGAGTATTATCATCCATGACGCCGGGAGAGATCATAATTGGAAGGCCTGTTTCTTCCTTTACTGCTCTTACAACATCAACGAACTTTTCAGGATTATTATGGAAATAAGGATCCTCTCCCATGGTGAGATCTACCATGTGGATGGTTTCGTTCTTAATCGCCTTTGCTATACTGCGGATCTCTTCAAGGTCCAGGCGATAGCGCTGTATTTCGTTGCATCTGTTGTAGTAACAGAAAGCACAGTTGTTCTTGCAGTGTGTTGAGAAGTAAACGAAGCTGTAGAGGAACACCCTGTTCCCGAAATAGTGATCTCTCACTTTTCTTGCAACGTATTGCAGCTTCTCTATGTCTTCTTCTTCCGTCAGGGAAAGGAGCTCCCTAAGGTTGTCGTCGGTGAGCTTCTGTCCGTTTATTATATTTTCAGCGATAATGTCAAGATTCCAGTAATTAATGTCCTTTATCATGGTTCCACCTCAAAGATTGATGCTTATTCCGTTGTAGTATGATTCTGATCTGGCTGCACGTTTTATGTTCTTGAAATCATGTTTTGCTTTAAGCAGTCTTTCAAGACCAAAACCGGCTCCTATCCAGGGTTTGTTAACTCCCCAGTCCATGTCCATTGGAATGGGGCCAACAACGGCGGATGAGAGTTCCATATTCTTATGCATCACATCGATGGTGTCACCATAGACCATGCAGCTGTCTGCAACGATCTCGAATTCTACTCCCAGGAAATCCAGGAGTTCCTTTATCAGGTACTCAAGTTCCTCCCTGGTACAGTTTGATCCCATCTGGCAGAAATTCAGCATTGTGAATTCTTCAAGGTGGCTATTCCCGTCGGATTCCTTGCGGTAGCAGGGACCTATTTCAAATATCCTGACAGGGTCAGGAAGTACGTTATCAAATTTTCTCAGGTGGTTGTAGAGTCCCGGAGCAAGCATTGGGCGCAGACACATGTTGTCTCCGACCCTGAATATCTGTTCTGAGAGCTTCTTGTCCTCTCCAACTCCCATCCTTTCCATGTATTCGAAAGGAATGAGGATTGGGGACTTAACTTCAAGGAAACCCATGTCAACGAGGAACTCCGTAATTATCCTCTCAAGCTTTCCGAGATTATTTTCACGGCTGTCTTCGTACATTTCCCTGATGTCCTTCTTACGCTGAAGGGTCAGGGTGGATTCAAGTTCTGCAAAGGACCTCTTCTCCTTTGAGAATGATATCATCTCTCCCGGACCTAAAAGTGAGAGTATCCTGTTCTTTTGCACTGGTGTGAACTCAGTCTTCTTTGACTTTGCTTGCTGTGGCTGGGAAGATGTTTTCTTAGCTTTAGTGCCGGAGTTAGAATTAGAATTAGCACCAGCATTAGAATTGGGGTTTAGAGGGTTGGAAGGGCTGGAATTGCTTGTGTTGTGTTTCGAAGCTGATCTGTGGTAGGTGGAACTATCGGCAGTCACTCCAGCCCGTGGTTCATTATGAATGTGATTCTGAGTAGCAGTTGCAGGTGTATTATTTTCAATAACTGCTGCAGGTTTTATGTTAACAGGCTCGGCAGGCTTTTCAGGTGGGAGTCTGAACGAGCGTATAATTTTGATCTCAGTTTCATCCCTTGAGATCTTCTTTGAGAATTCGTTTATCCTGTCATCAGCCAGACGACAGCGCTTGCAGGGTTTGTGGAACTTATGGTTCCTCAGGGCTCTTGCAGACCTGCTGCTTCTGGAATTGCGTACAGTGATGACCTCTCCGCAATCCATTTCTATTCTTATGTACTTCTGTGATGTCTGGCAACTCTTCACCCCGTGAAGATGTCCGTTGCGTGACACCCATAATCCGTTTTTGCTAATAAGTGTATCAAGTGGCTTTCTTTCCATGCTAACAGCTCCTGGAGTCTAAGCTTTTTTCCGATCGATTCCTAAAATCCCAGATATTCGAGTATCCAGTTGTGGTTTTTGTTGTAGTTTCTCATGATTTTGCTTCCGTTGATTCCGTTTGTATTTTGTTTTCAGTTAATTCCACAGATATTGTCCGATCATAGGAACACTTTAGTCTTAGTCATCGATATATATATATATTGCTCATATTCTACTGTATTTAAAGTTTTCTAAGTGCTTTGAAATAAAGTACTATATGTAGTTTTGGGTTATATCTCTAGGTTTAAAAAGATCATGGCTATTGATTCCGTATTATATGGAAATAGTCTGGTCTTTACTACTGAGCAATAGAATAGTTTGTGGCTATTTATCCTAAACCTCGCTTAAGATTACAACGGCGTTGTAATCTTACAAAGCCGGTTTAATATTTCGTTGATACTCTCAAAAAACAGATTCATTAGACTTTTCTGCATTTTGCTTTAGAAAATCTTATCATTATTTTTTCTTCAATAAAAAAAGAAAACCGATCATTTTTGCGTTATTCTTAAATATTAGTTAAAGGAAGTACTTATCCGCAAAATATAAGTAGCGTACCTGAAGATATAATATATATCTAACGTTGCTGAATGCTAATTAATAAGAGGGTGTCTAATTAGGACTTTGGCATAAAAGCTTATCCTTTTTTTCGTTGTCCTTAGCACCTATTTTCTTTTTTTTTTGGGGGGGGGCAGTAGCTATAAATAGCATAAATCTGGCCCGCCTCATGGCTAAAAAATCTATAATGTATGGAGGAATCCAGTTTGAGGATTCTATTGGAAATTATCTGAACAGAGAAAGCGCCTCAATTTGCCAATTCCTGCACTTCCTCTGCATAGAAGATATTTCAAAGCACGTGGAACGTGCTTATTATGCCAACAATAGTTGGAATTACAAATATAAGATTTCCTCAATGATAAAACTCTTTATTGTTATGTGTTTCAGGCAGTTATCCTATGAGAAAACTGTCTCTTCTTTAACAGAAGAAGAGGCAATATTACTCGCCTTTTACGATATCAATGGTATTGTAAAACTTCCTTCATCAAAGACCTTACATAATTTTGTAAAATACCGATTAGGAGAAGATGGGATAAGTGAAATAATGATGTTAGTTGGAGAAAGGATCCTTAAACTTTCTCAAATAAAAGAAGCTAAGATAGATTCAACTCCGCTAGAAGCATCGAGATACGATAAGTATGCTGATTACAATACTCATTACAAATGCAAGATGGACAAAGCTCATATCACGATGGTAGGAACTTGTCCTGTGTTCATGACACATACAAATGGTAAAGCAGGAGATACTCATGAACTTATCAAACATATTGAAGCATTGAAGAAAATGAATGCTGATATTGACATGTATTCTGCAGACACTGGTTACAAAGCTTTTGAAAATCACGCAGATATCTGTTATTATTTGGGTGCGAAACCTGTTATTGCATATCCTAAAAATGCTGTTATCAGCAAAGAGGGTGAAATTGAACGAATCAATCACTGGGTAAATAAAATGTGGGAAAAAGGTGGAGATGTACATGCAAGTATTGAAGTTAAACTAAAGTTTCTCTATGAAAATGGAAGGAAAGAACAGGTTGGAATGTATCTGAGGAATCTAAATATGAGAGATGAAGCATTTCGCAACCTGTACAAAAAAAGAGGAGAATGTGAACCAAAACATGGCCACATTAAAGAGGTGGTCAAGTTCGATATAAGAAGAGTTAGAGTAGAGAGTAGAAGACTCTACTCTCTACTGAGTTTTGTATCATATCAATTGCTTGTACTTACTGAATTGCAGAATATGATTACGAAGAGAAATTCATTTGGCAAATATTTTTGAAAAAGTTTGTCTAATTAGAATGAAGGGATTTTAGAGCTAATTAGAAATCCTCAATAATACAATCATAAATTCTGAGGTGGAATTATGAGCAAAGAAACAACTCTGAAGGAACTAATGGACCATGATGTCCATGAGAATTGTCTTGTAAACGGAATATAGTTTGAAAACGGCAACCCGATGGGTATGCCCTTCCTCTGCAAAACAGGTCTGGAGTATCATGAGGTGAGTGCATGAGCAACAAATCAGATGCCTCTTCTGGAATCGATTGGGAGCACGGTGCCCAGTGTGCTAAGAATATATGTGATCCTCAGGAACTTGAAAGATCCATTGACTGGAAACAGGGCCTTGCAATAGCACTTGGTGTTCCTCTGCTTATCCTTCCTTCCATTGGATATCTTACAAGCTATGTTTGGTCTTTTGCAATAGTTATCTGGGGAGCAACGGTTCTTCTTGGATTTTTGCAGAACTTTGCATTTGGAGAACTGGCAACAGTATTCCCGAAAGCTTCAGGTCTTCCTGGTTATACTCAGACAGTCTTTGGTTCAGATAAAGACAAGAACAACAGAGGTAAATTCAAATTCGGTAAGTTCATAGGTGGTTTTAGTGCCTGGAGCTACTGGTTCGGCTGGAGTCCTGTCCTTGCTATCTATGCTATTCTGATCTCAGATTATCTTCAGGGAATGGTCCCTGCAATTGCAGGAATAAACTCAACACTTATGGCGCTTGTTGTAGGAGGTTTCATCTTCGGCACCCTTGCTATCATTAATTCAAAAGGGCTCAAGAATGGAGCAGCCGCCGGAATGATCTTAGCTGCTATTTCCCTGGTACCTCTTCTGGTCATCACCATTGCACCATTCTTCACCGGTGACTTCCAGATGTCAAACATCACAAATTCATGGTTCCCTACAGACTGGAGCTGGGACTGGGAGCACATACTTATCCTTCTCGGACTGCTCGCAATGGCTGAATGGAGTGCTGCTGCATGGGAAACTGCTGCTATCTATGGCCCCGAATACAAGAAGCCAAATTCTGATATTCCAAAAGCACTGCTTGTCTGCGGAGCAATATGCCTTGTTCTTTACGTACTCGTACAGACATCCGTAATCGGTGCTCTTGGAGTTGACGGAGTACTTGCAGAACCTATCTCACCAATGCTTCCGCTGGCAAACATGTCACTCGGTCCTATCGGTGCTTCCATATCAATTATAATGCTCATAGGTGCAATGCTCCTTATCATCCAGACAGCTTTCCTCTCATCTGCACGTTCAATCTATTCAATGTCAGTTGAAGGTAACCTGCCATCAGTTCTGAGTAAGTTGAACAAGCACGGACATCCAATGAACGCGATGATCGCTGATGCAGGATTTAACATGTTCCTCATTCTTCTTGGAACACCAACAGCTATCCTTGCTGCTTCTGCAATTGGATATATCAGTGCAAACGGTATCAGTCTTTATACCTACGTAAAGGTTAGGAACGACCCTGAACTTTCCAAACTGGAAAGACCTTTCAAGGCTCCAAGAGGATGGAAGAATGTGGCTCTTGCAACCACTATACTGAACACTCCGTTCTTCCTGATAGGTATCATCTACCTCAACAGCCTTGAACTCGGATGGGCAACAACTGGTGTTGGATTCTTCATGCTCTGTCTCTTCATTCCACTCTGGATATACTCACAGCGTGAGAACAGGAACAAGATGCCTTCAGTAGCAGCACACAGGGAACATGGAATATTTGAGCCGGAACCTGTTCTTGTGGAAGACTAAAAAATGAAATAAAGTAGGATAAATTACTAACTCAGGATTCTGATATTCCATATATCAGGATTCCTGTTTTTAAAAATCGAAATGATAGATAGCTCACGAAATGCTGAACAAGAATCAGTTTTTATCTACTACTTTTGACTTATCTTTATAGTAATCAAATAATTCCCTGCTCCATTCAAGAGCGTTGCTGTCAAAGCTCATGAGTATCGTGTGGTCATATTGTCCCTGCTCATTGAAGAAACACAGGAACAGGAAGCGGTCTGTACTAACCAGAGTTGCAAGTCCGGATTTTTCTCTGGAAACCCTCAGTTCTGTGGTTTCAAAACCGTTGAACTTTGAAATATCCTCTGTAAAATCCTGTTCCATTCTCTCATAGACAGAATCTGTGAAAATAAGTGAGATATCGATTCCCTTCTCAGCAAGTTTAGAGTACATAGCAGGATATTCTGGATGGAAGTAAGCATTGAAAGCCATAATGTATTCGGATTTTGCTATGTTCTCAGTGAACTCTTTGGGGAATTCGAACAGATAATTCAGGTCAGGTTCTATAATAAGGCAGTTTCCAAGCTCACCGAACCGCTTCAGGAGTGATTTTGGTATTCCGTTAAGATTGCGGTTCTGCCAGTAATCACTGTTCTCCTCGAAGACCTCCACAACATTCAGAAGTGGCAGCATGTTCTCTACAAGAACTTCTCCCATATTTGTCAATATATAGTAGTCTCCGTTCTGTATGACAAGTCCATGCTCTTTGAGTATCTTGATCTGCGGAATAAGGGCAGTGGAAGTCACATTGAGACTTGTCTTGATCTCCTCACGGCTCTTCTGTCCTTCAATAAGGAGCAAAAGAACGTTTTTACGTTTTTCGGAATTGAGGATAACATCGATCAGGGAACTTTTCATTTGAACCTACCGTCCATTTCTTGAATAGATGATTTAGCTGGCATTCCAGTTAAACTATTCCGCGCTTTCAGTCCGGTTCATCCCGAACCTGTAAAGAGCTATCTCGATATTGCTTTTCAGATCATTTGCCTTGAATGGCTTGACTATATAGCCGTATGGTTCTGTTTTCTTTGCCCTTTCCAGAACCTTATCGTCAGAGTATGCGGTCAGGAATATTATAGGTATATCGAAACGCTTGCGAATCTCTTCAGCAGTCTGTATTCCGTCCATGTCACCTTTCAGTCTGACATCCATGAGGATCAGGTCAGGGAAAGTAATCTCTGCCATCTTTATAGCTTCCTCACCAGTGGTCGCCATAGCCGGTACTGTATATCCGAAGCTCTTAAGCTTCTTCTTGATATTCAGAGCAATAATGCTCTCATCTTCCACTACCAGAATCTTTACATCCTTTGCATCTTCCATCCTATCACCTTTTATGATGCTTATTTCATCTCATTTGTTTTTCGTTCAGTAAATTTGTTCGTAAGTTAGTTGGTTAATGTATCATCATTTCAGTTTGATCCTGAATCTGGTACCTTCACTTCTGTCAAGTTCTATGGTACCGTTTATCTGATTTGTCAGGGTCGTTACAAGTTGTAACCCAAGGGAGTCTGTCTGTGTGAAATCGATATCCTCCGGGAATCCCACACCGTTATCACCAACGGTCAGTGTGAGCTTGCCATCTGTAAGGTCAAGATCAACAAAGATCTCTCCTTCTTCTCCCGGAGCAAAAGCGTGTTTCAGTGAATTTGAAACAAGCTCATTGACTATCATTCCCAATGGGATAGCAGTCTCCATATCGATGAAAACAATATCAAGGTCCAGTTTTACCTTAATGTTCTCTTTTTCGATCATGTATGAATATGAAAGCTCGTTCACAAGCTTCATCAGGTAGTCCGAGAAGTCGATACTTTCCATATCCTGTGACTTATAAAGTTCTTCGTGGACAAGCGCCATTGAAATAACACGGTTCTGGCTTTCCCTGAAAGCTTCAATTACAGTATCATCATTGAATTTCTCTGATTCAAGATCAAGAAGACTTGAGATCACCTGGAGATTGTTCTTGATACGATGGTGAATTTCCTTCTTACGTACCTCTTCCAGTTTTTTGCGCTCCTCCATTATCTGAGCAAGAGTTATTCTTGTTTCCTCGATCCCTTCTGTCAGTATGCCAAAGTCACCCTCACCATGAACCTCTATCTTCTGTGAGAAATCATTATGCTGGAATGCAGTAAGCACTCTGTTCGAATCCTTTATCATTGTGTCCAGTGATTCTGCAAAGTTATCCAGTGTATTGGATAGCTGCTTGAACTCGCCCTTTGCTTCCAGTTTTGAACGTTCCGAGAGTTTGCCTTCAGAAAGTGCTTTTGTAAGGGAGATGGTGTCGTGTATAGGGTTGATAACCGCATCAAGGATCTCATTCAGACCTATGGGTATCTCCCTGAAGTCCTTTTCAACATCAATCTGGGCTCTTGCGTGTAATCGTCCCATTACAGCATCCTTTGATATCTTCTTGAAATCGTAGACTATCTCTTCAATTGTATTGGTAAACGAGAGGGCTATCAGGTAGGAGAAAACTCCCATGAAGATGATAGCTACAAGTGATATGAGCATGAGTTTGTGGGTCAGGTTCTGCACACCTGCGAAGATCTCGTCTCTTGGAACCACAAGTATGAATGAGAAACCACCTGCCTGAACAGGTTCATAGAACATCACAACATCTTCTCCGGTATTGGAATCCACCGTTTCCAGATGGCCGCTCTTTCCGTTATAGATGTCATCGGCTATCAGTGAGTAATCATCGATTCCAAGGTCGTAGAGTGTTTTTTTGCCGATCCATTCCTTGTTATAAGGATATGTGACAAGGACACCTTCCTTATCGACAACAAAGGCGTATCCGGTATCAAATGCTTTTACGTTGCTGATATCTTCGTCAAGATAATTGAGAGAAACATCCACACCGGAGATACCCTGAAACTCGCCATTTTTTATTATTGGGGCAACGTAGCTCACGATGAAGAGTTTTTCATAGAAGTAAGGCTCAGTTATTATGCTCTTTTTTGTGTTTTTTGGCTCCTGGTAATAACTAAGATCCTCGTAATTGATAAGCGGGTAAAGTTTTACCGTTCCCTCCATTGTATTCCAGTAAGGTATGAAACGTCCGGTAGCATCGTGTCCGCTTGTGTTCACATAAAGACTGTCCTGTGTGTCAAAGGCGTTCGGTTCATATCCTACGTACACTCCGACAAGCTGCGGATGTGCTATCAGTGTTTCCCGAAGCATAGCATTTGCTTCATCCCTGCTCAGAGAATCAAAACTCCCTATGGTTGCAGCATTTGTTTCTGCAATAGCAAGATATTCTTCCATATCACCATTGAAGTCGTTGGCATATTTTCCTGCTATCTGGACTGCCTGCTCATAGGCAAGCTGCTCTTCCTGGCTTGTTACGGTGGAAATTGTCATGGCAGTGCTGGCTGCCAGCACGATCATGGTTCCGACCACGATGTATAATATAAGTTTGAATTTAAGGGACATATCTTTCCATATCATGTGAACGGGTCTTACTTGCAGCTCTTTGAACTTTAAATACTCGCATGCAAAAGTTACAATGGAATTGTATCATTACAATGGCGTTGTAATCGTCAAATGATAACACAATATTTTCTTTACAAACACAGATTCAACAGAGACGGATGTATTTTGCTGAGTTTATGATATATAATGTCTTTTACTATTGAGAATTGTCCCTAAAGGATTGACACCCGGAAAAACACACAAAAACAGGTGAAAAACGTAATGATAGGGACAAAACGGAGGCTAAATATGTCAAATCAGGAAATGTTAGACACACTCAGAGACACTATCGTGACTCAGAACATCAACGGTTGTGCCGAAGCTACAAAGGCAGCACTCGATGCAGGACTTACTGCAGTTACAATCATCAACGATGGTCTTTCACCAGGTATGAAGATCGTCGGAGACAAATTCGAAGCAGCAGAGATCTACCTTCCACAAATAATGATGTCTGCAAAGGCAATGAACGCAGCAATGACGATCTTACTCCCGGTACTTGAACAGGAGAAGGGAAACACTGACGGTGTAGGTCTTGCAATCACCTACGTTCAGGAAGGAGACATTCACGATATCGGTCACCGCCTCGTAACAACCATGCTTGAAGCAAACGGTTTCAAGATCGTTGACATGGGCGTAGACGTACCAAACGAAAGGGTTGCAGAAGAAGTTGCAAAGAACAAGGGCAAGAAACTCCTGCTTGTTGGTTCAGCACTCATGACAACCTCAATGCTCGGACAGAAGGATACCGTAGCAATGCTGAAGGAAGAAGGTCTTAGAGATTCTGTCAAGATCATGTTCGGTGGAGCACCAGTATCTGACGCATGGATAGCAGAGATCGGAGCAGACGCAACAGCAGAAAATGCAGCAGATGCAGCAAGAGTTGCACTCAGTCTCATGCAGTAAGCAGGAAATTTGGGATTGAGATAAGATTGAGATTTAAGATTTGAGGTGAAATAGTATGACATTTGCAAGATCACTTGATTGTTACGAGTTCTATGAGAGAGCAAAGAAGGGAGAGAAGACCACCCAGGATGACTGGGACCTTATGACCATCCCAATGAAGGCAATGGAACTCAAGCAGAAATACAACCTTGACTTCAAGGGTGAATTCGTACCAACCGACAAGGACATGATGGAAAACCTCTTCAAAGCAGGTTTTGAGATGCTTCTTGACTGTGGTATCTTCTGTACAGACACAAGCCGTGTGGTAAAGTACACAGAAGACGAGATCTGGGACGCTATCAACAATGTCCAGAAGGAATTCACACTCGGTACCGGCAGAGAAGCTGTAAGAGTACACAAGAGAAGTGTCGGTGACAAGAGAAAGCCAATCGTCCAGGGTGGTCCAACAGGTTCCCCAATTTCTGAAGACGTATTCATGCCAGTTCACATGAGCTACGCTCTTGAGAAGGAAGTCGACACAATCGTTAACGGTGTCATGATGACAGTCCGTGGCAAGCCACCTATCCCAAAGAGTCCATACGAGGTCCTTGCAGCAAAGACCGAAACCAGGCTCATCAAGACAGCAGCAGCAATGGCCGGAAGGCCGGGCATGGGCATATAGGGACCGGAGACTTCCCTGTCCGCTCAGGGAAATATCTCTGCTGACTGTGCCGGTGGCATGGTTTGCAGTGACAGTCACGAAGTATCCCAGCTCAACGAGCTGAAGATCGACCTTGATGCTATCAGTGTGATGGCACACTATCAGGGTAACAGTGACATCATTATGGATGAACAGATGCCTATCTTTGGTGGATATGCCGGTGGCATAGAAGAAACCACAATAGTCAACATCGCAACCCACATCAACGCTTTTGTAATGAGCAATGCAAGCTGGCACCTTGATGGACCAGTTCACATCCGCTGGGGATCAACCAACACCAGGGAAACCCTCATGATCGCAGGATGGGCATGTGCAACCATTTCTGAATTCACAGACATGCTTTCCGGTAACCAGTACTATCCATGTGCAGGTCCATGTACCGAAATGTGTCTTTTGGAAGCATCCGCTCAGTCTATCACTGACACAGCATCAGGCCGTGAGATCCTCTCCGGTGTAGCTTCTGCAAAGGGTGTCGTTCAGGACAAGACAACCGGTATGGAAGCAAGGATGATGGGAGAAGTTGCAAGAGCAACAGCAGGAATGGCTATTGAGGATGTAAACAAGGTCCTTGATCTCCTTGTAAGCTCCTACGAGGGCAACTATGCAAATGCACCACAGGGTAAGACCTTCCAGGAATGTTACGACATTGCTACCGTTACACCAACTGACGAGTACATGAAGGTCTACGATGATGCACGCAGGAAGCTCGAAGAGTTCGGCCTTTCATTCTAAGATGATTCGATTAGACAGAAAAACACCCTCCAACCCTGATGGCTGGCATGCTGGTATTAACCTGCCAGCCATCTCTTCTTCAGGAGCAAAATCATGTCCGAATATACCCCCAAAGAGAGATTATCCCGTTCACTCACCGGTCAGCCTGTTGACAGGATGCCTGCTGTTTGTGTTACCCAGACAGGCACTGTTGAGCAGATGGAAGCCTGTGGTGCTTTCTGGCCAGAGGCAAACAGCGATGCGGAAAAGATGGCAACACTTGCCGAAGCAGGTCATACAGTAGTAGGTTTTGAGGCTGTCCGTGTGCCTTTTGACATTACTGCAGAAGCTGAGTTCTTCGGCTGTGAGATCAAGGATGGAACAAAGGAGCAGCAGCCGTCCGTGGTCGGTCATGTAGTAAAAACATTAGAAGACATCGAGAAACTCAAAGGCTATGATCTTGACCATGGAAGAATCGGTGTTATCTGCGATGCGATCAAAATACTTGCAGACAAATACGGCGATGAACTTCCAATCATGGGAAGTATGATCGGTCCTTTCTCACTTGCACAGCACATCAACGGTGACGAATGGTTCATGGCAATATTTACCGACGAAGCCTTCGGACTTGCACTCATGGAATTCACAACTGATTTCTGCGTTGCTTACGCTCAGAAAATGGTCGAAAGCGGTGCTGACACAATGGTCATCATCGATCCAACAGCCAGCTACCAGCTCATCGGTGCTGAATTCTACGAGAAATTCGTAGTTCCTTTCCATAAGAAGATCATCGATGCAATGCATGAGGTCAATGTACCTGTAGTGCTTCACATATGTGGTGACACCACCCAGGGTCTCGCACTCATGGAATCCAGTGGCGTAGATGCTATCAGTGTTGACCAGAATGTTGATGCTGCAGCAGCAGTGGCAAATGTTGAAAAAGCTGTCATAGTCGGAAACCTCGACCCTGTTAACATGCTCTGGAACCAGACACCTGAAACTATCAGGACACAGTCACAGAAAGTCATTGACGCAGGAATCGGTCTGCTTGCACCTGGCTGCGGTACAGTGAGCAAGACACCAACAGTCAACCTCCAGGCAATGATAGAAGTGGCAAAAAGCCACAAATATTGAAACTATAAAGAACAATCCCAAAGTCGCTATTCTCCGGCCCGAATCCTTCTGATGAATTGCACGCCCCTTCCGGAGAAACTTTTCCTTTTTTATTAGCTTCAATCATATGCAGTAGATAGTTACGTTGTTATCAGTTTGCAAACTGATCTTTCGTAGTCATGAATAACCTGAGTGTCCCGAAGGGTCCGGCGAAGCCGGCACTTTCCTAAATGACTGAACAAAATGCTCTGCACAATAGTGCAGAATAGTTTTTTGCAGGAGTTCAGTAGAATTCTCAGTCAAAATGCAACATTGTTTGGGATTTTCTGTATAGGATCATCGGAATGTGCCGCCTATATCAGTAGAATTCTCAGAGCCTGATCTCTACTAATATATTATCTACTAATAATGACAAAATAAAAGAAAATATTCTGTCGCAAGTGATAATATGGATAATTCAAAGGACTATATCAGTGGTTTTTTCGGCTTTATGAAAAAAGCAACAACACCTGTTCAGACTGTGGACACTATAATAGAACGTCTGGACGGCGAAGGCTTTTCAAAACTTGATATGAATGAGCAGTGGACTCTTTCAGCATCAGGAAAATACTGGCTGTCACCTTATCCTTCCATGATCATCGCTTTTACCATTGGAAACAGTGGTTGTTTTTCAAATGGTATGAGGATCATTGCAGCTCACACTGATAATCCGGCGTTCAGAATAAAGCCCAATCCGGAAGTTAGCAGTGAGGGAATGCTGACGCTTAATGTGGAACGCTACGGCGGGCCGATTTTCAATACCTGGTTCGACCGTCCTTTATCAATTGCTGGCAGGATCGCTGTAAGGTCCGATGAAGTTCTCAAGCCAAAAGTGATCCACCTGGATTTTCAGAGACCAATACTAACTCTTCCAAACCTTGCTATTCACATGAATCCTGAAGCTAATAAAGGCACGGAGATCAAAGTACAAAAGGAAATGCAGCCGCTTCTTACTCAATTGACCGGGGATGAGGTCAAAGATAGTTATCTGCTTGATCTGGTTGCAAAGGAAGCAGGGGTCAATGCTGAAGATATTCTCGACATGGACCTGAATGTCTATTGTTGTGAGGAAGGCATGCTGGTTGGAGCAAAAGGAGAATTCATATCCTGTCCGAGAATTGATGACCTATCAATGGTTTATGCTGCAATGGAAGCTCTTGTAGCCTCAGAAAACAAAATTGGGGTCAATGTAGCTGCATTCATGGACAATGAAGAGGTTGGTTCCATGACGAAACAGGGTGCGGATTCCGTACTTTTGAGCAGTATCCTTGAAAAGATCCATGTTGGGATCGAGGGAATGGAACAACGATCCAAATGTCAGATGAAGGATCATTTTGTCATTTCAGCAGACGGTGCACATGCGTTGCATCCTAATTACGGTGAGAAGACCGATATAACCAATAAGCCTGTGATGAACAAAGGAATTGCTATCAAGATAAGTGGCAGCCGTTCCTACGCTTCGGAAGTTGAGACGATTGCAGCTTTTCAGCAATTGTGCAATAAAGCCGGCGTTAAGTATCAGAAATTCGTGAATCATTCTGATCAGAGAGGAGGAACGACCCTTGGTCCGATTCTCAGCAGATATCTGCCTGTTCATGTGGTTGATGTTGGAGTTCCGATGCTGGCAATGCATTCGACCAGGGAACTTATGGGTAAGCAGGATTTCCTTGATTCCATAGAGGTTTTCAGGACATTCTTCCAGTTGTAATGATAATACAAAATAGCTATGGCTATGACGTTGTAAACAAAAGAAAAAAGATTTTGTCATTATGTGATTTTGGTCACACAATGAAACATATATGGCGGAAACCTCGGGAATTTAACCCGACTGAACGGATTTAGAGTCCATTCGATCAACCTGATCTGATTTCCAGGATGATTGTATCTACTCTTTAGTAGTGGTTTCTACTATTTATATTTATGCATGGATCTTCCTATTTCCCTCTTTTTTTATAGGGTCTTATAATCTTGTTTTTATTGGAATTTTAAGTTTTCATCCCAAAACATAGATATATGAGATCTTTCAGGAGCAATTTATTTACTTTTTCACTTTAATTTGACTTTTAGTTTGATTCTCTTCTTTACATGCCTGACCAGCAATTCTTGGCAGTTTTATTATCATTTATCATGAACCATAAGAAGATTTATAAACTTCTACTCAAATGTAGTATTAGTTCTTACTTGATGATTGTTCCTATATGATAATAATTATTATCTGAGAATAAACATCATTGTTATTGTGTCGTCATTATGTCAAATGATTGCGAATTCGGGTTGTTCCCGGAATTGACAAAAGCAAACAAAGTAAAAGTAATACAAAGGGGAATAAAGAATGTTAGATTTGTTATATTTAAGTCGTCTGCAGTTCGCTATAACTGTAGCATTCCACTTCCTGTTCGTCCCTCTCACACTGGGACTTGCATTGTTAGTGGCTTACATGGAAACAGTCTATTACAAGACCAAGGATGAAACCTGGCGTAAAATGGCTGATTTCTGGGGAAGGATATTCAAAATAAACTTTGCAATAGGCCTTGTTACGGGTCTTGCAATGACATTCCAGTTCGGTACTAACTGGGGTCCATATTCAGAATTCATGGGTGACGTATTCGGATCACCGCTAGCCGTTGAAGCGCTCATGGCTTTTTTCCTTGAAGGGACCTTCTTTGGAGCATGGATCTTCCTTGACCGCAACAGACAGAAACTCAAGGCATTTTCCATGTGGATGGTTGCTCTTGGAACAAACATCTCATCACTCTGGATCATCACAGCTAACGGTTTCATGCAGAATCCTGTAGGATACGAGCTGCTGCCTGACGGAAGCAAGGTCATAATGACAGATTTCCTGGCGCTTGTAACTAACAGTTATGTATGGTACATGCTGGTTCACACACTACTTTCAGCTTACCTGCTCACAGCATTTGTAATTCTTGGAATATGTGCTTATCAGTTCCTCAAGAGGAATGACAGCGAAGTATTCAAGAGGTCATTCAGGATCGCAATAGTAATCGCACTTGCAACATCAATATTGCTTCCTGTTCTGGGACACGGTTATGCGCAATATGTCACAGAGATCCAGCCTGCAAAGGGCGCTGCAATGGATGCAATATGGGAAACCGGATCTTCAGTTCCAATGTATTTAATACAGATACCGGATGCCAGTACAGGTTCTAACAGCGTAGAACTGCTTGGAATTCCTGGTCTTGCAAGCTTCCTATATACCGGAAGTTTCAGCGGTACGATCACTGGTCTGAACCAGATGCCAGCTGATGAGATACCACCTGTCGGAATGGTATTCTGGAACTTCAAGCTCATGACGATGCTTGGTTTCCTCTTCATTGTAGAGGCACTTGCAGGTCTTTATCTTCAGAAGACTGGAAAGCTGTACAAGTCTGATCTCTACCTTAAGTTGATGCAGTGGTCCATTCCGCTTCCATTTATCGCTATAATAGCCGGATGGAATGTTGCAGAAATAGGAAGGCAACCATGGATAGTATACGGACTGCTTAAGACACCGGACGGAATTTCAATGGTTCCAACATCAGAAGTCATGCTGAGTGTTGTACTCATAACCGGATTCTATGCGATCCTGTGGGTCTTTGAGTATTACCTGATCAAGAAGACAGTTGTTAACGCAATAGGAGCTGAGTAAAATGCTGGAATTCCTTACACATGATCTGCTTGCTAACATCTGGTTCTTCCTCTGGTGTGTAATTTGGGGAATATACTTTATAGTGGATTCATTCTCCCTTGGAGCAGGTCTTATCACACCGTTCATTGCATCAGGTAAGACACAGAGAATCCAGATCCAGAAGGCAGTCGGTCCTTTCTGGGGCGGAAATGAAGTCTGGCTCATACTGGCTGCAGGTGGAACATTTGCCGCTTTCCCGCTGGTGTTCTCAAAGATGTTCACATTCCTCTATCTTCCAATGATGCTCTTGCTTATTGGACTGGTAATGAGGGGAATCTCAGTTGAATATCTGCACAAGGATGACAGTCCGAAGATTCAAAACATTCTCATGTGGGGATGGTTTGTTGGCAGCCTTGTGATATCACTTGTACTTGGAGTTGCATTTGCAAACTTCTTCAAGGGACTTGCCATTGCCGACAACATGGTTTATCAGGGAACGCTTCTTGGACTCTTCAGTCCGTATGCATTGATCGGAGGCATACTCTTCGTGCTTATCAGTGCAACATCAGGAGCCCTCTGGATCAAGGTCAAGACAGTCGGTCCAATTGCAACAAAGGCAGGAGCCCTCGCAAAGAAGAGCAGCATTGTGGTTCTGGTGCTTGCACTTGTATATCTTGCATATTCCTTTGCAGGAATTGCAAACTTCACAGTTAACTACTCTGCAACACCTGCATTCTACGTATTCCCGGCACTTGCAGTTATAACTGCTATTCTTGCAGTTGTATTTGCAACCAGGGATAAGACATTCCCTGCCTTCTGCTGCAACCTCGGAGTAATCCTCTTTATTGTAGAGACGGGTCTTGCAAGCATATATCCATACATGCTCAAGTCATCCATTGCACTTGAATATGGTATTGATATCTACCAGGGAGCTTCAAGCCAGCTTACCCTGACGGTAATGCTGCTGGGAGCACTTGTGTTCGTGCCGTTGGTTATCATTTACCAGCTCTGGGCGTACACATTGTTCAAGGAAAAGATAAGAGAAACAGAAACGGTTGATTACTAACCGTTTCAACATTTTTATTTTTTATTTGATTTCAATTTTCATTCGACTTTAGACTTATACTTGACTTCATTTTAGTTTTCTTTTTCCGGCTTTCCGGTACCAAGGAAAATCAGTTTTGTTTCAATCGGTGTACCATCATCACCATCGGTCATTGTGATATCTTCTCTTTTAATATCAATATTCACATTTTCCGGTTTAATGTCAGATTCCTGCATATAGTCGAGTATCAGCTTTTTCCCGTGCTCGGTTGCGTATTCCAGAGCATCTGAATAAGTCGGGAACTCCCTTCTTTCCACTGGAGAAAACACCAGAATGCTTCTTTCAGTCTTCTTGTAAAATGATTTTACAAGTATCTCTATGCTCTTGACTCCTTTACCAACAAGAGCTCCAACAGCATTTCCAACATCGGCATGTTCAGGAACGATAATATCAGCAACTATCAGCCTGTTCAGCTCTTCCACATAGCAACTGACAGGTCCGCCAAGAAGCACCACCGGAACATTCACTTTGAACTGCGAGAGGAAATCCCCGCGTATCATTTTCTCGATCTCGGTTTTTGAAACTCCCTTATACATGAAACTCATGAGGTCCAGTGCCATATTGATAGCAACTTCTTTCTTGATATGCCTGCAAAGCTCCATTTCATCCATTGATGTATGCCTTGCAAGGATCTTGGCACCAATAACTGAGGCTTCACGGTTCCATTTAGTATATTCTCCAAGCACATGGAGAGCATCAGTAGGAGTAAATCCAATCGCCTGAACCAGTCTCTTCTGTATCAGTGAATCAACACTATCAGGAGAAATTGGCTTGCCGATCTTCCAGAATATATCATTCAGTGAGACCGGGTCAAACTGTATGATTTCCAGAAATTCCTTTTCAAATGAACTAAGGTTTGTGGCTTCCTTCCCGGTTCTTACAAAGAACTTGGTAGGCTGTACATTTTCAGCAAGCTGTATTCTTGAAGGAGTTCTGCCTGATTTTAACAGTTCCATAAATCCCGGATATTTTACAGCAGCCAGGCAAAGTGGAACAACCCTTCGTGGTCCGATATTGACATTGCGGCTCTTGATCCATACATGACTGTCACCACCCATTGCTGATGTTTCCATGCGAATGGCTTTGACCTTTGTATGCCAGCCACCGACCACGGCTCCTGTATCCACAAGTTCTGGAAGGCCATCGTAATTTAATGAGACATCGGTGCTGGTTCCTCCAACATCGATAACTGCACAGGTATCCTTTCCTGAAAGGAAGGATGCTCCCATAAGACTTGCAGCAGGTCCCGAAAATATGGATTCTATCGGTCTTTCCATGGCTTCATGTATACCTATTACCGAGCCGTCACATTTGAGCATCATGAGTTTTGCATCGATTCCACGCTTGCTGATATCAGTCTGAATTGCATGGATGAACTGGTCTGCTATTGGAAGCAGTTGTGCGTTCAGGTAAGCTGTTACTCCTCTTTCGTATGCTCCGAGGTCCTGTGACAGTTCATGTCCGCAGACAATTGGAAGTCCTGTGAGCTCTGTTAGCATGTCCCTCACTTTTACCTCATGTTCTGGATTGCGGATGCTGAAATATGAGGATACTGCAAAAGCGGAAACCCTGTCTTTGACCTTCAGGGCATATTCCCTGACAGCTTCAATATCAAGGACATCATCTTCAAGTCCGGCTACGTTGTGTCCGCCTTTGACTACGATGTAATCACTGATGGGTATGTTTGCAGGAAGAGTGTGTTTCCCTATGAGAATAAGAGCGACTGGATACCCTGTTTTTTCAAGTATTGTATTGGTTGCAAGGGTTGTTGAAACTGAGACAAGCCTGACATCAGGAAGGTATTTGCTGTTAAGGCCATCTATTGCGTTCTCTATTCCTGTTAAAAGGTCAGGGTATGTTGTAAGTGCTTTATTTGAATCAACAACCTTCCTGTCAGAATCCCTGACTATGACCGCATCGGTGTAAGTGCCACCGGCATCTATTCCAAGACTGTACTGCATTATTCTACCTCCGTTATCCTGTTCTTCCCTGCCTCTCCGATGCCGGAAAAACTGAGTCTTGTTTCCACAGGAAGTCCGCCTTCATGTGTAACTATATCATTGCGATGCATCTCAATGCTGACATCCGTGGTGTCCAGTCCGGCATCACTCATGTAGTTCATTATGAGTTTGCTGCCAATCTCTTCCCCGAATTCAAGCGCTTCATGGTAAGATGCAAATTCTTCCCTGCCTCCGGGGAAGAAAGTAATAAAAGAAGATGTTTTGAGATTGTATTTCGATTCGGTATAATTCGCCTTAATGAGAACTTCCAGCTTTCTGGAACCTTTTCCTGCCACAGCACCAACGGCATTTCCAACATCGCAGTATTCTGGAAGGATAATCTCTGCATCTATGAATTCTGCAAGTTCCTTTTCATAGGCTTTCACAGGTCCGCCAAGAAGAACAACAGGAAGATCAACCTTAAATCCTGCAAAGAACTTTCCTCTGAGAACTTTTTCTATCTCTTCCCTGCTGACATCCTCCAGCAGGAATGAGATGAGATTCAATGCCATGTTCTTTGCAACTTCTTTTTTTATCCGCAGACAAAACTCCTTTTCTTCAGTTCCTGAAAGAGCAGCCAGTATACCTGCTCCCAGAACTGAGGCTTCCCTGTTCCACTGGGTGTATTCTCCCAGTACGTGAAGCGCATCTGTGGGAGTGAAACCAATTGCTTTGATGAGTCGTTTTTGTATCAAAAGGTCAAGAGTTCCAGGATTTGGAAGCCTGTTCTCGTTCCAGTAAATTTCGGTTACTGTGAGAGGTCTGTCCTTTATTCTTGAAAGCAGTTCCTCTTCAGCAGGACTTATGTCAGAAGCTTCAAGTCCTGATCTTAAAAAGAATTTTGTGGGCTGGAGATTCTCTCCGATCTGGTTTCGAAGGATTACCTGATTCTGTTTCAGTTTTTCAGTTATCTCAGGATATTCAACAGCAGCGAGGCAGAGTGGGATGACCCTGCGAGGTCCGATATTTGTTAAGTGGTTCCTGACCCAGACATGGCTGTCACCACCCATTGCGGATGTTTCCATGCGAATGGCCTTGACCTTTGTCTGCCAGCCACCAACTATGGCACCGGATTCGCTTAGTTCGGGAACTCCTCGATATATAAGAGATACATCGGTGCTGGTTCCTCCTACATCTATGACAGTGCAATTCTCACTTTTGGAGAGGAAAGCTGCTCCAACAAGACTTGCTGCCGGTCCTGAGAATACGGATTCGATTGGTCTTTTCAGGGCTTCGCTTATTCCTACAACCGAGCCGTCACATTTGAGCATCATGAGCTTTGCATCTATATTTCTCCTTTTCATTTCGGAGCTGACGGCTTCCATGAAATGACTGGAAATAGGTATGAGTCTTGCATTGAGATATGCAGTGACTCCTCTTTCGTATGCACCGAGGTCCTGTGAGAGTTCGTGTCCGCAGACCACCGGAAGTCCGGTGAGTTCAGCGATTACTTCTTTAATCCTCAGTTCATGGTCGGGATTGCGTACACTGAAATATGATGAAACTGCGAATGCTGATACTTTATCTTTTACCTTTAGAACAAAATCCCGTACAGAATCCAGGTCAAGAGGACAAACTTCGTTTCCGGAACTGTTGTGTCCGCCACTGACAAGGGTGAAATGTTCTATTTTTGACCTGTTGGGAATGTCTGTGTTATTCACCAGAATGAGTGCAACCGGATAGCCTGTTTTTTCCAGGACGCTATTTGTTGCAAGAGTTGTAGAAACAGATACATAATGTACATCTTTTAGATACTGCTCATCCAGTCCGTCCAGTGTATTCCTGATTCCTGTTAAAAGGTCGGGGTAAGTTGTAAGTGATTTGTTGGAATTCAGTATCTTTCCGTCTGAGTCTCTGATGAGAACTGCGTCAGTATAGGTGCCTCCGGCATCTATTCCAAGTCTATACATCAGAGCACCTCCTAGTCTGCGATAACGAATGTTGGGTAAATGGTTCTTTTTGATGAAGACATTTTTTGACCTCAAAAAACAAATCAATTTGCAGGAAATTCTTGCTCCTATCTGTTTTTGTGGAGAAAAACAGAGGAGCAATTGAAGGAGGTATTAGAATTTCCTCTGAGATTTCAGCCGTGATATAGACCCATTTAAATCAAGGCGAGTTGTTTTATCTCTATTTTCTAGTATGGTATATCTACTACTTATATTTTATGGTCATGTATGGGCAATATATTTTTGCTTTTGACCTAATAATAGCTCTTTAGATTATGTTTTCCTCCTCCTCTGCCTATATCGGGTGAGCTTTTAAGTCGTAGAAAGTTATATATACATAAACAATTGGTTTTTGTTGGAAAACAGCTTAATACTTGAATAATAGCAGGTGTTTTCTTTTCGATCAGACGTTGCGACATTGTATCTTTTTCATATCCACGAATCGTGGCTAAAACAATTATTATTTATATTTTGCTATTACTCGAATTTTCTAATATCTGTAAATTTGAATATTTTTATCTTTTCTTTATATAGGAATGTACTATTATTGCGATATTTCCTGTTTTCAGTCATAACTTTTATGTAATATGTAATACGACCCTTAACCAACATTATTATATACTGAAAAAATACTTCCTCTGTCGTGTACAGTTTATCACCGTAAATTCAGTGTTCTGGGTTTAGGTAAGATTGTAGAACATTCCGTATAAACTATCATCTAAAAAGTATGAATGCAAGTTCAGGAGTGATGAATATTTCAACTAACAGACCAGGAAAGACCAATGCCGGGGAAGGGAGCACAGTTACTTCTATTCCTATTGACAAAAAACTGGAAGCTGTTTACAACAGCAGTCCTGTCATCTCTTTCATCTGGAAAGCAGAGGGTGAATGGCCTGTGGAATCAGTCTCAGGTAACATCACACGTCTTGGTTACACTCCTGAGGATTTCCTTTCAGGAAAATTGCTCTATGGTAATATAGTTCATCCTGACGATCTTGACAGGATCCACCTGGAAGTCAAAAAGCATTCTGAGAAAAAGAATACTTCATATTTTTCTCTTAATTACCGCGTTCTCACCAAAGATGGTGATGTTCGCTGGGTCACAGAGAGGTCTTTCATTAAAAGAGACGAAAATGGTGCGATCACTCATTTCCAGGGTATAATCATCGACAACACAGAGCTTGAAAAGACCGAGCGTGAGTTACTGGAAACCGGAAAGAAGTACCAGATCATCTTTGAAAGTTCACCAGTTGGCATAATTTACTTTGATGAGAACGGGATAATCACTCACTGCAACAAGGCATTTTCAGATATATTAGGGGCACCTGTAAAGAAAATAGCAGGTTTCAGTATTCTCTCCTCACTGAATGATGAAAATCTGAAAAGTGCAGTTGACCTTGTTTTCCTTGGAAATCCCGGATACTATGAAGGTGAGTATTTCTCTGCCATAACCGGGAAAAAACTTACAGTTAAAGCCAGTTTCACTCCTGTGCTCGATAATGACGGCTCACTGATCGGTGGTATTGGCATCATGGAAGATGTTGAACTTAGCAAAAAGGCTCAGGAGATCATAAATCTTAATGAGATGCGTCTTGAAGCTCTCCTGAAACTCTACCAGATGCAGGATTCCCCAATGAGTGAAATATCGGAATATTCCATTGAAAAGGCAGTCAAGCTCACTAATAGTAACATTGGCTATCTTGAATTCCTCAACGAGAATGAAAATGTTCTTGAAACATATCATTGGCCTTATGATTCCCGTGAATACTATTCAGAAGAACCATTTGTGCACCCGGTTCGATCAACAGGTTTCTGGGGCGAAGCCATAAGGGAGCGTAAGGCTGTTATTGTGAACAGGGATTATGACACAGAGCGTGTGGATGAGATATATCCCGGAACAAAAGAGAAAATGCTCCGTCACATAACCGTTCCTGTTTTTGATAATGACCAGATAGTTGCTGTTGCAGGCGTAGCCAACAAAAAAAGCGATTATGACGAGTCTGATGTCAGGCAGCTTACACTTTTGATGGAAGGGATGTGGAAACTTGTACAGTACAAGCAGACAACCGAGATCCTCTATGAAGCATTAAGGATGCGCAGAGTGCTGGAATCTATCATGAGTTCAAGTCCTGCAATTGTTTTCCTGTGGAAACCAGAACAGGACTGGCCAGTAGAGTTCGTATCTGATAACATTACGCAGTTTGGTTATACTGTTAATGATTTCATAACAGGTAAGATTATCTATGGAGATATCATCCATCCTTCTGATCTGCAGAGGGTCAGGAATGAAGTTGACAGAGCTTCAAGAGAAGGTTTCTCAGACTTCAGCCAGGAATACAGGATCCTTACAAAATCAGGTGAGGTCAGGTGGGTTGATGAAAGGACCATGCTGCATTATGACCAGAGAGGCATGGTAGATTATCTTCAGGGTATCATTGTTGACATAACCGAACGCAAGCAAGCTAATAATTTCATGCGTGTGGAATGTGACCTGGATAATGTTCTTGGTGATACCGGCAGCCTTGAAGATACATTTGACAGGCTCCTTGATTTTACCCTTGAAGCCAAAGCAATAGATTCAGGCATCATGTATGTGGTGGATAAGCTCACCGGTGAGTTTGATGCTGTATCATATCGCGGGCTTTCTGATAGTTTTGTTGAATCTCTATCTCATTTTAAGCCAAATACACTTATGGCCCGCATGTTCACTACAGGCTTCCCCGTCTACAAATACTTCACTGAGATCAACATGATGCTTCCGGCATCAAAGCTTGATTATGAAGGGTTGCAGGCAATGGCTTTCATTCCTATAAAGCACAATGATGAACTGGTTGCGGCCATGGTGCTTGGTTCTCATTCCGAACTTGAGGTTCCTGCCAGTTCAAGGAATCTTATAGAAACCATTGCAAATCAGGTTGGGATAGTTATCTCCAGAATGAAGAAGGATTCAGGATTGCAGAAAAGCAAGACCCATATGAACTCACTTCTCAATGTACTTGATGAAATAGTCTTCATCATGGATCTGCAGGGAAGTATTCTCCATGTGAACTCTTCACTGACTGATACTCTGAACTATACGGTAAAAGACCTTGAAATGAAAGATTTCCTTATGCTTTATCCTGAAGGCTGGGAAGATGATGTCCTTTCAACTCTCGATGAAATAATGTCAGGCAAGTCCTCTACTTCCGAGATACCATTGATAAGTAAAGAAGGCACAATTGTGCCGGTAAAATCAAAATTCACAATAGGGGACTGGGGAGGACAGGATGTCCTCATATCCATTTCTTCTCTTATAAAAGAGCCAGGAGTTTAACAACACTCCTGTTCTGTATTCCTGTTCCCAACTCCAAGGATTACGAGCTTTGTTTCCATTGGAGTTTTCCAGCCCTGAGGAATTACTTCTTCCTTTTTCACATCTATTTTTATGTGGTTGGAATCAAGCCCTGCATCCTTCATGTAACTCAATACAGTAGTCTCTCCCAGATTGACTGCATAGTCCAGAGCTTCCTGATATTCATAGAAATTGCTTCTTCCATGTTCGGAAAATACAAGGAACTCCCAGTCAGGTGCAGCCATTGATGCAGGTCTGATGAGGACTTCAAATCTTCTGATGCCTTTAGCAGCAAGCGCACCGGCAGCGTTTCCAACATTTGAGTATTCAGGAAGTATTATTTCTGCATCGAGTATTTCCCGCATCTCTTTAACAAAAGCACTCACAGGTCCACCTATTAATACAACAGGGACCTCTATCTTGAATTTAGCAGGTGACTGGATGTCGAATATCTTTCTGATCTCAGATTTCTCAACTCCGTCAAGGAAGAATGAAACAAGGTCACACGCCATGTTCTTTGCAAATTCTCTCTTGATATACCTGGCAAACTCATGTCTGTCCATATCAACGATAGAACCTAGCATGTCAGCGCCAACGTTAGCTGCTTCCACATTCCTTTCTGTGTATTCTCCAAGTACATGAAGTGCGTCGGTGAGTGTAAATCCGATAGGTTGCAGCAGTCTTTTCTGGATAAGGCTGTCAAATATCTTACTTGCAGGGAATTTCCTGATGCGGTTGAAGATCTCGGTTGTTGATGTTGGTTCTTTCTTTACGGCTCCAAGGACTTCCATTTCTTCAGGACTTGCTTCCATTGCCTCGTAATCTGTTCTGATGTAGAATTTGGTTGGCTGGTAATTGATACCAAGTCTTATTTTTGATGGCATGGGGTTTGCTTTGAGCTGCTCAAGGAAATCAGGATAGAGTACAGCAGCCCTGCAGAGTGGAATAACTCTTCTTGGACCGATGTTGATGTCTTTTCCCTTGACCCATACGTGGCTGTCTCCTCCCATGGCGGATGTTTCCATTTTTATGGCTTTGACCCTTGTTTTCCATCCACCTACAACAGCACCTGCATCACTCATTTCCGGCACTCCATTGTAGATAACTGAGATATCGGTGCTGGTACCTCCAACATCGATAACGGCACATGACTCACTTTTTGCAAGGAACGATGCACCCACAAGACTTCCTGCAGGGCCTGAAAATATGGATTCGATTGGTTTTTTCAGGGCACTCTGGATGCCGATTACAGAGCCGTCGCATTTGAGCATGAATACTTTTGCGTCAATTCCTCTTGATTTAATTTCAGCTTCAACTGTTGTCATGAATCTCTCAGTTACAGGTATCAGTTGAGCGTTTAAGAATGCTGTAACTGCTCTTTCAAATGCGCCGAGATCCTGTGAGAGTTCATAGCTGCAAACTGCGGGAAGTCCGGTGAGTTCTGTAATTATATCCTTGGCACAGAGTTCGTGGTCGTGGTTCCTAACGCTGAAATAGGATGAGATCGCAAATGCTGATACCTTATCTTTTACTTTGAGGACGAAATTTTTTATGGATTCAGTATCAAGTGGATTAGTTTCGATTCCGTTATGGTCGTGACCTCCTTTTACCTGCAAATAATGGTTGGTTGGAAGTTCTTCCTTGATGTCGAAGTTCCCGATGAGTATAAGTGCTACAGGTGATCCGGTTCCTTCAAGAATGCTGTTTGTTGAAAGGGTGGTCGATACTGAAACCACTTTCACTTCTTTGAGCCTGTCAGGATCAAGTCCTTCAATGGCTCCACGGATCCCTCCAAGAGGGTCCGGGTAGCTTGTAAGAGATTTACTTGACTCAATTATGGTCTCATTTTCATCATCAAGAAGGACTGCATCGGTGTATGTTCCTCCTGCATCTATGCCAAGACTGTAACTCATATTATTGTGAACTCCTTATTTTTGTGTTATTTGTGTGGAAATTCCAAAATTATAGTATATATATTTTGTGTACAATTGATTAACACTGTTAACTACAAAATCAGCATCATCTGGCATTATATCTGTGTAATTAATCTATTCTTTGCATTAGTAGCAGGAAATAGTTTTATATTATTATTTCCAGTCACGGTGTTAACTTGAGTCAGTTACCGGGAAATTTCAGGTTTTTTCTCGTAAGATTCAAGCTAGATTCAGATAATTTGCAGCAAAATGTTGCCAAAATAGAAACACTTAAATATTTGATTCAAATAAGTAGTAATGATAATCTTCATATAGTAGAAACGAATCCGCAGATTTTATGAATAAACTCTTAATTTTGTCAATGTTTAGTAAATCGCCAGCATGTGCTTAGTTTTGTATTTTTATCTGATTTTTCTCTATCGTTATCTTTATATGCCTGTTCTTATAATGGAGCAATAGCAAAATATATATACTAGATTAGTAAGAAAAGTTTATATACGAGTATATTCTACCTATCAAACAGGAACATACTGCTACAAGGCAGTTTCAATCCTTTGGAATATCATGGAGGTATTCCAGACATATAATTCAAATTGGAGGCTAAGAAAATGGTAAACCACTATTTCCCAGGTAGACGTCCACTAGACGGTGTAACTCTGGAGTTATTCTCAGAAGATGACCTCAGAGCACTCCACTATGCTACAATGGATGTTTTCATAAACACTGGTATCCAGGTATCAGATGCTGAGGCTAGAGCGATCTTCAAAGAAGGTGGCTGTTTAGTTGATGAAAAGACAATGGTAGTCAAGATCCCTGAGTATGTAGTTAACAGGGCACTGCGTGACTGTCCTTCAAAGTTCGTCCTCTGGGGACGTGACAAGAAGAAGAACGTCAAACAGGAGCACAAAGGAAAGGTACACTGGACATGTTTCGGAACCGGTGTCAAGATGTGCAACTACCAGGCACCAGGCAAGTACACCACTGTTGACTCAACAGAAAAGGACCTTGCAGACACAGCAAAGATCTGTGACTGGGCAGAAAACATCGACTACTACTCACTTGCAGTTTCCGCAAGAGACTGGGCAGGCAAGGGTGCACAGGACGTACACGAGACCCTGGTCCCTCTGATGAACACAACAAAGCACTTCCACCACATCGACCCTGTAGGCGAGAACGTAGATTACTACCAGCAGATCGCAACAGCATACTATGGTGGCGACGATGAGGAAGCACGCAAGAAGCCAATCTTCTCAACACTTCTCTGTCCAACAAGCCCACTTGAGCTTAGTGTCAACGCATGTCAGGTCATCATAAAGGGTGCAAGGTTCGGAACACCTGTAAACGTACTCAGTATGGCAATGGCAGGAGGTTCATCACCAGTACACCTTGCAGGTACACTCGTTACGCACAATGCAGAGGTACTTTCCGGTATCGTACTCGCACAGCTGGTTCAGCCAGGTGCACCAGTATGGTATGGTAGCTCCACCACAACATTCGATCTTAAGAAAGGAACAGCACCTGTAGGTTCACCAGAACTTGGACTTATCAGTGCAGCTGTTGCAAAACTCGGTCAGTACTACGGTCTGCCAACATTCGTTGCTGGTTCGTAGGCTGATGCCAAGATACCTGATGGCCAGGCTGGTCATGAGAAGACAATGACAACAATTCTTCCATCCTTCGCAGGTGCAAACACCCTGTACGGAGCAGGTATGCTTGAGCTCGGTATGACATTCTCACTCGAACAGCTCGTTCTTGACAATGATATGATCTCCATGACAAAGAAGGCAATGCAGGGAATCCCTGTAACCGAGGAGACATTGGCAGTTGACTCCATTGACCAGGTTGGTATTGGAAACAACTTCCTTGCACATAAGACAACAAGACAGAACATTAACCTCCCATCCAGCCCAATGATCATTGACAGGCTCATGTACGGAGACTGGGAAATGGCAGGTGCAAAGGACATCGCAACGGTTGCTCATGAAAAAGTCGTTGACATCATGAAGAACCACGAAGTCCAACCAATTGACGCTGACCTGCTCAAGGACATGCAGGCAGTCGTAGAGAAGGCTGACAAGGCATTCAGAGCCAGCATGTAAAACAGGAGGTTTAGAAATGGCAACAAAAGAAGAGATTATTGCAAAAGCAAAAGCAGCTATTTTAGATTTCGATGAAGAAGCAGCAGAAGAAGCAGCACAGGAAGGTCTTGCTGCAGACGTAGATCCAGTAGATCTTATCCAGGATGGTTTCACAGCAGGAATGAACGAAGTTGGTGACCAGTTCGAAGCAGGTACCGTATTCCTTCCACACGTCATTGCAGCATCAGAGGCAATGAGTGCAGGAGTAGCAATCCTTACACCAGCTCTTGAAGCAAAGGGTGCAGAAACAGCAAGCAGAGGTACAATCGTTATCGGTACAATCGAGGGAGATATCCACTCAATCGGTAAGGACATTGTAGCAACAATGCTTAAGATCGCAGGTTTCAAGGTTGTAGACCTTGGAAGGGATGTTGCTATCAGCAAGTATGTCGAAGCTGTAAAAGCAAACAAAGCTCATGTAGTTGGTTCATCTGCTCTTATGACCACAACAATGGTCAGCCAGATCCAGATCGAAGAACAGCTCAAAGAAGCAGGTATCCGCGACTCTGTTAAGACAATGGTTGGCGGTGCACCTGTAACACAGGACTGGGCAACAAAGATCGGAGCAGACATCTACGGCGAGAACGCTACAGATGTAGTTTCCAAGCTTAACGCTATGTTCTAAAACCAGAACTAAAACAAGATACGAACGTTGCGAGGATGTACTAGGCATACATCCTCACAATCTGAAGACAATCTTTGCTTTGTTGTCTTCATATAATTAGTGCTGAAGGAATATCAGTTTTCCGTCAAACAGCACTTTCATAAAAGATGTTAACTGCAGCTGATCGGTGCTGTATGTTTTCATCATAAGCATCACTTTCCAGAAATATCTGGAATCATCAACATGCCATGTGGTGGCATGTCACTTTAGAAGGTTTGAAATTGGAGGTATTGACTTTGGATCTAAAAGCTTTAAAAAAGCAGGAACACCAGAAGAGGGTCAAGTATGGTTACATGTGGGCTCTTTTCTGTGCAGTTCTATGGGGAATGTGGTATATCCCCGGTACAACAGTATGGGTACTTAACCCATTCGATGAAATGTATGGCGAGATCGCTGCAGGAAGCGGCGATGGTATGGCACTGGTAATAGTGGCCGTGCTGATCACAGCATTTAATGCATTAACAGTTATGCTGGCTCTTACCGTCTGGAACGGTGCTCTTGGTAAGTTCGGTGAAATGAAGAGAACAGTGAAGGAATTCCATCCATGTTCAAAGTGGTTCTTCCTGGCATCTATTTTCGGTGGTCCAATGGCCATTCTGGGTTCTTTTATCGCCATGGGATTTGTTGGCGGTGCTTTTGCAGCGGTTGCAGCTCTTATGTATCCTGTTGTAGGTTCTATTCTTGCCCAGAAATGGTATGGTGAGAAGATCTCAAGGAGAGCTTATCTTGGTATTGCTTTCATTATTGTGGGTGGTGTCACAATTTTCGGTGGTGGACTGCTTACTGAACTTGGAAGCGGAAACGTTGCATGGATTGGTTACCTTGGTGGTCTTATGGCAGCAGCCGGATGGGGTATTGAAGGTGCTATAGCAGGTAAGGGTCTTGATATCGCAGAACCTGATGTAGGTCTTACACTGAGGTTCCTTGGTGAGAACATCATCTGGTGGATCATTATCGTCCCTATACTGGCAATTGTCGGTTTCCCAATGTTCAAGTACGCATTCATGGCATTTGAGCCACTCACACTTCTGGTACTTGTCTTTGCAGGTATAACATTTGGTTTCTGTTACGTTACCTGGTACAAGTCTTTCCCGCTGATCGGTGTTGGAAGAGGACAGGGTATCGGTAACCTGTACGGTCTGTTCGCTGTAATATTCATCTTCCTTTTCTTCGGAGATGTCCCTGCATGGACTATCCTTCTTGGAGGAGCACTCTGTCTTGGAGGCAGTTCTATCATGTTCTCTGAAGACACCGGTGAAATGGAATCTTTGAGAGGTGACTGAAATGGCAGGAAATCGTCCTATAAAATTCAGAATACTTGAGCTGTGCAACGGTGGAAAATGGAACTACGAGATCGTAGGCCAGATCCAGAAAGAGTACGGCCTTAAAGGAAATTTCCAGAGGGATTCCATAAACTTCGATATCATTGAACTCGCATCAGGAGGAATGTTGAAGGATGTTGAGGTCAAGGTCGATGAAGATGGGATCTACAAGAAAGGTTTCCTTCTGCACAAGTACGAACTGACAGATTTCGGAAAAGTAAGGGCTGCAGATGCCTGTTTAATGTATGTATAAGGAGTGATTCAAAATGGTACAGACACAAGCTGCAATGGAAGCTTACAATGCTTACTGGGTGAACTCACCTCTGCCGGCTGCTGATGTTTTGTGGATGGTCGCCATCCTTATAGTAGCATTAGTGGCACTCTGGCAGGCGAGAACATTCGTTTCACAGTTCTGAGGAGGAACCTGAAAAATCTTTGAGTTAGTTGAGTAGACAGATGCAGTGAAGTTACAGGCTGTTATCCCATGGTCATGAATGTAATGGATCTGCTTCTGTTCATGTTTATTTAGTCTTTCACCTGAAGGTTCTGTAAGTCAATATGGTAGAAAAATATATATACTTGATACTATGAGGGTGCATGAGTAACATTTAAATAGTGTATTTTAAGGCAACATATATATCTATCGTTTTACAATGCAGCATTACCTTCAGGTTATACCCCCACTTCAAACCAGAATAAAGTAAAAATTGTCAAAAATAATCGAAAAATAATGAGGTGTACAAATGAGCAATGAAGAAATGTTCAAAGAACTCGCAGATGCTGTTGTCACATGCAAGAAAGATGTTGTCACAGCAGCCGTTGAGAAGGCAAAGGGCGAAGGCATCCCTGCACCAGAGATCATTGAAAAGGGTCTTGCAGCAGGAATGAACGAAGTCGGTGTTCTTTTTGAAAGAGGTAAGTTATTCCTTCCTCACGTAATGATGGCAGCAGGCGCAATGGAAGCAGGTGTAAAGCTCCTTGAAGCAGACCTTCCTGCAGACGCTGTAAGCAATAAACTCGGCGTGATCGTAAACGGTACCGTTGAGGGAGACGTCCACGACATCGGTAAGTCCATTGTATCAACCATGCTTCAGTCCGCTGGTTTTGAAGTCCACGACATCGGAAGAGATGTTCCACTCCAGGACTTCATTGACAAGATAAAAGAGACAAACGCAGACATGGTCGGCCTTTCAGCACTTATGACAACCACTCTCCAGGGACAGAAGGATGTCATTGAGATGCTCAAGGAACAGGGCATGAGAGACAGCATCAAGGTAATGGTCGGCGGTGCACCTGCAACCCAGAACTGGGCCGACAAGATCGGTGCAGACTGCTATGCAGAGAATGCAAGTGAAGCAGTCCTGAGAGCAAAGGAACTCCTGCTCTAAACGAGGTATTATCATGGCAACAGAATACAAATTGAGAATGGGAGACGGAAAGCGCATCTTTATGACAAGGGAGCAGATCGAGGCTGACCTTAAAGAAGGTATGGCAGACGCTGCAGACCTTGGTACTATTCCTGACCTCAGTGCAGATGAAATAGACAAGCTCATAGGCATCCTCATCATGCCTTCAAGGATGGTAGGTGTCGAGCAGGGTAAGGAAGTTCCTGTAACCCACGATATCGGAACCATCAGACTCGATGGTGACCAGGGTAACAGTGGTGTAGGTATTCCATCCAGCAGACTTGTCGGTATCATGATGCACGAGCGTGCATTTGGTGCTGACACAATGGAACTCGGTCACATCGACTACAGTTTCAAACCAGCAAAGCCGGTAATTGCACAGGAAATGCAGACAATGGAAACCTGCCAGGCAAACACTATCATTCCAGTGCTCTACGGTGCAATGCCAAACATGGGTCTTTACTACACACCTGACGGTCCATTCGAGAACCCTGGTGACCTCATGAAGGCATTTAAGATCGACGAAGCAAGAGAGTCCATGGAACACTCTGCAAAACACCTTACAAGAGATATTGTATGGATCATGCAGAGAATGATGGCATCCGGTGCAGATGGTGTCAACTTCGATACTATCGGTGCAGCAGGTGACGGTGACATGTACGCATCACTCCACGCGATCGAGGCACTTAGAAAGCAGTTCCCTGACATCTATATCGAAGCAGGTATGGCAGGAGAGCTCATGCTTGGAATGCACGGTGAGCTTGAGTACGATGGCACAACCCTTGCAGGTCTGTGGCCACACCAGCAGGCAGCACTTGCTGCAAAGGCAGGAGCAAATGTCTTCGGTCCTGTAGTTAACACAAACACCAGCAAGAGTGCAGCATGGAACCTCGGAAGAGCAGTTACATTCATTAAGGCAGCTGTAAAAGCTTCTACTATTCCATGTCACGTGAACATGGGAATGGGTGTCGGTGGTATCCCAATGCTTGAAACCCCTACAATTGATGCTGTATCAAGAGCTAGCAAGGCGATGGTCGAAATTGCCGGCGTGGATGGTATATAGATAGGGGTCGGCGACCCGATGGGTATGCCGATCTCCCACATAATGACCTCCGGTATGAGCGGAATCAGAGCTGCTGGTGACCTTGTTGCCAGGATGGAGCTTTCAAAGAGCATGAGAATTGGAGAAGCAAAGGATTACGTTGCAAAGAAACTCGACGTAACCACAGATGACCTCAGTGATGAGTATGTAATGAGAGAACTGAGAGAAGAGCTTGGTATAGGGGTTGTCACTTCAGTTGCAGGAGCTCCAAAGGGAATTGCAGCAAAGATGAACATCGAGAAGCTTCTTGATATCAACATCAACAGCTGTAACAAATTCAGGGGACAGTTGAGATAAATTTCTGGTAATTTGATCTGAGTTCTACTGGTAGTGGAACTCATTTCATTTTGCTTACCATTTTTTCACTAATTAAAAAACGAAATTACATTTGGAGGCTAAATATGTCAAATCAGGAAATGTTCGATAAACTGAGAGACACAATCGTCACTCAGAACATCAACGGCTGTGCTGCAGCGACCCAGGAAGCTCTGGATAGCGGTTTAACAGCAGTTCAGATCATCAACGATGGTCTTTCAGTAGGTATGAAGATAATCGGAGACAAGTTCGAAGCAGCAGAGGTCTACCTTCCACAGATCATGATGTCAGCAAAGGCAATGAACGCTGCAATGGAAATTCTTGTTCCTGTTCTCGCAGAAGAAAAGGGAGCAGATGATGAAGGTGTAGGTCTTGCTATCACCTACGTGCAGGAAGGAGACATTCACGATATCGGTCACCGCCTCGTAACAACCATGCTTGAAGCAAACGGCTTTAAGATCGTTGACATGGGCGTAG
The DNA here is from genome assembly GCF_963667555.1 of uncultured Methanolobus sp. Classification (NCBI taxonomy): domain Archaea; kingdom Methanobacteriati; phylum Methanobacteriota; class Methanomicrobia; order Methanosarcinales; family Methanosarcinaceae; genus Methanolobus; species uncultured Methanolobus sp. Next base: position 2,612,565 of record NZ_OY763421.1, read on the forward strand.
ACGTACCAAACGAGAAAGTTACAGAGGAAATTGCAAAGAACAAGGGCAAGAAACTCCTGCTCGTCGGTTCAGCACTTATGACAACCTCAATGCTCGGACAGAAGGACACAGTATCCATGCTCGTAGAAGAGGGTCTCAGGGACTCTGTCAAGATCATGTTCGGTGGAGCACCAGTATCTGACGCATGGATCGCAGAGATCGGAGCAGACGCAACAGCAGAAAATGCAGCAGACGCAGCACGTGTTGCACTCAGCCTTATGCAGTAAGCAGGAATTTGAGATTTGAGGTGAAATAATATGACATTTGCAAGATCACTTGATTGTTTTGAATTCTATGAGCGTGCAAAGAAGGGACAGAAGATGACCCAGGATGACTGGGACCTCATGACTATCCCAATGAAGGCAATGGAGCTCAAGCAGAAATACAACCTTGACTTCAAGAACGAGTTCGTACCAACTGACAAGGATATGATGGAGAACCTCTTCAAGGCAGGTTTCGAGATGCTCCTTGACTGTGGTATCTTCTGTACAGACACCAGCCGTGTAGTAAAATACACCGAGGCTGAGATATGGGATGCTCTTAACAACGTCCAGAAGGAATTCACAATCGGTACCGGCAGGGACGCTGTAAGGGTGCAGAAGAGAAGTGTTGGCGACAAAAGAAAGCCAATAGTACAGGGTGGTCCAACAGGTTCCCCTATTTCTGAAGATATGTTCATGCCAGTTCACATGAGCTATGCTCTTGAGAAGGAAGTCGACACCATTGTCAACGGTGTCATGATGACAGTCCGTGGCAAACCACCAATTCCAAAGAGTCCTTACGAGGTACTTGCAGCCAAGACAGAAACAAGGCTTATCAAGACTGCAGCAGCAATGGCCGGAAGGCCGGGCATGGGCATATAGGGACCAGAGACTTCCCTGTCCGCTCAGGGAAATATCGCTTCAGACTGTGTCGGTGGCATGGTTTGCAGTGACAGTCACGAAGTATCACAGCTCAATGAGCTGAAGATCGACCTTGACGCAATTTGTGTAATGGCCCACTATCAGGGTAACAGTGACATCATCATGGATGAGCAGATGCCTATCTTTGGTGGCTATGCCGGCGGCATAGAAGAGACTGCTATCGTTGATATCGCAACCCACATCAATGCTTTTGTAATGAGCAATGCAAGCTGGCACCTTGACGGTCCGGTTCACATCCGCTGGGGATCAACCAACACAAGGGAAACCCTCATGATCGCTGGATGGACATGTGCAACTATCTCCGAGTTTACTGACATTATCTCCGGTAACCAGTACTATCCATGTGCAGGTCCATGTACCGAAATGTGTCTGCTTGAAGCATCCGCACAGTCAATCACTGACACAGCATCCGGCCGTGAGATCCTCTCCGGTGTAGCAGCTGCAAAGGGTGTCGTTCAGGATAAGACAACCGGTATGGAAGCAAGAATGATGGGAGAAGTTGCAAGAGCAACAGCAGGAATGGCTATTGAGGATGTAAACAAAGTCCTTGATCTCCTTGTAAGCTCCTACGAGGGCAACTATGCAAACGCACCAGCAGGTAAGACCTTCCAGGAATGTTACGATGTTGCAACCGTAACACCAACTGATGAATACATGAAGGTCTACGACGGCGCACGCAAGAAGCTCGAAGAGTTCGGACTTACTTTCTAAGATGAATGAATCCCTGTGATAACATAGTTTATCACTTCCCTAACGAGCCGGCGATTTATCACCGCTGGCTCACCCTACTTTTTTTGTATTTGCTTGATTTCACTTATTATCAATAAATTTCAAAACTTTAAATTTGATTATAATATTTGCCCACAAAAAATCTATTAATGCGAGCAAAATTAAAACAATAAAAATAGTTCTATAAGCAAAGCTTTGAAAGAAAGTTATTATTGGAAAAGAGATTAGGAATAACATAATTCCAAATATTGAAACATAAGTGAATTTTGGTCTTAGCTTCTCCATTTCTGGCTTAGATATGGAATCAATTTTTGTCCATGTGTGATAGTATGGTGCTCCAAACGCCAGAGACACTAAGCTTATAGTAAAATAATTGGCAGAAATATTAATGTTTTTGTGCATAAGGAAATTGTACGTATTAATTGCAAAATCTGTTATCATTAGAATAGTAGATATTGCAAGCAGAATGATAATTAAAATTAAAAAAATTTTCTCTGATTTTTTAGTTAATTGTTTGAAATGGGGTTTAATTTCATTAACTGTAATAGAAGAGATGTATCCGTATAATATGGCAAAAGATAGTGTTTTCACCAAATAATATGTTTGATTTGCAATTTCAACTGCTTTTATATACTCCCACGAAACTAAAAGTAAAAAAACAAATCCAAAAAGCAAAAAAGATGTTGAAAGTAGTAATAACCAAGGGTTTGTAGAAAAAACGCCATTAATCAAGCATATAATAAATGCTAGTAAAAAACACATACTAGCTGTTATGGCATATTCTTGAGCAGAAATAAATTTTCCATCAGAAAAAGAAGCGATTACTAATGAAAGAGAACCTAGAAAAGCTAAAGAATGATAGTTCTTTGTTGATTCTATTATTTTTGTCTGAAAACTAGATATTCTAGTAAATAAGTCTGAATCTTGCTTTTCTCCCATTAATTCACGATGAATTTATGCTCTTATATAATTTTGTAATTTGTTATGAGTAATTTATCTTATTTTCAAATTGCTTAATCGGCTTTAATGAACTTTACTATACACTTTCATTCATATCATATATATATCATATGAACATTTTTGTATATAATGCTGAATCCAACCAAAATAGAGATATTCAGGAATCTGACTCAATCCTCAACGATATCCAAGTTATCGGAAATCCTGAAGTTAGATCAGTCTACCATATCAAAAGCAGTTGATTCGCTCGAAGAATACGGTTTTGTTGTGAGGCAGAAGGCAGGTAAAGAGGTTTATGTCAGCCGTTCTGATTCTTTGCATTCTCAGGCATTGAAAGATATACTTATGGAATTTCCAAGGATTCCGTGGGGTGAGATATTCACCAGTTCCTCACTGCATGTTTTAAGTGTATTGGAGAACGAGCATTCGATAGCAGATATTGCTGCAATGACCGGGTTGGACCGGAGGACTGTTTCATCTGCAATCCGTGAAGCAGGGAAATATGGCATTGTTCTGAAAAAAGGGAACAGGTATGTTTTAAGTGAGCGTCATCCACTGGTCAGGAAATTTGTTGTTGATTTCTGGCAGTATGTGACAAACAAACAACTCCAGGAGATATCACAGGAATCAGTTTTAATATGGCAACGAGGTCCGGAGTTCATGTTTAAGGCCGATAGTGAATTTGATGTTAGTGTAACAGGGAATAGGAATATCAAAATACAGCTGACTGCGATCAATGTATTTCACAAATATGGGCTTAAAATAATGAGTGATATCTCGTATTATTTCTGTACAAAAAGAACTCTCAGACCTGAAGAATATTTTATTCATACGATTTTGATCGATTCGCGCAGTTCGATCTACAATTCTTATGCTCTTGCTCTTTCATCGAAGCTTGAACATGCTGATTTGCTTATGATTAGTAGATATTATGACATGGAAGATCATATCGAAAAACTTTTAGAGTATCTTGCAACTATGAAGAAAAATAGCGATTTTGTTCTACCGTGGAACGAATATAAAAGTCTGCTAAAGGATCTGGAATAAAGGATAAAGTAGAATATGAGTTCAAGATTATTTGATAAACAATATCTGCAGTATGAATTTGAGAAACTGGATGATGCTCTGTCAGAACATGTCGATCTCTACCTGATAGGTGGTGGATCAATGAGTTTTCAAAAGTATAAAGCTGCTACCAAGGACATTGACGTTGTAGTATGTTCAGACGATGACCTGGTGCTGATAGAAAAGGCATTGAAGTCCATATGTTATACAATGCCTGCAATTACAGATTCATATGAACAAATGAAGGCAAGGTCAATACTTGAGAATAACGATAAATTTAGGTGGGATATTTTTGTCAATGTAATTTGTGGTGGGTTACAACTTTCAGAAGGTATGATTCAGCGCTCACAGGATTTGTTCAAGTTGAGAAATATTGCTGTATATATGATATCTCCTGAAGATATCTTTGTCTTCAAGTCCATAACCACAAGAGAAAGAGATCGTGAAGACATGTATACGTTATTCAGCAAAGGTCTCGATTTTGAGATTATAAAAAACGAGATTATCTGGCAGAATCAAAATAAAAAGACTGATTTTGCGTGGATCGCGTATTTCTTCACTGGCCTTGAAGAATTCTTTGAAAAATACAATATTTACCATCCTGTTTTTGATGAATTGCAGGACGTTGCATATGAGGACATGTTGGTTGGTATGATCAGGAATAAGTTGAAATCAGGAGCTCAAACTTTAGAAGACTTAACTAAAGAGTTAAAAATAGATGGTCTGGGCGAGGTGCTGGATTCTCTTGTAAAAAAGAATGAACTATCAAAAAGTGCTTCTGGTCATTATTTTCTGATAAAATAATCTCTTATTTTTTCCTCAAACAGGCTCCCCTGGAATATCGCCCATTATCTCATAAGATATCTTCCTGTAGAGTGTCAGGTATTCCTCGGTGGGTTCCATATCGTATTCTGAGCGGATGTTGTAGCACTTGCCGAATGGTTTGCCTTCGGGTGGGGTTTTGAGGCGGTCGGCGTATTTAGCATATATTTTGGCTACAAGGGTGTTAGCTTCTGAAAGTGTCAGGTGGGTTGCCATCTGTGCCATTTCTCCCATGAAGCGGGATTCAAGACCTGAGGAATGGTCAGAGACACTTCCAAGGCGGCCGCTTGGTCCAAGCAGTACATTTCTTCCGCAAACGGTGTCACCTATTGCCTGTGCAGCCGTTTCGTAGAACATCATATCTGTGCAGATTCCGGCTGCGTTCCAGTAGTATCTTGCAGTGTAATAGTTCATGTTTCTGGAAACAGCAAGCGATGACAGGTTGGATGCCCACATTATTTCTCTGGCTGAGGATGATCCGGTATCGGCGTGAACGGCTCCGGATGCATGTATGCTGGAGTGTGCCAGGACTTTGGATTGCAGTGTTTCAGCAACGTCTATTATTGCAAGTCCTTCAGGTGAGCCGATACATGGTCCGCCAAAAACAGGAACCTGGCCTGAGATATAGTGATTGCCGTGTTCCTGGTGATAGATACATTTTGAAAGTGTTTCATAATCCACTTTAAGGTCGTCCATGTAAACTTCCTGTGGGTCGGCGCTTGAATAGAGTTCGTCAGATGAAACGAGTAAAGATGACGTTGTAAGTGTCGGGGTGCTTGGCCCCATAAGAGCAAGTCCTTCCCTTCCGGCTATTTTGGTTGCCAGCCTTTCATTTCGGGCTGCTTTCAGGACTGCAAGCATCTCAAGAGGACTTTTTGGATGGATGTATTCTCCTCCGAATTGCTTCATGGCTCCGCTGTAAATTCCCTGCACCACGTTTTCCTGGACTGAACTTAAGTTTATGTAAAGGAAATTTTCCTCAGATACACTTCCTCCCATAGGTCCGCCAATGATCACAGGTGGGAAGGATACCATGGGATAACGCTGCGGAACAACCACTTTTTCCTTGAGTCTGCCAATCTCAAGTGGATTTGTGGTGTTGAGTGCTTTGAGGATGTCCTCTTCGTCAATGTCGATGACGCGTTGGGTGCTTCTGCAGAATATACCTACAGAGTGCAGAAGCTCAATACCTGCTTCAAAGACAGCGTCTGCCATTTCCAGGTCATCAGGAACAAAGATTTTAGGATCATATTCTATGCCGTATTTAAGAGCCAGCTCTTCTGATTTTTTGAATACTTTGATGTCATGCTCTCTTTCTGTGCGTTTTTCCCCTCCGATTGCATATTTGAGGTACTTGTAGATGTTTTGCATGACTATCCTCCTTCAAAAGAACAAAAGTATCAATAAAGCGTGTTTGGATCTCTTACTTTATAGGTACAAATTATGACTAGGTACTACTATTTATATTTGTCCATCATTTGTTCTCATGTTCAAATGTATGAATAACTATGATGGCAGAAGATATTGATATTTTTCCATGTTTTTCAAATTCATAACTTTTTTTGCAACAAACATTATATGCACAAAAATTGGCACTGAAAATGGGATTACTTTATTTGCTTTCATCTGGGGTTACGTTTATGTGCTTCTTTTATTCCTCAACGTGCCCGCCTTCAACAAATAGTATTTATATTTTTTGTACATGGGACACTGCTCAAAATATCTCTATGTTCCGAAATAGTATTAAATTTGTAGAAATGTGCTTGCTTTTACCTCCTACTACAATATGTCTTTGCTCATTACAAAAACACTATCAATAGCTATTCTTTTCGTTCTATGGTATTCTGTGCCTATTGATCCTGTAATGGAGGTTTAAATCTCCTATTTATCTCTTTCCAGCCATTTTTCTTCAATTCTCTTATATAACATTATCTATTGGCAATAGAAAAATATATATGCATGTGAAGTGAATTTGAGAATAATCACAATAAGGAGATTGAATCTATGTCCGAATATACCCCTAAAGAGAGATTATCCCGTGCACTCACCGGTCAGTCTGTTGACAGGATGCCTGCTGTCTGTGTTACCCAGACAGGCACTGTCGAGCAGATGGAAGCCTGTGGTGCTTTCTGGCCAGAGGCTAACAGTGATGCAGAAAAGATGGCAACACTTGCTGAAGCAGGTCATACAGTAGTTGGTTTTGAGGCTGTCCGTGTGCCTTTTGACATAACTGCAGAAGCTGAGTTCTTCGGCTGCGAGATCAAGGATGGAACAAAGGAGCAGCAGCCGTCCGTGGTCGGCCATGTAGTAAAAACATTAGAAGACATCGAGAAACTCAAAGGCTATGATCTTGACCATGGAAGAATTGGTGTTGTCTGCGATTCGATTAAAATACTTGCAGACAAATACGGTGATGAACTTCCAATAATGGGAAGCATGATCGGTCCTTTCTCACTTGCACAGCACATCAACGGTGACGAATGGTTCATGGCAATATTTACCGACGAAGCCTTCGGACTTGCACTCATGGAATTCACAACCGATTTCTGCGTTGCATACGCTCAGAAAATGGTCGAGAACGGTGCTGACACAATGGTCATCATCGATCCAACAGCAAGTTACCAGCTCATCGGTGCTGAATTCTACGAGAAATTCGTAGTTCCTTTCCATAAAAAGATCATTGATGCAATGCATGAGGTCAATGTACCTGTAGTGCTTCATATCTGTGGTGACACCACCCAGGGTCTTGCACTAATGGAAGCTTCCGGTGTAGACGCTATCAGTGTTGACCAGAATGTCGATGCTGCAGCAGCTGTTGCAAACGTTGACAAGGCTGTAATTGTAGGAAACCTCGACCCTGTTAACATGCTCTGGAACCAGACACCTGAAACTATCAGGGAACAGTCACAGAAAGTAATTGACGCAGGAATCGGTCTGCTTGCACCGGGATGCGGTACCGTGAGCAAGACACCAACGGTCAACCTCCAGGCAATGATAGAAGTGGCAAAGAGTCACAAGTACTAAAAAGATGTGTAATTTTTGAAATGAGCTAACACCTTGTTTCCCCTCCGTAGCGCCGGTCCTGTTTTAGTACTTCAGGACTGGTGTCTGCTACTTCCTTCTCTCTGGATTTACATTTCCAATCCTCTATCAAATTATCTTTTCCACACATTTATATATACTGAACTTGTACTAGACCCAGAGATGCCTCGCAGAAGAAAGAACAAGAACAAAGATTCAGGTGATGATGAAGCCGGGATCACAGATTTTAAGAGCCTGTTAAAGAAACAGGGATACAGTCTTGCAGGCAGGCATAGTGCTGTTAAAACTTGTATGTGGCTTAGCAGATCAATAAAAGATGAAGGCGAATGCTACAAATCCGTATTCTATGGTATCACTTCCCATCGCTGTCTTCAGATGACCCCAACTCTTATGTGCAACCAGAAGTGTCTGCACTGCTGGAGACCCACTGAAGTGGATGTTCCAATGCCTGTTGGATGGGACTCTCCAGTGGAAATAGTGGGGTCTTCAATTGAATCACAGAGAAAGCTTTTAACTGGTTTTGGACACTCTGCACCCCCCGAACGCTGGAAAGAAGGCAACGATCCAAAGCATGTTGCCATATCACTCTCAGGTGAGCCTACTCTTTTCCCTCATCTTCACGAACTGATCGATGAGTATAAAGCACAGGATTTCACAACTTTTGTTGTAAGCAATGGTACTGTTCCTGAAATGATGGCAAAGATAAACCCTGCACAGCTATATATGAGCCTTGATGCTCCTGATAGGGAAACTTATGAAAAAGTCTGCCGTCCGAACTCTCCTGTACTCTGGGACAATATTCTCAGATCCCTGGAGATACTTAAGAGCAAGGAAACAAGAACAGTCATCCGTATCACTCTTGTAAAAGGTGTCAACATGTTTGATTCTGAAGGTTATGCAAAACTCATAAAAATAGCAGAACCTGATTACATCGAGGTCAAAGCCTATATGCATCTTGGTTTTTCACGTAAGAGATTACCACGTGACGCAATGCCTTCACATGAAGAGGTAATGCAATTTTCAGAAGAACTGGCGCAGCATCTCGGTTACAAAGTAGCCGGTGACGTTGAGGTCAGCAGAGTTGTTCTGTTGTCAAAAGATGGTTCAGTTACACATCTTCTTTGACAAAACATATTTTTCTTTTATGGAGCCTGAAGACCATGTTCATTACATTCTGTTATTGCACGTCTCAACATTACGGTAATAAGTACTGTTACTGTCCGTGTTGCAACCTCTGTCACAATCTATATTTATAGCAACGGCATAGATAGCAACCAAAATAATCGTAGATATAGATAATCACTTTATTTAAATGGAGTATTCACACAATGTCAGAACAATCTGCTCATTCCAAATATGAGTTCAAAAAATCACTAGAGGAACTCCGTACCAAAAAAGGACGTGGTACCGAACTTATTTCTTTGTATATCCCCCCCACAAAGCAAGTATCAGATGTTACATCCCAGCTCAGGACCGAGCACGGACAGGCTGCTAACATCAAGTCAAAGGTCACACGTGATAATGTGCAGGGTGCACTGGAATCCCTGCTTTCAAGACTCAGGTACGTGGAGGTTCCTGAGAACGGTATTGTCTTTTTCACAGGTGCTGTGGACATAGGTGCTAACAAGACCAGCATGGAAACACGCATATTGGAGCCACCACAGCCAATCATCACATACAGGTACCACTGTGATTCCGCATTCTTCCTTGAGCCGCTTGAGGAAATGCTAAAGGACGCAAAGACATACGGTCTTCTGGTCCTTGACAGAAGGGAAGCAACAGTCGGCCTTCTTGTAGGAAAGCGCATAGAAGCTCACAGAAACCTGACATCCACTGTACCTGGAAAGCAGAGAAAAGGAGGTCAGAGTGCTCACAGGTTCCAGCAGCTCAGGCTCATTGCAATCCATGAATTCTACAAACGTATCGGTGATGCTGCAAGCGAGGTCTTCCTGACGATCGATCACAAGGATTTTGAAGGTGTGCTCATCGGTGGTCCTTCCCCTACGAAAGAAGAATTCGAGTCAGGAGAGTTCCTGCACCACGAGATACAGAAAAAATTACTTGGTCTTTTTGATGTAGCATATACCGATGAATCAGGTCTCAATGAACTGGTGAACGCTGCAAGTGACAGACTTTCAGACCTTGACCTCATGGTTGAGAAAAAGCTCATGCAGCGCTTCTTTACAGAACTGGTTTCCGATTCAGGCAAGGCTGCATACGGAGAAGGACAGGTCCGTGAGAATCTCAATATCGGTGCAGTAGAGGTCCTTATGATATCAGAGGGTCTCAGGGCCGAGAGGCTCACTCTAAAATGTCCCAACGGGGACTATGAAGGTGGAATTACCCGCAATTTCAAACCTGGAGAAGAGGATACTGCCAACATTCCATGTCCTGTATGTGGTTCCAATATGGACTTACTGGAAAGAGTGGATATTGTGGATGAACTCTCAGAACTTGCTGACCAGATGGCAACACAGGTGGAGTTCATATCAACCGACTTCGATGAAGGTTCACAGCTTCTGAATGCATTCGGTGGAATAGTAGCTATTCTGAGATTCAGTACCGGTGTCTGATCCAATCGATCCAATTATTAGTGTAGGTGTTATTTTTGTTCCTAGAATTTAAAAGACAGGTTACAGAGGCTCTTAATAATGCCCTGAAGTCCCTTGGATATGAGGCAGATGACCTCGGGCTTGAGCCATCACAGCATGCAGATATTGCTTCAAAGGTGGCTTTCAGGCTGGCTGCACAGGCAAAGTGCAACCCAAAAGAGCTTGCTGACAAAATAGTCGCTGCAATAGAATTACCTGAAGGTTCCCTTATAGGCGATATCAAAACCGTTGGTCCTTACATCAATATTAATGCAGGACGCAATTACGTGGACAATACCGTAAAAGCCATCCTTGAAGAAAAGGAAAACTTCGGCGGTAATTTCTGTGAAGGCAAGATACTTCTTGAGCACACTTCTGCCAATCCCAATGGTCCGCTTCACGTAGGCCACATACGCAATTCCATTATCGGTGACACACTTGTCAGGATCCTCAAGAAAGCAGGCTATGAAGTCGAGACCCAGTATTATGTCAATGACATGGGTCGTCAGATCGCTATTGTTTCATGGGCACTCTCAATTTTTGAGTTTGACACTTCCAGGAAATCTGATCACGCAATAGCAGATGTTTACATCAAGGCAAATGTGATCCTCAATGAAGAACCTGACAAGGTTGCAGAAATTGACAAACGTATGCAGCTTGTTGAAAGCGGTGATGAGGAAACCATAAAGAGCTTTGCTGATGCCGTGGAATTTGCAGTAACAGGTATCAAGCAGACCCTTCTGAGAATGAATGTCAGCCATGATAGTTTCCCACACGAATCCGGTTTTATCCGTTCAGGTGCGGTTTCCAGAATTGTTGAGGAGATCAAGGAAACAGGAAGAACTTCAGATGACAACGGTGCTCTTGTTGTTGATCTTGCAGATTACGGTTTTGAAAAGACACTGGTTATCCAGCGTACTGACGGAACTTCTCTTTATACAACACGTGACCTTGCCTACCATGAGTGGAAAGGAGAGCGTGCAGACAGGATGATCGATGTTCTGGGAGCAGACCACAAACTCATTTCCGGACAGCTTAAAGCAACTCTCAATGCAATTGGCAAGAAAGAGCCTGAAATTGTTATCTTCGAGTTTGTCTCACTTCCAGAAGGCTCAATGAGCACCCGCCGTGGAAAGTTCATCTCAGCCGATGACCTGCTTGACCAGATAGAGGAGCGTGCTTATGCTGAGGTCGACAAGCGCAGACCTGAGATGGAAGACGATTTCAAAAAGCAAGTTGCCAGCATGGTCGGTATTGGTGCTGTCAGGTATGATATTGTAAAAGTATCACCTGAGAAATCCACAGTCTTCGACTGGAAGGAAGCACTTGACTTTGAGAAGCAGGGAGCACCTTTCATTCAGTATTCCCATGCAAGGGCATGCAATATCCTCAAAAAGGCAGAAGAGGAAGGAAAATGGAATCCTGCAGAGGAAATCACCCCATCACTTCTTACCGAGGACACTGAGATTGAACTCATCAAGAAGATGGCAGCCTTTGACAGCATAATAGATTCCTGTGCAAGGGACTTAAAACCACACACAATAGCAATCTATGCCAGAGAACTTGCAGATGCATTCAACCAGTTCTACAGGTTCGTACCTGTTGTAAGCGCTGAAGAGGATGATATCAGAGCAAGCAGACTGGCTCTTGTGAACTGTGCAAGGATAGTCCTTGCAAACGCTCTTGATACACTTGGTATCGGTGCACCTGAATCAATGTGAGAAAGTCAGTCTTTCTCATCTATTTTCTTTTCTCTAAAAAATGGTTCTGTAGAAACCCTGTTGGTGTAAAGTGGCACAAACTTTGTTCTTTTTCATTTCCATAAAAACAATTGGAAGCACTAAAATCTAAAAAGTATTGCAAAGAAAGTATCAGGGCATTATGCAGATTATTTTGTTTTGTTTATGGGAAAACGCCGGCTTCGCCGTACCCTTCGGGATTGATAAAGTTCCTCATGTCCTAAGGATTATTATTTAATGACTTCTACAGAGCCCTCATTTTTTGAGGTCAAAAACCCACCTGCTAATCCCGGGTGCAACATTGCCACACCTGCGATGGAACAGAACCTCAAATCCCATATCTTCATATATTTCTATTAGCTCTGGAATCTGCTCTTTTGGTTTGAACGTATAGAAATGAATGAATCCTCCCTCTTTTACTAGTGGAGAAATGGTTTCAAGAAAATGATCCATGCCATAGGGTGTTGGGATTATTGCCCTGTCAAACTCAGTTTTTAGTAAATTTGGTATGCTTTTGGCATCGGCATTGATGATATGTATCTTGTCTTCAAGTTTATTGAGTCTGCAGTTCTTTGTAAAAAAATTGCAAGCAGCCCCGTTCATTTCCACTGCAACAACGCTTGCAGCAGTTTCAGCAGCAGGTATTGCAAAGGGACCGACTCCACTAAAAGGAACAAGAATATTCTCTCCGGTTTTTACCATTGATGCAATTCTTTTTCTCTCGTAGGAGAGCCTTCCATTGAAAAAAGATTGCATGAGGTCGATTTTGTAAGAGAAACCGAACTCTTTGTGGATGGTTTCTGTGCTGTTTCCTGCAATGATCTCAAAATCTGCAACTCTTTTGTTGCCTTCAAGTTTTGATACCTTGTTCAGCACATGCTTGATATTCTGCATTTTTCCTATAATGATACTGGCTATTTCTTCTTTGTAGCTTTCCAGTTCATCAGGGATTGATACAACAGCAATGTCACCTACAATATCAAAACGATTGGGCAGATTTTCAAGTTTCTTTTCAGGGATCTTTCCTTTAAGTCCATCCTTCAGGCTCATTTTTCTGTCTTTTTGCTCTAATGCAATTAAGGATTAAAAGTATTGGTACGAACTAAAATATGGTCTGGAACAGGGTTTAATCCCTGTCCTTTTCAAATGTGCTTACTGTCCGTAGAAGTTATTTGCAGTCATGCTCAGGAAATGCTGATTCTGCGCATCCGGGTAAGCTGCCTGCATGTCTGCAATGAACTTTTCCCTGTTTTCATTTTTTGAAGCTTCTCTCAGTGTTTCAAGATACTGGAGCTGAAAATCCGCAGCCTTTGTATCCACCGGCATCAAATGTGATGAAATGATCAGGTCATAGTCCTTAGTCTTCACTTCTGTCCAGTAGTCTTCCAGTTCATCTATCTTCTCCGGGCTTCCTACAAGCATGTGTGAGTTGTGGGCGGCGAGGTGTGTAAAGAGTACATTGTAGTCAGTGAACTCAAGATCGCTTGTAGGTGGGAACTCTTCTTCATGAGTTGTCATGATGAAATTCACTCCTTCGACAGTATTCTCACCGTCTTTGATGGTTGAATTTATAGGAACGATTCTTTCGTCCATATCATCTCCGAAAGCACCCTTGAATATATCCACAAAGACCTGTGCTCCTCCGTTCTCATTGAAAGAACTGATCTGCTCACTTGAAGCCACAGATGTTCCTTCATAATAATCAAGTCCAAGGGAGTGTGAAGGGACCAACACATGCTTAACAGGTTTGTCCAGTGTGTCCATATATCTGAGCAATTCTTCTGAAGCGGAATGTGTTGGCTGTGCATCTATGAGTATCAGGCTGTTTTCTGTTTCTATTATGTTCGAAACATCACCACTGTAGCCTACATAACTGTGGATCGTAGCATTGTTGACCTTGTTCACGTATATTTTTCCTGTATATTCCTCTGTTTTTTGCATGTTACCGTTATCTCCTATTTGATTTTCTTTGTTTGTTTGTTGTATCGTTTCAGCAACTGCATCTTCATGTCCGGAATTGCCAAGGCAGCCCGAAAGCAAAATTGCAGTCAGCAACATTGTCACTATTATCTTGAATTTCATTTCGATACCACTTTACTAAGTAAACCTAGTAGGCAAGATAAAGTATATAACTTAAAAGTTTCAATTAGGAGACCAGATTACCTTGAGGTAAGTTGCTATGTTCAGATATCCAGAAGATTTAAGGGACATTCCATGTCCAATAGAAAAAACCGTTACACTGATAGGCAATAAGTGGAGCATACTGCTAATAAGGGAGTTCCATTTGTCAGGTAAACCATTACGTTTTAATGATCTTCTGAACACCCTTAAACCAATAAGCTCAAAAACGCTATCTTCAAAACTCAAGGATCTTGTCCTGTACGAGATAATCGAAAGGAATGTTGAGGATACAGTGCCTGTAAAAATAGAATATCAAATGACAGAAAAAGGTAAGGATCTGGCGGAGATTCTGCGTTCAATGGCGCAGTGGAGCCAGAAATGGCATGAGTCCTGAATTCTCATGCTTCTTAATCTCTTCCGGATATATTGCTTTTTCTTACAATTCGCAGAAATTGTGCTTCAACTTCTCTGTAAGCTTGATATTCTCAGAATAATCCACCGGAACGTCCAGCAGCCAGACACCACCAGCTTCAAGAGCCTCAGCAAGTTTTGGTTTTAGCTCTTCAGCACTTTCAAGTCTGACTCCTTTTGCACCAAAACTCTCTGCCAGCTTCACAAAATCAGGATTTGTAAAATCAATTCCCATGGTCTCATTGAAGGCTTTTCTTTCGTGCCATTCGATGAGTCCGTATTTAGAATCATCAAAAATTACAACAACGAAATTGCATCCAAGTCTTACAGCGGTTTCAAGATCCTGTAGATTCATAAGAAAACCACCATCTCCTGCAATCGCAACAACCTTCTTTTCAGGTTTTATCATACTTGCTGCAATGGCGCTGGGGAGTGCAAATCCCATTGTTGCAAGTCCGTTGGAAATGAAAACCGTATTTGGCTCGTATGCAGGGAAGAGCCTTCCAATCCATAATTTGTGGGCACCGACATCGCTGATAAGTATATCCTCACGGTTCATTGTTTCTCTCACATCTGAGAGTATCTTCTGTGGTTTCATGGGGAAAGACATGTCTTCAGCGTAGTCCTCAATTTCAGCCTTCATTCTGGCGCGGACCTTCTGGAACCTTTCATGCATTTCCTTTTCAAAATCACACTGTTGTCTGAGGTTGAAAAGTGTTTGCCTGATGCTTCCGACAAGCATTATGTCAGGAATATAAGTTTCATCAATTTCCGGATGGTCTGTATGAATGTGAATTATCTTCTTTGATTTGTCAGGGTTCCAGAACTTAGGCGTGTATTCGACATAATCAAAGCCAACACATATTACCAGGTCAGCCATTTCAAAACCGCACATTATGTGGTCGTGATCCTTGATTCCCATTGAACCGAGGTAATGCAGGTCATCGGCAGGTATCGCACCTTTTCCCATGAAAGTGGTAGCAACAGGAAGTCCTGTGAACTGGACAAGTCTTCTAAGCTCACCGGCTGCATCTTCCCTGAAAACTCCGTTGCCTGCAAGGATTATTGGCATTGAGCTTTCTTTTATCATTTCTGCGGCTCTTTTAAGTTCACTTTCGTCCAGGAGACTGATATGAGGATAGTCTCGTTTTAAAATAGGTTCTTTTGCTGTTTCTTCTTTAGCCACATCTTCCGGAAGCTCAATATGAGTAGCTCCCGGTCTGTCTGCTGCAATATCAAAAGCCTTGTGAACGATCTCTGGAATAAAATCAGGTCTTGTGACCTTTGAGTTCCATGTTGTGAACTGCTTGAAAGCTGTTACAATATCGATATACTGATGCGATTCCTTGTGTGTTTTTTCAAGGGCAGACTGGCCTGTTATCGCTACAAGTGGTGCCCTGTCAAGCTGGGCATCTGCAATACCGGTAATGAGATTTGTGGCTCCAGGTCCCAGTGTTGCAAGACACACACCTGGCTTGTGGGTGAGCCTTCCATACATGTCTGCCATAAAAGCAGCACTCTGCTCATGTCTTGTTGGGATGAATTTTATCTTTGATTTTCGGAGTGATTCGGTAAGGTCAATAGTTTCCTCTCCAGGCACTCCGAATATGTATTCTACTCCCTCGTTTTCAAGACATTTCACAAAAAGATCGCTAGCTTTCATTTTCAGTACACCTTCATGGATTTCACGTTCATAAATTCCAGCATCCCATGGCGGTACATCTCCCTGCCGATGCCGCTCTTTTTCGTTCCTCCGAAAGGAAGTCTTGGATCAGATGATACGATGTTATTGACAGCTATGACACCGGCTTCGATGTTTTTTGTCATTTTCATAGCTTTCTGTTTATCTTTGCTCCAGATGCTGGCTCCAAGCCCGAATTCTGTATTGTTTGCTATTTTAATAGCTTCTTCTTCATTATTGAAAGTTATTATGGGAGCCACAGGACCAAATGTCTCTTCCACGACAACAGGAGCATTTGCCATGACACTACCGAGGATAACAGGTTTGTAAAAATATCCTTCCTCATCAGTTCTGCCACCTTGCAGAATAGTTTTTGCACCTGATTTCATGCTCAGTCTGATCTGCTCTTCCAGATAATCTATTTGATTTTCACCTGCCATCGGTCCCATATCAGTGGCAGTATCCATAGGATCTCCGATTTTAAGGTTTCTTACGTTGTTTGTGAATTTTTCTGTAAAATCTCCGGCAATTTTCTCATCAACAAGTAAACGTTTGGCTGCAATACAGCTTTGTCCGCAGTTCTGAAATCTTGCAATGACTGCTGCTTTAGCAACTTTATCGACATCAGCATCTTCCAGCACAATCAGAGGATCGCTACCTCCAAGCTCAAGAATGAATTTTTTGATGCTTTTTCCTGCGGCTTCTGCTACTCTTTCTCCTCCTGGACGGCTGCCTGCAAAAGAAACAGCGTTGATCTCATCTCTTGAGATAAGTGAGGATGCGGTATTGCTATCTACCAGAAGTGTCTGGAAAACTCCTTCCGGAAAGCCGGCTTCAATAAAGATATTCTCAATTTCTAAGGCACACATGGGAACATTACTGGCATGTTTCAGCAGTACAGTATTTCCACCGGCAACAGCCGGAATGCCAAATCTCAATGCCTGCCAGAATGGAAAATCCCAGGGCATTATACTGAGTATAACTCCTGCCGGTTCGTAGACATAGCCTGAATTTTCAGCATCAGTTTCCACGAATTCTGATGCAAGGAAGCTTTCAGCGTTCTCTGCAAAATAATCACATGTCCATGCGCACTTTTCAATCTCTGCCAGTGATTCCCTGATAGGTTTGCCCATTTCTTTTGTGATGAGCTCAGCAAGCTCATTTTTTCTGTCTCTGAGAACCTCACCCACGCATTCCATGGAGAAGGTTCTTTCATAAAGAGGTTCGTTTTTCCATTGAGCAAAAGCTTCCCGTGAATCTCCTATCTTCTGATTCACGATCTGCTGAGAATAAAGGTTAAATTCACCGTTCAATTCCCCTGTTGCAGGGTTAACAGACTTAATTTTCCCCAATTGGAATTCCTCTCACTTATTATTAGAATAAGGGCCATTACAAGCCAGATTCCTTCTTTTATATAATAGTTGGCATGATATATAATTGCTTAGCAAGCCAATCTTTAAATTTAAATATCACAGGAATTTTTTTGAAAAATGAATGTCATAGGAATATACATGCAAGCCTCAGAAAATATTCAGTTAATTGCTCCGTGCGGGATAAATTGCAGTGTTTGCATGGCTTTTCTGCGGGAAAAGAATAAGTGCCCAGGATGCAGGGGCCCTGATGACAACAAAACTATCAGCAGGATAAAGTGCAGCATCAAGATATGTGATAAGAGATACATTGTCTCACAGGGCGCTCCATCTCTTTTTTGTTTTGAATGCGACGGTTTTCCATGTGCCAGGTTAAAGCGTCTGGATAAAAGGTACCGTGAAAAATATCATACAAGCCTTATCGGGAACCTGAAAACTATTCAGGAATCCGGTATTGAAGTTTTTATGGAGAATGAAAAAAGCAAATGGAAATGTTCCAATTGCGGCGGGACTGTTTGCATGCATGAAAGTTCTTGTTATAGTTGCGGAGAACCATACGAGAAATAGGAGTGCTCATATGAAAAGGTCAATTCCAGAACTTAATTTTCCTGATGTTACAGTAATTAGGTGGCCTAAAACAGTGTTCACCATATTTGTCACTGTTTTATTTTCACTGGTACTGACAGTTGTGCTTCCTGTAATGATAAGGGCATATTCTAAAAATGAGTTGCCAGGTGGTAACACAGAATCTTTGATCGCAATTGGTTTGCTTGCTTTGTTCTATCTGGTCGTATTGGGCGGAGCCTACTCAAGCATCAGGAATTATTTTAATCCTTACAAACAGATCATAATTAACCACGAAGGCATGTTCTTCAATATATTTCTAAAAGGTGATGATCTCTTTTTTATTCCCTGGGATTCCATTCTGTCTGTAAAATGTGAGAAGAAGACGAGGAATAGCGGAAAACACAGTCAAATACTGGATTGTCTGTTCATTTATTTTGAAAACTCACCGCAGTACACACTTCCTTCAATAATCAGGAGTGCTGGCAGTTCTACAAAAAGTGACCTGTACTACTATTCTGATACAATAGATCTACCTATATCTGAGGTTCTTGAAAGGATTAAAGTGCTTAGACCTGAGAAAGTTTCAGGTGTTATTTGCCCGGAATCCTAGTTTTTTGATTCTCTCGGTTCTTTCAATTCTTTCATTAATCAGGAATCTAATGTCATCTATAGATTTCACTGAGACAAGGACTTTAAGAGATCAGCATAATTGTATAATTGTGAGTAAATCTTTGTTTCTTTCGTTTTTCTTTTTATTTTTCAACTACGCAAACACGGGTATGATTCTTTGAAAAGATATATCATATCCTTTGCAACAATAATCTAATGATGCATTAGCCGGCGCATAAAGTGGGGAAGAGGAAATGAGTGATATTGAAATAATAAGCCTGACACCGGACAACATTTCAGAATACGGTGTCTGCGGCTACAAAGACATAAAGAAGCATCTTGAGCTCAGAAAAAAGATAGACTGGTTCAATGAGTATTATCCAAAAGGTCTGAGGATAAAAGCCCTGCTATCGGAAAAAGGATTGTATCAGGGAATGCTGGAGTATGTTCCCGGTGAATATGCACACAGGCCGGTTGATGCTGATGGGTATATGTTTATCCAGTGTATTTTTGTGGGATTCAGAAATGAGTTTAAAGGAAAGGGCTATGCATCATCTCTTATCGATGGATGCATCGAAGAAGCAAAAAATGAGGGTATGAACGGAGTTTCTGTTGTTACCAGAAAAGGCTCATTTATGGCTAAAAAGGATATTTTCATCAAGAAAGGATTTGTTGAGGTTGACAAAGCCAAACCTGATTTTGAATTGTTGGTCCTGAAATTCAACGAAGATGCACCCGATCCAAAATTCAAGAACATGAAGCAACAGCTGGAGAACTATAAAGAAGGACTTTACGTTTTACGTTCAGCACAGTGTCCTTATACTGAAAAGAATGTGAATTCAATTATTGATTCTGCAAAAGAGGAATTTGGGATTGATGCCACTCTAATCGATCTCGAAGGACATGATGCTGTTCAGGATTCTCCTTGTGCTTTCGGAACCTTTTGCATCATCTATGATGGAGAGATAATAAGTCATCATCCGATCAGCAATAAGCGATTCATGAATATTATGGAAAAGAAGAAAAAATGAGAGTTTTCAGTTGTTTTCGTTATACATTTCACGTAGGAAATAAATTCCATTTTCAGCATATCTATTACAAATTTTATTTGCTATCTCTTTTTCTTCTTTCTGGTATAATGTGCTGACAATAAAAAGGATATTCTCTTTTTTGTAGTCATCTAAATATTCTCTATCTTTAATCAAGGACCAGAATAAGTTTCCACATTTTCTAGGTTCTTCATTCATAAATCTTGTTAAATTCTCAATAAATGAATATGAATCCCAATATGGTCCAACATGTGGAGCTCCTTCTTCCAACCAGTGGAATAAGTCATCGTCTAATTCGTCAAAAATTACGAACCAAGCTGTGAGTTTTCCTATAGTTTTCTTATTTGAGTCTTTATTAATCTCAAATAGAATTTGCCAGAGATTTTTTATTTTAGATTTATACTTTTCTTTAAAGTTTTTGGAATTATTCTCAAAGAAATGTACAACCATTTCATGTGTTTGCTTCTTTTTTAAGAGGATACTAATTAGACTATCATCTACTTCAACAGATTCCCATCCTTCTGCATATGCTAGACAGATGTGAGTAATAATTTTGTCATTTATTCTCTTGGGATTTTCATCCCATTTTTGCAATATGTTAGAATAAATTTCTACATTCTCAAGTAGATGATATAGGTTATTGTACACTGTGGAACTTAAAAAGTATCCATCTAATGCTGCTAAAAAGTGTTTCGGTTTTTCTTGTGGGAAGATGAGTAAAATGTTATCTTTTATCCATTCCTCATCAAGATATAAACAATTTCCAATATATTGCCCCAATATTGTGTGCACTTCTAAAGATTGCTTATCTTTTAATTCATAACAAAAAACCGCCTTAATGTCATTGTCCCATTCCTTCTTATTTTCCACTCTTGTCACTCTTAGCGAATAGTTTATCATTGCTTCAAGTAGCTGGCCTTTGGTGCTATTAAGAACAAATGTAACGTAATCATCACCAGTAAATTCGTGAGAATTTACTTTTGTTTTCATTAAGAGAAGTATTTTTTTTGTTAAAGGCAAAAATTGTTCACTAAATGCATGTTTGTCTGATTTCGTCCCATCTTTAATAAGTCTGCATGCCTGTCCAATAAACCACTCATAGTAATTGAACTCTTTTTTATTGTCTATTAGTTTAACATCGTTCTTTAGAGTATGTTGAATATATTTCAAGACATTATTCCAATCAAACAGTTTATCGTCTTTCCATGCTTGAGAAAAGCCTTCTAGAAGAAAATAACGGTATATCATTGGAACTTCTTTATATGCATCTAGTTCGTCACTAAATCGATGTGGATCTTCTATGACTATTTTTTTAAATGTATTGGCTAATCCCATTATAGTAGGAGCCCATAAATTATTTTTTTGTTCTTCAAAGCTCTCCAAGTATTCAGATATTTCTTTACTTGTCATCTGGTTCATTTCTACTTCTTGCAATGGGCTTTGTCCACCCCAAAGAGCTTCTGTATAAGTATTAAAACCAGGATGTTCAATTGTTTTTGGACTCAATTCGTTGTATGTTTTATATTTTTCGAGGACATTTTCATCTTCAGAGTCAAGCAAAGCCAAATACCACTCTTTCTTTAGACGAGCTTCATACACTTTGTCACTTTCGTCCAAGTATTCAAATTTCATTTCTTCTATCCATTCAATAACTTTGTTTATCTGTTCTGGATTGAATTCTGTTGCGTGATTATTTAATAAATCGTAAAGTTCATGCTTGCATGCAAGATTTTTAATTGGATTTTCTTCAATACACCAAAACAAATCATTATAGTCAGTATATTTTTTGTTTATTACGAATAATGCCATTCTTTTTAGAATTGCTAAGTCATCATCTATCCATTCTTCTACAAATAATTGAAGTTTAGCAGTGCCTAATTGAAGAATCGAGTCTCTTAAAAAACATGTAATAATGGCTTTATATTCGTGTTTTAATATATTCTGATCTGAATCTTCAATTGTTGGTACAGTAAATGAATGTTCATTAACTTTGCATAATTCCCTAATTTTTCCAACAAGTAATCGGACAATGTCCATCTCTAATAAGTTGGTAATTGCTTCACAGTTTTTATTAATAAGGTCCTCAAGCCAATAATCTTCAATTTTAGAATTAACTATACAAATGAACTCTTTTTTATCAATATTGAATTCTGTTACGACTTCAAGAAGACTTAATAATATCTCTTTATTTTTATCAGTCACCAGCTTTGGTATAAGAATTTTATTAATATCTGAAGCAATAAGAGAGTTAAAAAATCCAGAAATTAAAATTCTATCTATAAATTCAATGTGCTCTTCAGTTATCTTTTCAGAAGGTAAAGCACATATGATTTTAAATACTTGATAATCTGTTCTTGAATTAATAATTATATCTTTCTTCTCTTCACGATGGTCTATAATTTTTTTGATGATATCAATTATTAAATCGGTATTTTCATCTTCTGAAGTTAGCGCCATCCTTTCTAGATAGTTTAACACACTCCAAAATGGAAAACTGTATCCATTTCCATCTGAACTGAGTATGGGTTCAGGAATATTAATTGGGTCAAAAAATCCTGCTTCTTTTAATGGTTTAAGCCAACCAGCTTTCTCCAAATTTGTAAAAAAGTAG